>CAIKCI010000001.1 GCA_903825895.1 uncultured Actinomycetes bacterium
ATGGAGATCGCGGTGATGTTTGAACACCTCTTAGATCGCATGCCAGAGATTCGCCAGGCAGGTCCTGCTGCTCGCCTCCAAAGCCCCTTTATCAATGGCATCAAACATCTCGAGGTGACGTTTCCTGCTCATCAGCCGATCACGCTCGAAGGCTGCTCGCCTTAGAGCACGTGGTGGTGGTACTTATGCCAAGAGTCAGGTTTTACAAATTTGGGAAGAGATCAAGACCTGTGATGCGCAGGAGCATTGGCCGACCAAGAAGGCCAAGCTCTGCAATTGGTGCCACTTTCAAGAACAGTGCCCGGCATTTGCTTAGAGATGTAGGACATGACCTACCGGGGGTAGTTGAATATCGTTGTTAGCAATAGCCATCATTGCCGACCTCGAAGCACTTCGGCTCTGTGCCTCACCGTCATGGCGGCGCATGATGTCAGAGCTAATCCTTCTTGGCGTAGCGCTGGGACGTGGCGGCTCACGAACAATGGTGACACGTCAAGGGCAAGAGAATTGGTCGGGTCGTAAGGCTTCAAAGACAACACTCAGGGAAGTGACTTGAAACTTGGTATTCATCCAACAATGCTCTCCGCCAATAATCGTGATGTGAAAAATCAAATCCACCTCTGTTCTCGAGCCACGGTGGTTACTGTCGACTTCGCTTTCGTGATGTCGTCGCGAGAGTCCGTCACGTAGCGACAAATCCACGATTGGCGAGTTCAGCGTAGAGAGCGCTACTCGCTGCCACCCAATCAATCGGTTCAAGCAGCGAGGTATTTGAAGCCAGCATCGATATTCCAATCGAATTAGCTCGGATGGCGAGCCACATAAGGCGAGCTTGATGGCACTGTTCGTCTGTTGCCCCGCCAAGGTGCTGATTGATGAGTTCCATCAAGGTGGTGTCTGACTTCGAGAATTCTCGTCGCATGGCAAGGGTGAGTGGCCGGCGGTGCCGAGCCGCCACGATAGATTCCAAGCGCAATTGGCGATGTTGGCGGTTAATTTCGGCTGCGAGTGATGCACCGTTGATAGCCGAACGCACAAGATATTGGTCGCGCGGGATGCCGAGAAAGGGGGCCAAACTCAGGGCGGTCATCTGAGGGATGTAGGCCGAAGTCACCGTTTCCATTAATTCGTCTTTGGATTCGAAGGCATGGTAGGTATTGGCAAAGTCTCTGCCCGCCGCACGCGAAATCCGATTGGCCGTGGCCTTCTCGAAGCCAACTTGAGCGATGACTTTGATGACTGCAGTCACGATGTCACCCATGAAGGATTCGTCCGGACCCAAATCGATCGTTGGCAATTCAGCATGCAGGGGGGTTGCCTGACTCGGTGGCTCATTCCAACAATCGCTATTCAAGACCAATGACGCCATGAAGTCGATGAGGTCCCCTGTGAGCTCTTTGTCTTGCTTGCTGAGTATTGGTAGGAGGAAGAGGTAACCCAAGACAATATTGATCGAGACGAAAGATGTTGAAGCGGGAGCTGGGCTAGACGCCAGGTAGTCGTTGAGGATGGTGGTGAGATGGAGGCGGATGACTTCGCCGAGGAAGGGATATCGGCGGGCGACGGCTAGAAATTCAACCAGAACCTGTGATTCAGTCGAAGGTTTAGCCATTTCACGGGCCACCCACGCTTTTGCTGTTTCATCACCTTTGAAGATCGAAAGCCCGAGATTTTCAAGGAGGGTTTCGAGGTGGGCGCCGATGGAGCGTTCATACAGGTGGGCGACGAGATCATCAATTGACTCGAATCGGGCATACAACGGTCCAATGGAGATCTGAGCCTCTTCAGACGCCGATTTCATGGACGTGAGATCAACGCCTTGGCGGGCAATCGAGCGCAGTACTGCTTGATCAATCCTGTCTGAGGTACGAAGGGACCGCTCGCTTGGTGTCCTGCGCCTCGAATCCATGCTGGAAGCCTAGGTCAGGCGAAAGAATAACGAGATTCAGACAACTCGTCGTACGCTTGAACAACGCTAGATGATGACTTGACTCTTAAGTAGAGGTTGAGGCTACCCCGAAAAAGCGAGCATTCGACTGCTTTGCGCTTATGTCCACGTGTTGGGATATTTGCCGAAGATCGTTTTGGGCCCTGCTCACAGGGATGCTAAACAATAGGCCATATTAATTCGCTTCGGGAATAACTAGTCTTAAGTGTGAAACCGCGGCAAACGACATCGAAAGTGGTGGGATCAAAAATGAAGGTTGTCGCCGGAGCGAGGGGGATGTGGCTGGTTCAGCTGCTTGTTTGCCTCTTGGCGTCAATTGTTGCAATCGGGTTACTTCCTCCGACGTCAGGAGCCGCCACACTTGCTACTGCTTTATCTGCCCCCTCAACCGTCGCCAACGGCGGCGTTGTCAACTTGGTGGCAACGGCACCTGTCGTTGACGCAACGACCAACCAGGAGACAATCTTCCAAAAGATTGATCCCTCCGTTGTGCAACTTTCGTCAGCAACACAAATTGTGGCGCCGACTGGTTGGACGGTTCAGTACTCGACCGATAACGGAGCTACGTTTACGTCAACCGCACCCACCACCCTCACGGGATGGGCAGCGGTAAACGAAGTGAAGGCAACAGGGGCGATCACGTCAAACGGTGCCGATGGAAGCGGTAATCAACTGATGTCAGCGAGCTCCTCAGCGAGTGTCACAACATACCCCGCAGCATTCTCTGCAGCATTCCGTTTCGGGGGGGACGGTTGGGACGTGGCCTTCGATAACGCTGGGCACGTTTTTTCAATGCCCCACCATACGAATTCAATGCTTTCCTGCCACAATTTGAACGGAACTGTTTGTTCGGGGAGTTGGCCGTACTACGCTCCTGAAAATGCTGGCTCAATGAATAGCCTGCTTGACAACGAGCAGGCCTTCGAATGGGTGAATAACAACACTCACAAGATTTGGTTCCCTACGGAAGTCCATGACCAAGATGGAAGCAGTACCTATGGCGGTTTTGGATGTATCGACATTTCAAACCTTGCGTCACCGCAGGTCTGCAGCAACGGCGCCACCCCAACGGGCTTTGTGAAGACCAATACCCCCACCGTTGGCGGTGGGCCTGACTCGGGATTTCTTGACTGGGTTCACGGGTTCGCGTTAAGCGGTTCAAAGATCTATGCGCAAGATGTTGCCACGGGCAGCTTGGTGTGCGTCGATACCAGCGCCAATAGTGGGTTGGGAGCTCCTTGTTCAGGACAGCCCTACGCAATCTCTGGTATTTCGAGTACCTGTGATCGCAGCCACCCGTGTGATGGCAATGTCTCGGATACACCGCAGCTCTTCAACTGGAATGGGCAGATTTGGGGCACCAATGGCGGAAACAAGTTGTTCTGCTTTGATCCCTCAACGTCGGCACTCTGCTCTGGCTGGTCGACAGCAGTCACGGTATCGGCGAACAATGGAAGTGCCGGTGTTTACCTCCAGCCGGACGCTTCGGGAAATATTCAGGGAATTTGCGTCATCCCGTCCGTCGCGACGAATTCGAAGAATTGCTTCGGTAGTAACGGGGCGTCGATAACGGTGAATTCGGGTCTAGCTACTTCGGTAGCCAATGCACTCTTGAATGGCTCGACCGTGTACTCCAAAGTCCCAGTCACGACGGGATCGTACGTGCTTGAAGCCGCTCCCTTCGGATCGTCACTCGTCTGCTTCAACGTGGCTACGAATGCAGCGTGTTCGGGATGGCCACTGACAGGCTCACTTGGGGGGAAAGCATTTTCGAGTGTGGACCCGTATAGCCTGACGCAAGACCCATCGAACCCCTCGTGCTTGTGGGAAAATGGAAACGGAAGCTTTATCGCAACGGTTGACCTTCAGGGCAACAGCCCCTGCGCATCGAAAGCGAGTTTTGCGGCCAGCGGTCTTGCTCCTCAACTGAGTTGTGCGTCAGGGAGTGGTGCATCGAGTTGGAGTTCATTCACCTTGACCTCTCCGACGTTGGGCGGGTCGGGGGCCCCGACGAGCGCGACATTAAGTGTGAGTGATTCGAGCGGAAATCCAATTTCTGGCTGGCAGAATGTCACGGTTCAGACCGGGACGGCAATTAATCTTGCGACACTTCCCGTCAGCACGACGGGACAGCAACCTCAGTTTTCGCTGACTTTTGCGGGGGCATCGAGTTCGTTTACGGCAACTGCAAAGGTCGTCTCGGTTGGCGATCAGCCCCAACTGTGCACTTCGCCGATTGCGAAGTATCCCTGCCCAGCCAGCACCGGACCAATTCCGACCCTGACCGATCAGTCCACGATTGTGACAGCCTCTGCCTCTGCACTTGATGCGGGTTCCACAGTCAACATGACGCCAACAAGCGCAACGATTACCGTCCTCGCTCCTTCGGCGTCGAGTTGCGAGTCCTCGATATCGGGAGTCGCATCGAAACAGGGTGGGGGTTTTGTCGGCGGGACAACGGCAACGTTGACGACATCCAACGGAACGGTTATTAATTGGCCCAGTGGCTTCCCTCTTGCGGGTCAACCGGTGACGACGACGACCGCAGCAGACGGTTCCTATTCGTTCCCCAACCTTGGGCCAGGGACGTATGCGGTCACGTTCAGCAATGTCTCGTCGTCGTTGACTGTTTTATCTGCGACCACTGTCTCTGGCTCGTCTGGCACGACCCTAGGAACGACGACGGCAAGTGGAGGTGTCGTGCTCGCCGATCCGGTAGCAGTTGCCGTGGGAACGGCGGGGGTTGTGAATGCTCTCTATGTCCAAGCGATGTCTGTCAATCCCGTTACTTCAACCGGCTCCGCGGGACAGGTGCAAACCCTTACTCCGCTCGCAGGGGACACGGCTTCGTCGGGTGGCACGCTGACGGCATCGTCACTCAAACTTTGCTCTGGGAGTCAAGTTTCTCCGAACTGCACTGCTACCACGCTCGCCGTGGCTGGACAAGGCGTCTATTCCGTCAATAGTGATGGATCCGTGACGTTCACACCGTGTTCGTCGGCGAATATCCCCGCTGGAGCTTCGTGCACTGGTGTGTACACGGGCACGGCCACGCCCGTGTTATACCAAGTTTCGGACTCCAACGGCCAAGTTGGCTCCGCAACGATTACCCCCACCGTTGACCCACCGCCCACGGCCACGCCCCTGGCTCAGACGGGAGCCAACAACACAGCCCAGACCTACAACGCACTAAGCGATATCTCGACACCGTCGGGGACCACTGTCGCTGCGTCGTCGGTCAAACTCTGCTCAACC
>CAIKCI010000002.1 GCA_903825895.1 uncultured Actinomycetes bacterium
GCCGGCGCCATAGTTGGCCACCCACACACTCGATCCGTCAGGGCTCACGGCGACGCCAATGGGGCCCGCTCCAACAGTGATTGAGGTCACGGCGTTGTTAGAAGTAGCGATCCGAGAGACGGTGGTGCCGCCAGCGTTGGCCACCCACACACTCGATCCGTCAGGGCTCACGGCGACGCCATAGGGCTCCGCTCCAACAGTGATTGAGGTCACGGTGTTGTTAGAAGTAGCGATGCGCGAGACGGTGCCGGCGCCATAGTTGGTCACCCACACACTCGATCCGTCCGGACTCACGGCGACACCGAAGGGGTTCGCTCCAACAGTGATTGGGGTCACGGCGGTTGTCGAGGGCGTGGTTGCACTGGCACGTCCTGGCAAGGCCATGAAAGCGAGAATGGAAAACGCTGTTGCGAGGACAAGAGTGCTGCGAAAGAACCGAATGCTTGATGAGTACCTGATTGTCATAACCCCAATGCTTTCTGTAGACTGAGACTAGAAGCCTGGATAAAGAGAACCTATCAATAAAGGTGGGTTTGGCCGATATCAGGGAAGTTAGGCACGAGTTGATGCGTTCTGGTCCTTCGATGGAACTTCTTGGTTGATACAGCCAGACGATAGACAGGGGCTATGGGAACTTCTATTCATTATCACTGCCAGGAATGCAATCTTGATGACACCTTGATGACGGGCGTTGGGATGCTCGGCACCTTTCTTGAACCTGTCGCCTGTTTGGCCTGTCACAAGATCTATACCCTCACGCGCCCCGCTTACGACGATTTCGAGCCCCTTGACTTTGATGATGAGGAAGATGAGGAAGAAGGTGCCGTTGGTGAGTCAATAAAAGAAAACCAATGTCCACAATGCGCAGGGCCCCTGGAAACGCTCCCCACGGAAGCCCAAAGCAAGCCCTTTCGCTGCCCACTTTGTGGAGGAGCGGCTCACGCTTCATTTGGACATGTGATTTGGGATTGACCGGGCCTCCTCTCCGGGCTCGGCTTCGTTTCCCCGATAGGATTCTCTGACAGATGAGTTGGCCAACAGCTCGCTGCATAACAATCGGGGGAATTGAGGATGTGGAATTTCACAGGAGTTCGCGCACTCTTCAGCGCACTGGCCCTTGTCATCGGGGCATCCGGATTCTTGCAAGTGACTGCCTCCTCTCCCGCTAGTGCCGCCATCGCTGCTGCTCCGTCGTTCGGATGCAGCGCTCCCCCCGTCACTCCCGGGGAGCAAACCTTGCCCTACGCATCTTCTGGCGATCAAGGTCTCTACATTCAGCACATTCCCCCCTCCTATACGGGACACACGGCGCTCCCGGTCGTCTTCGATCTTCACGGATGGTCTGAGCCCGCTGCAATCCAGGTCCTCGCTTCGGGGTGGGGCGCTTATGGCGCCACGCATCATTTCATCACCATCACGCCTGAAGTGACCTATTCCGTTCCCCACTGGAATACGACGCTCGGGAGTAGCGATTTGGCATATCTCGGGGATTTACTCACCACCGTTGAACACAATCTCTGTATTGATCAGCGCCGCGTGTTCTTTTCTGGATACTCCGATGGTGCGTTTATGACCTCGGCCGTTGCTTGTTCGCTCTCGCAACGAGTGGCCTCGGTGGGAACGGTTGCAGGGATCACCATCATCCCGGGCTGCCACCCGAAGCGACCGGTTCCGGTTGTTGCATTCCACGGAACCGCTGACCCTTATGTCGCCTACAAGGGAGGTATCGGGCCGTCTGCCCTGCAACTTCCTGCAGCTGATGGATCGGGGAAGACCTTGGCTCAAGAGGGAGCGAAAGGAAATGTCGGGGGCCTGCCATCTATCCCCTTCTCAACCAAGGCATGGGCCAAGCGAAATGGCTGTAGTCCAACGCCATCGATGTCCAAGGTTGCCAACGGCGTCACGCTCATTTCCTATTCATGCCCCCACAACGCATCGGTCGAGCTCTATCGCATCACCAATGGCGGTCACGCCTGGCCCGGGAGTAGCTTCACGCGCTCCATTGCCAAGGTCGTTGGCTTTACCACCTTCGCCATAAGCGCGAACGCCATCATGTGGAACTTCTTCCAACACCACCCCTTGCCCTAAGGCGTCGACAACTCTCAGCGACTGGGATACTGAGCGTGGAGTCGCTCTAGGGTTTCTTCGCACTCTTGAGCGCACGAACGGATAATTTCTGCCACTGGACGGCTCTCGGTAATACGACCGGCGACTTGGCCCGTCAAGGCAATGCCCGCTTCCAGGTCGCCGCCGAAATAGACGTCGTGAACCTTGCCAAATGATCCCATGGCATTCGTCGTGTGATCGAATTCAAGTGCGCTCGTGCGCTCAGTCCTCAAAGCCCGAAGCGCAGGGGACGTGTGCGTATTCAAAAACACCGTGCTGGTCTCTTCGGCCCCGATAATTGCCTGCTTCCAGTTCTCATGCACGGGTGATTCCTGCGACGCCACCATCACCGTTCCGAGTTGAACCCCTTCTGCGCCCAAGGCCAACGCGGCCGCCATTGTTCTTCCGTCAAGAAAACCACCCGCTGCAATGACGGGGAGGTCAAATGCTTCAGTCACCGCCGGCAAGAGCACCATGGTTGACACTGGTGAGGGATTCTTAAATCCTCCCCCTTCAGCACCTTCAACAATCAAGCCGTCGACGCCTGCATTCACGGCTTTCTCAGCTGCCCGCAATGTTGGCACCACGTGGAAGACGGTCAGACCCGCATCTTTAAGTTGGGCGGTGTACTTCGTTGGACTCCCCGCTGACGTCGTGACGAACTTGACGCCTTGTGCAATAACAAAATCAATGATGACGCGAGGGTCAGCCACAAATGCTTGAGCGATGTTCACGCCAAAGGGTTTGTCGGTGAGATCTTTCATCGCCGCAATCTCGATGCGAATGTTGTCGAGCTCCCCCGACGATGTCTCGATGATGCCCATCGCTCCAGCGTTGGAAACGGCTGACGCCAAGGCCGACCGGGCGATCCAACCCATGGGTGCTTGGACAATTGGGATCTCGATTCCCAGCATTGTGGTGACGCGGTTCTTCATCCTCAGATCATCCCACGCACTTGGCGTCACGTTCCACAGCAAAAGTGCTCCTGGCTAAGAATTTGGGAACGTTTTCTTCAGGCAGGATCTGCCACCTCAACAAACGAGTTCAATGTGCCAATGAGGCGCATGTCGTCTACTTTCGACGCCTTCGTCCCGAGAAGCGCTTCTGTGCAGACGAGGTAGGCCAAACTGCGCGCTCGGCTCACTGCGACGTTCAGTCGGTTTCTCGAGAATAAGAAATCTGCCCCCCGGGTGATGTCCGCTCCGTCTGAAGTCGTCATCGAAAAGAAAACGACCGGCGCTTCTCGACCCTGGAACTTGTCGACGGTTCCTACGGACTCAGAGATTGGCGCCAAAGAAGGATCGAGGTCAAGAACACGTCTGATCTCGTCTTTCTGTTTGTTAAAGGGAGCCACCACCATAAAGTCTTTCGCTTGCAGCGGTCGCTGCTTGCCGTCTTGATCAGTCCACATCGCCCCAAGAAGTTCCTTGATCTTCGCTGCAATCAACACTGCTTCTTCTGTTGACTCCGTTGAATTATCAGAGTGATGCGCTTCAATCCACCGAAGACCCGCGCCGTGGCCATCCACTACTTGCATCTCACAGGAACTATGGCTCTTCAATCGGTCTTCGTAGATTTGCGTTGAGATGAAATGACAGATGCTCGGGTGCATGCGGCGAGTCTCTTCGATAAAGACCCCTCTGTCTTCTGGAATCGTGAGGTCCCCATCAAGGAGGTACTCAAGCGAACTTTTCCCGGCGTTCTCAGGATGCAGCGCGTTGGAGACTTGTTCAAGCTGGAGAGGATCACCAAGAAGAATGACATTGGTCACGTGCAGCGACATGGCGGCGACATCAGCGAGGGACATTTGGCCCGCTTCATCAACAATCAGGTAGTCGACAGGATTTGCGATCAGGTCTTTGCCACAAAAGAACCAACTCGTTCCACCAACCAGGTTGTATTTGGCATTGGCGATGGTCTTATTGGTCGGCGAATAGCGCACATGAGGTTCTAGCGGTTTCGCTGCTTTTGGATCGCGAATCTTTTGAGCGGCGTTGAGCTCAAATCCGCCTTCTTCTTGGTGCAGTTTGACCACTGCTTCCATAAAGTTCCCGATCGCCGCATAACTCGGGGCACAGATACCCACCCGTTTACCTTCGTTGAGAAGTTTTCGCACCATGCGTGCGCCACGGTAGGTCTTGCCCGTCCCTGGCGGTCCTTGAACGGCGACCACACTTTGATCTAACTCGCCGATCCAGCCGACCATCTGGTCGATATCGTCAGTAAAGATGCCGTCTTGGGGCCCCTTCCCGCTCACGAACCTGGGCTTGTTTCGCCGGAGAATTTCTTTCGTCACCCCGGGTAACGACTGAGGATTAGCCAGGATATTTCGAGCGGCTTCGATCAGGACATCTTGTTTCCCCCGCGGGTAAACCCAGTTATCACCGATCACTGAGACCGGCATGAAGTCACGTTGATCGGGATCACGCTTCCAGGACAACTCAATGGTTCTTTTTTCAAGGTCTAGCGCACCCAGCTTCCCAAAATTTGTGGTTCCGTCAACTCCTGCAACAAACACTTCCTTGTCACCCCAGTCTTCGTCGATCTCTTGTTCGCTAAAGGTAAACGAAGCGTGTTCCTTGCTCACTCCTGTCACTTCATCGACATCGAGGACATGGTGCTGAACGACGGTGAGGTCGGTAATGACATCAAGGTCATCGATCAAGTCCGCAACAGGTTGTGATACTTGTTCTCTCAGCGGTGTGAATTGAGCAGAGCGCTCACGTTTCCAATAGCCAATGAGGTTGCCAAGTAGGTGTTCATTCGATCCAGGCTCATAGGCCAACAATGCCGTCTCGAGCTCGTCGAGCTCAAGGTTCTTTTCGTATTCTGGCAAGACTGCCTCTCGCCAGCGAAGGCCCTCTGGGCGATGGTGGACCAACCAGTCACGTAACGCTTTCGTGGAGCGCACATCGTCTTCGTTGTAGAGCGCGATGTCATCTAAGCATTGGGGATCAGCGTCTCCGACATACTGCTCATAGAGCAGTACTGCTCCCGAGCCGGCCTTGATCCCTTCTGATCGCTTATATCCCGTGACCCTTTCGAGGTTCTTCAAGCCATAGGACTCAATCCCCATCTGATAGGCGTTGCGCACGACCGTTAATAAGTCAACGAACAGACCCGAAGAGTTTAAGTGTGCAAACGAAACGGACGCCTCGGTATCAGCGGTCATCGTAGTAAGTGAACTACGTTCGGTGTGGTTGTAGTGATAGACGTGCATATCGGGGAATGCGCGTCGACGCTCATCGAAGAACGCCACCAGTTCCACCGCTTCACGCTCTTGGGACGCAAAGTCATGAGCCCAGCGAGCGTCGTAGATCCACTCGCCGTTTTCCTCATAGAGCAAGCCAAAGAGAAAGAAGATGCCCTTTTCAGCCGTAAAAAGCGGGTGGCCCTCAAGGTCAAAGAAAACGTCACCGTCGGCTGGTTTCGGCAGGTGAGAGTAGCCATGACCCCAGCTTGGATCGTCGCCGGGCTCAAGGTGTCGAAAGGGAATCGGTGCCGACTCATCCTTGCGTTGCGCGTGTTGCAGCGCAGCTTGTTCGTGGACGCGTTCAAAGCGCTCTGTCGGCAGGGCTGAACTCTCTGCCGCCGTTGCCAATGCTTCAAGTGTTTCTATTCCGGCTTCCTGGAGCGCTTGGCGATCACCCTTTAAGAGGTTGGCGACGTAGACCAGTGAATCTTCAGCTCGCCACTGGGTCTCACAGATTTTTTGAAAGTCGCAGAAATCACAAAAGGAACAAGGCTCCGGCACCGTCTCGCCTTGGGGGGCGCCTTGTTCCGATGCTCGAGACAGTTCTAATTTCATCCGTCGCCAATACGGCCCGAACTCTTCAAAACGATACGACTCGCGCACTCCTGAACCAAGCTCTAAGTGCATCAATTTTGGCGGCGCACCGACGAGTGCCTCAACCGCTTCAGAGTAAAAACAGATCTGCAGCAAGTGACCGGGTTTCCCTTCGCTGCGTGCCAACTTGGCATCAACCGGCTCCCACTGGCTCGAGGTCCCATCGGAGGGGACTTTTACAAGAAAGTCCGCAACACCTTTAATACTGTTGTGGACCAGGGGAAGTTGGTAGATCACGTCAACGTCCACCGAGTCCAAAAAGCTCCTAGAGTCGACTGCCCACTGTTCAAAGGTTCTCTCGCCCTTTTCGGGAACTCGAAGGACCCGCAAGCCCTCTGCTTCATAGCGAGCCAGCACGGCTTCTTCGTGGGCGGTCCCCTTCTCTCGGACAAGATCAGCAAACTCCCCGAAGGCCTGGGGAGCAGAAGAGCCCTTCAGGCGGAGGGTGAGCGAGTGCTCGCATTCGAGCCATCCAGTGATGATTGTTGGACTCAAGGCTTCAAGTGACATGCTTCACACCCTAAACGATGGGTGTAACAAAAAAGAGGGTCAAAACCTTCGCTGCGTCTCTCAGGGTTTCCCCTTGTCGCACAAGATCTTTCTGATCACCAGAAGTTTCTCGAGTCTTTTCGCCAACTCGCAAGCTCTCTCTCGATCAATCGATGGAGCACGAAGTGCTCCCCACTGATATCGATGACGTTTCCCTTCTTGACCTTGCCGTATCGACCTCGTCGATCCTCATGACCGGTGATCGAGCCCTTATCGCCCTGGCGGGATCAGTGCCGATCTTGACGCCAAGAAGTTTCTTAGATCTCCTTGACGCCACGAGAGGCAATCTCCGCGAAGCACGTTCAAGCAATCTCACTCCTGATCGATTTTCCACATTCCTGACGGAGGCCCGCAAGCAAACGCTTCGAGAGGGAATGCTGTTGCTTGATTCGCCAAGCACTCGCCGATTACTCGCCTTCGACGTCGTCGCCCTCTTCGAGTTCGTGGCCCACGATGGGTTGTGCCAGTTCGTCGAAGTTCACATCAAGTGCCATGGCCACCTGTGCTGCACCAAGTGAATCAGCAACGATTGAACGGATAGCGCTGGCGTGGGTCTTGATCTTGCTGGCAGAGTTCTCGATGGCTGATGCCTCTTTCATCAGGCCATCGAACTTCTCAAGGGCCTTGACCGCATCGTCCAAGTTCTTTCGCACGTCAGCAATGTTAAGCTCATCAATGCGGCCCGAACTACTCAGCGCATTCATCTTGACCAACTGATAGACGAGGTAGAGGAGTTGCGCATCGTCTTTAGCAGGATCAAAAGCTAAGACAATCGACTGAGAATCGAGAATCATCAACCGGCTTCCATTAGGCATGTCTTCGAAGTGTTTGCAGAGTCCAATGAAAGCATTCGCTGCTCGATTGTCTTTCGATCCCACACACTCTTTTTCCCAATCGAGCTTGCTCAATGGGCTGTTCTTGGCTTCGACCACCAAGCGGTCGGCCACGTTGGCACCAACTTTCAAGTCAACGGTGGCGTCGCCCTTCTTGCTGCGAGGTACTCGCCCGGTGACGTTACCCGTTGGAACACAGTCATCGCCGGCCAAGGAAGCAATTTGCTGCACCCAGCCGATTGCTTCATCTTCGTAGTCCAGTCCCCCTTCGACGCCTGCTTCGGCATATTCGGCCACGGCCACTTCCTTCGTCATCTCGAGCTGAACTTTTTCGACCGCACTGCCCAACACATCGAGCTTGTCCGACAATGAGCGCAACGGTGACGTTGGATTTTGCGGATCTAAAAGATCGGCCATGTCGGCTCGTTGGGCGGCCACTTGCTCTTTGATGTCCTTGTGAATCTTGTCTTTAGCGTCATCAAGACTTTTGAGCATGGCCGAGCGCATCGGCGAGTCTTCGCCAGCGGTCATCTCTTCGATCCCAACTCGGAACTGATCGATGATTGAGGTGAAGCCCTTGACGAGCTCGCCGTCTTCGGCGGCAAAGTTCGCTACTTGTTTTTCAATGGTGGCTTCAAAGTCTTTGGCGACTTCCTTAATAGACGCTTTTGCTTGGTCAATAGACGCATCGATCTTTTCGGCACTGGCCGTGTGGGAGCCCAGAGCGACAACCTGTGCGCCGAGAGACAACAGTGAGCCCAAGAACTCCTGGGGGTCTTTCCCGAGTTCACTGGCGGCGTTGAACTCCGCCACGATGTGAACATCACTGATCGAGACATCGACAATTTCGACGGAACTCGTTGTTACCGTTACAGACATAGCGCTACCCCTTTTTGTGGAAGAACAGGCGTAAGTCTCTCACGCGGGTGTAACAAAATTCCGTGAGCCTTCAGCGTCGATGACGACGTTTGGCTTTTTTGGTTTGGCGAATTACCCGCATCTATTTTGCTAATGGGGGCGTCAACCCTTTTTGGGGGAATACCTTCGTTCATTCGACCATCCTCAAGAGTGCCCACAAAGCCAGCAACATCGTTGCCGACATCAACACCGTCAATAAAATTCCTCCCCAAGCAACCATCAGAACGACAAGAAAAATCAGAGAAAAGAGTGAAATCAACAACAACATGGCCCGATATCGCCTTGCATCTCTTGCATGTCTAATTAAACGTGCGCGAAGGGATCTCTTCACCCCACTGAGCTTGGCCGGCCAAGCGATCGGCCCACGAGAGAACGTTGAGCAAAAGCTCAGTCACGTCTTCACGTTTCCCCAGTCGGTCGCAGTAAAGGATTGCGGTCTCGGCCAAGGTGCCATAGAAGTAGAACTTGTTGTCGAAGTCCACGCTTTCAACGAATGCTGCTTTGAGTTCGTAGAAGAGCCAACTCAGCTGATCGGGGAAGTCCGTGCGCACGAAAAGGGGGTCAGGGTAGAAGCCGGGCTCGGACTCTCCGGGAAGTTCTCCAAGGATGACGACATCGGCTCCCTGCCAGTGCGGGGCGGTGCCGATCTCGCCACGAAGAATACGCGTGCGAAGGATGGATAGGTTCTGTTGGATTTGCTGTGGTGTGGTCATGGCTTCAAGTGTACGAAAGGGTTGTAACAGGACCCTTGTTACAACCACCGGGAAGACTGCCCTTAACCAAAGGAGGCCACTATGAACACCCTTATCAACTGGCTCAGTACCCACCAATTTATCGTGACCAAGATCGCCGCTGAGGTCATCGCCGGTCTTGGCTTGTTTGCCCTTTGGCGTTCGTATCGAAGAGAATTGCTTGACCAAGGGGCGAGCCCAACGATCTTAGGATTTCTTGGTCTCAGCGATTAAGGAGCAAAATCTTCGGATTCTTCCCTCGCACAGATGCCGCATGGCAGCGGTCCGATCTCGAGACCTTCGCCAGAACACCAGGGGACGCAGGAAATGGATCCCTCGTCTTCAACGAGAACCGTTGGGACCCTGTCGGGAGCTATGGCAACAGGGCGTAGGCATCACTCCACTTCTTCCCCACCAAGGTTGCAAAGGAATGACCACGTTGACCAAGCCCCCGGCTGACATCCCGACGTAGACCACAAGCGGTCGAGTTGCTTCTGGTTGGATTACGGGCGCCGAGCCCAGAGCCGACGAGCCCATTGGGTGTAGCGCCAGCTCTTTGTCGCCCGGACTGCATCGAGTTCCCTTGAGCGATCCTCGAGCTTCTCGATCATGGACCTCATCTCATCGTTCTGTGCGCTCAGAATCCGAATCTCTGTCGCCCGGACTGCATCGAGTTCCCTTGAGCGATCCTCGAGCTTCTCGATCATGGACCGCAACTCATCGTTCTGTGCGCTCAGACTCCGGATCTGTTTGTAGGATCCATGAACTCGATGGTTCTGTAGCATGAAGATCGAGAATCGCTCTCGGGCTCGACCGAGTTCGTCCGTGACCCCGTGGCTAAGAGCGAACGGTTTAGGCTCGGAGTTTCCTGGGGGCAGATTCAGCCGGTTGAAGGCCAAAATTTCTTCGACTCGTTCGTCGCTGATTCGCTCGTTACGTCGCAGTGAAAGGAGTTCGGCGTCCATGGTGTCGACAAAGTCATCTCCGAGCACCATTCGCAACCATCGCTCGGTAAAGCCTTTCGGATCGCTCGGTTCACCCTCAATGCTGTCGGTCTCAAAGTTGATGGACCTAATTTCATAGTTCTTCGGAAGACTTGCCAAGATGCCTTCGATTGATTCATAGAGACGCTCGTAGTGCTCAACGAAGAGTGGCATGCCCTCGTCAACGCTCGCACAACTGCCCAGTTGAACCAGTTGCGGATACACGCTTTTCGCCTGCGCCTCTGGGTCGCGTCGCGTATAGAACACCTCAATCTCTTCAAATTCAATCCCTGCGTATTCCTCTGCTTGGGTGAACGCGGAATCAAGTTTTACCCAAGCCTCGGCGGAGAGTTCGGCCATCGCTTCTGTTGAGAGCAGCAGGGCAGAGCAATTCGATGCCCGAGCGGCAAGTATCCAGTCCCCGATTTCGACATGAAGCGGTTCTTCGATCTCCTCGATACGGGCATTGTTGAGGTTTTCACCGCTTACTAAGAACGCTACTTGGATATGCTGTATTGAGCGAAGCGAAGGAGCATGGCTGAGGACTCGCCCTTCGGGGTAAAACACGCCAGCAGCCAGTAAGTCGGGCCGGAGGCTACTGAGAATCTCTTGAATCGTGGTCGTAGCGGTCTTCGGTGGACCGATGTGAAGGAGAAGCTTCATGCCGCCTCTCCTTTTCTCTCGTAGATCACTTGCATCTGATTATGCCGTTATGGGCGACGCCAGTAGACGGCGGATGAATCAATGTCATGGAGCTCTGCCGTAATCGACCGAGCAGACCGGAAGTCCGTGACTGCCATCCTTGACTGCTCAACGATCCAGTAGTCATCGAGAATGACAAAACCACCAGAGGGAACTCTGTCATAGAGCGCTTCAAGAATCTGGATCGTCGATTCGTAGTAGTCCCCATCGGCCCGCAGAATTGCGATTTCTTGGACAGGGGCGATCGGGAGGGTGTCTTTAAATAATCCTTCGAGGAAAATCACGCGATCGCTCAAGAGCCCGTAGCGTTCGAAGTTTGCCTTCACCTGCTCGAGGCTGACGGCGAGTATTTCGTACTTCGACAAATCTGTAGCGAGGTCCTGCGGAAACAACATTGCGTCCGGAGTTGGCAGACCTCGGAAGGAGTCTGCGGCGATGACCCTCCGCGACGTATCCCCAAAGACTTCAAGAGCGGCTGCCATGAAAATAGATGCTCCGCCTCGCCAGACTCCCGCTTCGAGAAGGTCACCAGGGATCCCCTCTTCCAGGACGGTCTTGATGCACCACTCAAGATGATCAAGACGAGCCAACCCGATCATCGTTTCTGCTTCGTCTGGCCAGTCCAGCCCTTGCGATCGAGATCTTCGGAGTTTCTCCTTTGCCTCTGCATCGTTCCCGGGAGCATCATTGAGAAAGAGGGAGCGAGTAAGGACCTGCTTCAGAAGCGCGAGATAGCGCGTGCCTGCGTCTTCATTGGCTGTCGTTGGGACGGACCTTAGGGCATGACCATCTTCTCGCAGTGGCCGCCGGGCTCTCCCGATGCCACGCCGATCTATGATTGCGAGAAGGTCCTCGTTGTCCTGACGAAGTCTCGCCATGGCTTCATCACTTCGTCGAACGACGTCCTGCTGACGACGATGAGCGGCTGCAGTAAAGCCACTCAACGTGTGCTGCAATGCCACAGCCTTCTCCCAGAGAGCCGGAAATGGGATGTCATCAGGTGAAAATATTTCACCCTCCACCCGCGAGGTGGCTCGGTCAGAAAGTTCGCCACCGAGTGCCATCACTGCGGCACGTGTTGCTTCAAGGCGCGCCCGACCACGAACGGAATCCGGTTCGAGCATTGCTGCCTCTGCCCATTCGTTCCACGCGTTGATAAAGACGATACCGTCATGTCCTCGGCGGTCACGTTCTTCCCTCAAGGTCTCCCGTAACCACGCGCCGAACATCTCGGGGGTTTCGTCCTTCAGGATAAGTGCTCCGCCGTGAGGCCGACGGGCAGAATTGTCCCACCCGGGAGCGACGCACCGGTACCTAATCCACTCTGGGTCCGGACGCTCCGAAAACGCACGGATTGTCTCGGCGTAGTCAAAATGAAGATCCTCCATTTCAGCGTCAAACATCGGCGGCACCGAGTTGAACGCAAGGAGTTCACTAAGTTGGTGTGGTGGAAATTCAGCGCTGGCGTCAAACCCTAGTACTCGCGGGTCCCCCACGCGATCGACTTCAACGTGACTCGCTTCAAACGCTATGAACCACGGTGATTCTTCGCCTGCTGCTACTGCCTCTTCGCGCCACACCGTAATTGTTCGTAACGGATCAGGTAATCCCTTGGGAAGATAGATCCCGAAAACAGGACGGCCCTGAATTCGGATATACCGAGGGTCCCGAAACACTTCGAGCAACCAACGAATGTGGGCGCGGTCATCCTCTTCGCTGTAGGTCAGGTCGACGAGGAGTTCGTCGTCACTACCATGCCATTTGCGCCGCCAGTCATGGTTCGCCCAGAGAAGGCAAAACGGCAGATCAGGCTCACCCGAGGCAAGCACGTCATCCAGGGGACGATGGAGCAACCGTTCCCCACCGTGCCAGTAGTGGTAATAGCAAAACCCTGAGATTCCATGCTCCTTCGCCAACGCCGCTTGCGCCGAGCGCGTTTCGGGAACCCGGAGGTCGTAGAACCCAAGTTCGCCAGGTAAAACTGGTTGGTGGTGACGAGGAAAATGTGGCGTACCCTGAACGATCTGCGTCCATTCGGTATAGCCCGCACCATGGAACGCATCATTCTCCACCGTTCGATGGAACTGCGGCAGATAGAAAGCAAGGCGCCGTGGAAGACCGTCGGTCTCACTGCTCACTGCGCTGCCCTCCCCTCGTCTTGATCTTTCCCCACGCCCTTCGTGGACCTGCTGACCACCGAAGGATCTTGGTCGCTCGCAAGCGTGCGAGTTCTTCGCGATCATAGGACAGACCTGGAACTTGTTCGAGCTGGGTCGCGAGTTGCTCCTCTGCCCGCACTCGTGCAACGCGTTCGACGTAGAGTTCATTCTGCAGAGATTCAATTTGCTCTGCCATCGTGCGAAGAGACTGCGTCCCGTTGTCCGGGACTGCCCGGATCACAAATTGATATGTCTCGGCTTCCGGGTCACGCAGGACCTCAACGACCGAACGTGCTGACACTTCTCCCCGATTGATCTTTATCTCTGACTCAAAGATTGGGACGATGACTCGGCGAATTTCTACCGGGACAAGGCCTGCTTCTCGGAGCAGTTCCTTGACGGATTCCATCGTAAAAAAGCGAAGATGGGTTGAATCCAACAGGCCAAAGGGGCCGTAGTCGAAGCGGCCTGCGAGAAGCGCCAGCCGGACATCTGCGTGAGCGATGTTCGGCAGTGAAATCACTACCGTGCCAGTCGGTACAAGGTGCTGCGTCGCTCGTCGAAGGACAGCGAGCGGATCATTGAGATGCTCGAGCACGTCGCCAGCAACGACGATATCGAATTGCTCATTGTTCAATTCCCCCCAGGTCGCGGTATCATTCAGATCTGCGATGATGACTCGCTCCGCGAACTGTTGGGCTTTCTCGGCGGATTCTTGGTGGCGCTCGATTGCCACTACTGAACATCCCCGATTGCGAAATTCTTTTGTCAAATATCCAGTGGCACAACCGATCTCAAGGATTCGCTTGTGGTAACCAACCATGTCGCACATGATTCCGTGTGACGTCGTGAGATCACTTGGATCCACCTTCATATCGTAAACAAATGGTTGGCTCATTTCATGCAATCTCTATTTTTGAAGGGAAAAGAAAACCTACCACCCAATTTTACCGGCAAATACGTTGCCTTGCCATCTTGAGGCGGCCCGCTCCACTTGCGATTTAGCGAGCGAAATCAGCAACTTTTTCAAGTGCCAGCGCAATACGGGATGCCGCTCAAACTGCTTGAATCGGATCGAAATCAGATCGATCGACTCCACAGGATGGCGAATTGCTTCTTCGGCGCTCGGCCCAGATTCTTTTAATCGCCGTCAGCGCAGGGTCCTGAAAGACCCGAGCGAGAATCCCGAAACCCGCTCAACGCTCGGCCGTTGAGCAGCGATGAACTTCTTGCTTGAAACCATTCAAACGGCCCTTACGCCCTGGCACTCCTCGCTCGCACATGGACTAAGCCATTTCCACGAGTTCGACTAACTCGATGTTTTTATTTGATCAAACTGCTCGATTCCTTCAACAAACAGTGATCCCCCACAGGTATTCTTTTCAACCCTGTGAATGCGGTGATCAAACTGAAGGTCCGGCGCAGTCGGCCAACAACGTATCCAAATACGGGACCTTGTCGGGAGCTATCGGCAACAAGGCGTAGGCATCACTCCACTTCTTCCCCACCAAGGTTCCCAATTTGTTGTGGAGCGTTCGCTGGAAAAACGGAAGTGAATTCGCAACGTCGTTCTTGCAGGCCGCCGAGGCTTCGGGAGCTGCTGCCATTTGATGGAGGGCCACGATCGACGCATTGTTGTCAGCAATCAGTTGATCAATTTGGGCTTGCGTTACCGGCCGCTCATAGTTGATGTTGTAGACCGAGAGATGATTGCCATAGGCGGTATTGGCCTTCGTGTAGGCAGCAACTGCATCCTGAGAGTTCAGTATGACGATCGTCGTTGTACTCATTCCCGAATTTCCAGGACTTCCCGTCGCCGATGACGAAGAGGAAGATGTCGAACTTGAAGAACACGCAGCCAAGGAAAGGGCACACACCGCGAGAGTTGCAAGGATGAGTTTTTTCATGCTTTTTACTCTAGGGCACCCAATTTAAGGATGTATCGCCACCAGGCCACTTGAGGAGTGCGATCCAGAATGAACCTTGCCGGCGCAGGACACGGTAGCGCTGTATCATAGAGACATGAGCTCCCTTGCCAAATCCGTCGGATCAATTTCTCGATTTGGAGCTGCCGCTCTCGCCACAACAGGTGGCGTGAGTGCACTTGCCAACTTGGCGGCAACCGGGCCGGCCGGAGCGGCGGGGGCGCCGCCCAATGCTACAAGCACACTTCCCGCAGCTTCAACACTCCAGTCCTGTGTTCCGTATTTCGGTCTCCAAAAAACAACGTCAAACCTTGTTCGATTCCAAATTCAAACAAGTGGTGCAGTTTCCGTCACGCCGTCGATCGGAACCTCAGTGATTCCTATCCTCACCGCAACCGATTCAGGTGGCGTAAGCGTGCACTGCGTTCTTGACCAATCTTCATTGGCTTGGACCAGTGAAAGCGATTTCTTTGGCGACTCGGGGACGGGTTATCTCCACGGTGGTAACGCTACTTTTGGACCCTACACATGGCCGGGGACAAATGACTATTACGAGACACCAGCAATCGGTCAATCATTCACCGTAGACGGTGCATCTTTTACACCCGCATCGGTCACAATAGGCTACGAAACAACCATTCCAGATGCGTCGATTACTCCATCAATATCCACTCCTGAAGATACTCAGCACGGCTTCGGCGTCGAGCAATCTCAACCGCCGATAGGAGATCCAGGGGTGGTGATGTCGAGCGATCGTATGGTCGCCGCCGGCGGAACCCAGGGGGCCGCCGATATGTTGGCTCAACTTCAAACCACCGGCGCCTGTTCTGCTGACCCATCTTCAATAGAATCCTATAATGTCAAGATTTCGCTTCTCAATAGCGGAGAGCAGAGCCCAGCCACCTATGACTGTGGAGCCAACACCATTGACGCGGCCTTCCAATCAGAAATCGTCTATGACAGTTCACTCTTCCAAGTCAAGGTGAACGACGCGAACCTCGTCGTGACGATCAGCCAACAAGTACCGACTCCAACGGTTCCCACCACTGCGGCCCCAGCAAGTTTGGCAGCAACCGGTTCCCCCTTAGGATTTCTTGGGGGCATCGTTGCATTGTCAACAGCTGCCGGTCTCATGGCTATCCGCAGAAATCGTCGGGCAACTCGTCGGCCCTAACTCCTTGGCCACGCAATTCCCCAATGCTGGCACGCCAGCTTGGTATCTGCGCCGACGGCCCTTGTCTCATGGGCGATGGTCAGTGCAGTGCTTTGTCAGCAACGATCATGAAGACGGCGCAATCCTTGAAGACGACGATGCCCAGCCCGATGCCTACCTTCATTGGAGCGCCGACACCGATCAAAAAGATCGCCCACTCATTGCAGTAAACCCTCTGTCGACAGGACCGGCGCCTCCCTTGTGGTTCGTCGCACTACCCGAAGCAGATCGAGTGCCAAGGTCGGTTTCTCTGGTCGCATTTCTTGGTGAACTGCGACCTCCCGGAACCATTGTGAACGATGCTGAATTCTTCTCCATGGCGGTGCGCAGCGAGGAGCAGGTTGCTGCACTGCGCTGGTCCATTGAAGATGGGACCGTTGATCAAGTTTTCGTCGACCCAGCGTGGCGGAGAAAAGGCGTCGGGTCCTCCACGATTTACACCGCAGACGGATTCCATCAGTTCAATGGATGGCCCGGCAGGCTGAAGAGCGATGGTCGACGAACCGAGATGGGCGATACCTTTGTCGCCACACTCCGATTCCCTCAGCGAATTGAACCCTTGCAAGACCTCTCACCACCGATGGATCCCACGACCTGAATTTCATCTCTAGAGAACTTTAGAGAGAAAGCTTCGCAGGCGCTCATGTTGGGGGTTCATAAGGACCTCTTTTGGATTCCCACGCTCGAGGACTTGTCCGTCGTCCATAAACACCAACGAGTCTCCGACTTCTCGGGCGAATCCCATTTCGTGGGTGACCACCACCATCGTCATCCCTTCATCTGCGAGTCCTCGCATCACGTCTAAAACTTCGCCCACGAGTTCTGGGTCTAACGCAGACGTTGGTTCATCAAAGAGCATCAATTTTGGATCCATTGCCAATGCTCGCGCAATTGCGACGCGTTGTTGTTGGCCGCCCGATAGTTGATTGGGGTATGCCTTGATTTTGTCGCTCAGGCCAACGCGCTCAAGGAACACCTCGGCACGTTCAGCTGCCGCTTTCGCATTCTGATGCTTCACCTTGACCGGCCCGATGGTCACATTGTCTCGGACCGAAAGGTGCGGAAAGAGGTTGAAACGCTGAAAGACCATGGCGATCTCGGATCGCTTCGAACAGATCTCTTTATCCTTGAGTTCATAGAGCTTGTCGCCAACTTGGCGATAGCCGACAAGTTCGCCATCTACCCAAAGACGCCCAGCGTCCAGTTTCTCTAAATGATTAATAAGCCGTAAAAACGTACTCTTGCCCGACCCCGACGCACCGATTAGACACATCACTTCACCAGCAGCCACCTCGAGGTCAATACCTTTCAACACTTCCAAGGACCCAAAGGACTTATGGACTTGCTCGGCCTTGACCATTGGGGTTGATCCAGCGTTACTCATGGTCAGCTCCGATCATTCGTTCTTCACGTGGTGTGACCGCCGGCTTGAAGTGGCGGATGTTGCGCTTCAGTTGTTGCATCGGCGTCAAGGGAAGCTCACGCGTTGAGCCTCGGGCATAGTGCCGCTCAAGGTAGTACTGACCAATGGACAACACCGTGGTCATGGCTAAGTACCAAAGACTGGCCACAATCAGGAGTTGGATCACGTCATAGTTCTGCGCCGAGATACTGTTCGTCGCTTGCAAGAGATCTGAAATGGCGACAACGCTCACCAACGACGTCGTCTTGAGCATCGAAATGGTCTCATTGCCCGTTGGCGGGATAATGAGGCGCATCGCTTGGGGTAAGACAATCAGGCGTAACGCACTGAGGCGAGACATCCCGAGTGAATGTGCCGCTTCAGCTTGGCCTTCATCGACCGAAATAATTCCCGCTCTGACGATTTCGGACATGTACGCGCCTTCATTCAACGACAGCGCCAACGCTCCCGCCACGATCGGCGTGAGGATGGAATTGACGTCCACGGTATAGAGAGAAGGTCCGAAGGGGATCCCGAGGCGCAGGACGGGATAGAGCGCAGCGATATTGAACCAGAAAATAATTTGTACCAAGACAGGGGTTCCTCGGAAAAACCATATATATCCCCAAGCCACGCTCGAAATCAATCGAGATTTTGATAGGCGCATCACTGCCAAGAGCACACCGATCAGTATCCCAGCCACCATTGAAATCACGGTCAGTTCAATCGTGATCACGACCCCGTGCAGGACCTGACTCGAAAAGAGATAGGTCCCAACGATGTTCCAGCCAAAGCGACTTCCGCTTTGGTGGGGCTGCTGGGTCTGAGAGAAGACCAGCGTATTGACCAACATGGCGCCAAGCACCAACAGAACAAGGCTCCCCACCCAGCGCCAAGGGTGGCGCACCGGAACTGCCTTAATGGAGACCGGGCGCGACGACGCCCCCGTTACGGGGGCGTCGTGCGTAGTGGATTCAGATTCCTCGCTCATTGAGCGTTCTGCTAACTCGTTGCGCTGTTGATAGCGATTGGCGTTAACGCACCAGATTGAAGGCCCCACTTGGTGAGGATCTGGTTATAGGTTCCATTTGCTTGCAACACGCTCAGCGCAGCCGCAACTGCTTGAACCAAACCGTTGCCCTTCTGTGCTGCCATCCCGTAAGGAGCGACATTGAAGGCTTGGCCCGACAGTACAAACTCGCCATTGGATTGCTCCACGACATAACCAGCAACTTGCGAGTCAGCGAAACCGACATCGGCCCGACCGGAAGAAACAGCAAGGTTGACTTGGTTCTGCGTTGCAAAGCTCTCAACGGTCACCGACTTACTCCCGGATTTAGTACATGACTTCGCTGCGGCATGAGCGTCGGTCTCTTCGGTCGTTCCCGTCTCGACGGCGACGCTGTGGCCACACAAACTACTGAGGCTTGAATACGTCGTGGTGTCTCCAGCCTTTGTGTAAAACGCTTCACCAGCAGTGAAGTAGTCAGCAAAGTCGACGACTTTTTGGCGGGCAAGCGTATCGGTGAACGATGAGTTCCCGAGGTCATACTTCCCGGACTGAAGACCAGGAATGATCGAGTCGAAGGTCACGTTTTGCAGAACAGGCTTCAGTCCCATGACCTGAGCAATGGCGACCCCAAGATCAGCGTCCATGCCGATGATGGTCGAGGATCCAGGAGAGACAAATTCATCAGGTGGATAGGTTGCGTCCATGGCTTCAGTCAATTGACCAGACGAGGCAATCTTGGCCGGTACAAGAGCTGCGACGGCAGCACTCTTCGCCTGTGTCGGAATGACGAGCGTGGGCAGCGTCGTTGTCGGTCCAGATGGTGCAGCCGTCGTCGTGGTTGAGGACGTCGACGACGACGACCCTGACGAGCATGCGGCGGCGAAGATCGCCACCGTCGCGAGTGACACCGCTACAGCGAATCGGCCTTGAGAACGAGTGAACATCATGTGGTTTCTCCCTGCTTCATTTTGCTTCTTTGTCATCTTGCCACGAAAGGTGGGGGAAGAATATTCCTTCCCACAAGCCTCTTCAAACTGTGACAGCAACACGTTGTTGGGAAACATGCGGTCCCATCGATGACAACTGGCCACGGCCAGACGTCAAGAGTATATATTTTTAAATATTGATATATACTCAATCATGACCAAACGGCTTATTGAAATCGACGATGCACTCTTGGAATCTGCCCGAGCTGCGTTGCAAACACCCACGATCAAAGCAACGGTGGAAGAGGCCTTGCGGCGAGTTGACCCCCATCGCTCTGAAGCCGTTGGCGACGCACTCTCCACATTGGCCGGCTTCACCTTTGAAGAGCGCTCAGCAGCATGGCATTGACGCACCTCGTCGATACAAGCGTTCTCACGCGGGTCAATAAACCCGAGGTTCGTGCAGTTCTTGAACCACTTTTACTCCATCACTCTGTTGCACGAGTTGGAATCTCAGACCTTGAGATTGGATTTTCAGCGCACGATGACGAACAGTGGCTCTCCCTGCAGAATGCACTGCAAGTATTTCCTCTCGTCGAGCTTTCAGAAGAGCACATCTCCAGAGCTCGCTCCGTACAACGCCTCCTCGCCGAGCAAGGACTTCAGGGACGAAAGATTTCTGATCTCCTCGTCGCCGCCGCAGCGGAACAACGGGGCTTAACGCTCCTCCACTACGATTCGGATGTTGACGTCATCGCCCACGTCACCGCTCAGCAGTCGCAATGGGTAACGCCGCTCGGTTCGATTGATTGAAATTCTCATGTTCAGATTCAGGCGATGCCGCACCAGTATGCTCGGCTCATGACGCACAAGACCTCACGATTACTCCTCTCTAGTTGCCTCTTCGTCGGAGCCCTGGTTCTTGCGGGATGTTCACGTTCATCGGGGAGCACGGCTGCGACATCAACTACCTCCTCCGTTCCCACCACCACGCTTCAACTTTCGACGCCGTTAACCTCAGCTTCTAAGATTCTTCACGCCGTGGGCACGGCAACCACCTACGGCTGGAATCAGCTCATCGGGACCTCAACGAACTCCGGCCAGAGTGTGGGTGTGGAGATGTTGGGCAACGTTGCCTACGTCAGCGGTGTCGGCCCATTCTTTGGCTTTGTCACTTATACCTGGCCTGACGGTTCAACGCTTGGTGTCCAGATGAACGGCAGTGCAAAAGCTGGGGCGAATGGCACCACCTTGTTCTCTTCCCCCCTCACGGTGCTCGGTGGCACGGGACGTTACGCCACCGCCAAGGGGACCGGAACCTTCACCGGTTCACGCTCTGGAGTTGTGGGATCTCCTGTTGAGGCAACATTTTCCCTGCACCTCAGTGGTGGAACGAATTAATCACGCTAGCGATCCAGCGACGCTCACGTTGCCGGCTACGAGCAGATCCCCTCTCCTCCTCCACTGTTCTCATGTCATCAATCACTGAGCAACTCCATCGTTCAGTCGACGACGTTAACGATTCCATGGTCGACCTCAGGCGAGACCTTCACCAAAACCCTGAGTTGGGGTTCCAAGAACACCGCACGACGAAGGTCATCAAAGAATACGCAGAATCTCTCTCGCTCACTGAGCGCCCTTACCCGACTCCAACGGGAGCAGTCTTCGAACGAGAAGGTGGACGACCCGGTGCGACGGTGTTACTAAGGGCGGACATTGATGCACTTCCAATCGATGAACGGGGAAGGAGGTCGTTTCTTTCGAAGAATGGAGGAACGATGCATGCGTGCGATCACGATGCGCACACCGCGCAGCCTCAGTTTCTTTTCTTGCGCTTCCTGGCCAAAATCTGAATCTTTGGAGCATCTTTTCCGCTTATTCACTCATTTTCCTTTGTGCCATAGGATCAAACTGTGGACTTCAGAAAAATTCCTACTCTCTCTCCCTGGCTCATCGTCGCTCTTGTTGTGATGACTGGTTGCTCAAACGCCGAAACTTCCGCCACCTCTCAGTCGTCTGTTTCTCCCGTGTCTTCGACTATTCCGACCTCAAGACCTACAGCGACGACAACGACGACGACGACGACGACGACGACGACTCCTGCGCCACAGACACTTTCTTCCTCAACAGTCTTCGGAACACAGCAGTCACCTTGTAGTTACGGAGTCTTTGGAGGCCAGGCAGCGCTTCCAGACCCTCGTTGCACCCCCGGTAGTACGAACCCAGCGGTATCCCAAGCAACGATTAACTCGACCATCTGTGTTTCTGGCTACACCGCAACAATCCGTCCATCCGAATCTGTCACCTACCCAGAAAAACTTGGGTCAATGGCTGCCTATGGCCGCAGCGATTCCACTCGAAACTACGAATACGACCACTTAGTTTCTTTGGAGCTCGGTGGTGCCCCCAATTCAGCCAGCAATCTTTGGCCAGAGGAACTTCTCGGTGCCTATGGAGCCCGAGTAAAAGACAGTCTCGAAAATAGGCTTCATGCCTTGGTGTGTGCCGGCTCCTTGTCGCTCGCAAGCGCTCAGTATGAGGAAGCCACGAATTGGATCGCTGCCTACAATAAATATGTGGGACCACAGGGATAATCAATCCCCAGTTGGAAAAACACCCTCCCTGTAGGGTGGCGCTATGTACGAATTGGTTTGGGCAGCAAGCATCGTCTCTGGCAATCACGCCGTGTGGGCCGAGTGGGCAAAGGGGGACGAAGCGATAGGATCTGCTCGCTTTGGATGCAACGATGAAGAGGTCATCAGGGCTTTCGACGACTCGCCCCCGTTACGGCCACTCGGCTGTTCTCTCGGAGAAGTGAACCCTCGAATAGAGGACTCTTTTTCGATGGCGACGTTTCTCGTTCAGACCGTCCGCGAACTCTACGGTTCTACTGACATCGTCAGCTTTTATGGATCCAAATATGCCCCCCGAGTGCCAAAACACCCGGAAGGTTTCGTCATAGACGACGGACCGGTAGATGACGTGACTCACCGCCATCCAAAATTGCCCGAGAGCCGGTTTGGTTTTTACAACCCTCGGTTTGTTGATTATCCCTTTGGTTTCTTACATGACCCCTACAGTGAGTTTCGATTCATAATCGGTTCTTGATCAACAAGCTACCGAGAGCGAACGATCAGTAACTTATTGGGGGGCCAGTAGAGACTGGAAAGAGAACACTATGGACACTTCCGGTGGAGCGATCGTCTCCGTCATGTTCTCTCTTCCTGTGTCGGTTGTTGTGTTACTGGATGAAATGCAAGAGTGAGTGATTCCAGACCCCACTGCCACGCCGATGGGATACGTTCGGGTCTCCCCTCGATCGCCACCTGGGGAAAGGCAGCGAGGAGCTCCTCAAAGACCACTCGAGCTTCAAGTCGTGCGAGCGCCGCACCGATACAGAGATGGTGTCCCCACCCGAGTGCCAAGTGATGCCCTCCTTGACGATGAATGTCGAAGCGATCGGGATTGTCAAACTTTCGCTCATCGAGACTTGCCGCACCCCACATCAAGTAAATGAGCGTTCCCGCGGGAATTTTGACACCGTGTAACTCAACTTCTTTGGTCGTAACACGTTCACTGCTATGCGTGGGAGGTCCGCAACGCATCATCTCTTCAAACGCTTGTGGAATGAGCGACGGATTGTCTGCAAGCTCTTGCCACTGAGTAGGACTTTGAGCCAAAAGATAAATTCCGTTGGCGATCGAATCCATGGCCGTGCAGTTGTTTCCCAAGATGATTCCCCAGCAGAACGCAAGGAGCGCGCTTTCGGAGAGTGCCACGCCTTCTGTGTCTCCAAGAGTCAGTAAGGCTGACAGAAGGTCATCTTTTGGATTAGCTCGGTGGTCGGCAACGAGTTCTTGAATCAAGGCTGCAAAAGGGGTGACCCCGTCATTCGACAGCAGAGCAGCATCGGTGAGGTTCTGGCAGAGGGTGGCCTGCTCGTCTGAAAAACCAAGGAGCAATCCCATCACTCGCGTCGTGAATGGGCGAATGAATTGGTGAATGATGTCGGCGGAATTACTGGATTTCAGTTCCTCGATGAGTAATTGTGCAATGGAACGTATCTCGGGCTCCAGCGCAAGAATGCGGTGCGGTGAATAGGCAAGCGAGAGATTCCCCCTCAGGTCGGTATGTGGTGAAGGATCAAGAAGATTTAAAATCTCTAACGGAGGATTCTCCCCCAGGATCGCAGAAGAGAACGTCTCCCAATCAAGGGCTGCTGTAACGACATCGTCATAGCGAGTGAGCCTCATCGACGTACCATCTGGTGACCGATAGACAGGAGTCTGGTCGCGCATGGCACGGAAGACCCCTGTCCGATCGGCTAGAAACTCGTCTGAAGTTGCATCGAATTTAATCACAGAGATACCGAGCCCTACATCCCTGCCATGGTTGTCGTGGTCGTGCTCGTGCTCGAAGCGCTTGGCGACGAAGACGTTGTCATACTTCCAAAAGCAATGTAAAGAGGAAGTTCTGCGGGGGTACCACGGAAACAACCAACCGAGTAGGGGTACTCGTTGTTCAACACATAGTGATAGATCGATTGGTACTTACCGTTGAACC
>CAIKCI010000003.1 GCA_903825895.1 uncultured Actinomycetes bacterium
CACCGCCAAGCTGGCAGCCACCGGCACCAACCTCACTCTTCCACTCGGTTTCGCCACAGCGTTACTAGGGCTCGGTGGACTCGGAGTTCTTGGTTCACAGAGAAGGCGTCGACGGATCTAGTCACCTGGGCTTCGGCATTTGATTCGACGTCAATCGTGATAGCGCACGATAAACCTTGCCATGCTGCATGACAGAAAAGGAAGGACCTCTCAATTAATTTGGGCGTCCCTCAGAATTGCGGCGAGTCATTCGTTGAACAGACTGGCTGATTTGGCTTTTGAGGATCACATCAAACAAGAATCAAACCGCAACCAACGGCGCAAGCGTCGTGCTGCTTCTTATTGAACAATAAAGTCCGAGATGGCGATTTCTTTTGTCCAGCCCCAGTAGTCAACAAGTCGCCAAGGGCTAACGATGTGGATTTCACCGTCTGCATTTTTATAAAAAGAGTGCTTCACCGTTGGCTGTGACCAACCAAGCATCTTGATTTCACGCTGGGATCGTTCGTGCCAGTCGTCATAGAGATCTTGGCGTGGCTCCATGGTGGCGTAATCCTCGGTGATGAGGAACTCAAGGCACTGCGCGATGTAGCGCATCTGACACTCTGAGTGAAAGATGAGACTGCCTCCGTGGGCCAAGTTGGTTCCCGGGCCGTACATGCAAAAGAAATTCGGAAAGTTTGGCACAGTGATACCGAGATAGGCCGCGGGCCGCTCTCCCCACATTGCTCGAAGGTCGACGCCATCTCGGCCAATGATCTCCATCGGGGAGAGCATCTTGGTGGCGTGGAATCCGGTGGCGTAGACAATGACATCTGCGAGGTGGCGTGTCCCATCGATGGTGACAACAGCATCGGTTTCAATGTGATCGATTTGGGTACGAATGAGTTCGACGTTGTCGCGACTCAGCGCTTTGAGCCACGCACCATTGTCTTGGAGTGTGCGTTTGGCCGTGGCGGGATAGTCAGGGATGACTTTGGCCAAAAGATCTGAATCATCGGGGATTTGGCTCGTGATCCAGTCGGTGAACATTTGGCGGGTGAATTCGTTCATCTCGCTGAAGGCTCGTTGTTGGTCTGGATAATTCGGGTCAACGCGCGCAGCTTCAAGACCCTTGTCGCATCCTGGCCACAAAATTAGGAAGCGATACCAGCGCCCATAGAAGGGGAGGTGGCGCAGCGCCCACTGCACGCCGGGTCCGACTTTCTCGTGGTAATTCGGATTCGGAAACATCCACTGAGCCGTTCTCTGGAAGACGTCGAGGTGCTCGACGTTGGGGGCAATCGTGGGAGCAATCTGAAAGCCACTGGCCCCCGCTCCGATCATCGCAACGCGCTTGTCGGAGATGTCGACGTCATGGTCCCAACGGGCTGAGTGAAATGACGGACCCGTAAACGATTCGGCCCCAGGGAAGTCTGGAATGAACGGACGGTTGAGTTGACCAACGGCTGAGATGACAGCACGTGCGCTCAGTGTCTCGGTTGTTCCGTCTTTGGTTTTAACGTCAACGCGCCAGTGGTTTTCTGCTTCGTCCCAGCGAGCAGCAAGGACCTCTGTTTCAAAACGAATGTGGGGGTCGATGTCATATTTTTTCATGACCGACTCGAAATAGGCCTGAAGCTCAGGCTGTTGAGCGAAGTATTCAGTCCACTGATCGCTTGGCTCAAAGCTGTAGCAATAAAAGTGGTTGCCAACGTCGACTCGTGCCCCAGGATATGAGTTCTCCCACCACGTACCGCCAACCCCGGCGTTTTTTTCAATGATGGTGAAGGGAATCCCCGCTTCTTCGAGTCGGATACCCGCTAACAGCCCTGACTCGCCACAGCCAATAACGAGAACAGGAAAATCTGCTTTCGCAGCGCTGGAGGTCTTGGTCTCAACTGATCGAGCGTCTTCACCTTCGAGCCCCATCTCTTCTCGGAGCATGGGGACGTATTCGTCGGGAACCTCCTCGCAGACCAGCCAGTTCATCATTTCGTGGAGTAACGCATCAGAGACGGGTTCAGTCTCTGGGCAACCGGCATCTCGGTAGTCAACGATGATGTCAAGGGCCAACGATCGTACTGCTGCTTTGTCCTCTTCGCTCATGTAACCCTGGACTTCGTTGAGGAAGAGCCCCGCCGGCTTTAATGCTCCTCGAATGAGCTCTGGGTTCTTGGTGATGTGAACCAATGACAACATCAAGGTTGGGATGCTGACATCCTGGAGCGCTTCGGCGATCTCTGCGGTTGACGTATCAAAAGGTATCCCGGCATGTGGGTTGCGCACCTGAACTATTCCTTCTCCATAAGATCGACGACTTCATCGTATCGGAGAGGGAAGCGCCCACCTCAAGCATTCTTGAAGGGGCGACGATCACCGTGCATTGGCTCCGCACGATCTTCTGGGAGCTTGATACGGGAGCTGCAATGGCATCCCTTCGCCGGTTACTCAATGCCGTTTCTCACCTGTCGGTCACTGGGGATCTCCAAGATCTTCCTCAACCGCGTCCAGCACCGTGGGCTGCCTCAGAAATCATGAAAAGCCCGACTATCTTGTAATCAGTGCCTCCATCCATTGCAAAAGGTTTCGCAGGTGGGGTCATCGCAAGTCTTCTGTTCGCCTGGTCCTCAATCGTCGGTGCGACGCCAGTCACGCAAGGGCCGATTTCACTTGTCTGGGAACAACAAGCCCCATTGCCCGGGTTCAAAGGTGGTCCTGCAACAACCTTGAACAGTGTGAGTTGTTCTGGGAAGGTTTGTGTGGCGGTGGGTTACCTGGATGATGGGATTTCTACGTCGGCAATTGTGGCAACGAATGCTTCAGGTATATGGGTGATGAGTGACATTACCGACACCCTTGGCGGCACTGATGCACAACTGAATTCAGTGAGTTGCCTTCCTTCAGGCTGTACGGCAGTGGGTACCTTCAATAACGGGACCGCTACGCAGGCGTTTGTGGCATCAAACTTTCCAAGCGGATGGACCGAAACGCCGGTTCCAACGACGCTTCCCAATGCCACCGACGTCTTTTTGCAAAGTATTAGCTGCGTGACGACTGGTTGTACCGGGGCCGGTTATTACAGTGACGGAACATCCCCTCACGCATTTTCTCTGACAAGTCCGGCATTTACTTGGGTCGAGACGCCAATCGCAAGAGTAAGTGGCGGAGCAGACGGGGACCAGCTCTCTTCGGTGAGTTGTACAGATTCCAACTGCACTGCTGTGGGGACGCTGACATTCACCGATCCCACAACCTTTGCAGTGACCACCCAAGCATTCTGGACCTCGTCATCAAATGCGTGGGTCGAAGAACCAATCTCCACGGTAACGCCCGAACTCAGTGCCGGACTCAACGCCGTGAGCTGTACGGCTACTTCTTGTACCGCAGTGGGAGGCGCAAATCAACAAAATGCCATCGATACCCAAGCGATCGTGGCCTCAGATGCATCGGGGAGTTGGGTGGAGACCCCTGTGGTAAATCCTGTTTCTGATTCTGTGAATACCACCCTGTCAGATATTTTCTGCAGCGATGCAGTTTGCAACGCGGGCGGTAGTTCCACACTCGCAACGCACGTGATTCCCTTTTCATTATCTGATGCAAGCGGGGCATGGGTGGCGTCATCGCCACCGCTTGACGTAGCGCAAACCGACGGAGGCTTCAACGGCATCACCTGCACGTCGGCTACGAACTGTCTTGCCGTCGGCTCAGCGGTCAACAGTGGCATATCTGTTGAATTGATTGAGCTCAGCGCACAAGCGCTGCAGTTCACTGACGTGCCCGATGCTCGTGCACAAGTTGGGGTGCCTTACGCTTCTCAGGTCACAGCAACTGGAGGAGTAGGGGCAACGACCTATAGCGTTTCGTCAGGCCAACTTCCAGATGGTGTGGTGCTCAATACCGTGACCGGTCAGCTCGTGGGAACTCCGACGAGCCCTGGAGTCAGCACCTTTACGATGACGGCAACAAATATCGGACCGCCAGCACAATCAATCTCGACGTCTTCATCGATCAGCACCGCTGCAGCGACCCTGACGATTTCTGTGGCCAAGGGTTCGCTAACCTTGGCGGCGACAGGATTTGATTTCGCACCACTCGTCGTCGGTGCGGTTCTCCTCACTGTTGCCGGTGCGGTAGTCCTCTGTGCACGTCGAGAAAGTAAAGGAACGTTATGAGGTCAATGAGGCGTTTGTTTTCTCCTCTCGTTGGGGTAATGACCCTGGCTCTTGGTGCCGCAACGATTGTGCCGACCACGGCGGCTCAGGCGGTTTCAGCCCCTCCGGCAGTTCAGGGCTCTCAGGCCGGCCCCACGCCCTTTATCGCTGAGGTAACCATCGCTAATGTGTCACCGTCAAGCCTCACGTCAATCTCGTTTTCGATTCAACCCCTCACAGGTTCGACAACAACGCCAATCTCGGCAACCTATGCCAAGACGTATTTCACCAATCGACCAGCGCTGGTGGGTAACGGAACGATCACTGTTCCCGTCTTTGGTCTCTACGCCAGCGACGCCCACCACACCAACCAAGTGACCTTGGTTGTCGTCACCTCATCGGGGACGACCACGCTGTCAACGACCGTGACGACAACGCCGTGGGTTGACCCTGTAGGAGGGGCCTACACAACGGGGATGATCATCAAGTCGCGCAATGCAGCTGTGCATTTGGGATACAGCTATTTCATGCTGAAATCGCTCTCAAGCGGAACGTATGGAACGGCGAACCCGGTCGTGATGGACACTGATGGCCAAGTCCGCTGGGTCGCTGATTCAGGAGTGGGTGGAGGGACCTCGGTCTCTGGTTTCTTCAATCAATCGTTTTATATGACTCTCGGCACGACGCTGTTTCGAATGAACCTCGACGGCACAACGGCTCAAATTCGTAACTATTCCGGAGTCGACCAAACGTTTAACTTTTGGCACAACCTTGATCCAGGCAAAACAGGCATGCTTCTAAATGCTGACGGGCCCAGCAATAGCGTAGAGTCAACGTTCTTTGAAGTGGATGCGTCAGGAGTGATTCTCAAAACTTTTGATCTCTATCAGATCATCTCGGCGGCGATGACCGCTGGTGGCGATACTCCTAATCAATTTGTCAGCCAAGGCGGTGACTGGTTTCACTCGAACGCAGCGACCTATTGGCCAGCGCAGAACGAGTTGGTCGTGTCGAGTCGCGAAAACTTCATCATCGGGATCAACTACGACACGCAAAAAATTGACTGGATTGTTGGTGACCCATCGAAGCAGTGGTATCAATTCAAGTCGCTACGCCACTTTGCTCTTAAATTGGCCCCCGGAACGATGCCCCCGATCGGCCAACATGCAGTCTCCTTTACCCCTAGCGGCCAACTCCTCTACTTCAACGATGGGCAGGGTAGCTACAACCACCCTTCAAACCAGGGAGTCACCCGCCCGTATTCATTCCCTCAGATGCTTCAGCTCGATCTCGTGAAGCGAACCGCGACGCAAACCTGGGCCTATTACAACAGCCAGCCAATTTGGAGCCCCATCTGTTCGAGTGCCTATCAAGTGGCCGGGAATTCCTACTTGATCGACTATGCCGCCGAGGGAAATTCACCGGAAATTATTGGCCTGGGGGCCAATAATGCCGTGGCGTTCGACTACCAGTTCAATGCAGGCGGTTGCAACCCATGGAACGCTCTCCCGATCACGTTGAATTCACTTTCCTTTTCACAGTAAGCCTTGCAATGGAGTGTGAGAGGTCCTGTCTCCCTGATCTCTTGCGTGAGAAATGGAGCGGACATTTTGGTCACGTACTCGTGGCGAGAGCGAACACATTCACTTCATTGACGTCCTTCGCCCATCGTCCTCAAGCGAACGTTTTTCGCTGTTTTGTTCCACCCACCTGAGAACAGGTGGAGAAGGATCACGCCCCGTCGAGTGGTGTCACCGAGAACGCAGCATTGGCGTAGTGGCCAACCACCGTCGGAAAGTCCTGGTCCTCCGCAGTGCAAAGTGCTCCGTGGACTCCAGATTCGGCAAGCGCTTGTGACATTTCTCACTGCGAAAGCTTCATGAACGAGATTGGGAAAAATTTACCCAGACCTCACACGTCATTAGCGGGTAATTAACCTCCCAGAATTACCTTCTTCTTAGTGTCCGGTTGCGAAAAAAGTGAAGAAAGTTGTTCCTGAACCTCTTGTTTTGATGTACTGAAAGCAGAAGTTCCTTTGACTTAAAGGGGACCCGTGACGAAAAGCAGCCATCGGTTGCGTAAAAAGGGATATGGGAGGTACACCCCCTCAAAGAGCGCGCTCCAAAAGCAGATCCTCGCTGCGACTGTGGCCATGTCAACGGCCACGGGATTTATCTCGACGATCGCTCCCGTTTCGGCGGCTACTCCGGTTCATCGATTGGTACCCTCAAGTGCAAAACCCATCACAGGGAGAGAGCTCGCTGCAAGTGTTCCGAATCGATCGTCGTCCCTTGGATCTTTGGGTACCATCGCAGTCTTTCCGACAGCTAAACAGAAAGTTGCAGTATTCGTCGATACGGTAACGGGGAACACTGGTGCTCCAGGTCCGCAGGGGCCCCAGGGTGACCAAGGTGCAGTCGGCATCGAGGGACCTCAAGGCCCGCAAGGACTCCAGGGTGCCCAAGGTAGCCAGGGAAATCAGGGCGCTGCGGGAGGTTCCGGACTTCAAGGCCTGCAAGGACTCCAGGGTAGCCAGGGAGATCAAGGACCTGTTGGATCCATCGGCCCTAGGGGGGTAACTGGAGCCACGGGCGCAACCGGATCAACCGGAGCCACCGGAGCCACCGGAGCCACCGGTGCCACGGGAGCCACGGGAGCAACTGGCGCCACGGGCGCAACTGGATCAACCGGCGCAACTGGTGCCACGGGCGCAACTGGCGCAACGGGCGCAACCGGATCAACCGGAGCCACCGGAGCCACCGGCGCAACTGGTGCCACGGGCGCAACTGGTGCCACGGGCGCAACTGGATCAACCGGAGCCACCGGAGCCACCGGTGCCACGGGAGCCACGGGAGCAACTGGCGCCACGGGCGCAACTGGATCAACCGGATCAACCGGCGCAACTGGTGCCACGGGCGCAACTGGATCAACCGGAGCAACTGGCGCCACGGGTTCAACCGGAGCCACGGGAGCAACTGGCGCCACGGGAGCAACTGGCGCCACGGGAGCAACTGGTTCAACCGGATCAACCGGCGCAACTGGTGCCACCGGCGCAACCGGATCAACCGGATCAACGGGAGCCACGGGAGCAACGGGAGCCACCGGCGCAACCGGAGCCACCGGGG
>CAIKCI010000004.1 GCA_903825895.1 uncultured Actinomycetes bacterium
CCCTTTCAATTCAAATGAATTCGGAGCGAACCAGAACAGTTAGGCACGAATTGATGCGTTCTGGTTCTTTGAATGAACTGTTTGGTTGATGCGCACCCATAATCGGACTCGCCACCGCAGTGGCTGGGCTCAGGTGTCTCAGGCTTCTGCTGGTGCAGAGCGACAAGGAAGGGTGAAGTAAGTCCTAATTACTAAGCAACCGGACACTCCCTGCTTAGTTGGCAGGTGGTTGATTCCATCCCTCAAAGCATCCCTCAAAAATCAGAAACACCCAGGTCAGATGATTTTGAAAAGGTCAATGAATTAGGGCGTAAAGGGCTCTAACTTCCTACTAAGTACGCAATACGTACTGCTTTGGGAGCAGGGGGTCGCAGGTTCAAATCCTGTCTTCCCGACCAGTTAAGAAAGTCCAGCAACCCCTGAGACGGGGACGGTGGAAGGAACAGCCGTTGGTGGGCGTTTGCGACCCTTCACGTAGAAGGCCGTCAGGCAGATTGCCAGGTAGGCGATCCAGACAATTGCTTGCAACACCGTTGGCTGGTCGGCATAGCCAATCAACGAATGAAGGGCGTCACCGAACGAACTGGACTCAGCTACCACGCTCTTCGAACTCCACATCACCTGCTGGCCGAAGGGCAACCAGCCAAGACGTTGCATATTTTGGACGGCGTCGACCAAGAGGCCAGCTGCGAAGAACATCAAGATTAAACCCAAGACCTGGAAAAAGCGCTTCAAATTCACTTTGAGTCCAACCTTGTACATACCAAATGCCAGGCCCAGCGCCACCACAAGGCCCGCTAGCGCGCCGAAGAGAAGCCACCGTGTGTTCACCGGTGTTGGCCCTTGCGTTGAACTAGCGAACACAATGGCAAGTGTAAAAACCATCGTTTCGAGGCTTTCTCGACACACGGTCGTGAAGCCAACTGCTGCGATGCCGAAACGAGATGATCCTTCAATGGCGGCATCACTTTTCTGTTGAAGTTCGCTGGTCATCAAGCGACTGTGACGCTGCATCCAAAAGGTCATGTAGGTCAACACCAACGCGGCGAGAAGATACGTTGCCGTTTCAAAGATGGTCTGGGTGCGAGATCCGTTGTAGGAATCAATACAGAGATAAATCGTGACACCTCCAACAAGTGCCAACAGCAGCGCAGCGCCGACACCGATGAAGATTTCTCGGAAATGCCGACGTTGGCCAATCTTGTCGAGATACGCCAACAAGATGGCCACGATCATCGACGCCTCGACACCCTCTCGAAGGAAGATCACGAAGGTTGGGATCATCGTTGCGCTCCCTGGCGCGACTCACCTGTTGGCCGACTTGCCGCTCTCGTCATCGCACCTCCCACGTTTTCTAAGGTCGCCCTAATATTAGGGCGACCTAATATTCAACAGACTACATGACCTTTAAGCGTGATCAGTGCGGTCGTCGCTAAAAAATATTCCTGCCTTCCTCGCAAGTTACCGCCTCCGACCGGGGATCCACCCGCTCTCCCGGGCCACGCCCATTCGCCCTGCAGGGGCGAAGCGCCATTCTCCCGTGAGAGGACGACCAGAATCCCAGGGGATTCCTGCGCCTCAACCGGGAGGGGCAAAAACCCCGATACGTTAGGCGCCGTGAGTCATTTCGAAATTACTGGTCACGCTCAAAAAAGCGCCTGGGATGCCAACGAGATTCCGCCGGTCGAAGAAGTTCGTCCCGGTTTGTGGTCGATTCCCGTTCCCATTCCAAACAATCCGCTTCGGTATGTCTTGGTCTATGCCTTCGAGTCAAACAGTGGCATCACCTTGGTCGATGCAGGATGGGACACCGACGAAGCCTGGGGCGCGCTCAATGCCGGTATCGCCACCGCCGGCGGCTCAATGACTGACGTCACCGGAGTGATCGTGACCCACATTCACCCCGACCACTACGGTCTCGCTGGACGGATTCGAGATACGTCAGGAGCATGGATCGGTTTGCATCCTGCCGACGCATCACTGCTGCACGAACGCTACGAAGACACCGACGACTTGGTGAGCCGCATGGGGAATCTCTTGGCCATGTCAGGAGTACCCGAAGACGTCAACCCTGACCTTGCCACTGCATCAATGCAAGTCAAGAGTCTGGTGCACATGGCATTGCCAGATCGATCGATCGAAGACGGAGACGCCCTCGATGTTCCTGGTTGGAATCTGAACGCAATTTGGACCCCTGGACACTCTCCAGGCCATCTTTGTTTGGTTGATCCTGATGCGCGACTGCTGCTCTCGGGGGATCACGTCCTGCCCCGTATCAGCCCCAACATCTCCTTCCATTCCCAGCAGTTCCCGAACCCCTTGGGCGACTATTTGGACTCCTTGGCCAAAATCGGGTTCTACGAAATGGACGAAGTCTTGCCGGGTCACGAGTACCGCTTTCGTGGATTAAAAGCTCGCGCTGATGAACTCATCGCCCACCACGAAGAACGCCTTGTCGAGATTGAACAGCTGTTGGCACAAGACGACCGACGCACTGCGTGGGACCTGACCCAAGAACTAAAATGGTCCCGACCGTTCAACTCGATGGAACACTTCATGCAGCGCATGGCCAACGGAGAAACACTGGCCCACTTGGTCCTCCTTGAGTTCCGGGGGCGCGTGAGCCGTGACGGAAATGCTCCGGCCCTGTTCTCGCTCAAGTAAGAGCGATCTAGCATTGGCGCTATGGCACTCAGCGGAAGGTACATTCCAAGCCCCACCGAGTGGGTTCGCGACCAAGTCGCTGACTATGAAGCCTCGGGCGGGCGTGAAGCGAATACGTTGCTCGATACGGGACTCACCGTCATCGTCATGACGACCAAGGGCAACAAGACCGGGACGATCCGTAAATCCCCCTTGATGCGTGTTGAGTTCGAGGGCGAGTACGCCCTGGTGGCCTCGAAAGGCGGTTCACCGCAGCACCCTGAGTGGTACTACAACCTCCTCGCTGATCCAAGTGCTCTCATGATCCAAGACGGTCCTGAAGCCAAGGATTTTGTAGCGCGTGAACTTTCGGGCGACGAGAAGGCACTGTGGTGGGATCGGGCCGTTGCGGCCTATCCTCCCTATGCCGAGTACCAAGAGGCGACGGAGCGTGTCATCCCTTTACTTCTCGCAACCGAAATCCTCGCTGCGGGCTAGGTGCTCATACGGTTCTCTTAGAAAACATTTAAAAAAATTCCAAGGGTCGAAGAGGAAATTTGAAGATCAGTTGGTACGATGGGGGTGTTGCACCACGTCGGGAGGAACCCAAGATGGCAAGATTCTCAAACAAGTACGGTCAGCCTTATCGACTTCCTCGATCTTGGGGTTCGGCCATGGTCGTTGGCGGTGTCGGGGTTCTTTGTATCGTCGGTGCGGTGGCATCGGGCGCAAACCATGGACTCCTTCAGTCAGCAGCACAGCCTGCTGCGGTCGTCACGCCGACTACATCAGGGACTACGTCAGGAACTGCGTCAACGCCTCCTCCGACGACCAGCGGTCCATCACCCCTGGTATCGAAAGGATCAAGCGAAACGTCTGAGGAACGTGCATCAACGAATGCGCCAAGCGAACCTTCCACGGCCCCCATATCTGAAGCCCCTGCGACATCGCCAGCAACCACTGCACCGACGACGCCAGTTGTCGTTCACCACGATGACGGCGGAAGTTCTGACGGGAATGACACGGGCGCTCGCAGTCAGGGCAGTGAAGCTTCCGACGACGGGAATTAGTCTCCGGTCATTCATCCATCAAGGATGAGAGAAACCGCCTTAATCTTCTGAAGAACACGACGCGCAGGCACCGCTAGAGCGTGCCCCCGGCAGGAGTCGAACCCGCAACCTGGTGGGTAGAAGCCACCCGCTCTATCCAGTTGAGCTACAGAGGCGCACCATCACGTTAGGCCCTCTGGACGACGATTGGGATCCATTCGCTCTTGTGGCACAATAGAGAGGCTTGGTGGTCGTAGCTCAGCTGGCAGAGCGCCGGGATGTGGCCCCGGAGGTCGCGGGTTCGAGCCCCGTCGGTCACCCCACATTGGGTAGGGACCCCTTTGGAGCGTGAGAGTGCTCCAAAGGGGCCTGTCCAACAGTTGAGGGGAAGGGTGCATTCATGGCAGAGATGACGGAACTAACACGAGAACTTGACGAGGGGGTCCTCTGGGTCACCATCAACCGTCCGGACGCCCGCAATGCCCTCACGACACCGATGCGTGACCAACTTGCGGATTGGTTCACCGATGCGTCGGCCGACCTCATGGTTCGTTCGATTGTCTTAACTGGCGCTGGGGAAAAGGCATTCTGCACTGGCGCTGATCTTCGCTCGCAGCCCGATGCTGCTCCTCGCCCAGAAGGCGCACCCGAGCGTGCGACCGGAGACGTTGCACGGGTCATCCAGCAGGGTTGGCAACGACTCGTCACGAGCATCTTGGACTGCGAGAAGCCCGTCATCGCCGCCGTCAACGGAACCGCTGCTGGCGGAGGAATGCATCTGGCCTTGGCGTGTGACCTCGTGATTGCAGCGGAGACCGCGAGCTTTATCGAAGTCTTTATCCGCCGTGGCATCGCACCCGACGCCGGTGGTGCTTGGCTCTTGACGCGTCTTGTGGGTATTCAACGAGCGAAAGAACTCTTTTTTCTTGGCGATGAAGTACCCGCAGCGCGAGCAGAACAACTTGGTCTCGTGAATCGGGTTATCCCCGCAGCGGATCTTGAAAACGAAGCCCGAGCCTTGGCGCTTCGATTGGCCAAAGCGCCAACTCGTGCCATTGCGGTGACCAAAGCATTGACCAACCGATCTCTTGACGTTGATCGGGCTACCGCCCTGCTCGAAGAAGCGTGGGGTCAAGAACAGGTCACCACGACGCAGGACATGAAAGAAGGCGTTGCGGCATTCGTAGAACGTCGTGACCCCGAGTTCAAAGGGTACTAACCGCCCAGCGAGCTTGTTGTGGTTGGCGACGTGGTACTGGTCGTCGATGTTGTACTACTCGTGGTGGTACTTGACGACGTCGTTGTTGACGGAACCGAAGTTGACGTCGTTGTGGTTGTCGTTGTCGTTGTTGGACTGCCATCGAAGAGATCACCGAGGGACGTATTCGCATTCGAGCTACTCGAAGGATGCACAACAGAACTGAGGGGCTGGCCCGCCAAAAACTCAATCACGGTGACCGCTCCCAACGAAATCGCGAATACTAAAGCGACGACTCCAAGCACAGGCCATCGTTTTGACGTACGCATCTGTGCCGCGTAGGTCGGCGGGGGCGCTGGGGTCGCGGGAAGAATCGTTGGGTCCCGGCCTGCCCCGGGTTCGAAGGTCAGTGGCGGAGCGCCCGCGACCGGAGGGGATGACGTAGGGAGCGGCGCCACACTTTCACGAATTTTGATGTCGCGAATTTTCTCGTGGCCTTTCTCCAGGGATTGAAAAGCGATCGCACTACCCATCGTGGCGGCGAGACTGCCAAGAGCGACGCCCAGAATGGTTCCCGACACTCCGAAAAACGAAAGTGCTAATGCGGCGAGGACCGCTCCACTCACCGAGGCAAGTATCTGCTTCCAATTTAATTTCACGAGCTAAGAACCCATCAATGGCGACCGGAGACTCCCTTGATCCTCGGCGGTCAGTCGAGGTCGACGGTCCCAGGTTTCATGACAACTCTCGGAACAAAACAACACGAGCGCCCCTACGGCATTCGTCGATGTCGACGACGCGGTATCGGGGATGAGCGGAATGCCACAGACGGGACAGGCATTCGCTTCACCGAGCGGCCGTTGGAACGTCAACGCAACGACTTCAACCGGCTCGGAGAATCCCTTCACCTCGAGCATGATCGGCGCCGAAACCGACGCCCAGGCTGGTCGGGCGTTGGCAATCTCGGGGGTGACGTAGACCTCACCACCAGGCGCGATGTCACAAAGCCTTGCCGCAACATTCACTGGGTTGCCGATGTAGTCATCACCCTCCAACAGAATGACCTCCCCCACCGTCGCGCCACTTCGCACCGACAGCTTGGACTTCGCTGCCTTCATGGAATGTTCGATGTCCAGCAACGTGGCGAGCAGCGACGTTGAATCTACGCTGACCAGCATCGCTCCGTCGCCTAACCACTTCGCGATGCGCACCCCCCTTCGAGAGCAGACTTCACGGGCGATAGAGCGAAATGAGCTCAGAAGCGCAACGGCACGTTCGTCGCCCTCGGCGGCCGTTAACGTCGTGAAGCCCGAGAGGTCGATAAAAGCGAAAGAACGTTCAACGCGCACCCCTCTATATTCTCATGATCTGTGTGCCTGAGGGCGACGCCCTCCGATTAATCGCTTTGGGTCAGACCCCGCTCCAGGGCGTCACGGGCCAGATCGGGAGAACCCTGATACTCAATTTGGCCATGGTGGAGCACGATGGCATGGTCAGCGAAGGCCAGGATTCGATCGATCTGCTGTTCGATGATCACCAGCGTGACGCCTTGTTGCTTGAGGGTGGCTAGGGCTTCGTAGACGTCAGAAAGCGCTGCGGGATCTAATCCGAGCGTTGGCTCATCGACCAATAAAACCATTGGCGGAGCCACGAGAGCAGGAACCAGCGACAGCAATCGTTGCTGTCCACCCGAGAGCACCCCTGCTCTGCTTCGACGTCGCTCCAAGAAGAGGGGGTAGCGTTCGTATGCTTCGCCGAGAAGCCGGCGCCGCTCACGAGAAGCGTGGGTGACGAAGCCCATCTTGAGATTCTCTTCGACACTCAGTGTTGAGAACACTCCTCGACCTTCAGGGATCTGCAAGAGGCCAGCACGTCGTCGTCGCCACATCGACCAGTTGGTGATGTCTTCCCCAGCGAGCACAATCGTACCTTTCGTTAACGGGACAAGACCAGAGAGCGCCCGCGCCACCGTGGACTTCCCCGCTCCATTCGCCCCGAGAAGAGCGGTAGTTGCTCCAGGTTCGACACCAAAGGTCACATCGAACAAGGCGCGAAATGGCCCATATGCCGCATCGACGTGCTGGAGCGAAAGTTGATGCGTCACTTCCCCACCCCCAGATAGGCATCGCGCACATCTTGGTCCGCCATGACTTCATCAAAGCTTCCTGTGGCCACAACCAATCCACTTTGCATCACGACAACCCGATCGCTAAGGCGAGCAACCATCTCAAGGTCGTGCTCTACCAAGATGATCGACAGGCCTCGTTCTCGTTGGGCCCGCTGAAGAACGTCGCCCATGGCAACTGATTCAAGCGAGTCGAGGCCGGATGACGGTTCATCGGCCAAAAGCACCCGAGGGTTGACCACCAACGAACGTGCCAGCTCGACTAAGCGACAAGATCCAAGGCTGAGCGTTCCCACCACTACATCGGCGTAGTCTCCTAGGCCAACTAATTCCAACGTCTCTTCTGCTGCATTTTTTTGTAATTGCGATGATCCACCGCTCCCCATCAAATCGCCGAGGAGTCCCGTTGCCCCATCGTGCACGCCTTGGGCAACCAAGAGATGATCACGGACCGTCATCTCGGGAAAGATCTCGAGGCGCTGATAGGTCCGACTCAGTCCTCGGCGAGCTCGCTGATACACAGGGAGGCCTGCGAGGTCGTGGCCGTCGAGACGCACCGTCCCGGCGCTCGCCATCTGCTCCCCAGCGATAATCGAGCAGACCGTTGTCTTCCCGGCTCCATTGGGTCCAATCAACCCCAGGCACTCTGCGTCGAGAAGTTCAAACGAAACGCCATCGGCGGCAACGATGCCACCAAAGTGTTTGGACAATTCATGAACCACCAAGCGCGGCGTCATGACGAGCGCGCCCCAAGGAACACTGCGTCAGAATTTTTCGCAGGAAATTTACGGAATCGATGGGCCAACCTCAAGACTGCTCGTCGTCCATCTTCTAAGAGCCCCTGGGGGTGACGGGCGTAGCGCAGTGCTCCTAGAGCAAACAAGATCGACAAGAGACTTGCTGGGGCCAGGCGATTTGGCGAGTAGGTCAATGCTTGACTCAGCGCCGCATAGGCCAGACCCGCTCCAATGGCGCCCGACACCGTTCGACAACCGATGGTGACGACCACGACGACGAAGAGCAGACTCATCTGAAACGAAAAGTCCGCAGGACTCACGACTTGAAGTGTCGATCCATAAAGTGCGCCGCCAAGGCCCGCAGCCACCGCTGAGATTCCAAAGACCATGATCTTTGCTTTCGACAAACTAAAACCGAGTCCCGCCGTTGCTAATGGACTTTGTCGGCTGGCGTCGAGGTTACGACCCGTTGCCCCCTTTAAAAGCAACCAGAAAATAAAACTGACCGCTGCCACAATGGCCGTCACCAGCAGAAACAATGACCTTGTCGACTGCGTGGCGAAGTTCACCAAACCAATCTGCGGTCTCGGAATTGACAGGCCTGTCTGGTCGCCACTCACCCAAGACGTGGGAAATACTAAGCCGTCAGCCAGGAGTGCAAAGGTCAGGGTGGACAATGAAAGTGCTAACCCGCGCAGGCGAAGAGCGGGAAGAGCAGCCAGAATCCCCGCACCAGCTGCCACCAGCCCTCCGATCAACGCCCCGGTCAATACGGGAACCCCGTGGGTGGCTAACTGCCCAGCAGTAAAGGCACCAACCCCGGCGAAGGTGGCCTGACACAACGAGACTTGCCCGGCGGCGCCTGTCGTCAAGGTGATGGAGAGAAATACCAGCGACAATGCCATTCCGCCCGTCAACGCATAGACCCACACACTCGGCACCCAGGTCATCATCGAAACGATGATGACCAGCATCACGACTGCTCGGGTGATGAACAGGGAGCGGTCCACGACCCGCAGAGGTGGAGGAAGTGCGGCAAACGTCGGTGGTGGTTCTGCGTTGATCAACGGATCCGCACTCACGTCAAGATTGCGAAGTTTGGGATTGAACGCCAAGACAACCAACAACACGAAAAATGGAATCGCAGCGAAGAGACCAGTGGTCCACGAACTATTCGATGGCGCATAGCCCGTTGTCAGCGAGATCGCCACCCCAAGAGCTGTGGCCACGAGAAATGCCCCCACCATCGAGTTCAACCCGACGACCGCTGCTGCCGCAATAGCGGCCACCAATAAGAACGTGTAATTGTCGATCGAAACCACTGCATAGCGCGGAGCGAAGAGAACACCCGCAAGACCAGCCAGCCCAGACGACACCCCCCAAGCAATCGATGACACGCGAATACTGTTGACTCCTTGGAGGCGAAGGAGCCGTGGGCTCTCGACTGCGGCGCGCATCTCAATGCCAACAGCGGTTGACCGCAAGACCGTCGTGAGTATCACCAGCACGGCGAGAGTGATCAGCACCGTCGAAACTTGGACTCCGTCGATAGCGACGCCATCAATGTGAACGACCACATTATTCACATTAAAAAGAAGACTTGGCGGTGACGCGAGGCTCGTCGGCCCAAACGCTACAGAAATCGCTGCGGGGAGCCCCACCATCAGTGCCAGTGCCGCAACGGTTTTTGCCGTGACGTTCCCCGAGGTGATCCGAGAAAAGACCAGTCGGTCGGCAAGAATGCCGATACAAGGAGAGATCACGACAATCGCGAGCACGCCGGCAACTCCGCGAGCTAATCCATGCGCGGTGAAGAACGCATAGAGGTACGCAGCGGTGTAGGCCTGCGCCCCAAAGGCAAAGTTAAAGACTCCCGTTGAGCGATAGGTCAGTACCAGCCCTATGGCAATCAGCGCCATCGTGCAGCCAAATGGCAAACCGGGAATCATGTAGCTCAGGGCTTCGCTCATGTGCCGGGTGCTCCCTTGGGAGGCGGGACCGGATGATGCACGTCGAGCGGGCCTTGGTAGTTAAAACAGACCCAGATATTGGTCCCTTTGTTAAAGACCACGTGAAAGTACGGTGTCCCGTGCCCAGTCATTCCCGTCTCAACATACGATTCGCAGGATGGTTCGAGGACTTTGGTATGCGACACCGTCCAGGCCACCGGCGACATCACCGCGCCGGCGGTGAAGTTGGGAAGCTTATTGATCTCCTTGACCACGGCGGCTTGGGTCGGGTTCGGACCCGCTGCACGAAGACCTTCCACAAAAGTGGCCGCCGAAATCCACCCTTCCATGGCTACTTCGCTCTGGACATCTTGTGGCGCATACTTTTTCATTGCCGCGAGGTAGGTCGCTACGCCAGGAAACCCCCCAGGGAATTCAGCCGGTGCTTGAAATGGCACGTGTTGGACCATGAAGTAGGTCTTCTTCATAATCGATGAGTACTGCTTGAGCGTTGATGAGTTGTAGCCATCGAGCCAGAACTGCGAGAAGTTACTCATTCCATTTTGATACATAGAGCGGGCGATCTGGACGTTGCCGTTCACATCCATGCACGACATCAACAGATCAACGTTGGCTTTCTTCATTCGCAGCGCATCGGGAGTCAAGTCGCCACCAAGTGGAGCATTGAGATCAACAAAGCCAATATGAAAACCCACTTTTTGTAACTCACGTTCGGCAACCTGGCAAACGCCAGCCGATTGCGGGACGCCATAGGCCATCAGGCCAATCGAATGGGCGTGGGTCCTCTCAGCAATAAACGCAAACGCTGGACCCGCTGTGTCGTTGTTAATGACCGAACCGTAAGCACCAAAAAGGTTCAGTGGGCCGGCCCAGTCGTTCTGGGTGGCGTAGCCGAAGGTTGGAGTGCCTGTTTGTGCCAGATAAGGCTCGGCCGTAAAGAAAAAGGACGCCATGCCCACGACAGCGAAGACCTTGTCCTGCTGAACGAGCGTACGTGCCCCATTGGCATTATTTGATGGAACGCCACCGTCGTCGACCACGTGTGTGAGGTTCACGCTGCGCCCATTGACTCCGCCGCGTGCATTGACGTAGGAAAAATACGCCCGCACACCGGGAACAATGGCCGCAAAGTCTGCAGCGAGCGGCCCTGAAAGCGTGGCCAGTGCCCCGACATTTATGCTGGTTCTCGTCACACCGGGCTGGCTGCTCGAAGCGTTCTGGCTCTTCGCCGATGTCATCGTGGGGGCATTCGTACTGGCCAAGAAAATGATCAGCACGGCCACCAGCACAACCATTACCGAGGCGGAACGCACTACCCGAACCTGCAAATTCTCCCTCCCTGGCGCTTGCTGCTTCAAATTTAGCAGTCGCAGGATTTTTTTTAGATGTTGATCGATCTACCTCAACGATGGGGCCGACTCAATCATCGATTTGAAGCCGCCAGGTGGCAGCACCCACGGCGGCCCTTCCAGACTTGGTTCGACCACATAGGCCAGCGCTCGTAACGACATGCCACTCAAATTTGTGACCTCAATCTCCGTCAGATCGAGGAAGTCGTCTTCGTAATCGTCGAGCAGGCATCGCTCTTCAAAGGTCAACGTCAAGAGCAACCCATTCGCTGTGGCGCCTGGCACTTGAGCGAGGCCCGGATACGGCAGGCCGTCGAGCGCACACAGGCCGTAGCCGAGAGCTCGAGCGGGCTCAGTCAGGGGGATTTGGACAAAAATTGCTTCCAGTACTTCGTCGAGGGTCAAGGTCCCATAGGCAAAAAGTGGCAGCAACTCGAACTGACTTTTTGCCATTCTTGGAGCCTACCTTGGGCCCCTTGACGAGGAGTGGGTGATGGCGGGTAAGTTATCGAGAGGAAGGCCGATCGACTGGCTCAAGAAAGAGGGGAAATCATGGACGTTCGAGACAAGATCTTTATCAATGGTGAATGGGTAGCGTCGACTGGCGATGGCGTTTTAGAAGTCATCGATTCGACTACCGAAGAAGTACTCGGGACCATCCCGAACGGTTCAGTAGACGACGTTGACCGCGCGGTGCGCGCCGCAGCTGCAGCGTTTCCCGCATGGGCCGCCACGCCAATGGAGGAGCGTGTTGCGCTCGTCGCCAAAATTGGTGAGCACCTTGCAATGCGAACGGACAAGATCGGCGAGTTGATCTCACGAGAAGTTGGCATGCCGAAGGGACTCTCTGTTCCCATTCAGGCTGGCTTGCCGGTCGGCGCTTTCACCGACCTCGCTGAGCACGTAGCGGCATTCCCTTGGGAGGAAGTCATCGGAAACTCACTCGTCGTACGCGAGCCCATTGGCGTTGTCGGTGCCATTACTCCTTGGAACTATCCGCTCTACCAAATCGCCCTCAAGGTCGCTCCTGCATTGGTGACTGGTTGCACCGTCGTGTTGAAGCCCAGTGAAGTCGCTCCGTTGAATGCTTTTGAACTGGCTGAAGTCATTGCTGAAGCAGGGCTCCCAGCCGGTGTATTCAACCTTGTGACTGGTGTCGGGCCCGTCGTCGGCGAGGCAATCGCTGCACACCCGCTGGTCGATGCGGTCTCCTTTACGGGATCAACTCGTGCTGGAAAGCGCGTCATGCAGGTCGGTGCCGAAACCATCAAGCGCGTTACCTTGGAACTTGGCGGCAAGTCAGCCAACATCATCTTGGAAGATGCGGACATCGCTACTGCTGTGAGTTCTGGCATCTTCGGTTGCTTCATGAACTCCGGACAGACTTGCTCAGCCCTGACGCGAATGATTGTTCCTCGCTCCAAGCTGGCCGAAGTTGAAGAGATTGCTGTCGCAACCGCCGCGGCATTCCCTCCGGGCGACCCCTTTACTGAAGGCGCAATGATCGGACCACTCGTCTCCGCAGTCCAGCGTGACCGCGTGCGTGGCTACATCAACAAGGGCATCGAAGAGGGCGCCAAACTCCTCATCGGTGGACCTGATGCTCCTGAAGGCCTCGAGAAGGGATTCTTCATTCAGCCCACGGTGTTCTCTGACGTGACCTCAGACATGACGATTGCTCGTGAAGAGATCTTCGGCCCTGTGCTCTCAATCATCCCTGTGGACTCAGAAGAGGAAGCCATTGCCATAGCCAACGACACCCCCTACGGGCTCGCTGGCTCGGTCTGGGCCGGGGATCCAGCCCACGCCGAAGAAGTGGCGAGAAAACTGCGAACCGGCCAGGTTGATATCAATGGTGGACCATTCAATGTGTCCGCCCCCTTTGGAGGCTATAAGCAGTCTGGGAATGGCCGTGAGCGTGGAAAATTCGGTCTCGACGAGTTTCTTGAGACCAAGTCACTTCAGCGATAGAGCCAAAATTCCACAGTGGAGGAGTTCAGTTGCTAATGTCGTTTCGCGCCTCTAGCTCAACGGCAGAGCAACGGACTCTTAATCCGCAGGTTTCGGGTTCGAATCCCGAGGGGCGCACCATTCTCACCTTTTCAAAAGATTCATTTGAATGACAGACCACTCTTTCTCCCCTAACGACACGCCTCGTTTTGGCCTGAAGCGTGCGAAGCCAAAAGGCGGCCCCCACGTACTGGCTATCGTCCTTGACGACGTGGGGTTTGGCCAACTCGGTTGTTTCGGGTCAACCATTGAGACGCCCAACATTGATCGCCTGGCCGAGGAAGGTCTTCGGTTTAACCGCTTCCATGTCACGGCAATGTGCTCGCCAACCCGTGCCGCGTTTTTTACGGGAAGAAATGCCCACCGAGTTGGCATGGGGTTCGTCGCCGACGTCCCGCTTGACTACGAGGGCTACACCGCACGTATCCCTGACAGTGCGGCAACCATCGCTCGTTCTTTTCTCGATGCCGGTTGGGCCACGCGCGCTACCGGTAAATGGCACTTGGTTCCGCGTTATGAACGTTCCGATGCAGGACCATTTAACAACTGGCCATTGGGAAAGGGATTTGAACGGTTCTATGGATTCCTCCAGGGAGATACGAACCATTGGCGTCCGCTCCTCGTCCAGGACAACCAGTATGTCCAAGACCGGCCCCACTGGCCAAAGGACTATCACCTGACTGAAGATTTGATTACCCGCACATTGAGCGAAATCGATGCGGTGGCATCATCCGCTCCAGGCAAGCCCACGTTCTCGTATCTCGCTCTTGGCGTGGCGCACGCTCCGCATCACTCCCCAAAGCGCTGGAGTGATCACTATCGAGGCAAATTCGATCACGGATGGGATGCGTGGCGCGACGAAGTACTCGCCAAGCAGCAAGAACTGGGGGTTGTCCCTTCTGACGCCGAAGCTTCAGAGCGACCACCTTGGGTTCAGTCGTGGGACTCACTGAGCAGCGATGAACAGCGCATGCACGCACGTCAACAAGAAGTCTTCGCTGGGTTCTTATCCCACGCCGATGAGCAGATCGGCCGCCTCATCGATGGGCTCGAGCATCGTGGGCTCCTTGACGACACCATCGTCATGCTGTTCTCGGATAATGGAGCGAGCGCCGAAGGCGGCCGCCTGGGAAGCGTCAATGAGCATCGCTTCAGCGCTCGTGAACCCGAAGAGCTCGCCGACAATCTCGAACATACTGACTCTTGGGGTGGCCCGGAGACCTATAACCATTACTCCTGGGGGTGGGCCTGGGCCGGCAATGCCCCTTTCCGTCTTTGGAAACGTTTCACCTGGCTGGGAGGAACTCGTACGCCATTGATTGTTCGCTACCCACGAGCGATAAGCGATCCCGGATCCATTCGAGACCAAGTGATTCACGTTGTCGATCTCGCTCCTACCTTGCTTGATCTTGCCGGAATTGAATCTCCTGAATCCGTTGATGGCGTGGTGCAACTTGACGTTGACGGCGCGTCATTGCGGCAAGTTTTGGAAGGACCCGATACTCCGACTCCCAGGACCACGCAGTACTTTGAGCTCCTTGGTTCTCGATCGATTATTCACAATGGCTTCAAGGCCACAACGAACCACGTGCCCGAGGGTGTGTTGGATGAAGAAGAGTTCATGGAGGGCAGTCGAAGTTTCGCAGAGGATCGATGGGAGCTCTTTGACCTCAGCAGCGACTTTGCTGAAGTCACGAACATCGCCGACGACCACCCCGATGTGGTCGCTGAACTCGAAGCCGCCTGGTTCGCAGAAGCTAACCGCAACGCTGTCTTGCCGCTCTTCGACACCCTCACATCGCGCTTTGCTGCACTCTTGGGGCCGCTTTGGCCAGCGGGGCAACGCATTGAACTGCGCGGCGACACTCCCCCAATTCACGATGAAGTCCTCCCTCTCCTCTTCGGTGGATTCTCGATGACCGTAACTCTTGATTCGTATTCGCCCAATGGAACCTTGTTCTCATTTGGCGATCACCTCGGTGGTTTTGCGCTCTACCTCATCGATGGGCGCGCTCACTTCACCTTGGCCGCCCCGTCCCGCACCACCAATCTTGTATCTCCCCATGTCCTCAGTGACTCAACGACGACGATCTCGGTTGCCTACGACCCCTCGCTTGAAGGCCGTATTGCCTTGTTCGGCGACGATGAACTGCTCGACCATGCCATCCATCCCGGCATGGTCCCGGCAGCCTTTCAACACGGCGGCACGCACCTGCGGGTGGGCTTCGATACTGAATTGACGGTCTCGCCGCTTTATCAAGCACCTCATCGCTACGACGGCAGTATTAAAACCGTGGTCATTGACGCCAGTCCTGAAGTGACCGCTTCGATGGGCGAGTTGATTCGTAACGCCCTCCACGCCGACTGAGACCTCCAGGCCATCGCTAGCATGGTGGCCTATGGCTGAGTTCTTCGATTTGACTGTTGCCCGGGCTCTCGGCGAGCAACGCACCAAAGCCACCGTCGAGACGGTACACCGACGCCTCCAACTGGGGCTGCGTCAATCGATCGGCATTCAAAAAGACCCCCCTCCAGCTTGCATGGATGCGAGCCTGGCCTACATCGATCCTTCGTCGGTGGTTCGCTCTATTCACGGCGATCTGGCATCAATGTTGATTGGTGGACTGGCATCGCTGTTGCTCCAGACGCTCCATCCCCTGGCTATGGCGGGCGTGGCCCAACACTCCCGCTACGAAGAAGAGCCTCTGGGTCGACTCGAGCGGACTGCCCTCTTTGTTGGAGTGACAACCTATGGTTCGACCGACGAAGCGAATCGGGCCATCAAGCAAATCCGCAGCATCCATAACCGAGTCGTCGGGCAAGCCAGCGATGGTCGCCCTTACAGCGCGAATGACCCTGAACTGTTGACCTGGGTTCATTCCTCTGAGGTTCTTTGTTTCTTGGAAGCCTCAATGCTCTACGGACCACGTCCGCTTTCTCGAGCCGACCAGGATGCGTATCTGCGAGACATGGCCAAGGTCGCTTATGACCTGGGCGCAACGACGGTGCCAGAAAGTCGAGCGGAACTCGATAATTATTTTGAAAAGACTCGCCCCGAACTGGCCCTTACGAGCGAAGCAAAAACGGCAAGAGATTTTGTCGTCCGCGGCGTGAGTCGCAAACCCTACGAACGAGCAAGCTACGCAACCTTGATCGCTGCCGCTCAAGGGGTACTTCCCTCATGGGCTCAACGCCAACTTGGCTTTGTCACCCTGCCGGTCGCTGATCGATTCGCTGTTCGGCCCGCTGCCCTGGCGCTCTGTTACGCCATGCGCTGGATCACGACTCCGATGGACTACGTCGTCAGTGTTAATCCGCCGTCAACCGTGATCACCTGACCGGTGATGTAGGAGTTCTCAGCGAGGGCTAGTGTCATCTGCGCCACATCTTCGGGCGTCGCTGAGCGCTTCATCGGTGCGGCACTTTGAACAAATTGTCGAACCACGTCCCAATCTTGCGTCCAGGGAGTGTCCACCAAACCAGGTGCGACCGCATTGACACGGATTTCTGGTCCGAGGGCCTTTGCGAGCAGTACCGTCATGTGATTCAGTGCCGCTTTTGAAGCAGCGTAAGGAATAGAACTTCCCGTTGGCCGCAGCCCCGCAATTGACGTGATGTTCACAACCGAGCCCTGCTGCTGGCGCAGCGCATCTGCGGCCGCCACGGTGAGCGCCCAGGTGCCAAACACATTGACGTCGAAGATGTCTCGCCAGACCTCCAACGATGCATTTTCAAGATCCTGATGAGCGATTACTTTCGTGCGTCCCGCATTGTTGACGAGCACATCTAAGCGCCCAAAGTGCTCAAGGGTCTCGGCGATGAGCATTGTCGAGGCCGCCTCATCAGCAATGTCGGCTTGAAAATATATTCCATCGTGCAAGGACGTTGCGATGGCCTGTCCCGCCTCAACAGAGTGCGCTGAATTCACGACCACCCGAGCACCTTCGGCATCGAATGATCGGGCAATTGCCTCACCGATCCCGCTTGATGAACCGGTCACCAAGACCACCTTGTTTTCGAAGCGACGTGACGATTCTCCAGGCACCTGTTCTCCCTCCATGACTCCTGGCCTCTAGGCTAGACCTATGCGCATCTTGGTAACGAACGACGATGGTATCCACGCTCCCGGAATCAAAGCACTTGTTTTGGCACTGGCCAAGTGGCAAGAGACAAACGCTTCGAGCAATCACGAGATCATCGTCATCGCACCCGACGACAACCACTCGGGGGCAGGAGCTGCGGTCGGCGAAGTCTTTAGCCGCGATGGCGTCAAGATAGAACGTTTCGCTCTCGAAGGAGCCGAACACATCGAGGCCTACGGTCTCGATGCATCTCCCGCACTGTGCACCATCATTGGTTGTCGTGGGGCATTCGGACCTCGTCCAGATTTGATTGTCTCGGGAATCAATGAAGGGGTCAACGTCGGAAACTCGATTCTGCACTCAGGAACGATTGGAGCCGCACTCACAGGTTCACTCATTGGGATTTCTGGATTAGCCGTCTCTCTCCAAACAAGGCCAGGTGCAACCTTTGACGTTGCGGCCACCCTGGCGGCTGGTCTCATTGACGAACTCACACTCGCTGGAGCTGGGACGGTATTGAGTCTTAATGTGCCGGGCTGTTCTCTCGCCGAACTCAAGGGCATTCGCTACGGACGCGTTGCTCGAGCTGGGATCATCAAAGAACATCACGAGGGAACAGCAAATCCCCATGCGGACATGATTCCAGGCCAACAGCGAAAAATCGAGCTAAAACTTGGCGCTGCCGTACCCTCCCTGGGTGACGTAACGGGCGAAGTTGACTCGATTGACGATGGCGCCTTGATCGCAGGTGGCTACGCAACGCTCACCGCACTGCGAACGGTGGGTGAAGATATTACCCAAGAGAGCGCAGAAGTCGTCGAGCGCGCCTTGGCCTCTCTGCAACACCACGTCACTCGTTAACCAGACGACAGCACGCAGCGAAGAACGGCGATACGATTCTCCTATGGACTATCGCAACTTAGGTAAATCAGGCATGAAAGTTTCCGTTTTAAGCTACGGAAACTGGATCACCCACGGCGGCCAGATCGAACAGGACGCTGCCAACGCATGTGTCAAGGCGTCGCTCGATGCTGGCATCACCACATTTGACACGGCAGATGCCTACGCCATCGGTGGTGCCGAGACTGTTCTTGGCAAGGCTCTCAAGGGTATCCGACGAGACAGTATCGAGATCTTCACCAAGGTGTACTGGCCGACCGGTCCGAACCCCAACAACCGAGGTCTTTCGCGCAAACACATCATTGAATCAGTCAACGCATCACTTGAACGACTGGGTACCGATCACGTCGACCTGATTCAAGCCCACCGCTACGACTATGAAACCCCGATCGAAGAGACCCTGCGTGCCTTTGATGACCTTGTTCGTCAAGGCAAGACGCACTATGTCGGTGTCTCAGAGTGGACGGCCGGTCAGATTACTGATGCGCTGAGGGTCGCCCAAGAGATGGGTCTTGATCAAATCATCTCAAACCAGCCCCAGTACTCAATGCTCTGGCGGGTCATTGAACCCGAAGTTGTTCCAGTCTGTGAGGCCAATGGAATCGGCCAAATTGTCTGGTCGCCCTTGGCGCAGGGTGTCCTGAGCGGAAAGTATCTTCCAGGTGCTCCCGTCCCCGAAGGGTCACGCGCCACCTCAGAAGGTGGCAAAGATTTCATCGGATGGCTCTTGCGAGACGAAGTCTTGAATCCTGTTCAAGAATTTGCTCGTCTCTGCCAAGATGCTGGGTACGCTCCAGCCTCCGTTGCGTTGGCGTGGGTGCTGCGCAACCCCAATGTCTCATCGGCCATCGTGGGAGCCACGAGGCCCGAGCAAATTATCGAGAACGTGAAAGCCGTCGATTTGGTCCTTGAAGATGACTTTGTCGCTGCGATCGAAGCAGCTCTTGCCTCGGCATCGACTAATGATCCCGGTATGACCAGTAGCCCTGCGAAACGACCTTAACGAATCAAGGATTAAATCGATTCGTCATTGAGATCAACAGTTGCGTCGAGTACGTACGCTGCTCCTCGAAGATTCGCTGGTAGCCAGTTTCGGCGATCTTCCATTCGCCCTGGACTTTGCGATAACGATCTTCGTAGATTGCCGTTCCGCCGATCTCGAGGTCCGCTTCAGCGATTAACACCCGATCTTCCAGATACCACAGTCCTGTTGCATTCTCACTGTCTTCAACCACAATCTCAGGGTGGTGGCCGTTGTGCTCTGAGATGATGCTCGGACCACCAAGTGACGCAGTGAGGAATTCGATGATGGCGTCCTTCCCAGAAAACGAGAGTTTCCCTCCGTCATAACGCGCTTCGCAGTCATCGGTGAGTTGCTCACCAAGTTGGTCCATCTCTTTAAGGTCTAAATGGCGAAAGTAGCGATACTTCAACTGGCAAATTTCAGCGATGTCCTGGTCACTCATGATGATCCCCTCTCTTTGGTGTCCCGAGTGTAGCGAGGAAGTTCACGAGACGCGAGAGGGTAGGATGGGGCCCAATAACCCGGCCACTTTTGGCTTATTTCTAGGGAGCACTGTTATGAAGAAACTTGGCCACTGGATTGCTGGATCCGTTGTTGAGTCGAGCACCGACCGATGGGGTGACATCTACGACCCGGCGACTGGCATCGTTCAAGCTCAGGCCCCCTTTGCCACGCTTGGGGACATTGAAAACGTCATCATGAGCGCACGAGATGCATTGCGTCAATGGGGGTCCTCATCGCTCTCCAAACGAACTGAAGTGATGTTTGAGTTCCGCCACCTGGTCAATGCCAATCGTGATGAACTGGCGTCCATCATTACCGCCGAGCACGGAAAAGTTCACAGTGATGCCCTGGGCGAGATTTCTCGAGGGCTCGAAAATATTGAATACGCCTGCGGCGTCGCATCACACCTTAAAGGCGGCTTCTCGTCCCAGGTCTCCTCCGGTGTCGATGTGCACTCACTGCGTCAGCCAGTCGGTGTGGTCGCCGCCATCACCCCATTCAACTTTCCCGTCATGGTTCCGTTGTGGATGACAGCGAATGCCCTGGCCTGTGGCAACACAATGGTGCTCAAGCCTTCAGAGAAAGATCCTTCTGCCTCGCTCTACTTGGCTCAACTACTCAAACAGGCCGGACTGCCCGATGGCGTCTTCAACGTGCTCCACGGAGACGGCGACGTCGTCGGAACCCTCCTTGAGCACCCCGGCATTGATGCAGTCAGTTTCGTAGGCTCAACCCCAATCGCCCGCTCGATCTATACCCGAGCCACGGCTTCAGGAAAGCGTGCTCAGGCCCTCGGAGGAGCGAAGAACCACATGGTGGTGCTTCCCGACGCCGATATCGACGTCGCTGCCGACGGCGCCGTCTCTGCGGCCTACGGCTCCGCAGGTGAACGCTGCATGGCCGTCTCGGTCGTCGTGGCCGTTGGCGATGCCGCTGAACCAATCATTGATGCGATCGCCCAGCGCCTCAAGGTTCTCAAAATTGGTCCAGGAACAGACCCTCAAAGTGAAATGGGGCCACTGATCACCCGCGAACACCGCGACAAAGTTGCAAGTTACGTGGCCAATGCTGCAAGCGAAGGGGCGACCGTAGTTGTTGATGGCCGTGAGGTCACCTTCGATGGCGATGCTGCCAACGGATTCTTCCTCGGTGCTTCCCTCTTGGATCATGTGACACCATCCATGAAGGTCTACACCGATGAGATCTTTGGGCCGGTACTTGGTGTGGTGCGTGTCGATACTTACCAAGAAGCGGTCGATTTAATCAATACCAACCAATACGGAAATGGCGTAGCGATCTTTACGCGTGACGGTGGGGCTGCTCGTCAGTTCACCCTCGACGTTACCGTTGGCATGGTGGGGGTCAACGTGCCGATTCCCGTTCCCATTGCCAGCTACAGCTTTGGTGGTTGGAAGGACTCCCTCTTCGGTGACACCCATATGTACGGACCCGCAGGTATCGAATTCTTTACCCGTTCCAAGATCGTCACCTCCCGTTGGCCCGACCCGGCGACCTCCGTCGTCGACCTCGGATTTCCAAAGACCCGATAACCGCTTGAACGCAGATCGAGGACAGCATCATTCATGAACGCACAAAAGAATCGGATCCAACGCATTGGCGTCTATGGCATCTGCGTCAAGAATCAGGAGCTGCTCTTAGTCAGGGCCTCGAGCCTCACCGAGGTAGCTGGGCGATGGTTCCTCCCGGGAGGAGGAGTTGACTACGGCGAAGAGCCCATCAATGCTCTGCGCCGAGAAGTAAAAGAAGAAACTGGTCTCAATGCCACCATTGGTGATCTTCTCGGGATCGTGACCGATGAACGAACCCGTTCAAATGGCGTTCACTGCCACACGGTGCGCATTATCTACGCCGTCACCGACGCCACTGGTGAGCTGGCCGACGAAACAGCAGGAAGTTCGGATCAAGCGCGCTGGATACCTCTTGATGAAGCCGCCCAACTCCCTATTGCTCAGTATGCGAAAGAAGCGCTGAGGCTCAAGGAAATAATTCTTTAAGCCGTGAAATACATCGAGCGAAGTTCTCGCTTGAGAATCTTCCCCGACGGATTCCGTGGCAGGCGGTCCTCACTGAACGCCACGAGGCTCGGAATCTTGAAATTCGCTAAGTGTTGCGTCAGCGCCTCACGGAGTTGATCTCCTGTCAGCGTCATGCCCTCTTTTAAGCAGATCACGCAGGCTACTTCTTCACCTAGTCGCTCGTGAGGAACACCGAAGACCGCTGCTTCGTAGATCTCAGGAAGTTCATAGATCGCGCTCTCGACCTCTGCGGAGTAAACGTTGTCACCCGCTCGCAAGACCATGTCTTTCGCTCGATCTTCGATGTAAAGGAACCCCTCTTCATCGATACGGCCGATGTCACCTGATCGAAGCCACCCATCGACAATCGACTCCGCCGTGGCCTCTGGGTTGCGCCAGTAACTGCTGATCAAGGTCGGTGACTTCATCCAAATCTCACCCGTTCTACCAACGGGCAACGCCACGAGATTTTCGTCGCGAATTTCGAACTGCATGATGGCGGTTGATGCCCGCCCGGTCGACGATGGGTGTGCTGCGTAGTCATCACCCGTATTCCCGGGTCCGTAGGCATTGGTCTCCGTCATGCCGTAGCCAATATTGGGACGAGCTCGAGAAAAGCTCTTGTCCACTCGCTCGACGAGCTTCTCCGGAGCCGGCGCACCCCCGCCGCCGACGCTCGAAAGCGAGGAGGTGTCGTACTCACCGAACGAAGTGCACTCCAAAAGGTCCCAACTTTGTGTTGGAACACCAACGAAGGTGGTGACGCGTTCACGTTCAATCAATTTGAGTGCTGATTCGGGGTCCCATCGGTACATCATCACCAGTTTCAGTTTCATGCCGAATGCCGAAAGCATCACTGGTACGCAGCCCGTGACATGGAAAAGGGGGACAATTAAAATAAAGCACGGAGCGAAACCGCCTCCGCCGAGCATGTCTTCGTCTTTCCTCGCGTTTTGGATAGTGACGTTGGTCCAGAATCCAAAAAGCGCCTGGACGATAGCCCGATGACTCGATGCTGCACCTTTAGGACGACCGGTCGTTCCTGAGGTGTACAAGATCGTGGCTAAATCTTCGGGCCCAACGTCGACCGCGGGCATAAGCGTGCCGAGCGTGACCACGTCTTCGTAGCGATGGACCTTACCAATCATGGGTTGCAGTTCGTCAGAGCGAACAATTATCAGCGGGACGTCTCGAGAGGAGGCGGGCGTACGTGTGCGTTCAAGTCGTTCCGCGTCAACCAGGAGTAACGACAGATCGGCATCGCCCACGGCGTAGTCCATCTCCTCTTCGGTCCACCACGCGTTGAACGACACCGAGATCGCTCCGATTGAGACTGCCGCTGCAAAGCCAATGATCCATTCAGGAAGATTTCTCATCGCAATACCAATACGATCACCTTTCTGAATGCCAAATTCAGTGACGAACGCAGCAGCGAGTGCGTCCACGTGTTCCATGATCTGGCCGAAGGACCAACGCTCGTCTTCATAGACAATGAAGGTTTCTTCGCTGCCTCGAGCAGCCGCGAACAATTCAGCAAGATTTTTAGGAGCGTTCTTAAAGACTCGCTGAGTTACTCCATCAATCTCTACGTCGATGACCTCAAACATCTGCCCCGGCGCCGTTGTCTCAGCGAGGGCCTCGTCAAAATTCTTTGCCATATCGCTCACCCCTACTTTTTACGCTTCTCAAGCGTTTCCAACCTTGAACTGGAATCCTAGAGGGTTCGCCACCGCGGAACGAGCGAAAACTTGCTAAGAATATGGGCATGCCTATTACCGTCACGCCTCTTGAGAATCTTGACAGTTTCACCAATGATGTTCGCCTTCGTACGGCGGACATTGTCAATAGCGAGATTCTCCCTCGCGAAGGTGAACTCTTCCCCCAACGCAAGGGGACGGCCGTCAGTGATGAAGATAAGGCCCAAGCCCGAGTAGCTCGTGAGGAGGTCAAAGAAAAAGTCCGGGCCGCCGGCCTCTGGGCCCCACACCTTCCAAAGGAGTATGGCGGGATGGGACTGGAATTTCTCCCCCACGCCTACATGAACGAGATCTTGGCCTACGCCATGGGAGCTGCGTCCATGTTCGGCGTTGTCGCACCAAATAGTGGCAACCAGAAAATCCTCGTCAAGTACGGCACCGAAGAACAAAAACAGAAGTGGCTTGTCCCCTTAATCGAGGGAACCATGGAATCGGGCTTTTCGATGACCGAACCCGACACCGCTGGATCAGACCCACGCTCACTTCGCACCACCGCCCGCAAAGACGGCGACCACTGGGTCATCGACGGCCACAAGTGGTTTACGTCCAATGGCTTTGACGCAGACTTCTTTATCGTCATGTGTCGCGCCGAAGACCCAAGCGGCGAAGAGGGCCGCTCAGGATCAATGGTGCAGATCATTGTGCCGACCGACACGCCCGGCGTTGAGATCGTCCGAGGTGTTGGCATCTGGGGTCACCATACGTCTGACCACTGTGAAATCAAGTACAACAGCGTGCGTGTACCAATTGAAAACGCTTTAGGACGGGTCGGCCAAGGCCACGAGGCTGCGCAAGAGCGCCTAGGTGCTGGACGGATTTATCACTGTATGAACTCCGTTGGGCAAATGTGGCGAGCTTTTGACTTGATGGTCGAGCGAGCCATGACACGTGAAGTTCACGGTGGATTATTGCGCGACAAGCAATTCATCCAAGGATTCATTGCCGAAAGTTATATTGATCTTCAAACCTCACGCATGATGACCATTCACGCCGCTGAAAAGGTCGACCGAGGCGACCCAGAAGCACGGACAGACATTTCGGCCTTGAAAATCTACGTTCCTGCCGCCTTCACGCGAGTCGTCGACCGGGCTATTCAAGTGTGGGGTGCTGCGGGAGTCTCAAATGACCTGCCGCTCTCGGCGATGTACTTAGGAGCTCGAACCCTCCGGTTGGCTGACGGACCAGACGAAGTCCATAAGATTCTCATTGCCAAAAACGTGCTCCGCAAGTACGAAAAGGGCGAGTCTTGGGACTTCTCTCGCTAAGGAATTCGTGAGGCTCGCCGTTCACGTGAGAGCCAACGCCAGAACACCCCATGTCGGAGGCTCCTTTGGAGGCTCGCTCGTCGTTAAAGTGGCCGCACCTGCCGTCGATGGAGAAGCAAATAGAGCGGTGATCGATGCCATCGCCGACGCGTTCTCGGTCGCCAAAGGAACGGTCCGCATTCTTCAAGGGAGGCGAAGCCCTCGGAAACTCATTGAGATTACTGGTGATGAAGTTTTTCTCGCCAAACGCTTCAGTATTCTTTCGGCATAGCAAAGGCAAACCCTTCCATTGCTTTTGGGGGCCGAAGTGCTACGCTCTCATTGTAAGGAAAATTCAATCCCCTAAGAAAGGCATCTTATGCTTGCAGCGTCATTCCCACTTCTCAGCGCCATCTGGTTCGTCCTGTGCGTTTTCCTCTTTTTCGTCTATTGGTTCATTTGGATCACAGTATTGATTGATATTTTCTCAAACCATGAGATGAATGGCCTCAAAAAGGTTCTCTGGATCCTCTTTTCGTTCACCTTTATCGGGTTGTTTATTTACCTCGTCGTCCATGGTGGCGAAATGCAAGAGCGACGTATTGGCATGATGAAACAACGCCAGCAGGCTTTTGATCAGGCCGTTCAGAACGCTGGAGGCAGCAACACCGCCGACCAGCTTCACAAGCTTTCTGAACTGAAGGACAAGGGCGTCTTAACGGATGCTGAGTTCCAAGCCCAGAAGGCAAAACTTCTGAACGCTTAGTCATTTAAAGACTTATCGAAAAAGCCCGGCTTATCACGAGTCGGGCTTTTTCGCGCCCTCCTGTAGGGATGTGAGAGACTTACTTTTTCGCTAACGAACGACTGAACCACCACCCCCATGATCACCGGAACGCAACTCACTATCGAAATCGGCACGCGCTCGTTGATAAAAGGCGCTGATTTTCTCGTCGCTACAGGTGAAAAGGTGGGCATTGTCGGAAGAAACGGAACCGGCAAGTCCACCCTCATCTCCGTCTTGGTCGACCA
>CAIKCI010000005.1 GCA_903825895.1 uncultured Actinomycetes bacterium
GTCGCCGGATAAAAAAAACCCCCGCGCCGAAGCGCGAGGGGATAACAAAATTGGTTTCCAGACCGAGACTGAAACTAAGCCAATCTCTGTTAAAAGTCAAGCCTTCAATACCACTTTTATTAAGCCTGTAGGCAGAAATGTGGTAGCGGGCAAGACTTTTACCTTACAGGATGATGGCGTCCTCGACGTTGTGGCTTTTGGAGCCGGGAAGCACTTCACCTATCACACCCGCACCGCACACGACATCGTGTCGTTGTTCGATGTGTTGACGGCTGAAGCCGCCACCAGCAAGTCGATCCTCATTCGGGGTGAGCTTGCAGAAGGGCTTGATCCCGAGCGCCGTCACCCGCGTCAGAACATCAAAACCCATGACCCGGGCACCCGTTGGCTTTGCATCGACATCGACGAAGAGCCCTTTCCTCTCGATATGATCGGCAAGGAGGCCGAGGTTGTCCGCGCCTGGGTCAAGGCCAACCTCCCCGGCGAGTTCCACGATGTTGACCTGATCGCTCAGTTCTCATCCTCATCCTTCATCGACGGCAAGCCGCCACGCCTGCATCTTTATTTCGTCCTGACAAAAGCTCTCAATTCACCCACGATCAAGGGGTGGCTGTCGGTGCTGAAGGGCCGCATCGACTTGTCACTGTTCCAGAAAGTCCAATCGCATTTCATTGCCAACCCGGTCTTTGTTGGTATGGTCGACCCGATTGAACGTCGCTGGTTCATCATCAATGGCACCAAGCCTGAGGTCGAGGTGCCTGTCGATATTCAAGTCAAGGCGTCCAACGTCCGCGCTATCGAGCACATTGAGTTCGACCCGACGTCGTTCACGCTGTCCCCTCGGAGCCGCTTCATCTGCGAGGAGCTGGCTGTAGATAAGCAAAACGCTCATGGATGGGTCAACTTCATCTGCCTCAACGACGATCACCCTGTCGAGCATTTGGCAGGCCACAACGTCGTGTCTGGCGTCACACACTGCTTCCACGACACCTGTGCCGGGATTTATCGGCCCGGCGCCAAGGGTGATCTGGCCCTAAAAGCACTCGGCGCACCCGACGATCTGACAATCCCCGAACGTGTTCGGAACGCCCTCGCATCGCTCGAGGCCCAGAAGGCGACACTGTTCAAAACACCGCCTGCCGAGCGCACTCGTCACGAGAACCAGCAGCTTGAACTGATCGAAGAAGCTGTCACGGAAGAGATTGAACGGTTGACCCGCGTCTCCGCACAAGACGAGCTGCGCGACCGCTTTCGGTGGTTGTTGCCTCACGAAACCTACGTCGACCTTACAAATCTTAAAACGGTGTCGGCGAAGGCCTTGGATCGTCAATACGCACATGTTGCCTTCCCCTCCAAGACCAAGATAACGGCGGATGGCTCAGTCAAGATGATCTCGGCGTCCAGTTACTATGACGAGAACCGTGACGATTGGGGCCACCCCGACCTGACGGGGTTCACCTATGCGCCGGGTCATACGGACATTACGACGCTCAACGTCCATCCTGTGATGCGTGGGCGCTACCTCAACACATGGGAAAACCGCCGTCCTGTTGGTCGCCCCGGCGATATCACCCCCTTCCTGACGCTGGCGAAATTCATCCTTGGCGAGGAAAACGTCCAATTTGTGTTTGACCGGATTGCGCTCAAACTCCAGCAACCCAATATCAACATCCGTTCCGCGCTGTTGCTGATTGGCCCTCAAGGTTCTGGCAAGACGATGTTCGCCACCACCGTTGGTCGTTTGATAGGGTCGTTCACGTCCACCGATGCGGCAACTTTGATGGGTGATTTCAACGCAGCTTTACAGGCTGAATTGATCATCATCGAAGAAATTATCCAAAACTCGAAGTGGGATCAAAAGGCTCTGTCCAATAAGCTCAAGCCTCTTGTCACCGCAGACACGATCCGCATCAACGAAAAGTATGAAGTTGCCGTCACGATGGTCAACTGTAGCTACATCATCGCTACGTCCAACTATGACGCGGCGATGTCCCTCGATCTCGATGACCGCCGCTGGCTTGTGGTGAACGGTCGTGAGCGACAGGACGAAAAACCTGCGGTTATCGGCGCCCCATACGTCAAATGGCTTGACAACGGTGGGCTTGAGGCATTGGCCCATCACTTCAGTGCCGAGCAGTATGACGTCTCGTCCGTGAACGCAGACGCCAAGCCGCCCGAAACCGAGGCCAAGATCAACCTGATCGAGGCTACTACGTCGACCCCCGTGGCTCTGGTTGCAGAGTTGATCCGTGACGGCGTCGCCCCCTTCGCAGGCGGTTTCTATAACCATCACATTCAAGTGGCACTCGACAGCATCCGTAATCGTCTGACCAACCACACAATCACCAAGCAGCACATTCAAGAGGCACTTGCGCTGTGCGGTTGGATTAATAAAGGCTGGGTGAACTCCCCAACGGGTTTCCACACGCCCCTTAAAAAGCGCATCTATGTCAGCCCTGAAAACGCCAATGCCAAGCCCATCGACATGTTCACGGCGTTGTTCCCCGAACCGTTGGCTCCGGCAAAGGCACCAACACCCCAGCCGATATTGGCGGTCGTTGGAGGGCTCCAGTCATGAGTATCCAACTTTACGGCTATCAACAGAAGGCCGCAGATGCGATCCTGTCATGCTTCGACGCAGGCAATACGGCTTTGGTCGTGCTGCCCTGCGGGGCAGGCAAGTCCATCCTTATTGCAGCAACGGCCCGTGAGCGGCTTCAACTTGACCCAAGCAGTCGGATACTGGCTTTGGTCCACAATCAGGAGCTGGTCCAGCAGAACCACGACAGCTTCTTGCGGTTCGGGGATGAATTTCACGCCAGCATCTACTGCGCGGGCCTGAAGTCCAAGTGCCTGCGCGGCCAGGTCGTGTTCGCCACACCTCAATCGCTGGTGAAGGCCAAGGGCGAGCTCAAC
>CAIKCI010000006.1 GCA_903825895.1 uncultured Actinomycetes bacterium
CCACCTTTAGTAATGGATTTAACTCCACCAGTCATGGTGTTAGAAACGAAATAGAAAAGGAAAAGACAGGCCGTGAGGTGTCCGTATCTCATCTTGTCGCTGTGACCACCGATAATGACGATCAAGAGAAAATAGACTCCCGAAAGCAACAATGGGTTAAGAACTAACCAGACCTGGCCAAAAACTGAGTCATAATGCTTTTCGCGTAACTCTGAACGTGCGTACTCGGCGATGAAGGAGCGTCTGGCCCATAATGAACGCCAGTACTTTCCCAGCGGAGGTAAACCAGCGCGAAAAGGCTCATAGACCTCCACGGCCACCAGTTTTGAACTGCCTTTGCTCACTGACGCAGGCTACCGCACAGCCCTGAACTCACTCGCCTTCGGGGACGAGAGTCCGAGGTGATGTGAGAAATCCCGCCCCCCAGGACATGTGCATTGTCAGCAATATCGCCGGTAATCGCAATTTTTCGCCAAGAGTTTTGCCGATCCCCAGTGAAGCCACCATCAGAAATGCCAGATAAACGCCAGCGGGCACGAAGAGAATCGGTGAAAGAAATATTCCCGCCACCAAAGACGCTACCGTTCCAATCAGCGCCAAAGGTGGAGCGAGGTATCTTAAATTCACGGTACCAATATGGCGGCGAGTCACAACTCGACGCCAACGACCGTATTCGAAATACTGTTTTGAAAGTGCCTTCAACGTTGGTCGAGGTCGATAGAGAACATGCAATCGCGGGTCGAAATAAACTACTCCACCCGCTTTGCGTAATCGAAAATTCAATTCCCAATCCTGAGCGCGGGTAAAACGTTCATCAAATCCACCAACGCTCATAAGGGCACTTCTCAAAAAGACACCAAGATAGACCGTGTCAACAGATCCCGCACTGCCCCCAGTATGAAATCGAGAAGCACCAACTCCTAAGGGGCTTCGCATAGCGCCTGCTACTGCTTTCTCAAATGGCGTAACTCCTTGAGCCGCCATCATTCCCCCAACATTGACCGCACCAGTCTCATTAAGAATATTCACGGCTAATGAAATGTAGTTCCGAGGAATCTCTGCATGACCATCAACTCGAACGATGATAGGAAATCTGGATTTAGAAATTGCTAGATTAAGTCCCGCTGCAGTTCGTCCTGTTGGGTTTTCGATTAAGACAACGCGCGAATCTTGAGCGGCTAAGCCTTGAGCAACTTCTAAGGTGCGATCCTTGGATGGACCGATCGAGAGCACAATCTCCATTTGTCCGAGATAATCCTGAGAAAGAATCGCGCCTACAGCCTGTGTGAGATAGGGCTCTTCATTCAAAACAGGCAAAATTACCGAGACGCCCTCTTGCCGTGATGTCTCATCTGAAATGTGCACGTGAGTACGCTACCGTCCAAGTAGGCTCTCCTAGTGAAATCTGCTCGCATGACCCGAATAATCACCTCGATATCCATCGGCGTCGTCGCACTCTCCGCTTTTTCCTGGTTGGGTTTGGGCCAAATTACTGGTTCCCTAAAAAGAGTAGATGCCTTCGCAGGACTCAATTCACGACCAGAAAAAGCATCCAGTGCC
>CAIKCI010000007.1 GCA_903825895.1 uncultured Actinomycetes bacterium
AATCGTTAATCGTTAATCGTTAATCGTTAAAACGTTTTCGGGCTTGTTCGATTTCATCCTCAAGCGATTCTCCAGGATTGATGACCGACTCCTCTAAGCGCTGTTCCTTGACGCGTCCTCTCACGAAGAGGGTCACGACGACCAAGAGGACAAGCACCAAGATTCCCGTTGACGCCCAACCCGCGTATTTTTCTGCCTTGTGATAAGCGTGACCGAGGAGGTAACCGGCCATGCAGCACCCCACACCCCACACCACACCACCTGCGGCGTTGGCTATTAAAAACTTTTGATAGTGCATTCGCGAAAGGCCGGCGAGACCTGGCATCATGGCGCGTAAGAACGCAGTGAATCTTCCTATAAAGACGGCCACGGACCCGCGTGTCGCGAGAAGTTCGAGCGCCTTATCGATTCCACCTCGATGGTGCTTCAAGATTTTGAGTTCCAGTACTTTTTCGCCGTAGCGCTTGCCAACGAAGTATCCGACGGTGTCGCCGGCAATGGCACCGATGACGACAAGCACGGTGAGTGCGACGATATTGACCCGTCCGCTACTGGCCACGACGGCACCCAAGATGACGGCAGTCTCACCGGGAAAGATGAAACCGATAAAAATTGATGCTTCGGCAAAGACCAGTGCGAACACCACGATGTACACCAGCGTGGGGTTGAGATTCAAAATCGAATTCAAAATGTCGGTGACCAATGGCTTGGCGGCGATGATGATCCCAACAATGATCGGAACGATGATGGCCAAGGTCAGCCATTCCCTGCGGCTCACTCCGAGATACGACCTCTTTTCCTCCATCGAGCAAGTGTGACAGGTTCAAAGGGCCTTGTCGTACTTTAAAAATTCCATAAGTTTCCCGAGATTCTGAGAGTTTCCCAACGTTTTCGTGGCAACATATGGCATGTCTCAATCTTCTCAGCCCAAAAATGCACGCCCTCGCTCAAGTCGATCGAATGCTCCTTCTCCCTCCAACCCACTGCGGGCGCTTCCACCTAAGGCGCCCTTGATGGCGGGATGGGCACTTTTTCCATTGCGGATCTTCATAGGGGTGACGTTCCTCTTTGCGGGTTTGCAAAAATTGGCGAATCCGAATTTCTTCGACGCCAACAGCCCATCAAGCATCCAGGCACAACTCATCGCGTCAGAGCGAATCAGTCCACTTCATCTTTTGATTGGGCACCTTCTGCAGTTTGCGGTCCCCTTAGGCATTCTGATTTCCCTCGGTGAAATTGCCGTCGGAATTGGTATCTTGATCGGCTTATGGACCCGTATTGCTGCGATCGGGGGCGTCGGCTTGTCCCTGATGCTGTTTCTCACCGTCAGCTTCCATGCATCACCGTATTACACGGGTTCTGACATCGTCTTTTTCTTTGCCTTCATTCCCTTCGTCATTGCGGGGAGTGGCGGCGTCTTGTCGTTAGACGCCAACATCCGTCGACGAGCGTCACTCGAGGCAGGTCGTGGGGATCCAACGCCGTTCGTCTTGGCGTTCTCGCAAATCCAAGACCTCTGCGGGAACTTTGACAAGAACCGATGCACGGCGAGGAAAAATGAACCTTGTGGTCCAGAGAAGTGCCCTGTACTTCATGGCGGCGAGCCCTCACTCATTGAGCGCGGAGGACGGCCAGACGAAGTTGATCGGCGCAGCGTCGTCATTGGCTCATCGGCGGCGGTCGCCGCCGGGGTCGCCGGAATTGCCATTGCTGGGGTTACCGCAGGCCTGGGCCGTGCCATTGGGGCTGCGCCGACAGCGAAAAGCTCAACGACGGCCATTGGGACGGGTTCGACCACGACACCGACGTCGGCCGCGTCGGGTGCGACGACAACGACGCAAGGAGCCAAACCAGCGGGGAGACCGCTCGGGAAAGCCAGCCAGGTTCCGGTCAACGGAGCGGCAACGTTCACATCGGCCAATGGCGATCCTGGTGTCGTCCTCCAGCCTTCGAGTGGCAATTTCGTGGCCTACGACGCCGTCTGCCCACACGCTGGCTGTACCGTTGGCTATTCGAAAGCAGCGGACCTGTTGGTTTGCCCCTGCCATGGCTCAGAATTTAAAGTCAGCAACGGTGATGTGCTGACTGGACCGTCCCCTACGGGCCTGACACCGTACAAAATTACCGAAGGGCCAGACGGAATCCTCTACATTCAGATGTAGAGAAACTTCCATCAAGAGAGGAGTGCCATGAAGGTACTCGTCGTCGAAGACGAGCGTTACCTCGGAGAGGCTATTCGCGACGGTCTTGTCGCGGAGGGCTTTGAGGTGGATCTCGTTGACGATGGCACTCTGGGATTTGAACGAGGCCAAGATCAATCGTTCGACGCGATTGTTCTCGATATTCTATTGCCCAAGAAAAATGGGTTCGAGGTCTGCAGGGAACTTCGCAAGCTCGGCGTGGTGACCCCGATCCTCGTTTTGACAGCGAAAGATGGCGAACTCGACGAGGCTGAGGCACTTGATATTGGAGCTGATGACTTTTTGCGGAAACCATTTAGCTTCGTCGTGTTAATCGCGCGCCTGAATGCCTTGCTTCGGCGAAATGACCGAGGCCGTGCCGCGGTGGTGGAAATGGGAGACCTCCGCCTCGACACAGGGAGTTATCGGGTCCATCGAGGCCGAGAGAACATTGAGTTGACCCAGCGAGAGTTTGCGCTGTTGGCGGCACTGATGAATGCTCGGGGAGAAGCGCTCTCAAAAGACGAACTTCTCCATCTGGTCTGGGGCGGAGCGTTTGAAGGAGACCCCAATATCGTCGAGGTGTACATCGGTTATTTGCGCAAGAAGATCGACGCGCCATTTAATCGGCGAAGCGTGCAGACCGTAAGGGGAGTGGGGTATCGCCTTGACGCAACGGAAGAGTAGCAACGCTGAACGAGGAGCAGGGCTCTCCACGAGGGCTCGACTCGCGTTAATTGCCGTGGTCGTGGCTGGTCTCGTTCTGGTGATCTCTGGTGCTGGCGTGGTGTACTGGCAACACGTCTCGATGTTAAATCAACAAGTAACGCGCCTTAATACTGAAAATGCGTCGGTCGCGTTAGCTGTGTCAGAGAATCGCTCAATCCAGCCGTCGATCCGGCCCGGCACCGATGTCCAAGTTGTTGATGCCACGAATCACGTCGTGGATGGTTCTTCATTCCTCAAGAGTCAGCCGCCGGTTTCGTCGGTACGAACGAAAACAGGAGCACGCCAGTCGATCCGGATTTCCGGATCTGATCACGCACAAGACAATGGAATCAATATCGGTGTTGCGCAAACGATAGCGACGCAGCGTGGCACCTTTACGGTCTACACCGTCACCTTTGGGTCCCAGATGGAGAATTCCACGAAAAGTTTAATCATTGGCCTCGCCATTGCCTTACCGTTGACGTTGTTGATTCTGAGTCTTTTAATCTGGATCTTCATCGGTTTAGCGCTTCGGCCCATTGAGCGCATGCGCCGCACGGTAGCTGCGCTGCGAGATGAGGAACTTACGCTTCGCGTACCCTTGCCCCCGGGTGACGATGAGGTGGCAAAACTTGCCATCACCCTCAATGACATGCTGCAACGTCTTGAAGATGCACAAGATCGTCAGCGGTCCTTTATTTCGGATGCATCACACGAGTTGCGTAGCCCAATTGCTTCGTTGCTGGCAACGGTTGAAGTGGCCCGGCGACGGCGTGATGAGGTCGACTGGGAAGCGGTATCAGCGGTGGTTATCGCAGAGGCAACGCGCCTGAATCTCCTCGTGAACGACTTGTTGTTATTAGCGTCGATGAACGAACAGCGAGCTCCAGGTTCATGGGTTCCTATTGATCTCGATGAACTGGTCTTTGCCGAAGTACAGCGTCTCGAGATTCAAAGTTCGCTCACGGTAAAGAAGCAATCGGTTGCGGCGGCCCGGATCTGGGGAGATCAACTGCAAGTTGACCGCTCGATCCGCAACATCGTCGACAACGCCGTTCGCCATGCAACGACGGAGATCACTTTTTCGCTTTACACCGATACCGATAATGCCTATCTCCTGGTGAGCGATGATGGCCCAGGGATCAATCCTGAAGAAGCCGAGCGCCTCTTTGAGCGCTTCACCCGTAGCGATGATGGGCGAGACCGCCCATCAGGGGGTGCGGGTCTTGGACTCTCAATCGTTTCATCCATCCTGGAACATCATGGTGGTTCGGTACGCTTTCTACCCGTTCCCAAGGGTGCCACGATTGAGTTGCGGTTCCCACTTCTAGAACCCTTGACGAACGAACAAGGTAGTGAGGAAGCACAACGGATGATAGAGGCGACGACCGCAGTTTCTACAAATGTGCACTAAGGCGAGGACGCGGTAGGGTCGGCTATGCCCGAATTTGGTGGGTCACTTCGCCGTACCGCTGTCAAAGCTCGTTTAGTCGTGCGAGGAGTCACGGCACTTTCTCCGGCAACGATGCGTGCGATCGCAACGAACTCTCTTAAAGCCGCCCGTCAAGATCGCAAAGACCGAGCCGTCGATCGTAAACCCGCTGATGCGGTTGCGGCAGGAGTCTTTCTTTCCGCCACCCCGATGATGCGTGATGGCAAGGTCATCGGCGTGACGGCACTCTATGAGCGAGCCTCGGTTGACGTTGAGTGTATGGCCAATGACGTCGTGAAAATCTCCTGGGGCCCCGATGACGCGCCCACGCCATGGGCCACAAGCATCGACCAAGATCTTCCAGAATTGGGTGAAATCGACATCACGCAGACTTCAAACAGCGTGACATTGCGAACACCTTCGCTTCGCCTTGTGGTGGCCACCGATGGGATCAAGATCAACGATGATGCTGGTCGCCTTCGCTATCACGAACTTGCACCGCTGCGCCGTGGCCCGGTTCGGCTTCATCGACGATTGCTTCGCCCGCAAGAACAAATCTTTGGTTTTGGTGAACAGGCTGGACGATTGAATCACCGAGGTCGGACGTTACGACTGTGGAATCGAGATCCCGGCGGTTCTTGGGGCGAAAGCCAAGATGAGCTCTACTGCTCACTCCCAATTTCCCTGACTCGCCATAGCGATGGTGGCGTCTTGGTATTTCATGAGAACTCGTTCGACGCCACCGTCCGGATTGACGCTGATACCGACGACAACGTCGGTGAAGTTGAGACTCGTTTTACCGGGGGTATGGTGCGCACGTGGATCGCTCTCGGTGATGACGCTACGTTGTTGCGCCGATTAAGTGGGATCACAGGTAAGGCACCACTCCCTCCACGATGGGCACTCGGGTATCACCATTCTCGCTGGGGCTTTGAGTCAAGCGAAGAGGTCGACGAGGTACTGCTTGGTTTCGCGCAACGTGGAATTCCCCTGTCGGGGATTCATCTTGATATCGACTACACCGATCAGTTCCGGATCTTCACGATCGACGAACAGCGCTTTGGTGGGATCGACGAGCTCAGCGAGCGAGCCGGTACTCGAGGGACCCGTGTGGTGGCCATTGTGGATCCTGCGCTAAGCCGCGACGACGACTTCGAACTGTACCGTGAGGCTCGTAACCAAGATTTGTTAGTTAAGAACGAAGACGGATCAACGACGCAAGGTACGGTCTGGGCGGGATGGTCGGTGTTTCCCGACTTCTCGAAGCCCGCAACGCGAACATGGTGGTCCAGCCTTTATCCTCGGCTCCTCGATCGAGGGGTGACCGGTATCTGGCATGACATGAATGAACCCACGTCGATGACCTTGAACGGAGACAGGACGCTTGCCCGCTCTGTTCGCCACGACAGCGACGGTCGCGGTGCGGATCACCGTGAGATTCATAATGTTTACGGACTCCTGATGAACAGAGCAGGTCGTGACGGACTGCTCGCGCATCGGCCCCAGAAACGACCATTCATCGTGTCGCGTTCAGGATGGGCGGGGATGCAGCGAGATGCGTGGATTTGGACGGGTGACGTCGAGTCAACGCCCAAAGGCCTGGTCCAGCAGATCGCCACTTTTTTAGGACTTTCTCTTTCTGGAGTCTCGCTGTCAGGATCCGATATCGGGGGGTTTTCCGGTGCGCCATCAACCCAGTTGTTCGTTCGCTGGATGGAGCTCGGTGTCATGTCACCGTTCTTCCGAACCCACTCAGTTCTCGGCGCCCCGAAGCGAGAACCATGGCTTTGGCCGGCTCCCTATGGCGACCAAGTGGCGTCATTGATTGCCCTTCGCTATCGCCTTTTGCCCTATCTCTATAGCGTTATCGAGGCGATGACCCGTGATGGTTCGCCTTATTTCCGGCCACTGTGGTGGGGGGACAAGAATGCCATCGACGGTGTCGCCAACTGCGACGATGCGCTGCTCGTTGGCCCATCGCTTCTCTTTGCCGTCAGCACGGGTGGGGAACATGCCACTCGAAGCGTGACCTTGCCACGGGGAAGCTGGTGGCGCTGGAGAGCAGTGCCCGGCACCCAAGGGCTCGGTGGCGATGTTGCCGAACGCTTTACCGGTAACGAAACCTATGAGTTTGCTGTTCCCTTGGGCCAGCCCTTGCTTTTTGTCAGGGCTGGATCGGTGGTGCCCCTTGACGACGCCTGGCGAGCCCCGTCGAGGCCAGCGGGTGGACTGCATGTCGATCATGCGCCGCAGCGATTGGCGTTCCATCTCTTTCCCGACGAACTCGGCCAAGCCAAGGGCGAGCACTTCGACGATGACGGTGATGGCGATGGGCCGACGCGCCGAGACCAGATCAGCCTCGATGACGATGTCGTGACGTGGAACTCAGAAGGCGAGCGTCTGCGGCCAGCCTCGCTTGAGATCGTGATCCACGGACGCGTGCTTCGTGGGGCCATTGCCGATGGGGTGCCGGTCGCCCCTGGAGCATTGAGCACCGATGGATCGTCCACCACGATTCGGGTCGACGCGTTCAAACGCCTCAAACTTTCTTAAGCGTCAGGAAGTAACAGTTCGACGGCGATGGCGAGTTCGTTGTGAACTCGCTCCATTGGCGACCAGCCATTGACCCATCCAACGAGTGCCGAATACCAAATGTGGCCAATCATACGACTGCGATCGTGAGTATCACGGGGAGCTGGTGCGCCAATGGCCGTCAACACAATGTTGTCGAGCAGTTCCGAGATACGCCATTGACACTGCACCGCCGCAGGATCAGACGACGAGAGCGAAAGAAAGACGGCAGCCACAAGCCTTGGTTGGCGGTTCATGACGTCAAGGGCACGGTCAAGAATTTCCAAGACGCGACTGGCGGGCGTGGCCCCCTCAGCTGGAAGTGAAGCGAACTGGAGCTGGAGCATCTCGATCCAATGAACAAGCGCTTCGGCGAGAAGATGATCTTTTGAGGTGAAGTAGCGGTAGACCGTCCCCATAGCCACGTCTGCCTGGGTTGCGACATCACGCATCTGGACGGCGTCGTAGCCACCTTGAGCGGCCAGTTCCATCGCCGCATCAATGACCCGTTTGCGGCGCGCCTCTTGGGCTCTCGTTAAGGGGCGTTCAAGAGTTTCGACCACGAGAGAAAGGATACTTGGATCAGTCGCACCTCGTCATTTATCGGCCTACTAACCTTAAAAATAGACAAATGACGCCTCAACGCCACCTTCACGACCTCAATGCCATGCCGGACGGCCGCCAGCCAGGCCAGCGCGGACAAGCCACGCGCCAGAAACTCCTTGACGCCACCGTCCATCTCGTTGCGGAGACGCCGTGGCGATCAGTAAAGGTCACCGATATTGCTCGCCGGGCTGGGACCAGCCCGGCGACTTTCTATCAGTACTTTGAAAACGTTGAGGGTGCCATTACCGTTTTGGCCGAAGAAATTATTAACGACGCCAGTGGCTTAGCTGACTTGGCGGATGAAGGGGACTGGTCCCCCGAGTTCAGTTGGCAGACGGCTCGAAAAATTACCGAAGGCTTTTTTAATTTTTGGCAAGAGCACGGAGCAATTTTTCGCGTGCTCGAATTCGATACCAGCGATGTCGATGCGGGACTTCGAGGACTTCGTGTTCGTGCGCTCAACGCCGTCACCGTGGCATTGGCTGCGTCAATTGCATCAGGACAACACGCGTACGGTCATACGCCACCAACCGGAGGAGACCCTATGGCGATGGCGGGTGCACTGGTTGCCATGATGGCCAGCGTTTCAGCGCATCGTTACGGGTTTGAGTTTTGGGGGATTCGCACCGCTTCGTTACTTGACGCGCAAGCGCACCTCATCCATGGTGCGGTAACGGGCTCGGTGGTGAGCAGCGCCAATGGGGACGCCACGTCGTCACCTCGACCACGGACCGGTCCCGTTCCAGGTGCCAGTGTTATCGCACATCGGCGTCCCTCGTAACGAGGGGGCGTCGATCAGGTCGACCAGATAAGTGCCTGCATCTCTGAGTAGGCGAGCAATCCGTAATCGCCACCATCTCGACCGACACCACTCATCTTGAAGCCACCAAATGGTGCGTCATGGTTTCGCTGAGCGGTATTAATTCCGATGTGCCCAGCACGAAGTTGCTTGCCGACTTCAAATGCTTTGGCAGCATCTTGTGAGAAGACGTAGTCATAAAGACCAAACTCCGTGTCATTGGAGATAGCGATGCCTTCTTCTTCAGTGTCGAAGGGAATCAAGGTGATGACCGGGCCGAAGATTTCTTCACGTGCACAGGTCAAGTCATTCGTTCCCACAATGAGTGTTGGTCCCACGTAGAAGCCAGTGTCAAGGCCTGGATTGCGGCCATCAATGACGACCTTGCCGCCCTCAGGCTCGGCGCCATTGATGTGGGCGATGACCCGGTCTCGCTGTGCGGCTGAGATGAGTGGTCCGACCATGGTGGCGGGATCAGTCGGGTCACCAACCTTGAGCATTGGAGCAATGGCCTCGAGGCCAGCGATGACCTCGTCGACGAGGCTGCGGTGCACCACGGCACGCGTTGGAGACGTGCAGATTTGGCCCGAGTGGAATCCCCAGGTCGAGCTAATGCAGGTCAAGGCCTTCTTCACATCTGCATCTTCTAAGACAAGCGCAGCGCCTTTGCCGCCGAGTTCAAGCAAGAGACGCTTCATGGTCTTGCCACCGGCCTCCATGATTTTGCTTCCAACCTGTGTTGATCCGGTGAAACTCACCATGTCGACGTCGAAGGAGTCGACGAGGGCCGATGCGGCGTCAGGCGTGTTGGAATTGATGAGGTTCACAACGCCCGCAGGAAAGCCAACCTCATCGAGAATGCGGACGAGTTCAATGACGGCTAAGGGGTCTTGCGGGGCGGGTTTGACGATGACGGTGTTTCCTGCGGCTAGGGCAGGAGCAACCTTTCCGGCCATATTGACCATGGGAAAGTTGTAGGACGTGATGCAGGTCACGACCCCCACGGGTTGGTGGATGACGGTGCCACCGATGACGCCACCAGGAGCCAATGGCGTGGACTGTGCCATTTGAGGATTGAGCGGTGTCTGAAGAACAGCACGAGGGTCACGGGCATAGCGGGCAAAGCGATCAGCGGCGACGGGAACTTGCATTTTTGAGCCAACCGTGGCGGTCGCTCCCGTTTCAGCAATCACCAAAGGAAGAAGTTCGGGGGCACGGTCACGAATGGCATCTGCAGCTTTATTCATGAGGGCACTGCGCTCTTCGACGGCCATTGCGGACCACATCGGAAACGCAGCCTTGGCGGCAGCTGCCGCAGCTATGGCGTCACTGACGGATGCATTCGGTGCCTGACCGACGACTTCTTCGGTCGCCGGGTTGATGATGTCGTAGGTGCCACTCGATGCGGGGACCCACTTGCCGTTGATGTAAAGATTTGCTTCGTTGACTTGCTTCGACATAATGCCTCCGTCGGTTGGTGGGTAAGGAAAATGGTCCTAACTGTGGAGCAAAGGAGCAACCAAGGCTCCGAAGCGTTGGGTCTGCTCGATGAATTCATCGACTGAGCGAACTCTAAAGGAAATTTGCAAGTGGTTCACGCCCATGGCTGAAAGTTCGTTGAGCGAGTCTGCGAGTTGCTCAGGTCCACCCTTGCTGACGTAGCCTGGGAGGTCCCATCCTGGATCTTGGTCGTTCTTCTCAGTCACGTAGAGAGGCTCAGCGATTGTGCCGATGTCCAAGGGAGCACCACCGCGCAGCTCTTCACGCATCTCTCGAATCTGAGCAATTTGTTCGGCCAACTTGGCCCGAGGGGTTCCCTGAGGAAGCCATCCGTCTCCATAAGCTGCGGTCCGCCGAAGTGCGGGCGGCGTTGATCCACCGATCCATAAGGGCGGCCGAGGAGACTGTACCGGTCGAGGGGCGAGGTGCATCCCCGAGAACTGCCAACGGCTTCCTTCGTGATTCGGCGATTCGTCGACGAGACACTTGGTGAGCGCGCTTAACGCTTCGTCGGTGTCGCGACCCCGGTCAATGTAGCCGTCCGGCCCAGAGAGCAGATCGAATTCTTCGTTGACGTGCCCCGCTCCTATTCCAGCAATCAAACGGCCGTTTGAGAGGCGGTCGAGCGTGCTGAGTTCCTTGGCTGCTCGCAAGGGGTGACGTTGGCTCAAAATAAAGACGTGACTCAACAGTCGGGTTGATTTCGTGATTCCCGCCAACCATCCCAAGGTTGCGATGGTGTCGTACCAAGTGGCTCCCATTGCATCGACGAGCCGATCAGGTATCGCCGTGTGGTCGCAGACGCCTAAGTAAAAGCACCCTGCTTCGTCAGCGCCAACGGCGATTCGGGCGAAGTCATCAATGCTTGCCGTCTTCTCCCACTCCGAGACATAGAGGCTCGATTGGCTCTGGATGGGCAATTGCATGCCCCAGACAACAGCGCCGTTCGGGACGGTTTGGATGGTATCGGTAGGTAATTCGTTGGCCATGATGTGCTCCTTCGTTAGATCAATGCCGAGAGGAGGTCGGCGAGTTGCGTTCGGGTCGCCAAGGTCTGCGCAAGGACTCTGGCGCGCTTGAGATACAGGTGGATGGGAACTTCCCAGGTGAAGCCCATGCCGCCGTAGACCTGGATGGCGGTGCGGGCGTTCGCGAGGGCAGCATCGTCGGCCAGCATTTTCGCTCCAGCAGCGACACGCCAGCGCACTTCGCCCGGCGAACAACTTAAGGTATCGGCCTCACGAGTAGCGACATCGTTATTATCGAGGGTCACCGCAGCGGCCCAACACGCTGAACGCGCCAACTCGGTTCGACACAGTGCATCAGCCAAGAGGTGCTTCACCGCTTGGAAACTCCCGATCGGGCGGCCGAACTGTTCGCGTCCCTTGGCGTACTCAACGGCCAACTCAACCGTCACCTCAGCGATGCCCACTTGGGCAGCTCCGAGGAGCACGAGGGAGCGTTGACGCAATCCAACCGCATCGAGCCCGTCAATCGCCTCTCCCTCAGGAAGTGTTCCTTGGACAACGGCCAAGGGTGTGAGCGGATCCAGCGGTTCGTCGACCAGAGAGAGCGTGAGCGTGGATGGGTCCAAGCGGCGACATTGGCCAGCGGCATCGCCCATGTGCGGCAAGACCACAATGCTCTTGACCGTCTGGGGGTGCTCTAACAGTAAGGGAACGGCGCTGTTGGGACTCTGCTGGTCGATTAACGCGATGGGCATCCCTCCAGCAGCATCGGCGAGACCTGGTCCGAGCACCATGGTCGAGAGCAGCGGTCCCGGGACGAGGCCCCGAGCGAGCTCTTCAGCAACGACGACACCATCGGCCAGGGAAAGTCCAACGCCACCGTCTTGTTCGGCCACCAGGAGCGAAAAGACGCCTGCGTCGTTCAGTGCGTCCCACCACGCCTGCTCGACCGTATCGTCGGCCCCTTCTTTGGTGCGGATTTCCTCGAGGCTGATCGCGCCGTTGATGAGAGAACGAATACCCTCCTGTAAGGCGCGCTGGTCGTCTGAGAGTTGGAAGTCCATCTACTTAGGCTCCTTCGGGAGGCCGAGCACACGTTCCGCCACGATGTTGCGTTGGATCTGACTGGTGCCAGCGGCAATCGTGAGCGAAATTCCTTTGATCCACGCCTCAACAAGTTCGGCATTGGGGAGATCACCAAGACTGTCGGCACCAGCAATGGATGACGCGGCCAGGCCAGATCGCTCTAAGAGATCAAGGCCAAGATCACAGAGCGCTTGGCCATTCTCTGAGTAGGACAGCTTAAAGACGACACCGCCTACGCCAGGAACGCCAAGGCGGGCCGCTTCTGAGACGTTGCGCTTGGTCAGTGCCCACAGCCCATCGAAGGCAGCCGTCAGCGATGCGATGCGGCGGCGGATCGAAGGATCGCCCCAGAGTCCAGTGCGCTTCGCGAGCTCCGTCAGTGAACGCAAGATACGCATTGACTCTAAAAGGTCGCCAACGAATCCGGTGCCACGTTCAAAGGAGAGCGTCACCATGGTGACCCGCCATCCATCGTTTTCGTCACCCACACGATTGGCAACGGGTACGCGCACATCGTCAAGAAACAGTTCAGCAAATTCTGTTGACCCGCCGATGGTGGTTAAGGGTCGGATCTCAATGCCCGGCGTATCCATGGGGACGATGAGCCAAGAGATACCGCGGTGGCGGCTGTCGTCGTCACCAGTGCGCACGAGCATCTCGCAATAGTCCGCAACCTCTGCGTGGCTTGTCCAAATCTTTGAGCCGTTGATGACGTACTCGTCGCCGTCACGGACCGCCTTCGTGCGCAGCGACGCTAAGTCACTGCCGGACCCTGGTTCAGAGAAGCCCTGACACCAGATTTCGTCGCCTTTCAAAATTGCGGGGAGGTAGCGCTCCTTTTGTGCTTGGGTGCCTTCGGCGATGATGGTTGGTCCAGCATGGCCAAGGCCCACAAAGCCCGTGCCGATATAAGGAGCTTCAGCAAACTCACACTCTTCTTTGAAGATGAGTTGTTCAACAGGACTTGATCCACGACCACCACCATCTACAGGCCAGTCGATCCCCGCATAGCCCGCTTCGTAGAGCGTGCGCTGCCAATGCGTGTCGTAGGCCCGTCGAGCCGGCCAGTCCGTTGAAGCCGGCTTGGCGGGAAGGCTAGGGAGAACGGCGCTGAGCCAGGCCCGAATTTCGAGCCGGAAGGCTTCTTCTTCCTCGGTGTAACGAAGATCCATTGACGGGAGTGACTTACTTGTCGAAGTCGAGGCCGAATAATTTAATGGCGTTACCGCGGATTACCTTGTAGCGCTGCTCGTCAGTAAGCCCGGCCATCTGCTCTTCAGCGATCTGAGCCGTTCGGGGCCACGTCGAGTCTGAATGGGGGTAGTCCGACTCATACGTGATGTTATCGGCACCGATCTCGTCGATGAGTTTCATCCCGTTGGGGTCGTCAAAGAAACAGCCGTAGACGTGGTCGGGGAAGTAGGACGACGGTGGGTTAGGCACGATGTCAGCGACGCCGCCCCACCCTCGGTTGTCTTCCCACACAACGTCCATGCGATGGAGGAGGTAAGGGATCCAGCCAATCTGGCCTTCTGAGTACGCGACCTTCAAGTTGCTAAAGCGTTCGAAGAGGCCCGAGAACAGAAAGTCAGCCATCGAAAGTTCAGCGTTGATGTGGGTCAGCGAAGATCCCACCGCAGCGGGCGCGTCAGCCGAGGTCGACGGCATTTTCGATGAGGAACCGATGTGCATATTGACCACCGTGGACGTTTCATCGCAGGCTTGGAAGAACGGGTCCCAGTAACGATCAGGATCATGCACACTCGGCAGTCCTAGGTAGGCCGGGATCTCAGAGAAACAGACCGCACGCACACCGCGCTCGGCGTTACGTCGAACTTCTGCCGCCGCCAGGTGGGCGTCCCAAAGAGGAATAATGACCAACGGAATCAGTCGACCATCTGAGCCTGCGCACCACTCTTCGATCGTCCAGTCGTTGTAGGCCTGAACACAGAGCAGCGCGAGTTCTTTGTCTTTCGCTTCGGTGAAAGTCTGGCCGCAGAAACGAGGGAAGGTGGGGAAGCAAAGCGATGCTTCGATGTGGTTCTCGTCCATGTCTTCTAGACGCGGCTTTTGTTCGTAGCTTCCAGGACGCATGTCCTCATAGGTGATCCCCGACATGGTGACTTGATCACGGGGCACGCCAACGGCTGAGTCGACGCGCAGGAGAGGGCGTACAAGATCTTCGTAGTGCCACCAATCGGTATCGGTTCCTTGTGAACCCGGAATCACCGAGAGCTTGCCACCGACATAGGTGACCTCACCCATAGGAGCGCGCTTGATGCGAGGACCAACGTCTTTGTACTTTGCTGGGAGGCGGTCCATCCAGAGATTTGCGGGCTCAACGACGTGGTCGTCGACGGAAATAATCATCGGTAAGTCAGTCATGACTTTGAGCGTAGCGGGAAACTGACGCACCGTCAGTTCCTGAGGTGGCCTCTAAACCATCACCACGCCACCGTTTGGGGAGAGGACTTGCCCGGTAAGGAAACTCGAGGCGTCAGACGCCAAATACAGCACGGCAAAGCCGATGTCCCGAGGTTCGCCAACTCGCTTGAGCGGGGCCATTTTGGCCATAGGAGTGAGGACCGCGGCCTTCATCTCTTCATCGATGGACCCATCGGGGCGTTGGTAGTAGCGACTCGTCATTGAGGTCGGTACGAAGCCCGGGGCCACGGCATTGACGCGCACCCCACGCTTGCCGATTTCCAAGGCCATGATCCTGGTCATCTGCACGACGCTGGCTTTGGTCATGGCATACGCGGCGATGTCCGGCGAGGGCATCTGCATCGCACCAGAGGCCATATTGATGATCGATCCACCGCCGTGTTCTGCCATGTGTCGGCCCGCAGTTTGTGCGCCAAAAAGGGTGCCTTTCACGTTGACGTTCATCAGTGCATCGAGATCAGCTGCCTTCAAGTCCAGTACCTGTGCTTCTGCCATGATTCCCGCCGAGTTCACCCAGATATCCAATCTGCCGTGACTGAGCGCAGCATCGAGAAGAAGGTGATGGGCATATTCGTCGCTGACGTCGACGCCGACACTCTCAGCACTGCCACCAGTAGAGCGAATCGACGTGGCTGTCTCTTGCGCTCGTTCGTCGTTGACGTCGCCGCAGATGACGGTGGCACCTGCACCGGCCAAGATTTCAGCACTTGCCTGACCGAGACCACTTCCCGCCCCGGTGACGACGGCGACGCGCCCGGAGAGATTGAATGCTGCTGTTACGGTTTCAGAGTTTTCCATGATGTCCTTTCGTTGTCGACAGCCTGCCACGACCGTGCGCTCCGCGTCGATCCTTCGTTAGGTTATTTCTATGGAAGCAACTCAAGTCATCATCGTGGGTGCTGGCGTTGCCGGTTTGCGCTGTGGGCAGTGGCTTGTCAGTCGAGGGATCGAGGTCCAAGTTTTTGAGGCGTCGGATCGCGTGGGCGGGCGTATTGCGACGGACCGTATCGATGGGTATCAGATCGACCGGGGCTTTCAACTCCTCAACCCTTCGTATCCTCAAGCCCGGCGCGCCTTGGATCTTGCCCGACTTGACCTCAAGGCCTTTGCTCCTGGGATGATCGTCCACAACGGAACGACATCCTTTTGCGTGGCCGACCCGCTGCGTGCGCCAGTGAAAAGTTTGCGCGCCCTCAGCGCCCCGTTGGGATCAATGCGCAGTCGAGTGGGTCTTGTCAAACTTCTCGGTGGCATCCGCTTTGAGCGACACCCGTCGTTGATCGACCCTGACTGCACAGCGAAAGAGTGGTTCAACCATCACGGCATCGACGAATCAGCTATTGAGAACCTCTTGCAACCTTTTTTGGCGGGAGTCACACTTGAAGATCACCTTGACACCTCGGCGCGGGTCGTTGCGTTGTTGCTGCGAAGTTTCCTTCGCGGTACGCCAGGTGTTCCAGCAGGGGGGATGGAAGCGATCCCTCTGCAACTGGCTGAACATCTTGGAGGACGCATCACCATGAATGCTCAGGTGGTGCGGGTTGACCCTCGATCGGTGACCCTGGCTGATGGCACGGTGGTGTCGGGCGACGTGGTGGTCGTCGCCACACCGAGCAACGTGACGGGAACTCTGCTTGGGGGTGCAGCCCCGTCTGCCATGAACCCCGTGACGACCTGGTGGTATGCCACCGACGAACCGTTGAAGGCGGGGGCGACCCTGATCGTCGACCAACGGCAAGGGCCCCTCGTGAACACACTCGAGATGACGTCAGCAGCGCCGAGTTATGCGCCGCCGGGCAAGCACCTGGTCGCAGCGTCCGCCCTTGGGCTTCACGCCGGAGTCGATGACGAGCAAACGGTGCGCACACGATTGGCGCAGCTCCATGACACCCCAACGCGATCGTGGTCATTGATTTCCCGATCGCTCGTCCCTTACGCACTTCCCTCGTTTCGCCCACCGGCTGATCTTGTGGGCCCGCAGTCCATGAACGATGTGCTCGTTGCCGGTGATGGATTCGCCACGCCCTCGACGCAAGGGGCTATGGCGTCAGGCGAACGTGCTGGCCGAGCAGCGCTGCAGCGCCTTCAATAGGTCGCACCCTCAAATGCCAACAGTGACGCTTTCAACGCCTCGCCGCCGCCGAAGCCACCGAGGCCATTTGACGCCACCACACGATGACAGGGTCGAAGGATGGCGATGGGGTTCTTCCCCAAGGCTTGGCCGACGGCACGAGGCCCCTTTGGTCGACCAACCGCGTCAGCGACCCACCCGTAGGATCGCACTTCTCCAAAGGGGATCTCCGCCAGCGACGCCCAGACTTCCTCTTGGAACGGCGTACCAATGCGGGCAAGGGGAATGGTGAAGTGTTGGCGCTTGCCCGAAAAGTATTCGTCAAGTTGGAGCGCTGCGTCGGCGACAAGCTCAGAGTGACCACGGTCGTGAAGCACGCCTGGCGTCTCACTGGGTAACGTCACCGCTGTGACGAGTTCATCAGTCCCGCCAACGGCGAAGCGACCGAAGGGACTTTCGACAATGGCCCAGGAAAGCGAGCCGTGAATCACTGACTCAGATTGAGCCCAAGCGAGAGTGCTCGTGCACGCTGCATTGGTGCGTCGCCGTAGGCGGTGGCGAGCGCCCAGCAACGCTTCAAGTAAAACTGCAGATCACTTTCCCAGGTATAGCCAATACCGCCATGGACTTGCAGACAGGTCGCCGCAGCGTCCTGCGCCATCTCTGAAGCTAACGCTTTTGCTAACGCGGCGTCGTGGTGACGAGCGTCGTCATTGACGCTGAAGGACCACGCGGCACGATAAACAGCAGGGCGTGCAAACTCGAGGGCGACGCGTACATTGGCCAACATGTGCTTCACGGCCTGGAAGCTGCCGATGGGAACGCCGAACTGCTGACGGTCTTTGGCGTACTCCGCCGTTCTGAGCAACATTGCGTCAACGACACCGCAGAGATGAGCCGCGCTGACGAGACTCGAGCGAGAGGCGATCTCATCGATGATGAGGATCGCATCATCGCCTTCGGCGATCACGTTCTCAGGTCGTGGTGTCCATGCGACCGCACCAAGGTTTAACGCAGTGTCAAGTCCAGGTGTCGGCGTGATGGTGCACTGATCACGTCCGACAAGGCAGACTTGGACGCCGTGATCGCTCGCTGACGCCAACAAGAATGAGTGTGCACGATTGACATCGGGGACGCGCTCAGCGTGGGCTTCGCCGTCGAACTGTCGCACGACCGGTCCCGTCAACGCGACATCCACACCTCCAACAGAAACAAGAGCACCTTGTTCGACTAAGGAGGAAAGAAGTCCTGCTGGTGTCGAAGAGGCGAGCCCCAAGATTGGCACTGCCACACCGGCGTGGAGGCCGAGTGCTTCAGGTAGTGCCACCCTTCCCGCTTCTTCGAGAACGCCGACAAGTTCTGCGTCGCCGAAACCCAAGCCCCCGGCTTCTTCACTGGCGAGCAATGCCGTGGCGCCAAGGTCACTCAGCGCACTCCACCGCTCGGCGCTTCTGCCACCCATGGGATTGTCGCTTTCATACAAATCACGGAGATCGGATGTTGTGCACATTGCCTCGAGTACATCGCGGGTGCCTTCTCGCAGGGCAAGTTGTTCTTCGGTAAAAGAGAAGCGCATGGTCTATTTCCTCGGCAGTCCTAAAAGGCGTTCGGCGACGACGTTTCGCTGAATCTGGTTCGTTCCGGCGTAGATCGGTCCGGCCAATGAAAAGAGATAACCATCGAGCCAGTCGCTTAATTCGCCATGATCGGCGAGAAGAAACGCGTCGGGTCCAAGAAGCTCTAAGGCAGTTTCGTGGATCTCTACGTCGAGTTCTGACCAGAAGATCTTGGTGGCGCTTGCTTCGGGGCCGACTCCCTTTCCTTCGCGAATTGCGGTAGCGGTCCACCAGGTTTGAAGTTCATAGGCAGCCGCGTTGCAGTATGCCTTCGCCGTTCGATCGGCGAGACGGCTCAGTGGTTCGCCGATCGAGCCTTCACGTTCGATTAATAATGCCGCTAATCGCTCCGCGGCTTGTCGATAGCGGGCGGGACTCCTCAGCGATAGTCCTCGCTCGCTCCCCGCAGTCGCCATGGCCACGGCCCAGCCTTGGCCGACCTCGCCGAGCACCTGATCGTCAGGGACAAAAACATCATCGAAGAAGATCTCGGCGAATCCGGTCTCGCCATCGAGTTGTGCAATGGGACGACGCGTCACTCCAGGAGTGTCCATGGCCACCAAGAAGTACGTCAGCCCACGGTGTCGTTCGGCTTGTGGGTCAGAGCGAAAGAGACCAAAGCACCACTCAGCGAATGCTCCGCGTGACGCCCAAGTCTTTTGTCCATTGAGTAACCACCCGTCATCAACTTTTTTCGCGCTACTGCGCAACGACGCCAAGTCTGAGCCGGAGTCCGGCTCGGACCATCCCTGGCACCAAATCTCATCGCCCGATGCCATCGCTGGCAAGAAGCGATCGCGTTGGGCCTCGGTGCCAAAATCAAAGAAGGTAGGAGCGAGCAAGAAAATACCGTTTTGTGAGACTCGCTTCGGCCCGCCCGCTTTGTAGTACTCATCTTCAAACAGGAGCCACTCGATGATGCCGACGTCACGGCCTCCATACTTCTCAGGCCATGAGACGACCGACCAGTGGTTGTCGAACATCAGACGTTCAAAGACCCGATGTTGCTCAAAACCCTCTCGGGTGTCCAAGGATTTCAATGTCCCCGGGGCGGGGACATTGGCTCGCAGCCAGCTCGCAGCTTCAGACCGAAAGGCCTCTTCTTCAGGGGTTAAAAGAAAGTCCACGTCTGAAATCTGACACACCATCAGATAATCGGCAAGAATGCTCCCGTGCCTACTTGTGTGATCGTTGATGCAGTCAGAACCCCAGTGGGGCGTCGAGGCGGAGTTCTCTCCGGCTGGCACGCCACCGATTTAGCGGCGCAGCCCTTGGCAGCACTGGTCGAACGGACCGGAATTGACCCCGGATTGATCGATGACGTCATCATGGGCTGCACCATGACGGTGGGTGAGCAGGCGATGAATATCGCTCGCAACGCTGCGCTGGCAGCGGGGTATCCCGACACGGTGTCGGGCACCACGGTCGATCGACAGTGTGGATCCGCCCAACAAGCGATTCACTTCGCCGCCCAAGCCGTGATGTCCGGAGCGATGGACATTGTCGTCGGCGCGGGCATTGAATCGATGAGCCGAGTGCCGATCGGCTCGACCACCGAACCTGGTCCCGGCGAAGCCTACGGACCGCTCTACAAAGCGAAGTATGAATTGATTCATCAAGGCGAGTGCGCCGAAGAAATTGCACGACGGTGGAACATCACGAGAGAAGAGATGGATCTGCTGGCCTACACGTCCCATCAACGCGCTGGGCGAGCTCAAGACGAAGGTCGATTCGACAACGAAATTATTCCGCTGGAAGCGAGAAGCCATGATGGTGCCGCGTCAGGAATGGTAACGGCCGACGAGGGAGTACGTCGCGACACAACCCTTGAGCGCTTGGCAAACCTTCGGCCGGCCTTCTTTGAGGACGGGCAGGTCACGGCGGCATCCTCATCACAGATCTCGGATGGCGCTGCTGCAGTGCTGGTCATGAGCGAAGAGAAGGCCAAGGAACTTGGTCTCACACCACGGGCTCGCTTTCATGCGTTTGCGGTGGCCGCAAATGATCCCCAAATTATGTTGACCGCACCGATTCCCGTGACGGCAAAGATCCTGGCCAAGACCGGGATGACCTTGGATGACATGGACGTCATCGAAATCAATGAAGCGTTTGCTTCGGTGGTGCTGGCTTGGCAAAAAGAGTTTGCTCCCAATATGGAGAAGGTAAATATCAACGGCGGCGCCATGGCATTAGGCCACCCCACCGGAGCATCGGGAGCGCGCATTATGACCACGATGCTCAACGAACTAGAGCGAACGAATGGGCGTTTCGGGTTGCAGACCATGTGCGAAGGTGGGGGCCAAGCCAACGCCACCATCATCGAGAGGATTTGAGCATGGCCACCAAAACACAAGCGGCGGTCGATGGGTTTTTTGATCCAGCGATTCCTGCGCTTCTCGGAACAAAGTGCACACAATGCGCAACAGTGTTCTTTCCCGCCGAAGAGACGTCGTGCCGCAACCCCTATTGCACGGCAACGACCTTTGACCACATCACGTTGTCAACTACCGGCACGATTTGGTCCTACACCGATGCGCAGTATCAACCACCACCACCTTTTGTTCCCGCTGACCCTCATGTTCCCTTCGCCATTGCTGCTGTGGAGTTAGCCGAAGAAGGCATTGTGGTCTTAGGGCAAGTTGCCGCAGGCTTTGGCGTGGCAGACCTAGCCGTTGGCATGCAGGCTGAGTTAGTGGCAGAGACGCTCTATAGCGATGATGACACGGACTATCTCGTTTGGAAATGGCGACCAGTGAAGGAGCCAGCCAATGGCTAACGACAAGAGTGTTGCCGTTCTCGGGGTTGGCATGCACCCCTGGGGCAAGTGGGGAAAGAATTTCGTTGAATACGGAGTAGCCGCCGCGCGCATCGCCCTCGACGACGCTGGTGTGGAATGGAAAGACATTCAGTATGTGGCTGGCGCAGACACTATTCGTAACGGCTATCCCGGATTTATCGCGGGAGCCACGTTTGCTCAAGCACTGGGGTGGACCGGGGCGCAGGTCTCATCAAGTTATGCCGCCTGTGCGTCAGGCGCTGCAGCATTAGCAAATGCCCGTGCGCAGATTTTGGCCGGGCTCGTCGATGTTGCCCTCGTTGTTGGCGCCGACACCACGCCAAAGGGCTTCTTTGCCCCTGTGGGTGGCGATCGCAAAGACGACCCGGACTGGTTGCGTTTTCATCTCTTGGGAGCAACCAACCCGACGTATTTTGCGCTCTACGCGCGGCGTCGCATGGCGCTCTATGGAGCAACCGACGAAGACTTCGCTCAAGTGAAGGTCAAGAATGCGCTGCACGGCCTGAATAACCCAAACGCTCGTTATCGCAAAGAGGTCACGATCGACGAAGTGCTGGCATCACCCATGGTGGCCGATCCACTTCGTCTCTTAGAGATCTGTGCAACCTCAGATGGGGGAGCAGCGATGGTGGTCTGTTCGATGGATTACGCCAAAGCTCATGGCTACGACAAGGTCGTGACGGTCGATGCGGTCACCACCGTGACCCCAACGTTCCCGAACACCGTGATTGAGATGCCGAATTTCTCGACCGACTCCTCAAAAACAGTTGCTCAAGCAGGCCCTACGTTCCGGGCATCCATTGCCCATGCAACCTACGAACAAGCAGGTATCGGACCAGAAGACGTTTCACTCGCTGAGGTTTATGACCTCTCAAGTGCTCTCGAGCTCGACTGGTATGAAGACATCGGACTTTGTGGCGAAGGAGAAGCCGAGAACTTGCTGCGTTCTGGCGCAACGACGCTCGGTGGGCGGGTGCCCGTTAACCCTTCAGGTGGCCTTGCCTGTTTTGGCGAAGCTATTCCCGCTCAAGCTATCGCCCAGTGCTGTGAAGTGACCTGGCAGTTGCGAGGGCAGGCCACGGGGCGCCAAGTAGAAGGAGCCAAGGTAGGCGTCACCGCCAATCAAGGCCTTTTCGGCCACGGCTCGTCGGTGCTACTCAGTCGTTGAGCGTCGGAGGCGTTTGACTCCATAAAGCGCCGCCGCACCTAACAACATCAGCCCTGGCCCTGCCCCAACGAACGGCGTGATATCCGAACCCGTGGAGGCCAGCGAAGGTTGGGGAAGCGACGTCGTGGTCGTCGGGAGTGTGGCCGTTGCCGCGCTTTCAACGGCTGGTGATGACAGGTTTGGCATGGTTCCAGCATCGAGAGCAGTAACGACGACTGAATAGGAACTGGTATCCAGAGCGTTTGCGATGGTGCACTGGTTTTCACTGATCGTCGAAATGTTCGAAACGGAGCATGAAAGATTTCCTGAGGCCGAGGAAGCAGTGACTTCAAACCCCCAGACGTTCGTCCCAAAGGGATAATTGTTGCCTCCATGGGCGTAGGTAACTGACATTCCCGTGGTGCTGACGGGTTCGCTCCACGACACGGTAATGGTGTCCTGGCCACGGGTGACTGAGGTGATCAGCGGGGAGATGAGCACGGTGAGGTTGCCACCAGCGGGGACTCCATAACTTCCAATGGTGTGACTAGGGTCGAGCGTCACATTGTTGAACCAAAACACCGTTTGGTCAGACGGGATTCCTGATTCCGTCGAGAAGTTTGCCGCAAATTCAGAGATCAAGGTCTGCGGATTTCCATACGCCGTAACGATGGCACCGGACAGATCTTCGTAGTGATAGCCAATGAACGCCATTTAGTGTGCCGGCTCGGGAGCGGACGCCTTCATCATGGCCTTCCCCGTTGATCGTGGAATTAAGAACGTCGCCAACACACCAGCGAGGCAAATCAATGAAGCGATAAAGAAGGCCACGCTGTAACCATGGGTCAGCGCAGTTTTGGTTGCCAGGTTTGCTGTTTGGCCGAACTCTGGGTGGGTGCCACCGAGCATGTTGGCCGTGGCGTTGACCGAAACGGTGGCTAACACGGCGAGACCGAGTGCTCCGCCAACTTGTCGAGAGGTATTCAAGAGACCAGAAGCGAGACCGGCTTCGGTGGGTCCAGCTTGTGACGTTGCCGCAGCGGCCAAGGGGCTAAAGAGCAGACCCAGCGAGAATGCGACCGTGCACGCAGGCCCAAAGACAACGGTCCAGTAGCTTCCCGTCGCTGAAAGATGACTCAGCCAGAAGAATCCAATGGTGGCGATAGAGGTACCGATGAGGATTAAACGCCAGACGCCGATCTTGGCCATAAGACGCGAGGCGAGTTGTGCGCCGATGATGATGAAGACAGCTTGTGGGGCAAAGGCGAAGCCTGTGCGCAGCGCGCTGTAGCCCAGGACTTCTTGGATATATAGCGTCAAGAAATACCACATCGAAAAGAAGGCGGAGCCAATCAGCATCATCACAAAGTTTGTGCTGGCGGTTGTTTTTTTCAACAAAAACGAGAAGGGGATAAGCGGCGAGGAGGCAAATTTTGTTTCGGTGACAGCGAAGGCCCCAAGGAGCACCACAGCGACACCGATCCACGACAAGGTGGTGGCCGAACCCCAGGGGTGGGTGCTGGTTCCCACGATGGCGTACACCAACGTTGAGAGCCCGGCGGTAACAAGAACAGCACCCGCGATGTCGAGTTTCGATGACGCAGATTTTCTCGAAAGTTCAGGAAGCCACAACAGGGCGCCAATGACGACGAAGATTCCGATAGGGATATTGATGAACAGCACCCATCGCCAGGTCAAGGCAGCGGTCAAAATTCCTCCGGCCAGCGAACCAATCGCGCCACCTGCACCACCAACCGCACCCCAGGCACCAAGTGCTTTTGGTAATCGAGGCCCCTGGAAGGTGGTGATAATGATCGTCAAGGTGGCGGGAGACAGAAAGGCGCCACCAAAACCTTGGGCCACCCGAGCAATGGTGAGCATCCCCGACGTCGTGGCCAAGCCCCCAGCGAGACTCGCTACCGTGAAAAGAACAGCCCCAAAAAGAAAGATCTTGCGTCGACCGAAGAGGTCAGCGGCTCGACCACCCAGCAGCAAGAATCCGGCAAAGGCCAAGACGTAGGCGTTCACCACCCACTGAAGCCCCGTTGGAGTGAAATGCAACGATGTCCCAATCGATGGCAAGGCAACGTTCACGACGGAGACATCAAGAATCACCATGAACTGCGCAACGCAGGCCAACCAAAGAATCAGATTCTCGCGTTTTTTTGTGACCTCGGGGGCGTGGGCAGCGGCTGAGGTCATGCCGTGAGTCTACGACCCTTTAGCGTTGGCTGAGCCGATCCAACGTGGCGTTGGCTTCGTTGATCACTGAGGTTATGATTTTCTCAACCGACAGGACCTCGTCGATCACTCCGGCCACTTGACCCGTGGGCAATACCCCAACATCGGTGCGCCCATCAACCAGGCCCGCCTTGGTCATCACCGGAGCGTTGGCGGCCATCACGACCTGGGACCAGGTCAGTTCATTACCTTCCTTCATGGCCTTTCCCTCTTTGAGCAGTGACATCAGCGAGGCCCCACTTTCGGATCGGAACTGATGGGCACTCTTCAAACTTCTCGGAAGGTTACGGATCCATGATGATTTTTCTAAACGGTCAACCAAATCAGTGCGGACCACTCGCTGGGGAGCACCGTCAATTCTCGTTGAGACCACGGTTCCAGTCACGGACGTCGCGAGATACTGCTTCTTAATTTCATCGGGAACCTGCGAATCACTTGAGAGCAAAAACCGGGTTCCCATCGCGATGCCATCGGCCCCGAGGGCCAGAGCGGCAACCAGGCCGCGACCACTTGACCAGCCACCTGCGGAGAGGACACAGACATCCTCGCCTACGGCGTCGACGACTTCTGAAGTCAACAAGGTCGTTGGGACTTGACCAGTGTGTCCGCCACCCTCAGCGCCTTGCGCGATCACGGCGTCAACGCCCAGGGCGGCAACTTTTTCAGCGTGGCGGCGGGCACCCACGGTCGGCATGACGAAGAGCCCTGCCTCTTTGCACTGTGTGACGAGATCGGCACGGGGTGCTTGAGCGAAACTCGCGACTCTAACCTTGGCGTCAACCATGAGCGCTACCCGTTCGTCGATATCAGCGACATCCGTGCGCAAATTGACCCCAAAGGGAGCGTCAGTGGCCGAACGGACCTCTTCGATTTGTTGCTTGAGTTCATCAAGCGACATGGTGGCCGAGGCCAAGATGCCTAGTCCTCCGGCTTTTGCCGTGGCGATGACCAGTGACGAACCCGCCACCCACCCCATCCCCGTTTGGATAATGGGGTAGCGAACGCCGACCAACTCGCAAAAGCGCGTCTTGAGCGCTTGGTGTGGTTCAGGCATCGTCATTGTTGGGGTAGCTCCTTGTGGCGAAGACCCTTAGGGTCCAGTGTTTGCATCAGAGCATATTCGTCTTCGCTTGGCGCTCGTGTCTCAGCGATCTCACCGTCAAGGCCAGCGAGCGGAAATGCTGTGGCGTCTCTCACTTGATCAATCGTGACACCAGGATGGAGTGATCGCACCTTCATCGAACCGTCGGGCCCGGCAAAGTCGAAGACGCCAAGGTTTGACACCACAACGCGCAAATCGTGAAAGCGGGTGGCGCCAACACCGGCACCACGTGCTCGGTCGTTCCCCACGCCGCAGACAACGTCAACAGCTGCGACGAAGGATCGGCTGTTGTGATCGGGAACCCAGTAAGAGGTCGGGTGGTTCAAGGAGTTTCCCGGAGCGCCGCGTACGCCAACGAGTTGGGCCTTAGGCTTTTCTCTCGGTCCGATGGCAGAAATGTTTTGATTCCCGAACTGATCGACTTGGCTCGCCATCATCATGATCTGGCGTCGGCCCGACCAGACGACTGAGAAGATTGATTTGTAGGGCACATAGGCCTCACGCACTAATTCATCGCTGCGGGCGTTAATCGGCTTGATGCCGAAACTCAACGCTGCCTCACCGTCGGTTAAGACAATGTCGGGTGAGTGCGTGGACTTGGCGATGCGTGCACCGAGGCCAGGGACTGAGCCGAAGGGGCTGATCATGACTTCGCCGCAGTCACGCCACGAGTCGCTGCACGCGATCACGCAGTAGTCGGCAATTGGGAGATCACTCATTGGGCTTTCCTCCACTCGCTCACCGCTTGCTGGTAGGACGTTTCATCGCCAGCGAGGAACTGCTGGACAAAGGCATTCCACGACTCTTCTTCCTTGGCAGCGGTCGTGTACATCTTCTGAAACACTTCGTCTCGGTTGTAGTCCGGGGGGTTCGACGTAAAGTGCGCTCCATTCGGGGTAGCGGCGACTTTGTCGGTCAAGAGCCGGTGAATGGTGGCGCGCTCAAGCGGCCCGTGGTCAGTCAATGTTCCTGCGGGCACAATTTTTTCTGCGGTGACGAAGCGACGCTGCGCGGCGCCAAGAAACTGCTCGTCGAAAAAGGGATCGGGCCCAAGAATCATGCCGTTCCCGTTTTCATCGGCGATGTTGACGTGCACGACGGCCACATCGAGATTGATCGCCGGAACGGCCACAAATTCTGCGCCAACGTCTCCGGGAATCGCAAAGGGTCCGTCGTTGTAGGGGTTGGCCACCGTTTTGAATGCCGGAGTGTTCTCAAGCACCGATGAGCCAAGGCCCGCACGAGTCGGAAGGAATGGCATGCGCCAGGCAGCAGCTTGAAGGCCGAGGAAGAACATTCCCTCGTCGACTTCCATTAACTCAACGGCACCTTGTTGGCGCGCTTGGCGCCAGAGAGGATCGAGAGCAATCGAATCAAGCGTCACGAACCCACAGACGACTTTTTTGACGATGCCTGCTTTGACAAGCAGACCAACATCGGGGCCGCCATAGGACACGAGGGTTAAGTCCCTGACGTCGCTGTTGCAGAGGGCACGTACGACCGCCATGGGTTTGCGGCGGGACCCCCACCCGCCGATGCCGATGGTCATCCCTGATTCGATCTCACCAACAAGTTCACTGAGTGTGGTTTCTTTCGACATTATTTCGTCGTATCCGCATCGCGTTTTTCAACGAATGCATCGCGTTGTTCATCGGCCACGCCTCGGACATGAAGCTCATAGGTAAATCCCTGTTCGAATCGGTAACTGCGCTTGACGTCAATCGGGTCGATGCCATTGGCGGACTCTTTCGCACGGCGCAAGATGCTCGGACTCTTCGACGCTACCTTTTCGGCAAGTTCGTAGGTGGCCGCTAAGAGGTCATCTCTTGGGACGACTGCGGCGAGAGAACCATAGGTAAAGAGTTCTGCTGCAGTAATTGCTTCGGCCGTATAGAGCATGCGACGCATGGTGTGTTGAGGAACAAGACGCGAGAGGTGCGTGGCCGCTCCCAGTGCGCCACGGTCAACTTCGGGCAGACCGAAGGTAGCGTCATCGGCTGCGACAATCATGTCGGCGTTGCCGATCAGTCCAATACCACCACCCAAACAGAAGCCGCCCACTGATGCGATGACCGGGACTTCGCAGTCGTACACCGCGGCAAACGCTGCCGCACAACCACGATTCACGCCGACGAGCGCTTCGTCGCCCTTCGCTTGAATCTCTTTGATGTCAACGCCAGCATTAAAGCCTCGTCCTTCGGCTCGCAAGATCACCACGCGACATTCTGGGTCTCGTCCTGCGGCGATGAGTTGATCGGCGAGGGAAAACCAGCCAGCGACATCGAGGGCGTTGACCGGAGGGTGATCCATGATCACCTCGGTAATCCCTGGTCGGTTTTGTTCAGTTCGAATGGGCATAACCCCTCCTCATTGGGGAGAATAGACCTGACGGTGCGTCAGTTCACGCTAGGCCACCACGGCAGGGTTCGGCCACCTGGCTCGTGAGAGCGCTGGAATGAACGGTATTGTCGGCTGAGAGTTCGAGAAAAGAGAGCAGGGGTTGTGGTGAGCGAATCATCAGTTGTCTTGACGGATCAGGTCGCCCTGGTGACCGGTGGGACCCGAGGTGTGGGTCGAGGGATCACCTCGGCACTCCTCGCCGCAGGCGCCAATGTCGTAATCTGTGGCCGCAACGAGCCCGATCACGAGATCGCCGAAGTGGGCCCTGATGGAATCAGCCGTACGGCGCTGTTTGTGGCTGGAGACGTGCGCAACGCCGACGACGTGGCGGCCATCGTGGCGACGACCACCGATACCTTCGGTCGCTTGGACCTTTTGGTTAATAACGCAGGTGGGGCGCCGCCATCGTCAGCGGCCGATGCATCGCCTCGTTTTATCGAGCGCGTGATCGCGTTGAATCTCCTCGCACCCTTTTATTGCGCTCAAGCGGCCAACGCCGTGATGCAGGGCCAAGAGACTGGCGGGCAGATCATCAACATCGGCTCCGTAGCAGCGCTTCGGCCTTCGCCGGGAACAGCACCCTACGCCGCCGCCAAAGCTGGTCTGATTAATTTGACGGAGACCTTGGCCGTCGAGTGGGCGCCGAAGGTGCGCGTGAACTGCATTTCGGCCGGATTGCTCGACTCGGGGGCTGGCCCCGAGCACTATGGCGGCCCCGAAGGGATGGCGGCGGTGGCTGCGACCGTGCCCATGGGCCGAATGGGAACCCCCAACGATGTGGCGGGATTGGTCCTGGCATTGGCGGGTTCGTTCACGGGCTATTTGTCCGGAGCGAACATTGTGCTCCACGGTGGTGGCGAGTGGCCAGCTTTTTTGAGAGCCCAAGGTTAGCCGTGCGCTCAAGAAGAAGGTTTTTGTGCTCAAATCTCTCTGGAATCTGCTAAACCATAGCGATGATCGTTGCCGTTCCTACTGAAACACGGCCCGGGGAGACCCGCGTCGCACTGGTCCCAGATATCGCCAAACGTTTAGTCGATCAGGGCTGGGATGTTGTTGTTCAATCAGGTGCGGGAAAGCATGCCACCTTTTCTGACGAGGCCTACGCCCAGGCCGGAGCGCGTATTGCTCCCGATGCGTCATCAACCGTGAATGGCGCCAACATGATCGTGAAAGTCAATGCTCCCGATGCCACCGAAGCAGCCAGCTACCCCGATGGGGTCAGCGTGATGAGTTTCTTGCAGGCAAGTCAATCGGCCGATGCACTCAAGGTCTTGATGGGAAAGAAGGCCACGGCAATTAGCTTTGACTTGTTGCCTCGTATCTCTCGTGCGCAGTCGATGGATGCTCTTAGTAGCCAAGCGACGGTCTCGGGCTATCGGGCGGGTTTAGCGTCCGCTGAGCACTTGGCCAAGTTTTTCCCGATGTTCATGACCGCGGCCGGGACCGTCCCACCCGCCAAGGTCCTCGTGATGGGAGTCGGGGTCGCTGGACTCCAAGCAATTGCCACCGCTCGACGACTGGGTGCTTCGGTGCGTGCCTATGACGTGCGTACTGCGGCAAAAGAAGAGGCTGAAAGCTTGGGAGCAAAGTTTGTTGATCTTGGCGTGACCGCCGAGGGAACTGGTGGCTACGCCCGAGAACTCAGCCCCGACGAACTCGCCGCACAGCAAGCAGCCTTAGCCAAAGAAGTCGCACTGTCTGATGTGGTCATCACCACTGCTGCCGTCCCCGGGCGCAAAGCGCCCATTCTGGTCACCGCGGCCATGGTCGATCAAATGGGACCGGGGTCCGTCATCATCGACATGGCCGCCGACGGTGGCGGGAACTGTGAAGTGACCAAAGCTGGCGAAGTCGTGGTGCAGGGGAACTGTTCAGTGGTTGGTTTGTCGAACCCACCGGCGGGCATGCCAACCCACGCCAGCTTTCTTTATGCTCGGAACGTCATCAATTTGCTCGAACTCTTTGGCAAAGAAGGTGTCTTGAACCCTGACTGGGCTGACGAAGTCGTCATCGGCACCACGGTGTTGAGAGACGGCGCCGTCACCAATGCCGCAGCGGCCGAAATTCTCGGTGCACCGCACCAGCCGATTATTCCTCCGGCACCACCCGCAGCAGAAACTACCGAGGAGGGCTAAGCGATGGGGAATGTTCTACTTCAGTATTTGACCGTCTTTATCCTTTCGGTCTTTGTCGGCATCGAAGTGATTTCTCGAGTGCCGAGCGTCTTGCACACGCCGCTGATGTCCGGATCAAACGCCATCCACGGCGTTATCTTGGTCGGGGCGATCTTGGTGATGGGACACGCAACGACGAACTTGGAACAAGTCCTCGGGTTCTTTGCGGTGATCTTGGCCACACTCAATGTGGTGGGTGGTTTCGCTGTAACCGACCGCATGCTCGAAATGTTTAAGACGAAGCCAGAAGACAAGAAGAAAAAAGTCATTGACGAGACCGACGAGGTGATCTCATGACCCGGGGCACCGCCATTGATCTTTGTTACCTGGTCGCGGCCATTACCTTCATCCTGGCGCTGAAAGGTCTCTCAAGTCCGAAGCGAGCACGAGCGGGAACATTTGTGGCGATGGCCGGGATGTTCTTAGCGATTTTCGTGACTTTTTTCCAACCCGGCCTTCACCACCAACTGTGGATCTACATCGCCATGGCTATCGGCGTGGTGATTGGGCTCCCTGCGGCTCGATTGGTGAAGATGACCGCTATGCCGCAGTTAGTGGCCATCTTCAACGGGGTCGGTGGTGGTGCGGCAGCGCTGGTGTCGATTACGACATTTATCGGGTCGAACCCAAAACAAGAAGCCACCTACAAAGTCCTTGAAGTTCTCATTGGGGTCTTCATCGGAACGGTCTCGTTCTCGGGCTCGGCGATCGCGTTCATCAAACTTCAAGAGTTGATTACGGGCCGACCAATCACCTATCCAGGCCAACAGATCGTCAACGCACTCTTGGCCTTGGCGGCTATTGCATTGATCGTGGCGGTGCTGGTGACAGCCTCCACCACGCTGCTCTGGATTCTCCTGGCGGTCAGTTTCGTCATCGGTATTGGTGTTGTCTTGCCCATTGGTGGAGCGGACGTTCCCGTACTGATCTCGCTGTTGAACTCACTGACCGGTTTGGCTGTGGCGGCGTCAGGCTTTACCTTGGGCAACAACGTCCTCATTGTGGCGGGAACCCTGGTCGGAGCATCGGGTTTGCTGCTCACGCAGATGATGTGCAAGTCCATTGGACGAAGCCTGCCCAATATTCTCTTTAGCGCCTTCGGTTCAAACATCACTGCCGGTGGCGGGGCCGAGGGAGGCGAGACCCGTACGGTTCGCCAAAGCACCCCCGAAGACGTTGGCGTGTTGTTGTCCTATGCCCGTAAGGTTGCCATCATCCCTGGCTACGGCCTGGCCGTCGCGCAAGCGCAGCACACGGTTCGAGAACTCGCTGACGAGCTTGAAGCCAAAGGCGTCGAAGTCTTCTACGCCATCCACCCCGTAGCTGGCCGTATGCCTGGTCACATGAACGTGCTCTTGGCTGAAGCGAATGTTCCCTACGAACAGCTCAAAGAAATGGACGATGCAAATCCGGAGATGCCGACCTGTGACGTTGCGCTCGTTGTGGGAGCAAACGACACCGTGAACCCCTCAGCCAAGACCACGCCGGGTAGTCCGATCTTTGGTATGCCGATTATTAACGCCGATGAAGCCCAGCACATTGTCTTTTTAAAGCGTTCGATGCGCCCTGGTTTTGCCGGTGTTGACAACGATCTGCTCTTTGATGAGAAAACGGTGTTGCTCTTCGGTGACGCAAAAGATACCTTGTCGAAGTTGGTTTCAGCGGTAAACGCTTCATAGAGAGGAAGAATCATGGCATCAGGTGCAGTGGAATGCGAACTTAAGGTCAGTGCAGATGATGCATGGGCCGCCGTCGGCGATTTTGCCGGTGTGGGTGTGATCTTCCCCGATCTTGAATCTCTTGAGATTGAGGGTGATGACCGAATACTCGGCATGTTTGGCATGAAAATTCGCGAACGCCTGATCGAACGTGACGACGCGGGCCGCCGTTTGGTCTACTCGATCACTGAAGGCGTTCCCGTTGACTCCCACAAGGGCATTGTGACCGTTGAAGAGGTCGGAAGTGGTTCGAAAGTCATCTGGGCATGGGAAGTTACCCCTGACGAGATGAGCGACCTGATGGGTGCGTCCTACTCGGGCGCCCTCGAGCAGCTGAAAAAGCATTTCGGCGAGGCTTAAGCGCGGCCCGATTGGGCGCAAAAACCTTTAGGTTAGAACTCTGTGAGTTCCCCCCATGTCAACGCACCCTTTGCGGACGATCCCTTGCGCTACCACGCGCGGGTCCTGCCGATCCCAACGAAGCGAGAACTCGCGGGACGAGGAGCGTTTGTGGGAAGAAAGTTTGCACGTCGCTTCGCTCCTGTCGTGGCCAAACAACTACGCGCCGCTGGCAAAGGGGTGCTGCCCCCAGAAGTGCTGGCACGACCCATGCGGCTGGCCTTCGAGGACGTTGGGGGAACCTTCATCAAGTTTGGTCAGATCTTGGCGTCATCGCCGGGGATTTTTGGCGAAGAGATCTCCAATGAGTTTCGCTCCTGTCTCGACACTGGTCCGGTCGTTCCCTTCGATCAAATCAGGAGGGTGGTTGAAGCGGACTTAGGGCGCCGGCTTGAAGAAGCCTTTGCGACGTTCGAGCGAACGCCCATCGGCCAAGCATCGATAGCCGTCGTGCATCGTGCCACGCTGCACGACGGTCGCCAGGTCGCGGTCAAAGTCTTGCGCCCAGGGATCGATCAACTCGCGGCCACTGATCTGGACCTCATGGAGCCCCTCTTTGAGTTAATTTCTCGGCAGACCGGTGCACAGATTGCTGGAGCGGTGTTCCAACAAATTGATGGCTTTCGTTTGCAGATTGGCGAAGAGATGGATCTGCGTAACGAAGCACGTGCGCTCCATCACTTCAGGGAGTTGAACGAGCGCCTCAAACTGGACCGCGTGGTGGTCCCAGAACCCTTCCCCGAACTTTCTGGGCAAAATGTCTTGACCATGGAGTTCCTCGATGGTGTTCCCATCGATGACTTTGGCGTGATCCAAGAACTCGGCATCGATCCGGGACCCTTGATTGCGCAACTCATCCATGGTTTCTTCATCATGACGGTGAAGTACCGCATGTTCCACGGCGACATCCACGCGGGCAATTTGCTGCTGTTGCGCGACGGACGCATTGGCGTCATCGACTGGGGCATCGTGGGTCGACTCGACAGCGAAACCCACTGGTTTCTCTGTCGCATGCTGGGGGGCGTTCTCGGTGACGAACAAGCCTGGGTTGATGTCACCAATCACATTGTCTCTACCTACGGTCCGGCCATTGGAGAGGCGATGGGGATGGACGAGGAGCAACTCACTGCCTTTTTCCGCTCAATGATCGAACCCGTTCTTCTCCAACCCTTTGGCGAAGTGAGTTTTGCCGCCATGATGAATGCCACGCAGGTCCAAGTGGCCTCGGCTCATGGGGTCGAGTTCCAAGACCACTCTCTGCGGTCCATCTTCAAGCGCCTTCGCTTGCAGCGGCGTATTCACAAGATGGCCGTTGATGGTGGAGGAATGATGAGCGACTTCGACCGGGGTTATTTTCTCTTGGGTAAGCAACTGATGTACTTCGAGCGCTACGGAAAGTTATTCTTGGCTGACCAGGCAATCTTGTCCGACCCCGCTTTTGTCGCCATGTTGCTTGATGAAGCTGGAGAACTCACCCCGCCCGTGCGGAAGCAACCATCGGCCAAGGGGCTCGTAAACCCTGAAAAATAGGCGCATTGGCACGAGAAGTAGAATGTGTTCTAGTCTCAGCGTGTTCTAGTTGTTGCACCGACGGTGCCGAAGTCAAGGAGGGGAATTATGGCAGATCCGACAGAGATCTACACCAGCCCACACGTCCTTGAGTACCCTTATGCTCGCTCGACCGGACCGATCATTGGTGCGTTCTTGACGGCACTTCGGGATGGAAAAATCGTCGGCGTCAAAGGGTCGAAGGGGCGTGTGATTGTGCCCCCCACTGAGTACGACCCGGATACTGCAGAAGAGACCAGCGGCATTGTTGATGTTGGACCCGGGGGCGTGATCGAGACCTGGGCATGGGTTGACACTCCTCGCTTCGACGCCCCACTCGATACGCCCTTTGCCTGGGCGTTGATTCGCCTCGATGGAGCCGATACGGCAATGTTGCATGTCGTTGCCGCACCGACGAGCGACGTCGTCGTGACCGGCACGCGTGTCACCGCAGAGTTCCGTCCCGCCGCAGAGCGCGTCGGTTCGATGCACGATCTGCGATGTTTTGTTCTGGAGGGAAAATAATGGCTGCCGAAGAGACCGCCCAAGGGCCAGTAACGATGTTGTCGACGCCGATTCGCCTTGACTACAACTTCACTGCAGGCGTCGCACAGTCCAAGTCCCTTCGTGGCTATGCCGAAGGCCGATTTATTGGCCAACGCTGCCCCGTGTGCAAGAAGGTCTACGTACCTTCGCGAGGGTCATGCCCGAAAGACGCGGTAGCGACGACCGAAGAGGTAGTTCTCCCAAACACCGCAACGGTAACGACATTCTGTGTCGTGAACGTACCCTTTGCCGGACAATCCATCGAGATCCCTTACATCACCGCATCAATTCTTCTCGATGGCGCCGACATCACCTTTATGGGGCTGATCCAAGGGATCGCTCCAGAAGATGTGGAAATGGGCCTGCGCGTTGAAGCCGTTTGGGTCCCGAAAGAAGAACTCGGCCCGACGCTGGCATCAGTGAAATACTTCCAGCCCACCGGAGAGCCCAATCGAGAAGTCTCAACCTTTGCGGAGCACCTATGAGCACGCCACCACCACGCCAAGGAACCCGACCCGTCGCCATCGTGGCCTGCGCGCAGTCAAAGTCAGAACGCCGCATCGAACAAGCCAATGAAGTTGAACTGCTGATGCCGGTCGTGACCGAGGTCTACGCCAATGCCGGGATGACCAAAGATGATGTCGATTTCATCTGCTCAGGCTCGACGGACTATCTCATTGGTGGCCCGTTTAGTTTTGTGACCGCTCTTGACGCCGTGGGCGTTTGGCCTCCAAAGGCAGAAAGCCACGTCGAGATGGACGGTGCGTGGGCGCTCTACGAAGCCTGGGTAACGCTGCAAGAAGAAGGAAAAGACGTGGCCCTTGTCTATGGCTTCGGCAAGTCCTCGCTGGGTGACTTGAGTCGTATCCTGGCCCTGCAACTCGACCCCTACACCATGGCGCCCATGTGGCCCGATCAGGTTTCGTTAGCTGCGCTGCAAGCACAAGCCATGATCGATCAGGGTTTAGCGACCGAAGAAGACTTTGCTCGCATCGCTTCTCGTGCTCGCCATAATGCGCTGTCGAACCCGAACGCTCAAGTAGCGAACGAAAAGACGATGGAAGAATTGATGAAGGATGACTATGCGGTCGCCCCACTGCGCCGTCACACCTTGCCTCCGCTTTCTGATGGGGCAGCAGCAATCATCCTGGTAGCGGGGGACCGCGCCTACGACGTCGTTGATCGACCAGCGTGGATCACCGGCATTGATCACCGAGTCGACGCCCACGCATTTGGCGCACGGAACCTCGCCGAGTCTCGTTCGACCACGAAGGCCGCAGAGAATGCTGGCGTGAGCGCAGGTCCGGTGGACATCGCCGAACTGCACGCCCCCTTTGCTCACCAAGAGATCTTGCTGCGCAGGGCCATGGGGCTGAATGAGTCGACGGTGATCAATCCATCGGGAGGTCCCTTGGCGGCCAACCCGCTGATGGCCGGTGGGCTGATCCGGTTCATTGAAGCGGCGAATCGCATTATGGACGGCTCGGCGAATCGTGCGGTGGCTCATGCCACATCGGGGCCGGTTCTCCAGCAGAACTTGGTCGCAGTCTTGGAAGGGGCATCATGAACCAGCGCTGTGCGGTCATTGGCGTCGGCCAGACCCATCACAAATCAAAGAGAGAAGACGTCTCCATCGCCGGTTTAGTGCGAGAAGCAGCCGTTGCCGCGCTGGAAGATGCTGGGCTGGATTTTTCAGACATCGATGCCGTCGTCGTCGGCAAAGCCCCCGACATGTTCGAAGGCATCATGATGCCAGAGCTTTACCTCGCGGGCGCTCTTGGTGCGGTTGGTAAGCCCATGTTCCGTGTCCACACTGCAGGTTCGGTCGGTGGATCCACGGCTATTGTCGCTGCGCACTTAGTCGCCAACGGTATTCACAAGCGTGTCTTGACCGTGGCCTTTGAAAAGCAGTCGGACTCTGACGCCATGTGGGCGCTCTCTGTGCCCCAACCTTTCTCTGCGCCTCTGCTCGCAGGAGCGGGTGGGTACTTCGCCCCGATCATTCGCTCCTACATCAATAAGTCCGGTGCACCAAATAACGTTGGAATGAAAGTGGCAGTCAAAGACCGACTCCACGCGTTGAAGAATCCCTATGCGCACCTCCATTTGCCGGACATTGACTTGAAGATGGTCGAAGAGTCCGTGATGTTGTGGGACCCACTGCACTACTTGGAGTCCTGCCCTTCGTCGGATGGAGCCGCCGCCATGGTGTTGAGCTCAGAAGACGTGGCGGTGGCGCAAGAAAAGACAACAGGTCGACCCGCAGCATGGATTCATGGGATGGCGATGCGCTCGGAGCCCACGATGTTTGCTGGACGGAATCTCATGAACCCTCAAGCGGGGCGTGATTGTGCCAAGGATGTTTTTGCTCAAGCAGGGATCACCAAGCCACGCCAAGAACTCGACTGCGCCGAGGTTTATGTTCCCTTCTCTTGGTATGAGCCGATGTGGCTGGAGAACTTGGGCTTCGCCGAAGAGAATGAAGGGTGGAAGCTCACCGACTCAGGGGCGACCTCACTCGATGGCGGCGACATTCCTTGGAACTGCTCAGGTGGCGTGTTGTCGTCGAACCCCATTGGGGCATCAGGCATGCTTCGTTTCTTAGAGTCAGCCCTCCAAGTTCGCAATATGGCAGGCGATCACCAAGTCCCCGATGCCCACAAGGCCTTGGGTCATGCCTATGGCGGAGGAAGCCAGTTCTTCTCCATGTGGGTGGTCGGTTCCGACAAGCCTGAGTAGTCCCACGCTTGCCGGTAGACTGAGGGGCAAAGGCGGCCAGAAGGTTCGCAGTATTTGAGGAGGAAACCATGAAGGTAGTTGTCGATTTTGAGGCATGTGCGAGTAACGCAGTCTGCATGGGCATTGCCCCCGAAGTCTTTGAAGTCCGTGACGATGGGTATCTCTATATTTTGAACGAGAACCCCGGCGAAGATCTGCGTGACAAGATGCGCGAATCAGTGAACGGTTGCCCAACTGGGGCGATCTCCATCGTCGAAGACTGATTCTCCTTGGCCCCCCGCGTCCGCTTTGCGCCGTCGCCGACTGGTTATTTCCATGTCGGCAGCGCACGCACCGCACTCTTTAACTGGCTCGTTGCCCGCCAATCGGGCGGGGTTATGGTCCTGCGCATTGAAGATACCGATGCCACACGGGGTCGCCAAGAGTGGCTCGATGGCATCATCTCAGCTTTGGACTGGCTGGGCCTGCAGGCCGATGAAGGCCCCTACCTCCAAAGTGCTGCTGAGCCCCGCCATCGAGAACTTGCCGACAAGCTCTATGACGCGGGGTATCTCTATGCCTGTGACTGTCCACGAGAACTGATTGACGAGCGCACGAAAAGTAATCCCACACCCGGCTACGACGGTTTTTGCCGTGATCGCAGTGTTCCTCGCACTGATCAAACGGGACTGCGCTTTAAGGTTCCGATCGAGGGCGAGACGGTGGTCCACGATGTCATTCGTGGAGATGTGGTCTTCCCGCATAGCGCGATGGAGGACTTTGTTGCGGTCAAGTCTTCGGGCCAGCCGCTCTTTGCGTTAGCCAATGCCATTGACGATCGCGATATGGAGATCACCCACATTATCCGTGGTGAAGACCTTCTCCCCACAACGCCGAAGCAACTATTGATGTGGGAAGGACTGGATGCCGTTGATCGCCCGGTTCCTCTTCCCACATTCGCACATTTACCGATGTTGGTGAACGAACAGCGGAAGAAGCTTTCGAAACGAAAAGACCCGGTTGCTGTTGAGTCTTACCGCGACCAGGGTTTTCTCCCTGAAGCATTCGTGAACTACCTGGCCCTTCTTGGCTGGAGCCCTGAAGGTGACCGAGAGATGGTGTCGAAAGAGACCTTGATCGATGAGTTCCGACTCGACCAGGTCCACCACGCTCCAGCGTTTTTCGATGTGGCCAAGTTGACGCACATGAACGGTGACTACATTCGCGCACTTTCTCCTGAAACGTTCATCGAATTGGTCCAGCCCTGGGTTGATCCCGATCATGCGTCCTGGCATCCCGAAGGCGTGGAATTACTTTGGCCAGCCGAACGCTATGACGCCGAGAGATTCGCAGCCATCGCTCCACTGATTCAAGAGCGAGTCACGGTGCTCGGCGAGGTGCCAGCCATGGTGGATTTTCTCTTTCTTGTCGATCCGCCCCTTGACGAATCCGCTTTCGAGAAGGCCGTGGCGAACGATCCTCGAGCGATCGAAGTACTCGACAAGGCAATTGAGGTCTATGCCTCGTGTCCGTTCACGTCAGGCGCACTTCACGAAGCAACGGTTGTCCTTGGCGATGCCCTCGAACTCAAACTCCGCAAGACCCAAGCGCCAATTCGTGTGGCCATTACAGGTAAGTCCGTTGGCCCACCGCTCTTTGAATCACTTGAACTCTTAGGGAGAGAAGAAGTACTTCGACGACTCTCGAATGCACGCGAGCGCGCCCAGGGCTAATGCTGTTCCCAGTGAAATGGGCGCTACGTCTCTTCGTCGCTCTCATGGCACTCATCATTCTTTATCTGGGCGTCACGGCGATCCAGGTCTATTTGACGAGTCGTCAGCAGTCAACGGCTCACGGGGACGCCATCTTGGTGTTTGGCACTGCAGAGTACAACGGCGTTCCTTCCCCTGACCTCCAAGCTCGCCTTAATCAAGCACTTGCACTCTTTCATGAGGGTCGAGCACCATTGATTGCAGTGACTGGCGGTAAAGCAAAAGGAGATGTCTACACCGAGGCAGAAGTATCGGTGACCTATCTTCATCGTCACGGAGTCCCCTTCAATGATTTGATTGCCGGCAGTGGATCCGATACCTATGAGAACGTTCAGAGCGTCGCGGCACCGTTGACGAGTCGGAGTGTCAAATCTGTGCTGGTGGTAACTGACCCGTTCCATGAGGACCGCGCGATGGCGGTTGCGTCGACCTTCTCCTTTTCTCCCTCACCTACGCCAACGGAGAACTCTCCAATAACGGGATGGGCAGTTGTGCCGTATTTCATCAGGGAAACCTTTGCGGTGGGGGCGGGAAGGCTCATTGGCTATGGGACCCTTTCGAGTCTTGTGCACCCATAGGAAAGGGGAGTTTGGAGGTAGAGAGACGTCGGGTAACATCGTCTCTCTACCCTTCGGGGGTAGTTCAATTGGCAGAACAACGGACTCTGAATCCGTATGTTGGAGGTTCGAGTCCTCCCCCCCGAGCTGAAACGGTCGTGAGACCGCTTCTTGGCCCCATCGTCTAGTGGCCTAGGACATCACCCTCTCAAGGTGAAGACACGGATTCGAATTCCGTTGGGGCTGCCAGGTTATTCGAA
>CAIKCI010000008.1 GCA_903825895.1 uncultured Actinomycetes bacterium
GCCACACCGGCGGGATCAAAATTGTTGGTGAACTGGGCTTCTTGCCGCAGGTCCCCGTCGTTGGCGGACTCGGAAAAGACCCGAACGGCTTCTCGCATGTCTTGAATGCCCGTGGCCTCGATGTCTTAGACGAAGAGCTCAACACCGTTCGCAAGGCAATGGCAGAAGATCCGAGCTCAGAAAATATTGACCGCTTTAGTCATCTCGAAGAGCAATACCGTGAGCGCGGTGGCTATGAAGCAGAGGCCACTATGGCCCGTCTCGCTGACGGCCTGGGGCTTCGTCAAGAACTCCTTTTGGAAGACATCGACAACCTTTCCGGCGGACAACGCCGCCGAGTTGATCTCATCCGCCTCCTCTTCCAGGGCCCCGAGATCATGATCTTGGACGAACCAACAAACCACCTCGACGCATCGGCCAAACGCTGGCTGATGGATGAACTCTCAACGTTCCAAGGCACCATGCTCGTCATCAGCCACGACCTTGATTTGTTAGATAACGCCATCGATAAGGTTCTGCACCTGGCGAACAGTACCTTGACCGAATACAAAGGTAATTACACCACCTTCACCACACGCCTCGAAGAACACCAGGTGCAAAGCGAGAAGTCAGCGGCCCAAGAAGAGAAGGAAATCAAGCGCCTCTCATCGCTAGCGAACTCCATGCGTGGCCAGACTGAGAAACGTGCCAAAACGGCGAAAGCCATCGACCGCCGAGTCGATCGAATACAGCAGAACCGTACACAGGTCGCTCGGCGAGATCGAAAGGTGCGATTACGCCTTCCGACCCCAGAACGCTCAGGTGATACGCCGCTTGCCGTTGAGGGTCTGAGCGTTGTTTATGGTACAAACAAGGTCCTCAATAAGGTCCGCATCTCAGCTGGTCGTGGTGACCGTATTGCGGTCGTCGGCCGAAATGGTGCGGGGAAATCAAGCTTGCTGCGCTGCTTGGCTGGGGTGCAAGAGCCCACCACTGGTTCAGTGGCCTTGGGTCCAAACGTGCATCTTGGCTACTTTGCTCAAGAGCACGAGCAGATTGACCTTGATGCCAGTGCCCTCGACAACGTCTACGACTTCGTCCTCACCCAGGAAGCCGAGCGACGAGCTCTGCTCGGATCATTCGGTCTTTCCGGGCCGGCCATGGAACAGCCCGCGGGTTCACTCTCGGGTGGAGAGCGAGCAAAACTGGGCCTTGCCATGTTGGCTGCTGGCGGATCGAACCTCTTGGTTCTTGATGAGCCCACCAACAACTTGGACCCTGCCTCGGTTGAGGCCGTAGGACTGATGTTCAGCGTGTGGGAAGGCACCATTGTGGTCGTCAGCCACGAACCCGCATTCGTTGAAGCCATGAATCCCACGCACTGCTTGCGTCTACCAGATGAGCGCTACGACTTCTGGCGCGATGAAGACCTTGACATCGTGGAGATGCGCTAGGCGCCGTTACCTGCCGACGCTCTCAGGTTGAATATCGTTGCGCGTGACTGTCAAGTAGGCCACCAGTCCCGCCACAAGTCCAAGAAGTACAAGTGAGGTAATCACCGTTCCTACCCCAATCCCACCTACATTTTTTGGTTTACAGAAGTAATCGGCGAACGAGGCTCCGAGGGGGCGGGTAAGGATGTAGGCAAGCCAAAAGGCAAGGACGCTGTTCATCCTTAGGTAGCGCCAGCCAATGAGAGGGATGAAGAGCAGGCTGCCAAAAAGAAGAATCGACGTCAGGTATCCGAGGTTGAGAGAAAACGCCGTGAAGTCGCCAAGGGCCGTCCCGAGGGCAAAGGTCGCAAAAATGGTCGCCCAATAAAATAACTCTCTCTGCCGAGTCACGATGCTGTGGATCGATAATGTGTGCTCGGTCCTTGACCAAAGGAAAAAGACTCCCAAGAGTGTGATGATCCAGATAAAGGTGGTTCCCCCATAGGGAATCCCGAAAACCAGATGCATGGTGTCAGAGACTCCCGTGCCGGTCGTGGCGATCGCAAGAGCGAGAAACCAGTACGCCGGGGCAACATAGCGCCTCGTCTTGAACTGCCACAGAACGCCTACCAGGACCACAATGATTTCGACAGCTGCCCCGATTGCCTTGCTGTGTGTTGCGAAGTAGTCCGAGGAGGCCTCTCCTGCGGCGGTAGTCAGAAGTTTCACCACCCAGAAAAGCAGCGCAATCTCGGGAACTTTAGCCGCCAAGGGTTCTGGAAACCAACGATCTAATGCATGCGTTCCTACCAAGACTCCTCCTTGAGCCAGCGAAACACCAACGTTACCGTGAACGCACCGCTCCTAGGGATGCCTGGAGCCTTCGTCAACTACATTCTTTCTTATGTCGTTCAAGGGAAATCAACCCTCTCGGGAACTTCCTTCGCTCGGCCAATGGCTTTCCCATCCGATCGGGAACTTCCTCCTCTGGCGCAGCCAGCAAGTTCCTCCGTCGTTCTCCGCCGAGCAGCCCTGGCGCTGGTTCCTCCCGTTTCTCGTGGTCGCACCCATGCTGGCTATTGCTGGGGTCGTCCATAAAACCAGCATGATCTTTCCCGAAGGAGCTGCGCTCTCGTTTGGCGTCTTTGTGCTCTGCATCCCGGGGTGGACTGTTTCACGCTGGCGACTCATCGTGGTGTTACCCATTGCTGCCCTGATGGGCATGGGGCTCTCGGTCCTGGACCTTCCCTTGTCGTTGGCCATGGTTCTCGGGGTCACCGGAGTCTTGATTCTCCTCCACATCCTCGGGTCTCTTTTGGCGCCAAGTCTTTCAGCTGCGTTGATTCCGATTCTGTTTCACATTCATTCCTGGTTCTACCCCTCCACGGTCCTTGGGGTCTCGATTGCCGTGACCGTCATTGGCGCTCTGGCCAGCCGATCCACGCCAAAGGCTCCAAGGTCAGCGATTCCCAACGAGAGATTTGCACAGACCTTCAAGTTTTTCATCATCGCGGTTATCTGGATTTTGGTCGCCACCGCACTCCACTTGCCGGCAGCCACTCTCGCTCCCCCGCTGTTCGTCTCGACCTATGACGTTGCGAAAGGGACAACTTCATTCCCCCTCGAAGTAGGCCGTGCGCTCCTCTTTTTTGCCTTGGGCTTCATTGGCGTAGCCGTGGTGTCGCTCATGCATTCCGATGCGTTCGCCGGGCTCGTCACCTTTACAATTGGCTTGGCCTACATGGCAATCGCCCGGCGCTACCACCCGCCGATTCTTGCGGTGGCCCTTCTGGCATTAATCGTCGGGCACGTCGTTGATTGGAAGTTTGGCCTCTGCTTGATGGTGGGCTCACTCAGCCTCTACGCCATCAATGGCGCCGTTGAATTCGCCACCTTGAGAGTCTTCAGGATCTCGTCGTTCTCATCACCACTCACTGTCACCGCCGAAGAGTAACCCTTCGCCCCCCCATTCGGAGCGAAGGGTTGCCAGCCGTTCAGTAAATGAGCCATCACGTCGCATCCCAGATGCAGTCTCCGCTGAAAATCAAATGCAACTCGACATTAACTACAGCCGCTGGTCGTGCCGCAAGAGCTGCAGACATAGCAGGAACCCGCTCGCTGCATCATGTCGCCACAGCTGTAGCAGTAGGGTGCATCACGCTGTTCAGGTCGAGCAAGCGTCGACGGCGCCGTTGAGAGAGCGATGGGCTCACTCACGACTTCGATCCCCACGGTCTGCGTCGCCACTTCTTCGACACCGGGCAGCGTTGGCTGGGTACGCTCGGACGACGACAGGACGCCCAGTTCTTCACGCTCTTCCAGGCTCAAGTAGTCAAGTGCCAAGCGTCGGAACATGTAGTCAACGAGGCTCGTCGCGATCCGAAGGTCGGCATCGTCGGTGATACCGGCTGGTTCGAAGCGCATGTTCGAGTACTTGCGGACGTAGGTTGCCAAGGGCACGCCGTGTTGGAGGCCCAAGCTGATCGAGATTGAGAAGGCATCCATGATGCCCGCCAAGGTTGAACCCTGCTTGGACACCTTGATGAATACTTCACCCGGTCGACCATCTTCGTACTCACCCACTGTGACGTAGCCTTCGCAGTCCGCAACGCGGAATGAAAACGTGTTGGAACTTCGTCGACGAGGCAGACGCTCTCGCACTGCCCCCACAACAACGTGCCCGCCTGATGCCTTGACGCTTGAAAGCTCTGCTTCGAGCGCTGCGATCTTGTCTTGGAGACCTCCCGCAACGTCATCGTCTTCGTCACCTTTTTTAGTCGTCGACAATGGCTGAGCAACTTTACAGTTGTCACGGTAGATCGCAACGGCCTTGACGCCAAGCTTCCATGCATCAATATGCAACTGCTCGATCTCTTCAACCGTTGCATCTTCAGGCATGTTGACGGTCTTGGAGATCGCTCCCGAAAGGAACGGCTGGACTGCGCCCATCATCTTGACGTGTCCTAAGTAATGAATGGTGTTGTCACCCATCGAGCACGCAAAGACGGGAAGGTGTTCGGCCTTGATGTGCGGTGCACCCAAGATCGACATGTTCTCATTGACGTAAGCCACGATCTCAGCGGCTTGTGTGTCGTTGTATCCCAACTTGCCCAAGGCACGAGTCACCGTCTGGTTGACGATTGACATCGTGCCACCCCCGACCAGTTTCTTGGTCTTCACGAGGCCAAGGTCAGGCTCAACTCCTGTCGTGTCACAGTCCATCAAGAGTCCAATGGTGCCCGTTGGTGCCAACACGGTGGCTTGGGCGTTCCGGGTTCCGTAGACCTCAGCGAGGGCTACGGCGTTGTCCCATGACTCTTGAGCAGCGGAAAGGATTTCAGTGGGGACGAGGTCCTCGTTGATCTCCGACGCGGCGGCTTGGTGCTTACGAAGCACTCGCAGCATGGGCTCTTGATTCTCGTAGTACCCCGCGTGGGGTCCCATGCGAGCAGCGGTCTTGGCGGATGTGGCATAGGCGTGTCCGGTCATCAGAGCGGTCAATGCACCCGCCCAAGCTCGGCCGCCATCGGAGTCGTAAGGAAGGCCATTGGCCATCAGTAATGCTCCAAGGTTTGCGTAACCCAATCCCAGTTGACGGAACTTCACCGAGTTGCGCCCAATGGGCTCTGTTGGGTAGTCCGCGTTGCCCACCAAGATTTCTTGGGCGGTGAAGACGACTTCAATCGCTGCTTTGTAACCAGCAACATCAAAGACTTCTTCGTCATCAATGAACTTCATCAAGTTCAAGCTGGCCAAGTTGCATGCTGAGTTGTCGATGTGCATGTACTCGCTACAAGGGTTCGACCCATTGATACGGTCCGTGTTTGCACTGGTGTGCCAATCGTTGATCGTTGTGTCGAACTGCATGCCCGGGTCTGCACAGTCCCATGCCGCTTGTGCAAACTGTCGGAAAAGGTCACGGGCCTTGATCGTGCGCACAACGGTGCCGTCGCCACGAGCAATCAAGTTCCAGTCGCCATCATCGAGAACGGCCTCCATGAACTCGTCGCTGACCCGAACCGAGTTGTTGGCGTTTTGATACTGAATGGAGTGGATGTCCTTACCGTCCAGTGACATGTCAAATCCGTTGTCACGCAGCACGCGTGCTTTCTTTTCTTCATTGGCCTTGCACCAGATGAAGTCCTCGATGTCAGGGTGATCAGCATCGAGCATGACCATCTTGGCGGCACGACGAGTCTTTCCGCCTGACTTGATGGTTCCCGCTGACGCATCAGCGCCTCGCATAAAGCTCACCGGTCCCGACGCAGTGCCCCCACCGTTGAGCAGTTCTGCTGATGCACGGATCTTCGAAAGGTTGACTCCTGCCCCTGATCCACCCTTGAAGATCACGCCTTCTTCGGTGTACCAGTTCAGAATCGAATTCATTTTGTCTTCGACGGCCAAGATGAAACAGGCGCTCGCTTGTTGTGGGACGTCCTTGACGCCGATGTTGAACCAAACGGGAGAGTTGAATGCCGCCTTTTGGTGAATGATGAGGTGCTTGAGCTCGTCGCTGAAGACTTCCGCCTCATTGTGGTCGACGAAGTAACCATCCTTGATACCCCAAGCAGTAATGGTGTCGACCACCCGGTCAGCCACTTGCTTGAGCGACTCCTCGCGTTCTGGAAGGCCAAGGGTTCCACGGAAGTACTTCTGGGCCAAGATATTGGTGGCATTCACACTCCACGTTGACGGGACTTCTACACCCAATTGCTCGAACGCAACGGACCCGTCCTTGTAGTTCGTAATTCTTGAATCGCGAAGTTCCCAGACCACCTCGTCATAGGGGTGGACCCCTTCAGTGGTGAAGTACCGCCTGATGCCGATCCCTGTGCTTTGTGATGCGATGGCCATTTCTTCTTCCCTTCGTCGTAAATCTGATCGATATTCGTTATGAGTGGCGGAAACTCCGCTTTTGGCGCCCTTTTGCCCCCAATTTCCCCCTCCAACCACAATATCTTGTGGTTGGCAAAAAAACAGACGCAAGATGAGGTATTTATTACACCACTGTAGTTACCACCTTGTCAATCACCCTCTCGCGAGAAAATCCCAGGTCAGAGGCCGTTCGCGAAAGTTAGCAAACAAACTTTTTTCTCACTCCCCCAACGGTCGCTCCGATAGCCTCGGCGTCTATGGCCATTCTCCTTGCCCTCGATGCCGGCACCACCAGTATTCGCTGCCTGGCCGTTGATGAGTCGGCCCAGGTCATCGATCATTCCCACCGAGAACTCACCCAATCATTCCCCCAGCCTGGCTGGGTAGAGCACAACCCCCAAGAGATTCTTCGCCTGGCCATCGAAACCCTCAGCGAGGTGGCACGTCGAATCGTCACATCGGGCCAAACCATCGCTGGTCTCGGAATAACCAATCAACGAGAAACCGTCGTCGCGTGGGATCGAGCCACCGGCCTGCCCTTGGCCCCCGCCATTGTTTGGCAGGACCGACGTACCGCTGAGCGCTGCGCCGAACTTCGAGACCTTGGTCTTGGGCAGATGATTCGCTCAACAACCGGACTCATGATCGACCCTTATTTCAGTGCCACCAAAATGGAATGGTTGCTGGGCCATGGCGTCATCGACCGAGCAGCGCAACCAGCGCTCGGAACCATCGACAGCTGGTTGATTTGGAATCTCACCGGATCGTTCGTCACCGAGCCCTCGAATGCCGCACGCACCATGTTGTGCGATCTCGCTTCCGGTACCTGGTCACCAGAGCTTTGTAGCCTTTTTGGGATACCCGCGAATCTCTTGCCGGAAATTATTGCGTCGGCCAGCGACTTTGGATCGATTATCCACCCTGATCTCCCGGCATTGACCGGCATCCGGATCGAGGGTGTCCTCGGTGATCAACAAGCTGCTCTCTTTGGCCAGTGCTGTTTCACCCCCGGCATGGTGAAGGCAACCTATGGAACCGGAGCGTTTGTTCTTGTGAACGCTGGAGAACAGCGACCACAAGCTCTCGATGGACTGGTGACGACAATTGCATGGACGCTCGACTCCACCACGACCTACGCCCTCGAAGGCTCCGCCTTCGTCGCTGGTGCTGCCATCCAGTGGCTTCGCGATGGTCTCGGCGTGATCGACCGCGCCGATCAACTCGAAGCGTTGGCCCTCAGCGACACAGCCACAGAACGGCTGGCTTTCATTCCCGCCTTTGCCGGCTTAGGAAGCCCTTGGTGGGACGAGGGGGCACGTGGCGCCCTCGTGGGGATCACGAAGGGATCAAATCGGGCCGCACTCGCCAATGCGGTGGTCCACTCGTTGGCGTTCGAAGTACGGGCCATGGTTGATGTGATGGCCTCTGGACTCGATGTTCCCATCAAAGAAATCCGCCTTGACGGCGGAGCATCGGTCATGGACCTGCTGGCGCAACGCTTGGCCAACCAAAGTGCCACACTGATCTGTCGCCCCCGTTCACTTGAGACCACGGCCCTGGGGGCCGCGACGCTCGCCGGCCTCCACTGCGGGGTCTTTGCCGATCAATCTTCGCTCGGCGAGTTATGGGAAGCCAGCGCACGCTTTGATCCTGAAGGTAAGCGTGACGTCCACACTGCCCACTACGAACAATGGCTTGATGCGTTGCAGCGAGCACGCGCCATTGGTTCTCCTCCTTCAAGCACTTGACCATCTGGCTAAAGAAGAACACAGTCTTCAGATTGTGGCCCCACCCCTGTGGTGCGCCGCCGAGCACGCAGCGGGCCTTTCGGCCATACTTTTGGGCGAACACCAAAACGAGGGAGGCGTCATGACGACAACGTGGACTGCAGCAACACTTCGAGAGGGCTTGGTCTTTGGGGAAGGACCGCGCTGGCACAAGGGTCGGCTGTACTACTCAGACTTCTATCGCCATGGCGTCTTCTCGATCAACGCTGACGGAAGCGACGAACGCCTCGAAGCAGAAGTACCTGCGCAACCCTCAGGCCTTGGATGGCTCCCTGATGGCTCGCTCCTTGTCGTCTCGATGACCGATCACAAGGTCTTGCGCATTGAGAGTGATGGCACGCAACATCTCCATGCCGATCTCTCCGAGTACTGCGGCTACTGGGCCAACGACATGGTCGTCGCAGCGAATGGAACGGCCTATGTCGGAAACTTTGGTTTCGACCTGGATCTTTTCTTGGAGGAACATGGCATCGAAGGAGTGCTGACGCCCCCGGGGCCGCCCACTACCAACCTCTGTGTTCTCGACCCAGGGGGTGCACTCATCCAAGTCATCGATGACATGGCGTTCCCGAATGGTTCGGTGATCACTCCTGACGGCAAGACCCTGATCGTCGCAGAAACAATGACCATGCGACTCTCGGCGTTTGATATCGCCGATGACGGAAGCTTGAGTAAGCGCCGTATCTTTGCGCAACTCGAGTTGGTTCCCGCCGACGGTATCTGTCTGGATGCGAACAACGAAGTCTGGGTGGCGAACGCGTTGGCTCCTCAGGCTGTCCGGGTTGCCGAAGGCGGCGAGATAACCGGCATGCTCGAGACCTCCCAGACCTGCTTTGCCTGTGCACTTGGTGGTGATGATCGACAGACCTTGTACGTCATGACGGCACCGACGTCAACGGCAGCAATTGTCAGCACCTTGCATGAAGGACGCATTGAATACGCCCACGTTGACACCCCTGGTGCAGGAATTCCTTAACTAGTCGCTGCCGGTGAGCTCAGGCAGGGCTTTACGAATGTTGCGCAGTGCTTGCGCGATGCGCTGTTCGTTTTCAATCAAGGCAAAGCGAACATGGCCATCTCCCCCGGGGCCAAATCCCACACCCGGTGAGGTTGCAACATCTGCTTCTTGCACAAGAAGCTTTGAGAAATCTAATGCACCCAAGTGGCGATATGGCTCGGGGATAGGCGCCCAGATGAACATCGATCCGCGCGGAGGCGTGATGTCCCAGCCGATGCGGTTCAGTCCGTCACATAAGGCATTGCGTCGGTCCTGATAGATCGCGCAGATTTCTTCCGGATAATTCGGTGCTTCGTTCATGGCCACAATGGACGCAATCTGAATGGGCTGAAATGTTCCGTAGTCCAAGTAGCTCTTGAGTTTCGTCAATGCCGCCACAATTTCTGGGTTGCCAACAAGAAAGCCTGAACGCCATCCGGCCATCGAAAATGACTTCGTGAGCGTATAGAGCTCAACCGCGCACTCCTTGGCGCCGGGAACTTGCAAGATTGAAGGAGGTACGTAGCCGTCAAAGCCAATATCGGCATAGGCGAAGTCGTGCACCACCACGACGTCGTGTTCAAGCGCGAACGCTACCAAGCGCTCCATGAATGCCAAATCAACGCAGGCCGTGGTCGGATTGTGCGGGAACGACGCCACGATAACCCGAGGCTTCGGCCAGGCTGAGTCCCACGCTTCGATGAGGCCTTCGAAGAACACATCGCCGATCGAGCCTTCCTCGTCAACCGCGCTCGGGTCGATCATCTTGACTTGATGAACGCGTGCTCCGGCGAACAAGGGGGCATAGATGTGAATGGGATAGGACGGCGAAGGGACAATGGCCGAATCGTCAGGACCCAACAGCACCCACATCAAGTGACTCAGGCCTTCCTTGGCACCGATCGTTGCCACCACTTCGGTTTCGGGATCAAGGTCAACGCCAAACTTTCGTGCGTAGAGATCGGCAACAGCCTGGCGGAGTTTGGGAATTCCCCGTGACGATGAATAGCGGTGGTTGCGAGAGTTACGCGCGGCTTCCGCAAGTTTCTCAACCGCTACCTCAGGGGAAGGAAGGTCGGGATTCCCAAAGCCCATGTCAATAACGTCGCGTCCTTCTCGTCGCGCTTGGAGTTTGAGACCGTCAATGGCGGCAAAAACATAGGGGGGCAAGTCGTTGATTCTGCGAAACTCCATTGGATTAACTTAGCGGGAGGTTCCCAGGCTTCTGGTGGTTACCCCGTTGAACACTCGCCGAGGACGTCCAAGGGTGCAGGCCACCCCAGTACCGCCCACTGCGCACCTGCGTCATCGAGGGCGCCTAGGAGGCGTCGAACAGCCTCGTGATCACTGGGGTCAATCTTGGGGTCGCATTGACTCAGGGCCCCCGCCCATGTGACCGGCGTCACCTCACCCTGGCTTCGCAGAGCTTCTGGGCTTGCGCTCCAAAGATTGACTGGACAGGTCAAGGATGCCGCCAAGGCCAGGGTCGCAGAAGCTCCTCCCCCTATCCATGTCGCAAGGCCCATTGTTTGTAGTCGCTCGACGCAGGAGCCCAGATGCTCTCGGCGGACGTCTGCAGAAGCGAAGGGAATGCCATACGCCACATTCTCTGCTTGCGACAAGCGGTCACCGGTACCCACAGCAGCAATAACCCGACCGTTCGCCACCGTCTTGAGCGTGGCGAACTGGCGCACCAACACGTCGTCGCTGGCTAAGCCGATACGGGCCACGAGTGGGCCGACCCAAAGATCTGGATGTTCGTGCGCGATGCTGGCCAAGAACGGGAACGGAGCGATGGCTGGTCGCTCAGGGTTCCCCATCGGCCACAAATGGTCATAGGCGAAGACGCCGTCAACGCCCAACGCGGCGGCTTGTCGCGCCACGTCTCGCGCCAAGGATGGGTCATCTCGAAAGGTTGGCAGGACGATACCGGTCTTCATGACGACCTTCGAGCCATGAGCGATGCGCCAATCGCTCCGGAGCGCTCGCCAAAGTCAGCAATGCGAAGCGAGACGCTTTCGTGGATGGTCCCACCTTCGAGGATCGTGGGCAACAGTGCGACCACTCGAGGAATCACCTCATCGGCGAGGTCGGTCAATCCCCCGCCCAGAATGATGACGCCGGGGTCGCCCATGGCAACAATGAATCCAAGTCCTCGAGCCAACCACAAACTCAACTCGTCGAGGATCCCTTTGGCGACCAGGTCACCACGTTGTGCCAGCACCTTCACCGTCTGCCCGATGCCCTCGCCGGGATCGCTGTCAATCGTCAAGGTTTCCCGATCAACGGCTTCTTGGACGAGTCGTTCAAGCGCTGTTCCCGAGACGTAACGCTCCCAGCATCCGCGTCCCCCACAAGGACAGGACAATCCGTCAGGGTCAACCTTCATGTGGCCGAGTTCCCCGGCGTAGCCGTGAGCTCCCAGGATTAATTCCCCGTCCCGGACCCAGCCCGCACCGATTCCGGTGCCGAGGGTGAGCATGAGCACATCGCTCCAGTCTTTTCCTGCTCCCACCAGGGCTTCACACAGCGCTGCGCAGTTTGCATCGTTCCCGACCGAGACCGCCACTCCTCCGAGTCGTTCGCTGAGTCGGGCGCGCACGTCAACCCCATCGAGAGCGTGGAGGTGTGGGGAGAAGCGCATGACCCCGTCAAGGGTCACCATCCCCGGGAGGCCTATCCCAACAGGAATCGTTCCCACTTCCTGCTTGCCCAGTTCATGAAGAGAACGGACAAATTCTTCGAGCACGTCCAGGGCTTCTTCACGGTCCAACTCAGTCGGAGTGGCCGCCCGCCCTTGATCGATCACCGCGCACGATTCATCAACAACGCAACCCAGCATCTTGGTGCCACCGATATCGATTCCTATCGCCAACCCCTCGGGGTTGGGTTTCACGACAGTGACTCCGCCCTCGCCTTGAGTTCACGCAACGCCGTCGATTGAATTCGATTTTGTGCTCGGGACTTCACGAAACCAGGAATGGGGACGCTCAGCGAGACTTCGAGCGAGTAGGTCACGAGCACTCCGTGATCCGTCGCTTCGAAGAGATAGCGCCCATCGAGTTGGTCCGTGAGATCCCCGGCAACTTGAACCCAAGACAAGGCCTTGGGCGCTTCGGAGTAGTCATAGCGAAGGGCGTAGGTCGTCGATCGCCCAAACGCAGCAGCGCGGAAGGTCACGGTCTCGGCTCGGCCAAGACCATCGCGCTCGTCGACGGTGATTGCCTTGATGTCCGCCGCCCAGGTTGGGTAGTGCTCGATGTCGGCTGCCACGTCGAAGACAAACGAGGGTGACGCGTTGATCTCAATACTCTCTGTCGTAGATTCAGACATCGCTCGGACTCCCTCCCTCATGTTGTGGCCAACCTGACGCCAGCGCTTCACTCAGCCTATTGGCGAGCACGTCATAATCAAAGGATGCCACCGCTCGAAGACGAGCAGCCCCCCCGAGTGCAGTCCTTCTTGCTGGGTCCTGGGCCAGGGCCATAATTTCTCGCGCTAATTGCTCGGGGTCTCGCGCGTTGTCGAGCACGACCCCGGTCTCACCATCAATGACAGCATCGGCTGAGCCACCACTTTTACCAGCAATTTGTGGAATCCCCACAGCCGCCGCTTCCAAAAAGACAATCCCAAACCCCTCTTCTTCCAATCCACCCCAGCGTGAGCGACATGCCATGACGAACAGATCACTCGCCCCAAGGAGACCGGGCAACACCTCGTCCTCCACCCGACCCACCATCGTCACCGGAGCGTTGGAGCGAGAAATCAACTTCGCCAGCGACGCCTCTTCCCGACCGGTTCCCCCGATCAGGACCTTCAGCGAGGGAACGGCTCGGGCAGCCAACACGCTGGCCTGAATCAGCGTCTCCATCCCTTTGCGAGGAACGAGGCGGCTCACACTCGTCACGACAAATGCATCATCGGCGATTCCCAATCCGTGTCGCAGCTCAAGACGTTCACGTAGCGCAAGGGGGACGAAGCGCTTCGTGTCGACGCCCGGAGGAATCTCCAAGATTGCCGGTTCTCTGCGAAGGCCAAGGCGTTCAACTTGATGTCGGGGATAGGGCCCTGCGGCGATCACCCCAGCGCAGTGGCTCATCGTGCGGTTCAGTTCGCCTTTGGCGAACGGTAAGCGTCTCGGAATCGTCAACTCAGCGCCATGAACAATCGTCACGCCTGGCCGATCGATATGGCGCAGCACTCTGCCGAGAGGAAACGCTGGGTCCACAATGACGACGTCGGGATCGACGCGCGCAACAATTTCTTCGATCGCTCGACGATTCTTCTTTGTTGGGAAAAATAACGTCGACCTCGGAATTCGCTCGATGCTAAAACCAGTGGCGCGTTGTGCTTCATCGAAGCGTTGCGCATTCGGATCTGAGGAGGCCGTGAGGACGTGAACGGTGCTCGGATCTAATCGCTTCCAGAGTTCCCACAAATAATTCTGGATTCCTCCGATTTTTGGAGGGAAGTCGTTGGTTACCAAGAGGTGCCGACCGGAACTCACGCGAGTGGCCTATCGCGAGGTGCCTCCATCGGCGGTGCGTTCGTAGCGAAGCGGTGGCACAAGACCAGCTTTCCCGAGCATGCGGACCGCTCGGGCTTCTGCCACATCGATGATGATGGCGTCCTCGGGTTCTCGACCCAAAATGAAGGTGACAACGCAGTCTTTACACGCGTCAAGTTCTTTTCCCCGACACCCTTGGCAGTCAACCGTAACGCTGGTATCCATAGCCTCATCCTCTCTTTCGACGGCGCACGCCACGTGGTCGTCTTCGACCAACGCATCGTGACATCGAGGTGTAACAGCGCCATCACGAGTTCGGATTCTCAAGCGAGAGGCGAACGGATTCCAGGCGGACTTCGCCCTGTTTTGCCTCCTGAACTGCATTTTTGATGGAGTCGACCCCCCAAGCAACGCCCTCCGTGGCAACGCTCGATTTAGCTGGGTCAATAAAAGTGAAAAATGGTGGACCGCTCACCCCATAATCATCGAATGCTTGAGGTGACACCACACAACGAATCGTGCCAAGGCGCGCGAGGAGTTCCTCCTCTTCGCCTTCGTTCAGGGTCTTGACCACCACCACGATCTCTTCATCAGCGCTCACCCCAAAATCGTTGTGGTCCGAGAGAGCCGCAAAGAGATCGTCACAACCCTGGCAACGCAGCGAAAGGAATAACAGCAAGGTTCCAATTGTGGTCGTGTCGAGTGCGATCACGCACTCCTTCCCGGTCAGGTCGGCACCTTCGATGGCGCGCCGCGGAATCGGCGACGCGCCGCGCTCAATCGGGATAGGAACGACGGTGTCCAGTACCCGCTGCGCTTCGTCGCGAGAGAGGCGCTGGCGCTGGTCCATGTCGATCAGTCCTGCGGAGACTGATCGTTACCGGTGGCGAGCGCTTTATCGATCACTTCGACGTTCTTCCCGTGGCCGCACCAGCGACACGACACGGAATCAACGTGGGAGGAGAGGACGTCGACATTGTCAACGGTCACGTCGCCACCCACACTGAAGTGATGGAATTCTTTGATCGTCGAGGTGACCACCACGTCGAAGCGGGTGATGTTTCCACAGGCGGTACAGCGATAGTGAGGTCGTTCCACACCCCTGAGGGTAGTAGGCCGCGATCGAAGTGTCAGATTCCCTCAGTGAGTTGGCGTCTGCGCTCTTCGGCCTCTTGTCTCGACAACACACCAGACGCTTCGAGGCCATCCAATTCGTCAAGGCGAGCGAACAGCGAGGCTGCGTGCGTGCTACTCACCGCTGGCGTCCCTGCGGGAGGAGTCGGGTCATCCTCGTAGACCACGGTCACCTGAGGCCCTGGAGGTGGACGTCGCACGCCCTCGGCACCTTCGTCGGCTCCTTCGAAGGCACCACCGGACATCTGGCGCAAGATAAGTCGTTGGAATGCTTCAGGTCGCCGGAGTCGATCGATGAAAAGCGGTGGCCCGTCCTCAATGTCGAGGATCACGCTGCCTCGCCCGGCAAGCCGCTCAAAAAAGCGGCGATCAAGGTGCACCTCAAGGATGCGCTCGAGGCGCACCTGCTCGCTCGTTGTGCCAAACGAGCCAGTGGTGACCACAACGCGCTGCGTCGTCAGCGCAATCCTTCGGCTTCGCCAACGGAAATAGCCAGTGAAAAAAACCACCATCCCCACCGCCCCGAGCGCAATGGCAGCGATCTGGCGGCCCAGAAGAGGAAGAGTGTGACCGAAGGCAATCACGGCTCCAGCGCCCAAACCACAGAGCAGCAAAAAAAACAGTGGGAAGGTCAGCGCCCCCTTGTGCGAACGGACCTCTACCACGATCTCTTCGTCGCGTCCCAAGTCTTTTCGCGCTAATCCCATCACAAAAGGCTACTTGCGGCCCCCTCGCTAAGGCGGTTCATCACCATCCACCCTTCCGTTGTGGCCATGGTCGTAATGTGACGGCATCGTTACGACGTTGCTTCGACTCTTTGGCGCCATCCTCGCGTTGATGACGCTGGTCCTCGGGTTGTCCTGTGGCGCGCTCAGCCCCCTCGCTGGAGCCAGTGATCCAGTCACCTGCACTGCCGGCAATCCTCCCGCACCGTACAAAGGCTTCTGCGCAAATTACAACGGCTACAACACGTGGTACGGCTCGTACGGTTTGGGATTCCCCTCCGCCGCGGGCTGGGTGTTCTGTGCGACAAATCCTGTCGGGGGCAGCGGGGACTACCCCTACCCCAGCTATGCCTATCAGCCTTCGTCGGCCCCGCTCGGAGCCAACGCCACCGCGTTCGGAGCGTTGGGTTTCGCCTTTTCCCAAGCGAGTGCCTCGGGTGTCTGGGATGGGACCATACAGTTCACAGCCAACGAAGCGGCTGCCGCCGGGAAACTTCTCTACGACCATCTGGTTTGGGGTACTGCAGTGCCCGCGATGGATCCGGGGGTGACCGCTGCGTATGTGCTCATGTCGTCGTGGAACGATGCTGCGCCCCTCGCCACGACAGCTCCGGTCGCTTCACTTTCCCTCTCGCCACCAACAACCACGTCCCCATTTCTCTCAACGGCGTCGATCTCGCTGTCATTCGCTCAAACGAGTGTCGGCGTCCCCAATGTCACCGTCGTGTTAGCGGCGACGAATGGAACGTTCGCCAATGGCACGGCGGTAACGCAAGCGGCGACGAACGCTTCGGGCAACGTTGCTGTTGGTGTTACCGCAAATGGTAACGGGCCATTAAGCGTGACGGTCGTCGCCGGCGTCGGTCAGCCAGGGTTAAATTTTTGGCACCCTACGCAGAACGATCTTGCCGCCCAGATCGCCGTTGCGGCAGCCGCTCCACTTCAGACCTCAGCATCCGACAGCGTTGCCGTGATGACGAACCTCTATGTACAAAAAGATAATGCAACAGAGCCCGGCCAAGGAGTCCCGAACGCTACCTATACCCTCTTTGCTCAAGGAACATCTCCCGCCAATGCACCAACGCCACCGCCGAACACGGTGGTGCCCAGCGGATCGACATGGTGGGCGTCGGGGACAACGGATAGCCAGGGCCATCTCGCATTTTCAATTCCTGCGGGGTACTCGTGGTGTGTGCAAGAGGTCTCGGCCCCCCCAGAGTATGTCGTCGATCCCGCACTGGTCTGCACGGGGGTGATTACCACCAGCTCGATCGATCCTGTTCGCACTGTCGCCGTTGCAGAAGCGGTGGCGCCGGTTACGGTGACCGCATTGAAGTACAACGCGTCATCCCCTGGAGTCGTCATTCCCGACGCTACTTATGCGCTCTTCGTCGTGGGGCCGTTCCCCGAGGGTTTCCTTCCTCCCGAGGTCCCCGATGGCGTCACCGTTCCCGACGGCATGGAACTCTTTGCCACGGGAACGACCGACGCACAAGGCCAACTCATCTTTACGGTCCCGTCCGGTCATGAGTGGTGTCTTCAAGAGCTGATCGTGCCCGCTGGTTATGTTCTTGACCCAGGACTCCACTGCACGGGTCTGCTCACGACGTCGAGTCCTCCTGACGCCACAAGCGTTGCGCTGCCTGAAGTCCCCATCGAGCCGCCCCCGCTTGAGCCGACCGCCGCCCACCTTGCGGCAACGGGTTCACCAAATCTTCTGGGGCCCGGCGTCTCCTTGGTCTTGGTGGGATTGATCATCCTCGAGTGGCGACGAAGCGCTCGAGGATATCGGCGAACTGCCGGCTAACTCGCAAGCTCTTTTCTCTCACTAGGGTTTACACGAACGACCAAGGAGCACTCATGGGATTCATCGAAGTCACCCGTCCAGCCGAGCACGTTGCGTGCGTCACGCTTAATCGACCAGAACGGATGAACGCTATGGCCTTCGACGTCATGATCCCGCTCAAAGAGCAGCTTCATGAACTGTCAAACGACAACACGCTGCGTGTCATCATCTTGACCGGCACGGGCAAAGGATTCTGCTCGGGAGCGGACTTAGAGGACTCAGGCATCGTGCCAAATATCGACGATCTCGGGCTTCCCTCTATTGCACGTCGATCGATGGGGCTCTTAGAGGACGTCATTTTGACGCTCCGTAAAATGCATCAGCCTGTCATCGGGGCCATCAATGGCGCTGCAATTGGCGGCGGCTTCTGTCTTTCCTTGGCCACCGATCTTCGCGTCGCTTCAGAACAGGCATACTTCCGCGCTGCGGGAATCAATAACGGACTGACCGCTTCTGAGTTAGGTCTCAGTTATCTTCTGCCCCGGGTTGTCGGCCAAGGTCGAGCCAGCGGCATCATGTTGACTGGCCGAGATGTCTCGGCTGATGAAGCGAAGCAGATCGGCTTAGTCGAAGAGGTCACCACCCAAGAGCAGTTGCTCCCCCGTTGCATCGAACTCGCCGAACGTATCGCCGCGTTTTCACACGCTGGTGTGCAGCTCACCAAACGCAGCCTCTGGCATAGTCTGGACGCCAGTTCGCTCGAGGCGCACATGGAAGCCGAAGGCATGGGACAACTCTTCATGCGTTTGACCACGAAAAACTTTGAAGAAGCGATACGAGCTCGACGAGACAAACGTCCGCCCAACTTCACCGACTAACGATTGCGCAAATTATGGGCCGCCATGTCGAGATAGGCCACCATTTCGCTGCGGTCATCTTGCGACATCTCCATAGTGTCGACGGCCGTAGTCATATGAGTAATCCATGCATCTCGGGCGCGCTTCGTGATCACAAACTCAGCGTGGCGCATCCTCAAACGGGGATGGCCGCGCAGGTCTTGATACGTTGATGGCCCTCCCCAATACTGCGCAAGGAACAACGCTAAATGTTCTTTTCCCGGTTCAAGATCCTCGGGGTACATGGGTCGCAAAATGGGGTCATCTTGGACGCCTTCATAGAAGTGGTTCACCAAGGTGACAAAGAAGGCCATTCCGCCAACACGCTCATAAAGCGAGCTCTCCATGGCAATGAACCGTACCGGGCAAATCTAGGGTGCCGACACCATTCAAGAAAACGCCTACAATACAAAGGTCGTTACGTGTAACGAGCAGTTACGCGGGTGTAGCTCAATGGTAGAGTTCCAGCCTTCCAAGCTGGCTGTGCGGGTTCGATCCCCGTCACCCGCTCCAATTCGTCATGGTCCCACCGAGAAGGAGATCGTCAGATGCGAGCAGTCGTCCTCACCGCCGACAAAACCGTCGAAGTAGTAACCGTCGATGATCCGGTCCTTTCGGGGCCAGACGGCGCCATAATCAAAGTTGAGGCAACAGCAATCTGCGGCTCCGACCTCCACCTCTACCACGGCATGTTGCCGTCTGCGGGAGTCCAGCCCGGTCACGAAGTGGTCGGCACCATTCTCGAAGTTGGCCCCGACGTTCGAGAACGAGCCGTGGGAGATCGCGTCTTGGTCTCTGGCGTGGTGGCCTGTGGTCACTGTGGGGCGTGTCGACGGGGCGACCCCATCTCGTGTCTCGTGACGGGACCAATTGCGTTAGGGACCACCCCCGCCCTTCACGGTGGGCAAGCTGAGCTCCTGGCGGTACCCGCCGTTGATCTTTTCACCTTGGTCATCCCCGAAGGCGTCTCCACGGAGAACGCTGTTTTGTTGACCGATATTTTACCAACCGGTTTCCTCGGCGCACAGATGGGAAACATTCAGCCCGGTGATTCGGTCGCTGTTTTTGGCATGGGACCCGTCGGCGTCATGGCCTTAGCGTCAGCGAAACTCTATGGACCAAGTCAGATTTTTGCGGTCGATGTTGTTCCCGAGCGATTGGCTCGAGCAGAAGCTATGGGAGCCATTCCCATCAACGCCACCGATGATCTTGGCGCGCTCGGCGTCATCGAGGCCACCAAAGGCCGTGGCGTCAATGTCGCCATCGAGGCCGTAGGAAACCAACGGACAATCCAAGATGCCTTGAGCTGCGTTGCCGCGCGAGGACGAGTCTCCATGGTGGGAGTGAACCTTGAGATGGACTTTCCCTTCCCGATGGCCTTAGCCTTTTTGAAAGCGTTGAGTTTCCGCGCTGCCTTCGCAGCGATTCCGTCTACCTGGAGCAATCTCCTGCCCTTGATCGCAGAAGGATCGCTCGATCTCGGCGATGTCTTTACTCACCGCATGGGATTGAGCGAGGCCTCAAAGGCCTACGAAATGTTTGACAATAAATCCGATGGCATGTTGAAGGTGCTCCTCGATCCCAGTCGCTAGAGCACTCCTTCTTAGAGAAGAGCGAGGCCCATGGCCCCGAGGGCCAGGATGCTCAACACGCCCAGGATGGCGTAAGGAATAAACAACGGTGAGCGAGACGAGTCAATATTGGTGTTGATGTGCTTCGCCATGAGATCTCCTTGGTTGTTCTGTCCTTGACTGTAGCGGGATCATCGGATCGTTCGCCACTTTTTGATTATTCCAACAGCAGTTGGGGTGCATCAACGAGTGACGGCTGTTTGGCCCGTGCACTGTGAGGAAACACTTGATCGGGACGAAAGTTCCACAATTTGCGGTCACCTCGCTTGCCACCTACCACTTCAACCCAGGCCTCGCCGTTAGCTAAATGCTCGACGTAGGCCACGAATTCAAAGGACGATCGGCGAGCGCGCGGGTCGTCGATTTCAACCCTATCCCCGGCCTTGACCCCAGCCCAAGAACGGTGGCGTCGTACTTTTGCTCCGTCGTCACTTGCCATCCTTTGTGTTTAGTCCATCAAACACACTCGACCTGCCATGCTGGAGGGGTGACAAGTACCACGACAGCGGGCGAGAAAACAACCAGTACTGACACCACCACGGCGCTCGCTGGGGTCCTTTCGTTCTTCGCCGATTATGGATTCATCTTTATTCTTGGTGCAGCCTTTGATGTGCTGCGTGGCCGTCGCACTGCGGTCCAAGCGGCACTCCGCTTGGCTGCTCTGGGTTTCCCTATTCTCATTGTCACCACGGTGGCCAAACAAATCGTGGGGCGCACTCGACCAGAGGGTGCTGAAGGGGGTCCTGACTTTGTGCGCACGCCACGGTCGCCCAGTTTCCCGAGTGGCCATACCTTGGCCGCCGCAACAGCGGCCGTTGCGCTTCCCGCAACCTTGGGTGGAGCCGTGCTCAGTGCGCTGCATCTTGTGGGGGTGGGGTGGAGTCGAATTCGCTTAGGGGCCCATCACAATTCTGATGTTGCCGGTGGCATGGCGATCGGTCTTTTTCTCGGCCTGATCCTGCGGCCGGTCCTCAAGTGGATCGACACGTGTTCTTTCTAACCCACTAACGTCAAGAAGCATGAGTTCAAAACCTTTTCATCTTCTCTACGACTACCGTTGCCCATTCGCCCGCAACGTCCATGAACACGTTCTGGCGGCGATGAGCGCAGGCTTGGATATCGACGTTACCTTTGAGCCTTTTACCCTAAGCCAAGGCCATATCGAACCAGGCCAGCCCAACGTCTGGGATGACCCGAACCAAGAATCAGTGCTGCTGGCACTTGAAGTCTCGGTCGCGGTGCGGGACCACTTCACTGATCACTTCCCCGCACTTCACGGCGCTCTCTTTCATGCTCGCCATGTCGACGCAGTTGCCCTGACCACAAAAGAACAGATTACGCCCATTCTCGAAGCAGTCGGTCTTGCTGCCGACCCCGTCTATGCCGTCGTGGCGAGCGGTGAGCCACGAACGGTGATCGGTGCTGCCTGGACGCACTATCACGACGACCTCGATGTCTTCGGCGTGCCGACCTTTGTCTTTGATGACAATGACGCATCGTTCGTGCGCCTGATGCACGGACCTGACGCAAATAATCCTGCTGCGTCGATTCAGGTGATCACTCAATTGATTGACCTCTTGGTGCTCCAACCAGAAATCAACGAGTTAAAGCACACCCGCCTCGAGCGTTAACTGCGGGCTAGTTCGGCTAAAAAGTCAAAAGTGGCGTGGCGTTCCGCGCTGTTGCCAGAAGGGGCGGCAACAAACTCAGTCGCTCCCGCTGCTTCTAAGCGGCCAAGGCCATCGATGATCTGTTCTTTCGAGCCAACGAGGCCAATACCCGAGGCTTTTTCAACGCCTTCAATATCAAGCATGGCGCGATAGCTCGGGAGATTTGGATAGATCGAGAACGCTTCATCGATGGTGTCGTTGGCAGCCTCAACATTGTCAGTCAAACACACCGGCAACGACACGGCGATCTTTGGAGTTGGCCTGCTCGCAGCTTCGGCCGCTTCACGAATTTTTGGAGCGATGTGACTGGCGATCGTTGAGATCCCCGTCATCCACGTCACCGTGCCATCGGCCATCGTTCCCGCCAGTTTCAACATGGTTGGCGCCAACGCCGCGACCAAGACCGTTGGTGGTTGGGTTCCGGGGATGTCAAGAGGTCCCGCAGTAATGGCGGTGATCACTTCTCCAGTCACCATGGCGGCTTCGCCGCGCAACATCGGCATGAGGGCTTCGAGGTACTCCCGCATATAGCGGGCTGGTCGATCGTAGGAGTAGCCCCACAAACTCTCGACGACGATTTGGTGGGAAAGCCCGATGCCCAGAGTCAAACGATTATGCGATGCTGATTGAATCGTCAGTGCCTGTTGGGCCATCACTTGGGGGTGGCGAGGATAAACCGGAATCACCGCAGTCCCAAAACGCAGGTCATCGATGTGGCTCGACAAGATTCCCACCAGCGTCAGGGCATCGTTGTCGAAGATCTGGGTAGCCCATGCGCTCGCATATCCCGCATCTTTAATCTGCTGGGCCTGCGCAAGCGACGCCTCAACCGAGTGGTTCATCTCTAACAGGCTTCCAATGGTGATCATGTGCGTCCTCTCGGGGTCAACAGACTTAGTAACGTTGGGGCATGTCTCTGCGAGCAAAGGTTAGTGCGTTCCCAGGGGACCGGCGATGAGAGTTGGCATTATCGGAGCCGGCCAACTCGCTCGCATGCTCTTAGAATCCGCCAGCGCCTTAGGCCTTGAGGTGACGATCTTGGCCGAACACCCCGACGACGCTGCGGCCCTGACGGCCCACAACGTCATCATCGGTACGCCAAAAGACCCAGAAGCCCTCGCCGCTCTCGCCGACGTGGTCGATGTGATCACCTTTGATCATGAACTTGTCGACCTTGACCTCCTGGAGGAACTTGAATCAGCCGGGACGGTTCGCGTCGCCCCATCGCCGGCGGCGTTGATCTGTGCTGTTGACAAAGTTGCCATGCGCACGCATCTCGCCGGGCACGATCTCCCGATGCCCGATTTCCTCGCAATCGAGCCGGGCAGCGCTTTCTCATTCGATGATCTAGGGGGTCGCTTTGGCTGGCCCATGGTGGTCAAGGCTGCCCGGGGCGGTTATGACGGAAGGGGTGTCTTCGTCGTCGACAACGTCGACGATGCACGCACCGTGATCAATCGCCTTCATGGCGAAGGTACAACAGCGCTGATCGAAGAGCACGTGGTGATTGTTTCCGAACTCGCAGCATTGGTGTGCCGAGACTCGGCGGGCATCATTGTCTCATGGCCGGTCGTCGAGACCGCCCAAATCGACGGGGTCTGTCGAGAAGTGCTGGTGCCGGGAAACGTGAGTGACGCTCAGCGCCAAGAAGGCGAGAACATCGCCTTGGCCGTTGCCGACATTGTCAAGAATGTTGGCATCATGGCCGTTGAGCTTTTTGCCACCGAGCGCGGGTTATTGATCAACGAACTGGCCATGCGACCTCACAACTCTGGACACTGGACCCAGGACGGCTCGGTCACCAGCCAGTTTGAAAATCATCTCAGGGCCGTTGCTGGATTGCCCATGGGGGCTCCAAGCATGACCGCCACCCACGTCGCGTGCATCAACGTCTTTGGCGGTCCCGATGCCCTTGACCCCTTTCACTCGCTCCACGATGCCTTGGGGGTCTCTGGAGCGCATATCCACCTCTACGGCAAAGAGCCGAGGCCGGGTCGCAAACTTGGTCACGTCACGGTGACGGGCGATGATCCTGATGAAATCCGCCACGCCGGATGGGCCGCGGCGATCTCGTTAGGAACCGTCATGCCAGATGAACTAAAAAGGGAGACACGATGAGCGATCAACCCGTCATTGGCATTGTTATGGGCAGCAGTTCTGACCTTGAGGTCATGAACGACGCTGCGGCGCTTCTGGATCGCTTCAGTATTCCCTATGAAATTCATGTGGTCTCCGCTCATCGCACCCCCGAAGCCATGCTCCGCTACGGCCAAGATGCTCGCAGAAGCGGCCTCAAGATCTTGATCGCCGGTGCCGGAGGTGCCGCTCACCTCCCCGGCATGCTGGCCTCAGTGACGTCGGTCCCCGTCATCGGCGTTCCCGTGGCGCTCTCACGCTTAGACGGCATGGATTCACTGCTCTCCATTGTTCAGATGCCACGCGGCGTACCCGTCGCGACGGTAGCCATTAATGGAGCCGAGAACGCCGCCCTGTTGGCCATCCGCATGTTGGCCATCAGCAATGACGTCTTGGCGACCCAACTTGACGACCACCGTCAATCACTGGCCGACCAAGCTGCCGCCCAAGACGAAGGCTTGCAAAGTTAATGTCTGAACTGACATGGCGCCTCGGTCTTGGCGAAACAGCAACGGCCGTGATCATCACTGCTGATGACTTTGGGCTCTGTCATGCCGCCAATGTGGGCGTCATCGAATCAATGACCACCGGCCTGGCCACCAGCGCGTCGCTTTTAGTTCCTGGGCCGTGGGCCAAACAAGCAGCGGCCACCTATCGTGGCCAAGACCTTGGCGTCTTGCTTGCCATCACGGCTGAACATGAACTGTTGCGCTTTGGACCAATCACCCATGCCCCGTCGCTCCTGGGGGGCGATGGTGGCTTCGCTGGAAGTGTCGCCGACGCCCTTGACCATGCAGATCTCGATGAAGTCCGCAAAGAATGTCGCGCACAACTCGAGCGCGCCATCCTCTACGGCATCGATGTGACCCATCTGGCCTCTGCGCAGAGCGCGTTGGTGACCCGTCCCGAATTCTTCGACATTGTGTTGGAACTCGCCGAAGAGTACCGACTCCCCTTGCGCTTGCTCTCGGGATCGAGCGATTTAGGCTTAGGATTTCCTGCCCGCCAGTTGGCCAAACAGGCGGGCGTGATTGTGCCGGATCGCGTTATCGAAACGTCAGGAACGGGCCTGCGGGCACGCCTAGATGAAGTAATCGCTTCCTTGGTTGACGGCGTGACGGAGATTGTGATCCACCCAGCAGTGGAGTCTGCGGAACTCGAAGCGTTCGCCGACGATGCGAAGCGTCGAGTCGACGACTTACGCCTTTCGACTCATGAGGCTGCCTTCAAGGCAGTGTTACGTGATCATGGGGCAGTCGCTCTTGGCTGGAAACCACTCTTGGGCCTTGCTCGCCGCAGTCCTTCGTCCATGATCTAGACCTCATGCCCACCGTCTTGGGTGAGGTGCAATAACCTTGGGGCCATGAAGCGCTCTCGCTTCCTGCAACACCAAGGAGCACTGTGGCCCATCAAAGTGTAGTGACCCCCCAAGAAGAGGACTTCCCTCGCTGGTACCAAGACGTGTTGACGAAGGCGGAGATGGCCGAAAACGGCCCTGTGCGAGGCACCATGGTGATTCGTCCCTACGGCTACGCCCTTTGGGAGCGGATGCAGCGAGAGATCGACGATCGCATCAAGGCCTGCGGCGCGCAAAACGTTTACTTCCCACTCTTTATCCCTGAGTCCTACTTACAGCGCGAAGCCCAGCACGTCGAGGGCTTCAGCCCTGAGCTAGCCGTCGTGACCCACGCTGGTGGCGAAGAACTCGCCGAACCTATTGTTGTGCGACCGACCTCAGAAACCGTCTTTGGCGAGTACATGGCGAAGTGGATCCAAAGTTACCGAGACCTCCCGCTGCTGTTAAACCAATGGGCCAACGTCGTGCGCTGGGAATTGCGACCTCGACTGTTCCTTCGCACTTCAGAATTTCTCTGGCAAGAAGGACACACCGCCCACGTCGACCAAGCAGATGCATCAGCTTTTGCCATGCGCATCCACCTCGAGGTCTATAACGATTTCCTCATGAACGTCCTTGCTTTCCCCACCTACCTCGGCATCAAGACCCGTCGGGAACGCTTCGCTGGGGCGGTCAACACGATGACCTGCGAAGGAATGATGCGCGACGGCAAGGCACTACAAATGGCGACCAGTCACGAATTGGGCCAAAACTTCGCCAAGGCGTTTGAGATCAAATACTTGGGCGACGATAGTCAGGAGCACTACTGCCACACCACCTCGTGGGGAGCGTCAACTCGCCTCGTGGGCGGCCTCATTATGGGCCACGGCGATGATAATGGCCTCATCGTTCCCCCTCGTTTGGCCGCCACGCCCGTGGTCATTCTCTGCGTCAAGGAGGATGCCGCCGTCGATGCTGCCGCCAACGCGCTCGCCGCAGAACTTTCGAGCCAAGGCATTCATTGCGAGATTGACCGACGCAACGGTTCGCTAGGTCGCCGCATTACCGACTGGGAGCTCAAGGGGGTCCCGGTGCGAGTCGAGCTAGGACCTCGTGACCTCGAACAAGGCATGGTGACCATCGTTCGACGCGACAGCGGAGACAAGGCCCCGACCCCGCTCGCTCAAGCATCAGCAGAGATCGTTTTGGTCCTTGAGCGCATCCATACTGCGCTTTTCGAGCGAGCGTTGGCGCATCGTGACGCCAAGACGCACGACGTCACGACACGTGAAGAAGCCCGAGAAGCTGGCCAGACCGGCTTCGCTCGCGTTGCTTGGGATGTTATCGGCGACGAAGGCGAGCAGGAGTTAAACGCTGCACAGTTGTCGGTTCGCTGTCTTCAGCGAGCAGACGGCACGATTCCTGATTCCCAAGATGAAGCAGATCTCCTCTGCATCGTGGCCAAGGCCTATTAACGTCTACGTAGCATCGACGCCGGAAAAGAGATCTGTTTCCTCAAGTTCCAGCGGTCCCACCCGAGAGCGGGCCAAGTTGTAGTGATCAAAAAGGTGGACCTGGTGGCGAACCTCGTCAGGCAGCCCAAACCACCATGGCGATGTGGGGTCGATCTGTGTTTCGTGAGCCTTTAACGCGGCATCTCGAATATGGCCGTAGCCATCAACAGCGATCGTCGTCGTAAAATGTTCTTCTCGCCTCCGACTCAGGCGCTCTAAGAACTGTTCGTCATAAGGAGACTCCAGACCAAGGTCAAGATAGGTCTCGTGGAGTTTCTGCATCCGCAGCGCTGGCCAGACCGTGTAATACAGCTTGGCCACGGCGTAGGGCTCGCCCATCTCTGGAAACTTCTCTGGGTCCCCAGATGCTTCGTAGGCCGCCAAAGCAATTTCATGAGCCCTGATGTGGTCAGGGTGGGGATATTCGGTCTGCTCATCGGGATAGGCCACGATGACCTGTGGTCGGGATTCTCGGATGATGCCAACGAGTCGCCCCACGGCCTGATCGAATGGTGCATTCCAAAACGCGTCGCTGCGAGCGTTCGCTTCACTGTCCGGCATGCCCGAATCTCGATAGTCCAAGTAGCGCACTTCGTCGTAGCCAATGATGGCTGCGGCATTAGCCAGTTCTCCCGCCCGTCGTTCGCCCAGCGTTTCTCCTTGACCGAGAACGACGGCTGGATTCAGGATTTCTCCTTCTTCGCCCCCGGTACAACACACCAAAACCGTGTGGACGCCTTCATCGTGGTAGCGAGCCACCGTGGCCGGTCCCTTTGAGGACTCGTCGTCAGGATGTGCGTGGACGGTCAAAAGACAGCGTGGTTCCTTCATGGAAAGAGACCCTAGGTGAAAATTTCACTCCGCAGACACCGAAGTGTCACCGGCGACTCGCCCCCAGTGACTAAAGTCATCTGCGTGACAATCTCCCCGTGCCCCTTCCCCACGGGTCGCCACCTCCCCTTAGAGGGAGCCGTCAACTTTCGTGACATCGGCGGCTACGAAACCGCCGACGGCGCCCACGTCCGTTGGGGCGTGATTTACCGAGCAGACGGACTCTCCGAACTCGAATCACGGGATCTTGAACTTCTTCAAGAGCGAGGTATCGCTACCGTCATCGATCTGAGGACAAGCTTCGAGAGGGAAAACGGTGCCTTCCCGGTCGAGACCGTGCCTGTGTCGTTCCACCACCTCCCCCTCATGGAGACCGTCCCCGATTTTGAAAGTTTCCGTACCGTCCCAGGCTTCCTGTCTTCGACCTATGTCGACATGGTCGAAGGAGCAGGAGGCCAGATTGCCCAGGCCATCGAGATCATGGCCGATGCTTCAAATATCCCCCTCGTCTACCACTGTGCCGTGGGCAAAGATCGAACCGGTGTCTTGACGGCGATTCTGCTCGGCATCCTCGGCGTTCCCCACGAAACAATTGTGGCGGACTACGCCCTAAGCACGCTCGCCATGGACAAGGTGCGCGATCGGCTGATCGCTCGCTATCCAGAAGCGGAGGAACAAATCCGTGAAGCGAAGGAGCTCCTCTCAGCCGAGCCAAAGAATATGGAGTTCCTGCTCACCACCATTGAGCAGCAGTGGGGCTCAATTGAGGCCTATGCACACCACCTCGGCATTTCCGCCGAGACCTGCACGGCACTTCGTTCCGCACTGTTAGAAGCCTGACGGCCCTGTCGACTACTGCCTAGAGGAGTTCGTCGACGCTCCGTGCGAAATCAAGATCGCGTTGCGTCAGGCCGTTTGAAACATGAGTTGAAACACTCAGGATTACCTTGGTGTAGCGAATATCGATGTCAGGGTGGTGATCGTGATCTTCAGCGAGATCTCCCACGGCATTCACGAATGCCAAGGCATCAAGAAACGTCGGCTGCGTGCTCTCAAGAACAAGATGATCTCCCTCTCGCTTCCAGGTCGATCCAGCGAGAGCAGCATCAATTTCCTTGTGGTCGATCAGTGCAGGATTACTCATGGGTGCGTCATCTCCTCGGGTTTGATAGCGGCATCGAACTCGGCGCCGGTCATGTAGCCCAAGGCCACCACAGCTTCACGTAACGTTGAACGTTCCTTGAAGGCCTTCTTCGCCACTTCAGCCGCTTTGTCGTAGCCAATATGAGGGTTCAAGCCAGTCACGAGCATCAGTGAACTTTCAAGATGTTGTTGGATCTGTTCACGATCTGGCTCGAGGCCTTCAACACAGAATTCGGTAAAGCGAGCACAAGCGTCTGACAACAAAGTGACCGAATGCAAGAAGTTGTGGATGATGACCGGTTTGCAAACGTTGAGCTCAAGGTTGCCGCGACTTCCTGCGATCCCGATTGCGGCGTCGTTGCCCAGAACCTGGATGCAGACCATGATCATCGCTTCAGACTGAGTGGGGTTCACCTTGCCCGGCATGATCGAACTTCCTGGCTCATTCTCAGGAAGCCGTAGCTCGCCAAGACCACTGCGCGGTCCTGAGCCAAGCCAACGCAGGTCGTCGGCGATCTTGGTCAAGGACACGGCCAAGGTCTTCAGCGCCCCCGACGCGAACACCAAGGCATCATGCCCAGCCAGAGCGGCGAACTTGTTCGGAGCGGTGATGAACGGCAGGCCAGTCAGGGCTGCAATCTGTTTCGCTGCTCGATCGCCGAACTCCGGGTGGGTATTCAAACCCGTACCCACCGCCGTGCCACCAAGAGCGAGCTCATAGAGCCCATCGAGTGACTGGGTGATCCTGATGAGATCAGCGTCCAGTTGGGCGACGTAACCGCTGAACTCTTGACCCAAGGTCAAAGGAACCGCATCCATCAGGTGGGTGCGGCCGATTTTCGTGATCTCCGCAAACGCTTCTGCTTTTTCGTGTAACGCAAAACGTAGAGCCTCAACGGAGGGAACGAGGTTGTCAAGGAGTTGACGCACCGCAGCGATGTGCATCGCTGTCGGGAAGGTGTCGTTCGATGATTGGGACATATTGACATGGTCGTTGGGATGGACGGGGTCTTTTGACCCGCGCAGCCCTCCGGCGATCTCAATCGCTCGATTCGAAATCACTTCGTTCACGTTCATGTTGGTCTGGGTTCCTGATCCGGTCTGCCAGATACGCAGCGGGAACTGGTCGTCGTAGTTGCCAACTTCAATCTCTCGTGCGGCTTGAATAATCAGATCTGCTCGTTCTTGATCAAGTTTCCCGAGGTCGTGGTTGACTTTGGCCGCTGCTTCTTTCAGCACACCGAACGCGTGAATGAGCGCCGTTGGCATCACGTCAGAACCGATAGCGAAGTGGTGCAATGACCGCTGCGTCTGGGCACCCCAGTAGGCCGCATCGTCGACCTCAATGTCGCCCATACTGTCTGATTCGATTCTCACTCCCATGATGACTCCTTTTGTCTCCTCCTCAGCATTGACCGTTTTTGCACTCGGCGCAAGATTTCTCAAACCCTCGGTGCCAATCATGCTTCCAGAGCTTCTCTGGCGATCACGACGTCTCAGGTGCTCCGTGCGATTCCTGGTCAACGTCAGCCCCATGCTGGTCGCCACACTCCAGTGCGGCGACCAATCCCCCGCCCGTTCGCAAAGGAGCACCGGTGAACACCATCGGCACCCTAACCTAGGTGGAGCAGCCAGTGTCCCTGAAAGCCAGTGTCCCTGAAAGGGAGTTACGTATGACAAGCACGCTCACCCCACAAGCTCGAGCCCTCCTCGCTCGGCCCGTGTTGGCCTCATTGGCCACCATCGCCGCCGATGGGTCGCCCCAGATCACCCCGTTGTGGATCGATGTCGAAGGCGACGACTTAGTCGTCAACACCGCGCAAGGCCGCGCCAAAGCCCGCAATATGGAGCGCAATCCCAACGTGGCGATCTGTGTTGTGGATCCCGATGACCCCTTCAACATTGTTGCGGTTCACGGGACCGTGACTGAGATAAGCGCCGAAGGTGCCGACGCGCACATCGATGCCCTGTCCAAAAAATATATGGGGGTCGACTCGTACCCCATGCGTCAAGAAGGTGAAGTCCGCTTAAAGATCCGCATTCACCCTGACAAGATCGTCATGCAATCTCAGGAGTAGTACTTCTGGCGCTTAGCCCAAGATAACTGGTTGCGTCACGATAGTGATATCCGCCACACCGAGTTCAAAATCTTCAAGCCGATTGATACTGGTCGAACTGAGCGGCCGACCCTGGCGATTGTGATGGAGCCACATTTCGCCGTTGGTCAGATCCCACGTCACGATCGGAGGCCCGCCAGCCGTTGTGGGTCGTGGTCGATTTGGTGCGTCATGCACTGATTCTTGGCTCCCCCCTGCTGTTGCTCGCTCGTCAAGGAACAATGCTTGGACAACGGCCAGAGCTTCGGTGAGTCGCTCCGAGTCCGAACTGCGCACGATCAGTGCAGCCCCTTCGTCACCGAGCACGTCAAGGGAAGTGATCTCTCGGGCCACCAGCGATGCGGCACGTCCTTCACCGAGGTCACAGAGCGCTCCAAGGCGAAGGGTGGTCTCCCTACTCATCGCACCTAAGACCGTCAATGCATCAAGGGCCTGAGTGCCGCTGTTGAGCGTGTCAAAGAGGAGTGCCGTGGCCCCTCGCTCGTTCAGCAAGGCAGCATGGGTGACAAGATCATCGATCCACCGAGGTGAAGCCGCTGTTTCAACGGTGTTGACAAGGACCCACCCCAGCGAATCCACGCGATTAGCGCCCTTTGAAATTGGGATCGCGCTTTTCGAGAAAAGCCCGCATCGCTTCGATGGTGTCTTCCGAGGCAAAGTTCAGCGCTTGGGCACGGCCCTCAGACTCGAGAGACTGGGCGAAACTCGCGGTCGACGACTCGTGGATCAAGGTCTTGGTCAGGCCATAGGCCAGCGAGGGTCCTGTGGCGAGGCGCTGCGCAAGGTCAGCGACTTCATGATCGAGGTCTGCGGTGGGAATCACCCTGTTCACAAAGCCCAGTCGTTCTCCTTCGGCGGCATCGATGATGTCTGCCAAGAGCATGAGCTCTTTGGCCTTTGCTTCGCCCACCCGACGAGGTAACAACCACGATGCCCCCATGTCGGGAGACAGGCCACGACGAGAAAAGATCATCGAGAAGCGCGCTGTTTCAGCGGCAATCAGCAGATCACACCCCAGCGCCAAGGACATGCCCGCACCCACGGCCATGCCATCAACCTTGGCAATCGTTGGGATGGGAAGATCGTAAAGCGAAATTGCGACCTCGTTCAGTCGCCGCATCCGCACTATTGCAGGAATACCGAGGTCCATCGTCGCTCCTCGTGAATCAGAGAGGTCCGCCCCCGTGCAGAAGTTGCCTTCTGCGCCGGTCAACACCATGCATCGGTCGCTTGGGCTTCCTTTGATCTCACGAAAGATTGCGAGCAATTCTTCAAACATCATGCCGTTCGCCGCATTCTTCTTTTCTGGACGGTTCATCGTGACCGTCACGACACCATCGTGGCGCTCAACATTCAGTGCTTCAACGCTGCTCATGCGAGATCGCTTTCTGGCAATCGTTCGATGTTCACATCACGAAAGGTCAACACCCTCACCGAAGGGACAAATCGCGCAGGTCGGTACATGTCCCAGACCCACGCGTCGCTGAGATTCAACTCAATCATGGGAGGTGACGACTCGCCGTGTACCGTCACCTCGACGTTATTCGTCAAATAAAAGCGTCGCTCTGTTTCGACGATGTGGGTGAAGAGGCCGATGACGGCTTTGTACTCTTGAACGAGCTGCAACTCAATGGTTGCCTCATAGCGTTCGAGGTCTTCGTCACTCATTGTCCGTTGCCGCTCTTCAGAGGCATCGCACGGCCGAAGAATTAATTCCGCGCTGCGCGGCGCTCTTTAACCTTGGCCGCTTTCCCGTGGAGGTCACGGAGGTAGTACAACTTGGCACGTCGAACGTCACCGAGTGACTCGACCTCAATCTTTTGAACGCTCGGAGTGTGGAGCGGGAACGTTCGCTCAACGCCAACACCGAAACTAACTTTGCGCACGGTAAAGGTCTCGGACACGCCCCCACCTTGACGTCGGATAACGATGCCCTGGAAGAGCTGGATACGTTCGCGGTTGCCTTCGGTGACTCGCACGTGCACCTTTAAGGTGTCGCCAGGACGGAAATCAGGAATGTCGTCTCTCAGGGAGTCACGGTCAATAAGTTCGGTGGGGTGCATAAATCAGTCCTTTTGCCTCAACGTTTCGGGCGGAAAGTCAATGTTAGCCGGTCTTTCCCTCGGACTCCACCTGAGGCTCGCTGGCCAGCAAAGCGAGCTCTTCAGGGCTTAATCCTCCGCGAGCCTCCAGGAGGTCAGGACGGCGCTGTTGGGTACGTTTGAGGGCCTCTCTTCGGCGCCAGGCCTCGATCTTGGCATGATCACCGCTCAGGAGAATCTCGGGAACCGCCTGCCCCTCAAAGTCGGAAGGCTTGGTCCACTGAGGGTACTCAAGAAGACCACCAGAAAAGCTCTCATCGAGCGAGGATGCCTCGTTGCCAAGAACGCCAGGAACTAACCGGACTACGGCCTCGATCACGCTGAGGGCAGCCAACTCTCCTCCGGCTAAGACAAAGTCTCCGAGAGAAATCTCTTCATCGACCAGATCGTCTAAGACTCGCTGATCGATTCCTTCGTAACGACCACAAAGCAAGGAGAACGACTCCAAGTTGCTGAGACGTTCCGCGTCGCGTTGGCGAAACGGCGTTCCGTGAGGAACCAGAGCAATGAGGGGCCGAGCGGGGCCACGTAGCGCTTCTCGAGCTCGAAGCGACGAGTAGATGGGGCCTGGTTTCATCACCATTCCTGCGCCACCGCCCACCGGAGTGTCGTCGATGGTTCTGCGGGCATCATCAGCGCCGTCACGAATATCTAACGCTTCGATCGTGGCAAAGCCACCTTGTTGCGCTCGGCCCACAATACTTTGAGAACAATAGTGCTCGATGATTTCAGGAAAAATCGTGTAGACGTCGATTCGTACACTCATTCAAGGAGCCCCTCGGGGGGATCGATCACCATCTTGTTGTTGGCCTCATAACTCACCACGAACACCAAGGGGATGAGTCTGCCATCCTCCAAGACACACAGATCACTTGCCGGGTTCGCTTCGATGGCAGCAACCACCCCAACAGGAGTTCCGTCAGTGAGTTGGACGTCACAGCCGATCATTTCGTGGATCCACAGCATGCCAGGCACGTCACGTGGCTCACCAAGCAAGACAATGCCTCGGAGCGTCTCAACGCCTGAACGGTCGGTGAATCCATCGAAGCGAACCAGGTGCTTGCCTTGATGCATCCGTCGTGTGCGCACCGTCAATGGACCGCGCTCGGTTTCGAGTACGGAGCCCGGATCAAGGCGATCAGTGAGATCGGACCAAAGATCAACCGACACTTCACCGTTGAGCCCGTGAGGCTTCGTGATGCGACCGACCTCAAGTAGGCCGTCGTTCATCGTCCCTAGTCGTCGACGATGTCGACGTTGGTCGCCACACCCGAACGGGCTCCGGCAACGCCCACGAGGGCGCGGATGGCTTGCGCGGTCCGGCCACGTCGCCCGATGACTCGACCCATGTCTCCGGGTCCCACATGAAGTGACAGACGAATCTGTCCTCGACGATCTTCAGCCTCAACCACAACCGCTTCGGAGTCGTTGGCCAGTGACTTGGCTAAGTAGGTCAATACCGCTTCTGGGAGTTCGCTCTTTACCGCGTTGCCTTCGTCGGCACCGTCGTTGTCGTACTCTTCGTCGGCACCGTCGTTGTCGTCGTGGTCGTCGTAGTTGTCGTTGCCGCTGATGGTATTGATATCGCCGTCGACGTATTCAGCATCCATAATGACTACTTCGCTTTCGATGCGGTGAATTCATCCCACGCGCCCGACGTCTTCAAAAGAACGGCAACACGCTCGGTAGGTTGTGCACCTTGAGAAAGCCACTTGATCGCTTTCTCGTTATCAATCTTGACCACGGTCTCAGGAAACTCTTTCGAAATTCCTCGGGGTTCGTAGGTACCGAGAATTTCCAGGAATTTTCCGTTTCGAGGCGCACGGCTATCGGCCGCCACCAGTCGGTACGTCGGTTGTTTCTTTTTTCCCATTCGCACTAAGCGAAGCTTGACTGCCACGTAACAATTCCCTTCAAAGACTTCAGCGGATGCTTCGCCAGAATTGGCGAAGCCGATTCCCTATGTTAGCGGGCCTTTCGGGGGGTAACTCTCCCGCCCTTCTTCTTCTTGTTTTTCTGGCCCGGCTTTGCCTGCGCCGCCAGTGGGTTTGGCGATGGTCTCGGAAGGCCCGCCAATTCGGCCGGCAGGCCATTTGCCCCTTGAAGTTGGGAAAGGTCTGGGCCACCACGGCCCATCATGGCTTTGGCCATTCCCAACTTTCCCTTCGGCATGCCGCCGGGGAGGCCACCACCGCCGCCCATCGATTTCATCATTTTTTGCATTTCGCGGAACTGCTTGAGGAGTTGGTTGACGTCTTGCGTTGAGCGTCCACATCCTTGGGCGATACGTCGTTTACGTGACCCGTCGATCAAGCTTGGGTCATGGCGTTCAGCAAAGGTCATCGACCGCACGATGGCCTCGACACGATCAATCTCACGATCATCGACGTTGTCAGCCGCCTGGCGCATCTCTTTGGTCATCCCGGGCATCAGTTTCATCAAGCCACCGAGTGACCCCATCTTGCGCACCTGAGCGAGTTGATCAAGAAAGTCATCGAGCGTAAAGGTGCCGTCCATAATGCGGCCGGCAGATTTCGCCACCACGTCTGCGTCCATTGTGCGCTCTGCTTGTTCAATGAGTGAAAGAACATCACCCATGCCCAAAATGCGATCAGCCATTCGATCGGGATAGAAGAGATCAAGATCTTCAAGTTTCTCGCCCGTCGATGCGAAGACCACCGGCTTGCCCACCACTTCTTTCACCGACAGGACTGCGCCACCTCGTGCATCGCCATCGAGCTTCGTCACAATGACCCCATCGAGATTCAAGGTGTCATGAAATGAACGTGCGGTCGCCACGGCATCTTGCCCCGTCATCGCGTCGATCACCAAAAAGGTGTAGTCCGGCGTCACCGATGCGGAGATCGAACGCACTTCTTCCATGAGTGCTTCATCGATGGCCAGTCGACCGGCGGTGTCGACGATCAGAACATCTCGACCAAGCCGCTGTGCTTCCTCGTAGCCGCGGCGCGCCACGGTAACGGGGTCCGCATCTTCCGAAAAGACGGTGACGCCAATCTGTCCACCCAACACCCGTAACTGCTCGACTGCCGCGGGGCGTTGTAAGTCAGCGCCGACAAGCAGTGGATTGCGGCCCTGTTGTTTGAACCAGCGCGCTAACTTTGCTGCCGTTGTTGTTTTTCCCGCTCCTTGAAGACCGGCCAGTAACACCACGGTGGGCGGCTTGGAGTTATACGAAACCGAAAAGGTGTCTCCCCCGAGGACGCGAATGAGTTCTTCGTGTACTGCCTTGATGACTTGTTGGCCTGGTGAAATTGCTTTCGAAAGCTCTTGGCCGGCCAAACGCCCCCGCACACCGTCGAGGAACCCTCGGACGACACCGAGTTCAACGTCAGCATCGAGAAGGGCAACCCGAATCTCCTGAAGGGTTTCGTCGAGGTCCTGTTCGCTCAGGCGCCCCCGACTGCGGAGCTTTGACGAGATGCGGTCGAGGCGTTCAGAGAGTGCGTCAAACATATCGATGTGAGGCTACCCGATTCCGATGAACGAACGAATTACGGTGCCAGCAGGGCATCGACAAACGCCTCGGGATCGAAAACAACTAGATCGGCTGCTCCTTCGCCAAGACCCACCAACTTAACCGGGAGGTTCAGGACTTCTTGGATTGCCACGACAACACCCCCTCGAGCAGTGCCATCGAGTTTGCTCAAGACGACACCGGTCACCTCAACCGCGTCGAGAAACTCCCGTGCTTGGCTCACGGCGTTTTGGCCTGTGGTGGCATCGAGGACCAAGAGCACTTCGGTCACCTGGCCAGGATCTTTGTCGGCCACTCGCCGGATCTTTTTTAACTCTTCGATCAGATTCACTTTGTTATGGAGGCGCCCCGCCGTATCAGCCAGCACGACGTCGTAGTTTCTTGCCCCACCACGTTGAATGGCATCGAAGACAACCGCTGACGGATCTCCTCCTTCAGCACCGCGTACGACGTCGGCTCCGGCGCGTTCTGCCCAAACGGCGAGTTGATCTCCCGCTGCGGCTCGAAAGGTATCGCCAGCCGCCAAGACGAGCTTCTTGCCCTTGGCGCTCTCTCGGGTCGCCAACTTTCCGATCGTGGTGGTCTTCCCCACCCCATTCACACCAACAAAGAGCCACACGGGGACATGGTCTCCATCGACCGCCGTTGAAAGCTCGCGGTTTATTACCGCACCGCTGTCGTCGTGATCTAACAGCTGAATCATTTCGCTGCGCAACACATCAATGAGTTCGGTGCCGTCGCCTTGGTCGACTTCCACTCGTTGACGGACTCGAGAAAGGAGAAGATCAGTGGTCTGCACGCCCACATCAGCGCTCAACAGCGCACGTTCTAATTCTTCATAGGCCGACTCCTCGAACGCCGATCCCCCGCGCAACGAGCGCAATGTTGCGAACAGGCCACGGGAGCGATTCAGGCGCTCTCGGTAGACTGGTGCATCCCCAGCGAGATCATCCTCCTTCTCGTTCTCGTCGCCGATTGCCAGAGATTCTTCGTCGGCAAAGGGATGATCACCGGGGACGAGTACTTCTTCATCTTGTTCAACGACCGGCGGTTTCTTGGGTGGAGGTGACGCTGGTGTTGGTCGTGGCTTCGATGCTCGAGACCCTGCACTTGGGGTGCGCCCACGTCGAACGAAGAGACCGATGCCACCAAGGACGAGAACAATGACAGCGATCAAAATGATCAGTGTGGTCATAGCGATGACGGCTCAGGCTCAGATCGTTCGGGGACACGTTCAGAGACCACCTGGGACGAACCGCCAGGGCGCATCGTGACGCCATAGAGGGCGTCGCCCGTCTCCATGGTTCGCTTTTGGTGAGAGACGATAATGAGTTGGGCTTCGTGACGGAACTCACGAATAAGCCCTAAGAACCGATGGAGGTTCACATCATCAAGAGCGGCTTCGACTTCGTCCATCAAATAGAACGGGGAAGGACGCGCCCGGAAGACCGCGAAGAGAAAGGCCAACGCAGCCATCGACTGCTCTCCGCCCGAAAGAAGCGAGACCCGTCGGACGTTCTTTCCTGCTGGCTTCACTTCGATTTCCACTCCCGTTCCCAAAAGATCTTCAGGGTCGGTCAGAATCAAGCGACCTTGTCCTCCAGGGAACAAGGTGGCCACCAGCGTGGAGAAGTGTTCATTGACGTCAGCGGCGGCTGAGGAGAACGTCATCATGATCTCTTCGTCAAGCGCACGCACTACTTCATGAAGTTCACGGCGAGCACTACGTACATCGGCGACTTGTGTCTCGAGTTCTTCGTTGCGACCCTCTAACGCGCTCAGCTCTTCGAGAGCCAAAGGATTAATCGGCCCCAATGCTTCAAGCTCTGCGTCTAGTGCTGCGGCACGCTCCAGAGCTGAAACGTTCTCGGGCAATTCTGGCTGTGCCTGCGCCACTGCTGCGGCGGGGTCGGCGTGTAAGTCTCGACGTATGAACTCAATGGTGGCGTCAAGTTTCACCGTAATCTCGGCCCGTTCAATCTCAGCGCCACGAATCGTTTCGCTGTGCTCGGTGAGTACTCGATCCGCTTCGGTGCGTTGTGTGCGGATAACTTCGAGCCGTTCGCTACTAGCCCGCACGGCCGAGATCTCATTGGCGTAGGCCTGTCGTCGAGCTTCGAGCAAGCCGTCGAGATCCGCACTGGTGGTTTCCACCATTTCGATAAGGCGCTGAATTGCTTCGGCATCACGCTCCAAGCGCTGACGACGGGCTTGAGCGTGTTGGCGAGCCTCTACGTGACCGGCTAACCGACGCTCTACTTCGTCAATGCGTTCGAGGAGCGTGCGCTTTCGCTCTGACAATTCAGCGGCCTTCACTTCGAGTGCCTGGCGGAGACCTTGGACATTGGCGCGGTGTGCATCGAGCGTCTCGCGCGCCTCCTTGGCCCAAGCTGCTCGCTGTTCGGCCTGTTCGGCTGCCTCTTCAAGTGCGGGCAACTGTGCGCGCAGGGCGTCCAAGTCGCTCGCTTCTTCACGAAGTGCTTCTTCGCTGGTCGCCACATTGGCGCGGATTTCTACGATTTCTTCTTCGAGGCGTTGGCACGCTTCGTTCAAACCCTCGAGTCTCGTGGCTTGGGTTTCGAGTTCGTGCACGGTGCGGTCGTAGCGCCGTTCAATCCCCACCAAGGCTTGACTCAGTTCTTGCACCTCAGCCCGAGTGCTTCGCCGTCGCTCTGCTGTCGATTGGGCCAGCTCCACTGCGCTGGTCGCCACTCGGTTGGCATCGTCAACAGCGTTCGCCGTCACGACCCCTTCGCTTGAGGACACCCGCCATCCGCTTTCGGCGAACCGATCTCCCGTCGTGGTCACGACCACTAAGTCGGGGTGTGCAATTGCGACATCGATGGCTGCATCGAGCGAGTCCACTCGAACCGCTCGAGCAAAGATACGATCGAGCACTCCGTCGAGCGAGACGGGACTTCCTGGTGCCACACGCACGTGGGCGCGCACATGCTCAAGCCCTGCAGGGATTGGATAGGACGCTGCCGTGTCCACCGTGGCAGTTGCCAAGACAAGTCCGCTCGCCCCTTCTTGACGAAGTCGTCGAAGTGCTTCACGGGCTGCGGTGCTGCCGTCGACAACAATTGCCGAGACCGCAGCACCAGCAGCCGAGGCCACAGCGGGCTCCCAGCCCGGGTCGATCTCAAGCAGATCGACCAGCGAGCCGACGACCCCTTGGATGTCGGCAATCGACTTGCGACCACTTTTTCCCGTCAGTTCGTCCAGTGCTCGAGCGAGCGCCTCAGCACGAGCCGTCGCTTTCGCTGAAGCGGATTCTGCTTGGACAGCGTCTTGTTCGGCCTGATCCATGCGAGCGCGCGCCCGGTCAAGCTCTTGGCGGTTCTCTCCGACGACACGTTTGAGTTCATCGACTTCTTGTTGCTGGACGACGCGCGTCTCTCCGATGTCTGCCTGGGCTTGCAGTTGCGTCTCGAGTTGTTCAACCAGTCGCTCTTGGCGCACGACGAGATCGTCGCGGGCCGTTGAGCGCACCGAGGTGGCCTTATCGAGCAAGGCAATACGTTCTTTTGCCATTGCTGCTGATTCCAGCGCGTCTTCGTCGAAGCCTCCACCCCAGGTTGCTTCAAACTCTTCTTCGGTACGTCGAAGGGCCATCTCCGCCTCGCGCAGCTGGTCACGATCGGGCTCAAGATCCATCTCAGCCACATCGACTAACCGCACCTCTTCGCTAAAGCGCGCACTATCCGCTTCGAGCGAAGCGACGACATCAGCGTCTTGCGAAGCGTCGAGGGCTTGGACGACTCCTCGCGCTCGCTCCCCGAGCACCGCCCCCAATCCACGAGAGCGCTCCACGAGGCCTTGTACCGCGGCCACACTTTGGGCGAGTCCTTCTGCTTGGTCTTGATTCAGCGATGCTGCGGTTGCGCTGGCGGCCGCATCGAGTTCGGCGAGTTGTTGTCGAAGGTTCTGCTCTTGAACCTTTCCGTTACGTAACGCAGTATTCAGTTCGTCACTTCGCAACTGCAACGCAGCCACTTCCACGCCGGCGAGGTGCAGACGCAAGTGATGACGCTCCTCAGCCAGCGTCGTATAGGTCCTCGCTGCAGCGGCTTGACGCTCCAAGGGGCGCATTTGTCGACGAACCTCACGAAGAAGGTCGCCTAATCGCTCGAGGTTCTCTTGTGTGGCGACGAGGCGACGCTCGGCACGCTCTTTACGGCGACGGTGCTTTAAGACCCCGGCTGCTTCTTCGATGATGGCTCGGCGATCTTCTGGCCGGGCGGTCAGAATCGCCGCGAGTTGTCCTTGTCCAACAATCATGTGTTGTTGTCGGCCAACACCAGAGTCGGAAAGCATCTCTTGAATATCGAGCAGGCGACACGGAGCGCCATTCATCGCGTATTCCGAGTCCCCCGAGCGGAAGAGTGTTCTCGTGATGGTGACTTCCGCCAGGTCAATAGGGATGCGATTATCGCTGTTGTCAATCGTCAATGAAACTTCGGCACGCCCTAAGGCAGGCCGATTAGCGGTTCCTGCGAAAATGACGTCTTCCATTTTTGCGCCACGCAAGGCTCGAGGTCCTTGCGCTCCGAGCACCCAGGTGACGGCGTCGACAACGTTGGACTTGCCTGACCCGTTCGGCCCGACGACCACGGTCACGCCAGGTTCCATCTCCAAGGTCGTGGAATCGGCGAAGGATTTAAATCCCTTCATCGTGAGGCGCTTTAGATACATCGAAGTGACCCTACCAACCTTGGAGCACGAAGGAGAATCGAAGCCTTGTTAAATCTGGCAGTGCTCACAAAAGAATGTCGATCGGCTTTGACTCTTGACCTTGATGATGGGCCTTCGACACCGCCGACACGGTTCACCCTCGCGGGCATAGACCTCGTGGAACTGCTGATAGTTCCCCTTCTTGCCATAGAGGTCGACAAACTGCTCATCGTCGAGCGTCGACCCACCGTGCTTGATGGACTCCGCCAAGATCTCCACCATCGAGCGCCACAAACGGCGTACCTCAATGGTTGAAAGCGAGTCCGTTTCACGGTCATAACGCAGGCCAGCAGCGAAGAGAATCTCATCGGCATAGATGTTCCCCACGCCCGAGACCAGTTCTTGGTCAGTGAGAAAGGACTTGAGTCCCATTGTGTGAGAACGCAGGACCACCGCAAAGCGCTCCCAACTCATGACGTCTTCCACCGGGTCGAAGCCAAGTTTCGCCAACTCGTGGATCTTGCCCCTCACGACAATTCCTTCTCCGCCCATTGCCACCGACGAAGACTCCGAGATTTCAGCAATCTCTCCTTCGGGGAGCGGAACCGAAATAAACATCTCGCCAAAGGTCCGAGGGTCAATGAAGCGCAACTCTCCACCTTGCGTGAACGAGATCACGATATGGGTGTGCTTCTCTTTGACTTCTTTGGGCGACTTTGCCCGACGAAGTTGGCCACTCATCCCTAAATGGATCACCAAAGATTGGCCATTGTCGAGTCCAATAATGATGTACTTGCCCAAACGGCCAAAGGTCTTGAGGCTACGTCCCTCAATGAGGGTACGAAAGTCTTTTGCGGACTTGTGACGGCGCACCATACGGCCATTGTCCACCGAGACCGCTTTGACCTTTCGGTTCACCACGTCCTTGGCCAGTTGTTGTCGGACAGTTTCTACTTCGGGGAGCTCAGGCACTCTTGACTACCTTCCATGCAGCTTTCGCTGCTTCGGTTTCTGCGGCTTTCTTCGAACGTCCTTCTCCAGAACCCAAGACCTTGGGTCCAAGACGCACAACAGCCACAAAATGACGGTCGTGATCTGGTCCGCTTGATTCCAAGTCGTAATCGAGAGAACTGCCGTGGGCGGCACTGGCCCACTCATTGAGCAGACTTTTGAAATCTTGCGATCCAGGGTGCAAGGCGGCTTGTGCCACACGCTCACCCAGTAAGTTCACAATGACCGGTCGGACGGTTTCGAGTCCTCCAGCGAGGTAGAGCGCTCCAAAGATCGCCTCCATGGCGTCAGAGAGCACGGAGGGCTTAAAGCGATCCCCCGCTTGGTCTGCTCCTCGGCCCATCAACAGCATGCCCGCGAGTTCAAGTTCTTGGGCGAGTTCAGCGAGCACTGTTTCATTGACGAGGGCAATACGTGCTTTTGACATGTCCCCTTCATTCATCTCTGGATTCTCGGCAAACAGGACCTCAGCACAGACCAAATCAAGAACCGCATCGCCCAGGAACTCCAAGCGTTGGTTTGAGGGAACCCCATGTTCTGGGGTGTAACTCGGATGCACCAGCGCGGTGCGCAGGTGTTCTCCCAAGGAGCGTTCGACGCCAAGTCGCTCCGCGAGCACTGCCGCGGCTTCGACCTCCACCGTGACCAGCTCAGCCAGCCTCAAGCTTGGCAAAGACATAGTCCGTGGCATCACGCACGGTCTTCAAGTCTTCTAAATCTTCATCGTCGATGCGGAATCCCACGGAACGCTCTGAGAGTTCCTCTTCGAGGGCCTCAACCAGTTCAATCAACGCCAACGAGTCCGCATCGAGATCCTCTTGGAACGACGATCCTTCCGAGATTGTCGACGGGTCGATTTCCAAGATGTCGGCCAACTGCTCTTGAATCAGGGCGAAAACCGCTTGGCGGTCCATAGGTCCTTGGGCGGTATGGGTTTCAGCGGGCACAGGTGATCCTCCAGCGAGAAAAAGGTGGTCTTCAAGCCCTATCTTATCGGGGAAAATCACCCCCCGGGAGCGCTTTTAGCTATGAATTGCTTGGCGCAGCGACTCGGTGATCCCTGCCGTGGCGAGATCGTGGCCCACCGAGATGGCGTTCATCATCGCCGTCGCCGACGACGAACCATGGCTAATGATGCAGACGCCTTCGAGGCCCAAGAGCATTGCTCCTCCGGCAGATTCAGGATCGAGGCTGGCCGCTAATGGGGCGAGATGCGGCATCAGGACGTCGGTTGCGGCCCTGGTCTCATCATTGGTGCCAAAGACGCTGAAAAGTTCGCCCATTAAAAACCGCAGCGTTCCTTCCATGGTTTTGAGTGCCACATTGCCCGTGAAGCCATCGGTCACTACCACGTCAAAGGAAGATCCGAGAAGGTCGCGCCCCTCGACGTTGCCCGCGAAGTTCACACCGGCACTGGGGTCCTTGAGGATCTCATGGGTCTCTTTGACGAGCGGTGTCCCCTTCGAGGGTTCTTCGCCAATCGACAGCAGGCCAACCGAGGGCGAGGGCGTGCCAAAGCGTGCCGTTGAAAAGGCGCTCGCCATCTGGGCGAACTGCACGAGCATCGACGCGGTGCACTCAGCGTTGGCACCCGCATCGACCAGCACGCCGGGCGACCGTCCAGGTCGGGGCAATGGAGTGGCGATACAGGGCCGGTGCACACCTTTGATGCGGCCCATGCGCAAGAGTGCGGCCCCCATCGTCGCTCCGGTATTCCCCGCCGAAACCATGGCGCAGGCTTTGTTGTCCCGCACGAGTTCGGCCGCGATCACTAACGAGGAGTCTTTCTTTCGTCGCACACCGCCGGCGGGGTCTTCATCCATGGCGATCACTTCGGTGCAGGCCACCAACTCAAGGCCCAAGGTGTCGCCGACGAGTTCGGGCGGTCCTACCAAGACGACCTCGATACCGAGTTCTTCAGATGCGCGTTTTGCCCCGGCAACGATCTCGCCTGGAGAGTGGTCGCCACCCATGGCGTCGACGGCGACAGGAAGTGCCGCCAGGTCTCGCAACTTAGTCAACTTCTATTGCTTGACGGTCCTTGTACCACCCACAGTTCGGACAGACCACGTGAGGGGTCTTCGCCGTTGAGCAGTGAGGACAAACGCTGCGAGAAGGTACGTCAAGCGTCCAGTTCGCGGCCCGTCGACTCCGGGTCTTCGCTTTTGAGGTCTTGCGCTTTGGGACAGCCATTGAATTCTCCAGGGGTTCGTCGTTACTTTGCGATCCCCAGCCCACTGCGTGTGCTGGGGGCCGACGAGGGTCTTACTCCTCGCTGGACCGCAGGACATCCAATGTAGCCCACCGAGGGTCGGTCAGTTCCCGACAGCCACAGGGTCCATCATTCAGGTCCGATCCGCACTGAACACACAGGCCTTTGCAGGTCTCGCTGCAAAGGGGAGCGAGCGGGAGTTCTAAAACAATGGCGTCTCGCACCATAGGTCCCAGGTCCAAAAGGTCACCTTCGAGCAGGTACGCCTCCTCATCATCTGGCGCTGGGTGCTCGAGATAGCGCTCCTTGACCGCCACGGCAATTGTCCCCCTCACCTCTCCCGCACAGCGGCGACACGGACCGATCCAGCGTCCTGTGACCTCCCCTGAGACCACCACACCGCCTGAGATCGACACAAGCGTTCCCGCAAACGCCACCTCGTCTCCTTGGGGGACGTCAGCTTCGCCCGGCGAGGGCGCAGCAAGCTCCCCGGTGGGGTCGAAGGGTCCAGCAACTTCAGCCGAACGGACGGCGCCCACTTGCGTGCGTAAGCGAGCGACGGTGATGGCGAAGGGATCGCGCTCCATGTCCGTCAGAACTGATCTTGATCGAAGAAGGCGTCGGAGCCCTCGTCGGTCTCTTCTTCGAGCTGTTCGTCCAAGGTCTCTTCGAGCTGAGGCTGCAGTCGCTCACGACCTGCTGACACGGTCTTGAGCACGCGATTGAGCACGATCTCCATGCCGGCGAGCTTCTGGTCGCAGTAGTCCTCTGCTTCATGGCGCATGCGCCGTGCCGACTCTTCGGCTTCTTCGATGATGCGCTCGGCCGTGGTATTGGCTTGGCGGACCAATTCAGTGCGAGAGACCATACGCTCGGCTTGCGCCTTCACGTCTTCCATCAGCCGATCGGCGTCACGGCGTTGTTCGGCCATAAATTCTTCTCGCTCTCGCAAGAGCCAGCGAGCTTGGCGTAACTCTTCGGGAAGTCGCTCAGCGATCTCGTCGAGGCGGCCAAGGACTTCATCACGGGAGATCAACACCGACGCCGAGAGCGGCATGGGCTTGGCCAGTGCGACAATATCGATCACCTCACGCAGCAAGGCCTCCGCGTCGACCTGGCGAGGGGGCTCGCGCAACTCTTCTTCGAAGTCGTCAAATTGATCCGTCATGGTGTCGTCCCATCAAACTTTTCGTGGAGGGCAATGTTCACAGGCTCTGGCACAAAGGCCGACACGTCGCCGCCATAGCGAGCGACCTCACGCAACAAGCGCGACGCAATGAACGAGTGCGACGAGCTCGTCGGAATAAACAGCGTCTCAACGCCGGAGAGTTGCCGATTCATTTGCGCCATCTGAAGTTCACTTTCAAAGTCCGAGACCGCACGAAGGCCCTTCACGATGGCTGATGCATTGACATCTCGCGCAACGTCAACCAACAAGGTCGAGACCGAAACAATTGAGACCGTGGGAAGGTGGCCCATTGACGCCGCCATCATGTCACGGCGCTCTTCAAGAGAGAACAGAGCGTTGGACTTCTGGGGATTGCGTAGTGCGGCGACCACAACCGAATCAAAAAGTCGCGTGGCGCGCTCGACGACTTCTAAGTGGCCGTTGTGAAACGGGTCAAAGGAACCGGGAATCAAGGCAATCCTCACTGCTCGGTCCTTTCGTCGGCACGTACCATCACTGTGACGAGCGTACCGCCGTAACGACGCTGACGATGAGACACCCACCCGGTGGGAATCTCTGGGGTCGCTCGGGACTCCAAAACCAGAATTTGCGCATCGATGCTGGCGAGAACCTCGTCCACTTGGTCAAAGTCATAGGGCGGATCAGCGAGCACCAGGTCAACCTTGGGCAGCAGCGCTCCAGGAATTCGACCTTGCACAATCGTATGAGACGCCCCGCCAAGGCCGACGGCGGCCAGATTGGCCGTCACGGCCGTCAAGGCTGCTCGGTCGGCATCGATAAACGCCACCGATGCCGCACCGCGGCTCAGGGCCTCGATCCCCAGGGCCCCTGAACCACAGAAAAGGTCAGCCACGGTCATCTCAGCGACACCGCCCAAGGATCCGAGAATGTCGAAGATGGACTCTTTCACCCGATCGGTGGTCGGGCGAATCGACGGCGCCAACGGGGCGCTGAGCCGCCGCCCTCGTGCTGTTCCACTCACGACTCGCATACCCCGAGGGTACCGGCATCAGCCCTTGAAGAGGAACGCGGCGTCTTCGTCGTTCAAGGTGGTCCGCAGTTCATCAGCCAACAATGGATTGTTGGCCAACACCGGATCACCGTCGGTGAGCTGTTCGGCCAAGGCCCGAGCGGCAATCAAGAGGTCCTTATCGCTTGAGAGTTTTGCCAGGCTGAGATCGCTGCGCCCTTTTTGGCGACTCCCAAGAATGGTTCCCTCGCCGCGCAGTTCGAGATCGATCTCAGCCAGGACAAAGCCGTCGGTGGTCTCTTCCATCGCTGTCAAGCGTCGCTGTGCGTCTTCGGTCGTAGCCTCGCCGAGGAGATAGCAGTAGCTCTGCGCCGCCCCTCGACCAACGCGACCACGGAGTTGGTGAAGTTGCGCCATGCCAAAACGACCAGCATCTTCGATCACCATCACTGTGGCATTCGGCACGTCGACCCCAACCTCAATCACCGTGGTGGCCACCAGTACGTCAAGGTTGCCATCACGGAAACTCGTCATGACATGTTCTTTTTCCTGGCTCTTCATCTGGCCGTGGAGCAAGCCAACTCGCAATCCCGCCAACTCGACTTCTCGGAGCCGATCGGCTTCTTCGGTTGCCGAACGGGCTTGAACGCGCTGGGATCCCTCGACAAGCGGACAGACCACATAGACCTGGTGACCATCTCCTACTTCGTCACGGACCCGGCCCCACACTTCTGTCTCTTCAAGCTCACTCTGCGCCCATCTTGTCGTAATTGGTGTGCGTCCCGGTGGCAGTTCATCAAGGACGGACATCTCAAGATCTCCGAAGACCACCATGGCCGCGGTGCGAGGAATCGGTGTCGCCGTCATGACCAAAAGATCGGGATCTTCGCGCTCGCCGTCGACCGAGCGACCTTTTTCTTTCAACGCTGCTCGCTGTTCGACGCCAAAGCGATGCTGTTCGTCGACGATGGCAACGCCAAGTGCCTGAAAGACCACCGAATCAGTCAAGAGCGCATGGGTGCCGATGACGATATCGACCGACCCGTCGGCCAAGCCTTGGACGATGACCGCTCGCTCAGCGGCCGGAGTCGACGAGGTCAACAGCGCAAGGCTCACTGGTCGTGACCCTTCGAGCCGACCTTCGTCACGGATCTCGAGGCCCTCGATGAGCGATCGAATCCCGAAGGCGTGTTGTTCGGCGAGGACCTCGGTCGGGGCCATCAATGCTCCTTGGAATCCCCCTTGGACCGCGGCCACCATCGTGGCCACTGCGACAACGGTCTTCCCCGAGCCCACGTCGCCTTGCAAGAGGCGATGCATGGGCAGTGGTGCGCCAAGATCGGTAAAGATCTCACTGATCACTCTGCGCTGGGCATCCGTCAATGCGAACGAAAGACCAGCGATGAACTGTTCTACCAAGGTGGGGGCGATACTCTCCGCACTCAATGCTTCGCCGACATCAACTTGATGCAGAATGCCGCGTGCGTCTCGCTCCAAGAGACGTCGCTGCATCACTAGAGCCAACTGCAAGCGAAGCAGCTCATCAAAGGCCAAACGCCTCCGGGCTGGCACCGTCTCTTCGAGCGTCTCGGGATTGTGAATCCCTTGCATGGCACTGGTGCGATCCAAAAGATCAAGATCATTGAGGACCCGCTCATCAAGCGGCTCAGCGAACGTGACGGTGCGCCGTAAGGCTTCGCCGACAAAGGTGCCGATCTCCCAACTCGTCAGTCCCACTTTCGAGGATTGGGGATAGACCGGAATAATTCGTCCCGTTTTGGCGGTGCCCTGGACGCGCCCCTCCATACCGACGAGCACATCGACAATCGGATTGGCCATCTGACGCTCGCCTCGATACGCGTCCAACTTGCCGAAGAACAATGCTTCAGTACCGACGCTCAATTGGCGAACTCGCCAGGCCTGGTTAAAGAACACCACCCGCATCACGCCGGTTCCATCATCCACGGTCAGCTCGACCATGACGCGTTTATTTTTCATCCGTCGCTGGGACACAGAGGCAACGGTGGCGAGAATCACTGCTTCGTCGCCGAGGGCCAAATCTTTGAGATCTGCTTGTCGGGTGCGATCAATGTAGCGTCGCGGGTAACACCACAACAGATCCAGCACCGTGTGGACATCCCACGACGCCAAGGCCGCAGCTTTTTTTTCTGCGACCCCTTTCAGTACGTCGACATTGAGCGCCGCCAATTGGGTCAAGGTCCGCCCGGCGGACGGAGCAACCGAGGGGTCCTCGGCCTCACTCACTCGATGCCAAAGAGATAGGGGTAGAGCGGCTGGCCCCCTGGGTGGACTTCGACGGAGCACCCCGAGTGTTCTTCGCTGAGCCATTCGGTGAGTTGACGAGTCATAGCTTTCTTCACGCCGTCACCTTCGATGATGGTGATCAGTTCGTGGTGCTCATCAATCAACGTGTTCAATAACGCCATCGCCGCACCGACGCAGGTTTCATTCACCACGACAATGCCCTCTTGGGTCAATCCCATCCAGTCGCCTTCACGCACGGGCCCCGCACCAGTTTCCGAGTCGCGCACCGCTTGGGTGACTTCGGCGGCGATCACCGAGGCCGCAGAGTTACTCATGGCGCCAAGGTTTCCCTCAAGATCTGCTGCTGGGTCGTAGCTCAACAGGGCGGCGAATCCTTCAACGATGCTTGTCGTCGGCACCACACCGACCGAGAGGTCACAAAGTCCATTCACTTGATCAGCCACGGGCTTGATGTTCTTATTGTTTGGCAAGATCACCACGTTTGCCGATCCCGTGGCTTGAGCCGCCGCCACAAGATCCGCCGTCGACGGGTTCATTGACTGTCCGCCTTTGACGAGGTGCGCCACACCAAGGGAACGAAAGATCCGACCGATGCCGTCGCCGCTGACCACGGCCACCACCGACGTCTCGGGGGCGGGCCCGGCAGGTTCACTGGCTTGATCGCCTGCCACATTGTCGCGCACCCAGCGTTCTTCAACGACTTGTTCGATCAAATCGGTGACCCGGATCTCTCGAGGCCGGCCAATGTCTAAGGCGGCTTCAATCGACGCGCCGATATCGTCGGTGTGAATGTGGCAGTTAAAGATGCCGCTGCCACCCACGACGACAATGGAGTCACCTAAACCGGCCCACACCTCTTTGAACGCTTCAATGGTGTGGTCCGGTGCTTCAAGGAGGTACATCACTTCGTAACGCAAGTCGCTGACATCGCCTGCGGGGGCAGGGACGTTGTCCAGCGCCACCTCGATGGAGTCGACGTCTGGCGCGATGGGGAGTGGGCGATCGTTGGCCACAAAACAAATCGCATCCATCAACAACAGGTAGCCCGTTCCTCCCGAGTCAACAACCCCTGCGTTGCGAAGGGCCGGGAGAAGGTCAGGGGTCGTCGCTAATGCTTCTTGCGCTGCAGCGCGCGCAGCTTCTGCAACCGCACCAACACCGTCGCTCTCACTCGCTTCAAGTGACGCTCCCGATCCGGCAGCTTTTGCGACCGTGAGAATCGTTCCTTCAACGGGGCGCACGACCGCTCGGCGGGCCAGCACGTCTGCGTGGGTCAAGGCCGTGGCCAAGGTGGCGCCGTTCACCTCACCGAGCGCTTCGATGGTTTCAGCGATTCCTCGCAGGAGCTGCGACAAAATCACGCCTGAGTTCCCCCTCGCTCCCATGAGCGAGCCGTGAGAGACGGCATGGCACAGGTCAGCCATTGAGCAGTTTTCTGCGAGGTCGTCGAGGCCAGCCACCACCGATTCCATGGTCAAGGCCATATTGGTTCCCGTATCGCCATCGGGGACGGGGTAGACATTGAGGCGATTGATGACTTCTTGGTGGGATCGCAGCACATCTCGATAGAGAGCCAGAACTCGACGGATATCGGGTGGGGTGAGGACGGCTAAAGAGCTCATGGCCTGCGATGCTAACCTGTACCTCTGGTGTCCATGAGGAGGATCAAAATCCCTCGGTGGCCCAGGTGCTCTCAAAGCGGGAGTGCTACGTCCAGGAGGATCGATTTACCATGGCTGCTGTCTGCGAACTTTGCGGGAAAAAGCCCTCATTTGGGATGAACTTGAGCCACTCTCACCGTCGCACCAAGCGGCGCTGGGACCCAAACATTCAGCGCGTGCGTGCGCTGGTCAACGGCACCCCAAAGCGCCTCAACGTCTGCACCTCATGCCTTCGTGCCGGCCGGGTCACCAAGCCACCGCGCCGAGACATCCCAGAAGCCGTCAAGACCAAGTAAGCCTCAACGCTCGTTGATCTCGTGGACGAACCCAGAGGGTTTGTCCTGCACTCCTTCAATCCTGCGAACCTCTGGGTTGGCATGTACTTCACCGAGCACAATCGGTTGACGCAGTCCCTCAGACAGAAAGACGTCGCTCAGTCGCGCCACATCATCAGTGGCGATCAAGAGTTCAAAGTCTTCCCCACCACTGAGTGCCTCAGTTCTCAGCGCTCCGTTGTGGATCGGAACGGTGTCAACGATAAAGCCAACTCCTGAGGCATCGCAGAGGCGGTGGAGGTCAATGCTGAGCCCATCGGAAACATCGATCATGGCGTGCGCGTGGCTTCGACGCGCTGCCCTCCCCTCGGCGAAGCGGGGGGAGGGGCGCCGATGGAGCGCACCGAGTCCCGCCACATCATTCGCTCCCTCTCGAAGGAGTCGCAGGCCGGCCGCTGATCCACCCAAGGGGCCCGTGACCACCAGCACATCGCCGGGTCGTGCTCCGCTTCGTGGAAGGGCGCTGCCCACCGGCACCGTCCCGAGCGCGGCAATGGAGACAAAGGGCACGGCTGCGGCCGTCAGGTCCCCGCCGACCACCGGGCACCCGATGTCTCGCCCTGCATCAATTACCCCGAGCATCACATCTTCGGCCTCGCTTGGTGAACCCGCTCCCACCGTCGCTACCGCACACCAGGGTGCAGCACCCATGGCCGCCAAGTCCGAGAGGGTGGCCATGGTGGTCCGCCAACCCAAGTCAGCCAGCGAAACGAACTTAGGGTCTTGGTGGACGCCGGACACGCCAGCATCGGTGCAAAAGACGACTTGATGGCCCTCGGGGACTGGTCCGAGGACTGCAGCATCGTCGCCGAAGAAGAGTTCAGCGTTTGTTGGCCGAAACCCCGCCTGAGCCAGTAGAGTTCCGATACGATTCACAGTCAGAACTTCTCGACTAGCCAGTCCGCCTGGGGGGGTGGGCGTCTGGTTTGGCGAGGCCATACCAGCAAGGTTTAGCATGAGCAGCCGGGCAGTTTTGTCGGGCGCTGAGGAGGAAAAGAACTATGGCAGCTTCGACCAAGAACGAGAAGCTTCTCGGTTGGGTCAATGAAGTGGCAGCGCTGACAACTCCCGATGAGGTCTATTGGTGCGATGGCTCGGCCGAAGAGTATGACCGCCTCTGTCAACTCTTGGTGGACAACGGAACATTCACCAAACTTGCTGATGCCAAACGTCCGAACAGCTACTGGGCTCACTCCGACCCAGGCGATGTTGCTCGAGTGGAAGATCGCACCTACATCTGTTCGACTGACGAGGCTGACGCCGGGCCGACCAACAACTGGCGTGATCCCGCAGAGATGCGTGGCGTCCTCTCCGATCTCTTGGCCGGTTCGATGAAGGGACGAACCATGTACGTCGTCCCCTTCTCGATGGGTCCCCTGGGCTCAGCCATTGCCCACATCGGGGTGCAACTTACCGACTCGCCTTACGTGGCGGTTTCGATGCGCATCATGACCCGCATGGGCCAAGGCGCCCTCGAGGTCCTGGGCGACCATGGCGTCTTCGTTCCCTGTATCCACTCTGTAGGTATGCCCCTTGATGAGGGAGTCGTGGATGTCCCCTGGCCCTGCAACGCAGAGAACAAGTACATCGTGCACTTCCCTGAGACTCGAGAAATCATGAGTTTTGGTTCTGGTTATGGAGGCAATGCCCTGCTGGGAAAGAAATGTTTCGCACTGCGCATTGCTTCAGTGATGGCGCGTGATGACGGCTGGCTGGCCGAGCACATGTTGATTTTGAAATTGACCTCACCGCAAGGTGAGACCAAGTTCGTCGCTGCTGCCTTCCCTTCAGCCTGTGGCAAAACGAACTTGGCCATGTTGATTCCAACCTTGCCGCAGTGGAAGGTCGAAACCGTCGGCGACGACATCTGCTGGATGAAGTTCGGCGCCGATGGTCAGCTGTACGCCATTAACCCAGAGGCTGGATTCTTTGGCGTTGCCCCGGGTACGTCAATGCACACCAACCCCAACGCCATGTTGACCATCAGCGGCAATTCAATCTTCACCAACACGGCGTTAACCGCAGACGGCGACGTCTGGTGGGAAGGCATGAGTGACGAGACCCCTGAGGGCTTGACCGACTGGCAGGGCAAGCCCTACGACACGTCGTCGGACAAGCCAGCTGCTCACGCCAACGCCCGCTTTACCGTGCCCGCTTCCCAAGATCCTGCGATCGCTCCCGAGTGGCAAGACCCTGCGGGTGTGCCAATCTCGGCCATTCTCTTTGGGGGGCGACGAGCATCGGTCGTTCCCTTGGTGTTCCAAAGTCGTGACTGGAATCATGGCGTATTCTTGGGGTCCATCATGGCCTCGGAAACCACCGCCGCCGCAGCCGGAGCAGTCGGCAACTTGCGCCGTGATCCCTTCGCCATGCTCCCCTTCTGTGGGTACAACATGGCTGATTACTTTGCTCACTGGCTCGCCATTGGCGCGAGCTCCAGCGAAGAGAAACTGCCGAAGATCTTTTATGTGAACTGGTTCCGACGTGGCGATGACGGCCGTTGGTTGTGGCCAGGATTTGGCGAAAACAGCCGGGTTCTCGAATGGGTCTTTGAGCGCGTTGCCGGGCGAGGCGACGCCGTCGACACGCCGATTGGCTTCGTCCCAACCCTTGACGCCATCAACCTCGATGGCCTTGACGTCGATCAAACTGATCTTGAAGAGCTCCTAGCGGTCAACGTTGATGAGTGGCGCGCCGAGGTTCCTCTGATTCGAGAGCACTTCGCCACCTTTGGCGACCGCCTCCCGTCTCAGCTCACCGAGGCCGTCAACGACCTCGAACAACAACTGAGGTAGCCGACGCGTTCGCTAGTGGCGGCGGGCAGCGTTCCGAGGTTTGCGGATCTTCGACATCCGTCCAACGATATAAAACAGCATTCCCCCGCCGGCGATAACGGCGATGAAGATGTCGCCGCCGAGGAACGGCAACGCAATGGCCACCGGGATGAGTGCACCGATCACCCACACCAACTGTTGACGGGTAGCAAAACGGGCAAAGGCTCGACCTTGTGCAGCGACGGGAATATAGCGCTGGGCCATGGCATCGAACGAGGGTTGGCCGATCGCCCCGGCAATCCCCACCACGAACGTCAACGCTATCTGGACAAGCAATCCTCCGACATAGGCCGCGGCAATTGCCGCGAGGCAGACCAAGAGCATCGCCACCATCAACATCTGGGGTTCTCGCATAAAGCGACGAAGCCTCGGCACGATCGAGAGACCCACAAGTGCGCCGATCCCGCTGGCCGTCAAGGCAAAGCCGTACCACCACAGCCCAGCGTGACTGCGCCGCAGCCCGAAGGCCAAAAGGAAGACCAAGAAACCAGCAACCCCCCGCAACAGCGAGTTCGCCGTCAGCCCCAGCAGTACTTCGGGGTGGGTCACGGGTTTCAGCGCCACGAGGTCGGGATCACCGCCCCCCTCCCAGCTATTCGTTTGGTCAGAGGCCGTGCCATCGCCGTAGGCCGCTGGGTCGTAGCTTGGGGCTTCGTATCCCTCAATGACGTAGCCGTCGTCATCGATGTACTCGTCGTGCATCGCCCCATCTGAGCGGCCACGAGGAAGGCGCAGGCGAAACCCTGCAACGGCCCCGCAAAGAAAGACCAGCGCACAAAAGATCAAGACCCCGGCTGAGCCTGTGAGTTTGAGCAGCACGACGCCCGGGATTGAAAAAACAAAGCCGGCCAGCGTCCCAAGCAAGGTCAGTTGTGCATTCCAGCCGGCCAGCCCATGTTGTGGTGCTCCCGATTCAGAGGGTTCTGTCAGATACTCGTCAGCGGCGATGTGGGCGGAGCGATCCGCACTGTGTTCTTCTTCGGCCGTAGCGATCTCGGGAACTAACGCACCACGGGTTACGAGATACATCTTGGACAGCACGAGGACCAGGAAGGCCTCAGGGAAGAGGGCGAGTGAGTGAATGTCACGCGCCATAAACGGGCAGATCGCCGCTCTCCCAAGTGCGGAAACCACCACCATGAAGCGTCGGGCATTGCGGGATCGGTCGATTGCTGGTCCGAGAAGAGGAGAAACAATGGCAAAGGGAGCAATCGTTAACAGCAGATAGAGCAAGACCTTTGATTTGGCTTCTGTGGGGGAAATTGAGAAAAAAAGTGACCCAGCGAGCGAAATGGTGACCAGTGTGTCGCCCGCGATCATCAGCACCTGGACCAGTGCCAGCCTTCCAAAGGGCGTCGATTGATCAAAAAGATCTCTCAGCGCTTCTCCCGCCAATGCCCGAAGTCGAACTATGCGAGCTCGGACTGCCATGACTCCACTCTACGCAAGGGCTTCTCGGCGATGTGGCTTCTTTGACAACAGTTTTCTTCACTAGCCTTGACCGCATGCTGGCATCAACGATCACTACGGGCTGGGGCGCTGCCGTCGGCTGGAGTGCCGTCGTCGTCGTAATCGTTATCGCCCTCGCTTTTTTGGTCGGACGAATCGCAAAGCGCTACCGCGACATTGACGTCTTCTGGTCACTCGGCTTCGTGGCGGTGGCAGTCACGGGCTTTTACCTTTCGGGGCGCTGCAGCGGCACGAGCGCGGCTCAACGGACAATCCTGCTCGTGATCGTTTGCCTCTGGGGCCTTCGCTTGGCTGGTCATTTGGCCTGGCGCAGTCGAGGAGAAGGCGAAGATCCTCGCTACAGCGCACTCGTTGAGAACGCTGCTCACCCGCTTCTGCGCTCTCTCTTGGTGATTTATCTCCTGCAGGCGGTGATGATGTTCTTGGTTTCGATCACCATCACGATCGGTATGTACGCCCACGGTCCACTTCTAATTCTCGAGATTCTTGGCGTCGCCGTCTGGCTCGGGGGGTTTGTGTTTGAAACGGTGGGTGACTCTCAACTCGCGGCCTTCGTGCGTGATCCCTCATCAAAAGGTCATGTGCTTGACCGGGGTTTATGGTCCTGGACTCGTCATCCGAACTACTTCGGCGATGCGCTCGTCTGGTGGGGAATTTTTCTGGTGAGTGCAAGTTCATTGTGGGGTGCGTTGAGTATCTTTTCCCCCGTCATCATGATGATTCTCTTGACCAGAGTCTCGGGAAAGCCCCTTCTTGAGCGACGCATGGCGTCGACCAGGCTGGGCTACGACGAGTACTGCGCACGCACCTCGCCATTCTTGCCTCGTCCACCGAAACGCTGATTACTCAGCGGTTTCAACGTCGGCCATGATGAGCCGCGGGCCTGAGGGCCAATCGAGGTAGCGCCAGCACCAATTCGTGAGGACCCTGAATCGATTGCGGTAGCCCACCAAGTAGAAAAGGTGGAGCGCCAACCATGCAATCCACCCCGTCGTACCCTTGATGACCGGGCCATGGTTGAGCTTGGCAACAGCCGCTCGGCGGCCGATAGTGGCCATAATGCCTTTATCTCGATAGCGAAAGGGCACGGTGGCTCGATCATTCAGCACGGCCAGTATCTGTTTGGCGCAGTGTTTGCCTGACTGCATTGCCACTTGCGCGAGTTGCGCACAGACATCGTCACCGACACCCGATAACACCGCAGCAGCGTCCCCGACGGCCCAGACATCAGGATGCTGGAGGACCGAGAGATCGGGTTCGACCCGCACCCGACCCTGGGGTCCTGGTTGATGGGGCAAGGCTTCTGCAGCCAGCGTTCCTCGAGCGCTCACGCCCGCAGCCCAAATGACCCCCGCTGCTTCAATGGATGTTCCGTCGCTCAAGTCCACGCCGTCGGGTGTGACCTTGACCACGTTTGCTCCAAGGCGCAGAGTGATGCCTCGTTTTTCAAGAACTTTTGCGGCATAGGTACTCGCCGACTCTGGGAAGACGGGAAGGAGCCGTGTGCCTTGGTCGACAAGAACCACATGTGATTCATCAAGGTCGATATTGAGATTATCTCGCCGCACGCAAATCTCCAACAGTTCTTGGAGAGCTCCCGACATTTCAACACCGGTCGGCCCGCCTCCCACCACGACGAACGTGACGCCTGGTCCATAGTCGCCTGGAGAAGCCTCTCGCTCCTCCAAGGTCCTTAAGAGATGATTCCGAAGGGCTCGCGCATCGGCCAGTGTGTAGAGCGGCAACGAAAGCTCCGATGCTCCTGGGACGCCGAAGAATTCTGCGGACGCCCCCGATGCCAACACGAGATGGTCGTAGGCCAAGTGCGGTCCACTGGCCAAGAGCACTTCTTTGTGTTCAAGGTCAATTGAGGTCACTTTGCCATGGCGAAACGAGATGTTGGTTGATTTTCGAAAAATCGTCCGAATTGGGTAGGCAACGTCAGCGGGTTCCAGGCCAGCCGTTGCTACTTGATAGAGCAAGGGCAAAAAGGTATGAAAGTTGTGCTGGTCGACAATCATGACCTCGACGTCTTTTTTGTTGCTCAATACCCGGGCAACTGAGAGACCTGCGAACCCCCCGCCAACGACCACGACTCGCGTACGTGGCGTTCCTTCTTGGTGTTGGAGTTCAGAGGATGCCATCACTTCAGGCTAATCCCCAAGGGCCCAGCGCATTACGGGGCACCGTTCTCCTTCGACAGCGCCTCAAGCGATGCCAGGATCCGTTCAATCTCTTTGTCTTGGGCCTCGAGGTGCGCTTGAATTTGTAGCGCCTCGTGAAGAATTGCATCGGCGTCTTTGTACGTGGCTTCACTTCGAGCATCGGCTGCTTTCGACATGAGATTCTGTCCGACGATGATGATCGGCAACAACACCAGTTGCAGGAAGCTCGACGAAATCCACACCACTATCTCGAACAGCGACCCTGACGACAAGGTAGAGGGTAGCGAAAGCAGCGCTATGACGGCGAAGGCATACGCGCACCACATCGTCCCGACAATGACCGTGATGCGAAGGCCGACCTTTGCGTTGAGTTTCTGAAAAAACCCGTCGGTCTTGACCTGGTCGTGCACCTTCGGCGGAGGCATTGTTTTACGCTCTTCTATGCGTGGATGAGGATCTCGATGGAAGTCAATGGCCATATTTCAATTGTGACGACCTCACCTCTGGAAACAGGTGATGGGCCCTCCTCGTGCCTAGAGTTCATGGTTTCGAGTGTTCAAAGAACCCACATGGCGGTTCATCACGACATTCGACGCCGCCGTTTGAGCCGAGTACCGTCTCTTTTGGGGTTGGCTGTAGAGGGAAGCTCTGCGCAAAGTCGAGGGGGGAAATATGCGTTCACGTCCAGAGGGACTCATCCAGGGAATTGCCGAAAAAGGTTTTCTTGTCGGGGCTGATCGACAGACCACGTCATCAGGCGGCACCTACGCCCACCATGATCCAGCAACAGGCGAGCACCAAGCCGATGTCCTTCTTGGAGGAGCGGATGACATCGCCGAAGCAGTGGCCTGCGCCAAGCAAGCCGGCGACGTATGGGCGAACACCTCGGTTGACCAACGAGCAAAAATCCTCTTCCGCCTAGCGGACCTGCTTGAAGCGCACAGCGACGAAGCAGCGACCATCGGAGCACTGGAGAATGGCAGCCCCGTAAGCGTCGCTCAGTCCGGTCCCTATACGGCAGCATGGGTTCGCTACTACGCCGGGTGGTGCGACAAGATCGAAGGATCCGTCATCCCGACCTATACGAATGTCGGTCTCGACTACGTACGCCTTGAGCCCTACGGCGTCATCGGTGCGTTGGTCCCGTGGAACGGGCCCATGATGGGTATGGGCCAAAAGGTCGCTCCTGCGCTGGCGGCGGGCAACACCGTGGTCGTCAAGCCACCCGAGATCGCGCCGTTCGGTGCCTATCGCTTCGCCGAGCTTGCTCTCGAAGCAGGCCTGCCTCCTGGTGTGTTGAACGTCGTGGCTGGAGGCGCCGAAGCGGGTGAAGCACTCGTACGCCACCCTGATGTTGCCAAAGTGAGTTTCACGGGTGGCCGAGACACAGCTCGAAAAGTGATCGAGGCCTCAGCTGAGACGATCACTCCCCTCACCTTGGAGCTAGGGGGCAAGTCGGCAAATATTCTCTTCGCTGATGCCGATCTTGATCGCTTCGTTCCTCACTCAGCCTTCATGGGGGCTCTCTTGCTCTCAGGCCAAGGCTGCGCCTTGCCGACCAGAATCTACGCCCATAACGACATCTACGACCACGTCATCGATCGCCTCATCGCCACCTTAGAAAACACTCCCGTTGGAGACCCTTTAGATCCGGCGACCATGACCGGTCCCGTCGTGACGAAACAAGCTCAAGAGCGCATCCTTGGCGTCATCGCACGGGCTCAACGCGAAGGAAGCGGTGAGCTCCTCACGGGAGGTCATGCCCTCGATGGCGATCTCTCTGGGGGCTACTTCATCGCTCCCACGCTCTTTGGCGACGTCAGCCACGACAGCGATCTTGCTCGCCAGGAGATCTTCGGGCCGGTCCTCTCGGTCATTCGATTCAGCGACGAAGAAGAAGTAATCGCCAATGCCAACGATTCAGAGTTTGGCCTTGGCGCATTCGTTTATACCGAAGATCTCGCAAGGGCCAACCGGGTCGCCAAGGCCATGAAAGCGGGATTCGTGGTTGCGAACACTGAGATCAATATGGGGCCAAACTCACCCTTCGGCGGGTTCAAGCAGAGTGGCTTCGGCCGAGAAGGTGGCCGAGCCGGTCTCGACGAGTACTTGCTTCCGAAAAATATTTACCTCGGAATCTAGATACCCGAATCTGTGCTCTTTTGAAACTACTCGTCGTTCTGACTACTGACGATGTTTGACTTAAAGATCAAAAGACAGCCATAGACAATGGTGTAAAAAATAACGACCAGTGCGATCAGCGAAATTTGCGAATACAGCACGATGGCAAAAAGAATCAGGACCACATAGATCGCAGTAGCGAATTTCGCTTGCCAAGTGAGGAAGGCGATTCCTCCACCTTCCTTTTTGGCAAACCAAAGTTCTTTTTCTTGTTCGGCCATCTCTCCCCTTCGTTGTTGCGTGGGGCCGGTGGGGTTCGAACCCACGACCAAGGGATTATGAGTCCCCTGCTCTGACCGACTGAGCTACAGCCCCGATGAATTCCAAGGGTAGTCGTTGCTCATGATTCTCTTGTGGTCTCCACGAAACGTCACCGTCGCCATTCTCTGGCGGCTGCGGTAGACCCTTCGACGCCTTCTTTGTGCTCCAAGAATTTCCAGCCCTTATTTCTTCACCAATAAAAAAATTTCCTGCTTGCCCTCTGAGAAACCTCACGCTGTTTGACGTTGGACCAGCGAGGCAAAAAGACCGTCTTTTCTCATTAATTCCTCAAAAGATCCAATTTCTGCGACTTCACCTGCATCAATTACAACAATCCGATCTGCACTCTTGATCGTTGAAAGTCGGTGAGCGATCACGATCCGAGTGCACTTCAGATTCTTTAGGGCAGCGGTTATTTGAGCTTGCGCTTCATTGTCAAGTGCGCTGGTTGCTTCATCCAGAATCATAATCTTGGGGCGGTGAACAAGCGCTCTTGCTATGAGGATTCTTTGTGCTTGACCTCCTGAAATATTTGTGGGGTCAATCAGCGTCTGCATCCCCATCGGCATTGCTTTGATTTCCTCGGCTATCGCCGCTTCTTCCGCAGCTTTCCAAGCTAATTGCTCGTCTGATGAGGCTGCTCCAACAATATTCTTCAGAATTGAAGATCTCGTGATTCTCCCGCTCTGCACAACCACTCCCATTTGTCGCCGCACTAAAGTTGGGTCAAGATCCTTCAGGTTTTTTCCATCATAAAATATTTCCCCGGACTCTGGCGACTCGAAGGCAAGCAATAATCTCGTGATAGTGGACTTTCCAGCGCCCGAGGGCCCCACCAGCGCGATCATTTCACCTGGTTGAGCGGAAAATGAAAGATCTCTTAAGACCAGAGGTGTCTCAGAGTTATAACGAAATGCAATATGAGAAAAATCAATCTTTCCTTCCAGCACCCCAGGGTCTTGAAGATTCCCGCCTGTTTCCGTTGACTCCCCCATGATGGGTTCAAGCAGATTGTACGTAGGGGCAATTGTTGCCAGAGGAGCCAAGAGCCCGGATAGTCCGGCCACGGCTGCGAAGGCCAATGAGTACGAACTGTAAAAGGACAAGTAGGTCGCTTGGCTAATATTCGGTGCAGCACCGGACCACATATAGGACACAGAGAGGTAAAAGAGCGCTGGGGCGGCTGCGGCAGAAAATAAGAACCAGGACTGGACTCGACCAGTCACGATTGTTATTCGTGCCTGCGATGAAATTCCGGTTCTCACAAGCTCGAAGTATTTCGCAGCAAGCCGATTCTCGGCATTGGCGATCCTAATTTTCGAAAGCCCATTCAGCATTTGAACCATCCACCCATTCGAAGTAATTGACGAGTGGAGCGACAGGGTGGTCTGTCTGTTCAAGGCCCGGAGTCCCCAAATCAATACAAACACCGTAAGCATCATGAATACTGCGCCTACTAAGCCCAGGAGTACACTGTAGTAGAGCATTTCAGCGACATAAAAAATACCAAATATCGCCCCAAGGGTCGCGCTGACGACCTGAACACTAAGAATTGAAGACAAGCTATTGACCGCCATGGATCTCACGGCCAAATCCCCGCTGCTGTATTGACGAAAAAACGAAACCGGCAGCGAGAGGAGTCGATCCCAAAACGCAGACTGAAGATTTCGAGTTGAAATCTGTGAGATCGCCGAAACGGTGAAATTCTGGACAAGCGAAAACACGAAAATAACGATTGAGCACACTGCTAGAGCAATTCCTGCTTCAATCAAGAGCGACTGCTCTCCCCGGGGTATGAGCGATCCAACAATTTCATTCGTCAGAATTGGCGTCACCATCCCGGCGGCCACAACTCCGATCGCCATCAGAATCGCCAGAACCCACTTTCCCCCCATGCCTCGCAAACCCAAGCGCATGATGTCGCGGATGTGGGCAGGCCCTGTCGGTGCCAACGGCGCATAAAACTCCTGCGCTACCGGTTCGATCTGCTTTTTTAGTTGCGGAGTTAAGAGTTCGGGTTCTACATCGCTGGAACGCTGGATTTGGAATTTACCGCGCTTCTTGAAGAGCGCCACTGGCTCAAAACTTCCATCATCATGTTTCATCACACCCAACATCGGTATCACTGCATCACGATCCCATGACTCAGAAAGTTGGAGTGGTCGGAATCGGATGTTGGATTTATGGGCAATCAGTTCGAGAGGACTTTTTGCCACGTCAAGTTCAGTCTGAGTGGGTGCTGCAACTACGAACCCTTGCACGTTCCCAAGGTGAGTCAACACGGCGACCAAACGATTGATGTCCAAATCGATGTCTGGATCACGGAAAGTCTCGGCGGAGAAGATCGTCCGGTCAATTTCCTCGCTCAAGATCGATTCGGATTGTTGAAGCGAGGTCTGTAGTCGTTCCTGCTCCCTCTCGTTCTCTTTTTGTACAAACAATGTTGCTTGCCCTGCGAGGACCTCCCCAATAGTCTCTTTAGTGATCTTTTCAAAGATGGCGGAATCAATTCCTATCGTCTTCGCAACAAGAAGTCCGAACGCTTCAGCATCGCCTTGAGTCCCTGCGGTAGGTACGACCGAAGAGTCTTCGCGCGGAACAATGATCAAAGCGATGTCACTGTCTGCCGGGAATGCAACACCACCATCGACGATGGTCGCTAACGGAATGAGGCGTCCACTGGCCAACGAAACAAAGACATCTGCATCATCCCCCACAGCCTTCATCGGGCCCGTTTCAGTAGTCAATTGAACAACTTTCGTCATGTTTTCCTTAGCTGAAGATGGTTCGTTGTTAACTTCCGACATTTCCACCCTCCCCTGCTTCCTGGATCATTTTCCTATATAACCCATTGAGTCCCATCAGATCGTCGTGAGTTCCGCGCTCGAGTACTTGACCGCCTCTACCCAGGACAATGATTTCATCTGAGTCTCGAATCGTGCTCAGTCGGTGAGCGATTATCAGAGCGGCGACACCTCGGCGGCGCACAGCATTGTCAACTAACTTCTCGGTAATGTCATCCAGCGCACTCGTAGCCTCGTCCATAATCAAGAGGCGTGGATTGCGGACCAGCGACCTTGCAATCTCAATTCGCTGAGCTTGGCCCCCACTAAAATTTCTTCCGTCTTCTTCAACTCGGGCGTCGATTGATCCCGGCCGAGCGAGTACGTCGTCAAGAATCTGGGCATCTTCAAGAGCACTCACAATTTGATCCTCTTGAATCGAATCATCCCAGAGTGTGACGTTCTGCCGCACCGTACCCTCAAACAAAACGATATTTTGATCAACCTTTGAAATATAATTTTCAAGAACACCGATGGGGTACTGATCAATAGTTTTCTCGTCGTAGAACACAGACCCTGACCGAGGCGTGAGCAAGCCAGCAGCAATGTTTCCAATCGTTGTTTTCCCCGCACCTGAGGTTCCCACGAGTGCAATCCGATGCCCTGGTTTCACCTCAAGACTAAAATCTTGAAGCACTAACGGCGCTTTGTCGCCGTAGCCAAAGGACACTCGGTCCAACCGCAAATGTCCTGAGATTTCAGGAACTTTCTCACCAGGCTCCAAAGTCGGACGAGAAAAACGCACACTCTCCTTATTTGTCAACACATCATCAATGGCGTTGAGGCTTGAGGTGACCGTTTGGATTTGGCTACCAGTCCCCATCAACGTCTGAATTGGGCTGCTCAAACTTGACGCCAGCGATTGGACTGCAAGAAGTGCACCGATGGTAAAGGTGCCTTGAATGGTAAAAATTCCCCCGAGAATCAAAATGGACGCTGAAACGAGCGCCATAATTGCTGTCGGCAGTGCTGCCAAAAGTGCGGACGTTGGCACCAGTGCGGCCGTCGCCGAGATGTACTCCGCCTGTTGTCCTTCAAGGCTGACGAAGGTCTCGTCTTCCCGACCAGTTGACTTCAACGTCTCAATATCTCGAATCGAAGCCGTGGTAAGACCACGAAGTTCGTTTTGTCGACGGAGGATTCGATTTTCGGAATCAGTCCGCTGACGTTGAACGAGTCGAAGGACGACAACATTGATCGCTGTCAGCACGAGAACCACTATCGCAATGATCCAGTTGTAATAAAAAAGGAGCGCCGCATACCCAGCTACTGCAAGCATTGATATCGCAGCACTCGCCATCTGACCGGCTAAAACCTGAGCTACCACCGTGTTGTAACTAATGCGTTGACTCAGGTCTCCCGCTGCTCGTTCCATATAAAAAATAAGAGGAAGGCGCAGTAAGCGATCCACCATCCCCACCGTGCCCACGAGCGTAAACTTTGCTTGGAGGCGCGCCAGGACTCCATACTGGAGAAGATTAAGTCCAGCTCTGAAAAGACCAATGACGAAGAGTGCCCCTATGAGATCAGTGAGCAGGCTCTTCCGGGCTGAACCGAGGACATCATTAATGAACACTTGATTGATAGGAGCCAAAGCGAGGGCCAGAATCATCCCAAGCACTCCGGTGTAAATCGCGAAATTTACCCCAGCGACACTATTTTTCAGTCTCTTCCATAGTCCTTTTGACGGGTGATATCTCGATCCTTCCTTCGTAAAAGATTCCTTGGGTTGAAACGTCACGACGACCCCCGAGTAACCCTCATCGAACTCATCGGTCCGCAATTCGTACCGTCCTCGAGCGGGGTCATTGACGTAGAATTTTCCGCCGTGCGCCCCCTCGAGGACCATGAAATGACTACGGCGCCACCAGATCATCGCTGGCACTGAAACACCGTTCAAGGCCTCTGTCGTGAGACTAAGGCCTTCATGCGACAACCCATTAGCTTCTCCTGCATCGGCCACGGCCTGCGCACTTGCACCATTACGATCAACGCCGCACTCCTCACGCAATTGGTCAAGCGTGATCCATCTCCCATAATGAGCAAGAATCATTCCAAGAGACGCTGCTCCACACTCCGTCGCTGCTTGCTGGAAAAACGAGGGTACCGCCACTCTCTTTGGATGCGTGGTCACACTTGCCACTGCAGCGGCATTCTCTTGGGTTGAGGTCATCTTATTTTCCCCCAAACATGATGTTAATGAAATGAGGATTCGAATACAGATAACTCACTTGAGCGAGTGCGCCCGGCGCTGGAAGAAAGCTTGACCCACCGAGGCCGTTCAACTGCATCCTGACGGCATAGACGACCCCACCTCCGCTCTTTTGCCAACTTTGCACCACGCCCGGGGAGTCGGAGGAGAGCGACAAGGATGTAATCGATGCTGGCGTCTGACCCTTGCTCATGATCTTTCCCATGCCCTGGAAGACTTGATCGGTTGCCGGATTCACCAATTCAATATTCATATTTTGCCCAAGTGGCAACAGGACAATTTGCTGGGCTGGCACGTAGCCCACCACGACGACCCCTTTTGTCGGATTCGGGGCCGTCACAAGGACAAGCAACGATTGGCCGATACTCACTGATTCACCGTTCATGACCGAGAGACTCTGAATCGTTCCCTTGACAGGAACCTCTACAGGGAGATTGGGAGATCCATCGAAAGGAGTGATAAAGCCGATAACTTGATTGGGCTCGACGTTCTGATGAAGTATCGCGGAGTTGTCGAAGGTAAATATTCCTGTAGCTGGAGACGACACAACATGGGAGTAAGCCTCCATGTCAACAACCGCAGTGAACGAAGTCGTTTGCGGCACGGTTGCCACAAAACACCACACCACGACGGCAGCGATTGCGATTGATACAACCCCAAGCGCCCACCATCCGCGCGATCGCGTTGTCTTCAAAATCAGGTCTAAATTCTCCGGACTTTTAGTCTGTCGAGTTCCCGCAACTGCATGATTTTCTGCCATCTGAAAAGCCCTTCCGTTCTCAATATTGCTAAAACTGCGCTATCGATCGAATGCGTCCTTGTTTGTTTTCCGGATAAGAACCTAAAAATACCCCATTGTCCTCATGACATCACGATGATCACGGACCACTCTTTCTTGCAGAACCTCTGCTAACTCAAATCTCCACGAATCGGCTTCCCCGCGTCTGAAGAATGCACGCTCAACTGACGCTGTTTCTCGAAACCCATTGATGATTTCAGCCGCTGCAAGCACGTCATGCGATGATGCAGCCACTGCCCTATTTATTGAGTCTGGATTGTGAGGGATATTTAACCAGTCGCCCATCTTCACTGCGGCAGTGACTGGATCGGCCAAGATGTCCTCGAAGCGCAAAATGAGAACAGGAATGTCGCCTTGTGTCGTCCATGAACGCACATTTGTCGACCATGAGGAGAGAAGCGATTTTTCGTTCGGCAGATGCATCTGCCCAACGACGAACTCTTCATTGGACATTATTTCAATGGCTCTTTCGTGGATGACACCCATGTGATGCGCCCAGCTCACAGCAACTGCGCGCGGGTCTCTCACTAAATAAATGGCTCGAGCGCCTTCAGGCTGCCAATTGCGCGGCACTCCGTCTGCCGCAGGTAGCCAGGCATCATGGGTTTTGAGTCTGACGAATGAGTCACCTTGTCGCAACGTTGCTGCGACTGATCGGCGGTACTTAAGAGCTTCTCGTTCCGTGAGGTCACTAAACGACCCCCGGATATTCAACTCCTCATTGTCGCCTCCCAATCCTCCAGGGATGCGGTTGATATCAGGTTCTCGATCTGTCTCTAACGCAGTGAGCAGAATTCTCACCCAGGTATTCCCGGATTTCGGATAGGAAGCGATCCAGGCAACTCTGCTCGAAGGCGGAGTACTCATGCCAGAATTCCGCCAAGAACTTGAGCGATTTGGTCGGCTACGACTGATGGTTTCCATTGTATTGCCGTCTCGTCTCGTGCTGTTGGGCGGCCGACTGTAATTCGGGGACCGTCTGGAAACAGAAAGCCACGTTTTGGCATCCCAACGATAGCGCCCGCCGATTGATGGAACTGAGGCCTCCAGGCCAATTCCGAATTATTCGAAACCGATAGTCCAGTTAATCCCTGGGAAACCCCCATGGTCACGTAACAGGAGAGAACCGCATCTTGCGCCATCTCATGAAAATTGAGCTGCCGACGATCAGTGCCAGATTCTAGGGACTCCTGTTCAATTTCAGGAAAAAGGTATTGGGCGACGGGAGTATCGAGTCGAGCAGTTGACTCCCCGCCCATCATCACGCCATCATCCTTGAATGCGATATTCCCGTCGGCTACAAGCCTCCAGCCCCGTTGCACAAATAGACAGGCCGTTACCGTTGCTCCGACTCTCTCACCCCCGAGGAACAACACACCGAATCCATCGCGCTCGACAGCACTACCTCGCAATACCCCGAAGTCGTTCTTGAGAAGCCATTGTCCTTCAGCCCAACGGCCCAGCCGTGCACGAAGCATCGCTTCTTCCTTGGAGCTTGGACATTCAATGGCTATCTGACTTTTCGTCACAATAATTCTTCCTAAGCCTGGAAAACCCAAGACAGAAGACTCAGAATCCTGACTGAGTTCAGCCAGGGGACCCTCAGTTGCTGCTGCGGCCTGTCGGAAAATGTAAGGAAATGCAGGCAGAGGCATTTATCTTCCTCGTGCCATCATGGGCTCATCGTCGTCGAACACCGTAATGAATTCATTTTCAGCCTGGATCAGTCCGGTGTTAAATAAAGCATGACTCGCACGAACCGCCACACCGACCGAGTAGCCGAACTCGAGGGCAGAACCTAAGTCGTTTGCAACAAGCCATTCTTTGAAGTCGGCCGGAAATTCAAATTCTCCAAAGCTCAAAAATGTTTTCAGCATGGTCTCATAACTAGGCATCGGCTCAAATTGAACCTTTTGGGCGGCGGCATGCTGAAATGCAGCAGCATCCTTCACCTCCGAGTAGCGGCCATCAAGTCGGAGTTGGTCGAGATACCCTGTGGTCGATCGAGCTTGGCGTGTAATCCCAAGCCATGATTTCGCAAGTCGCTCATGATGGGCTGCTCGCTGTATGAAACGAGACATTCCCTGCTCATCCAAATCTAGCGAAGACAACAACCCATTCAATTCTTTTTCATCGGTTCCAAAGTGCTTCGCCACTAATCGGCGCCCGTCGAGCAACTCCTCGTCTGAAAGCTCACCACCAAGCCAACGACTGAATAAGACCAAGGCATGATCCAATCGGGCCCTGTTGGTAATTTCAACAGAATCAGGCAAATGGAGAATTCCAAATCGACGAATGTCATCAAGGGAAACTTCAAGACCATCCTCACTCTGCACCAAGGTATCTTTTGACAATGTTGTTTGGAACGGATACGAAAAACAAACACCCGGACGATCTTCCTCGGGAACGGGTGACCGAGGTAACTCGACAACTGATTTCAGCAACAAGATGGCATCGTCTCGCTTAGGGTCGTGAATGTGATTCTTCAGGCAGTGGTCAATTCCCAGGATTATTTTTTTTGAAAATCCAAGATCCTTGGCGTCAGAGATGACGCCCGCCAAATGGCGGTCGGGAAACCATCGCCGCTTTTGAAGTCCAAGGAGAATATTGGCTTGTTCAACTGTCAGCACGTCTTCTCGAGTGAGCTCTTCAATTGTTGCTCGAATCGTTACAAACGCGTCCGAAAGGGGCCGGTATCCCGCTGATGCATCGGCATGCGTCAATGCCACTTCGTCATCATCTTCAATTTCTCCGGAGACCAATTTCTCGAAGATTTCTCCGAGGCCGATCATTCCATATCGATGACATTCAGCAGCCCGAAGGGCCCCCATGCTTCCGGCGCCTAGGACCCAGCTCCCCTGATCGATCGCGTACAAGAGTTCCTTATGAAACACCGACATTGTCGACATGAACGAACCATCGATGAGTCCAATGGAGTGGGGATCTAAGCGCTGAGAGACGGAGAGAACGTCTCCCATCCGAGCGGGCGGCAGATAAAGAGCGTTCGGCAAAATCTGCTTTGCGCTGTCTAGGTCAAGACTGGGGCCGAGAAATATGACATCGATGTCAGACGGCATCTACGAGGCCTTCCATGCGTTTAGCGAAATCTCTGCCGCGCTTGCCTATCTTTATTCCGTCCAGAGGGTAGCCCTCAAGATGAGGAACAATCACGCGCACCACTTGAACAATTTCCCCTGGTTCGGTGTGACGATCAACGACGATTCGCTGTATGCCTTGATCGCGCAATTTACCTACCATCCAATCTAAATCGCCTTCGACCGAACCAGTGCTTGCATCCATTACATTTGTCAGTGTTCCATCTGTCGGCTCATCTTCGAGTTGGCGCGGTCGACTCACCGAAGACCTCCGCTGGGAAGCGAAGATGTCGTCGCGTGCCCCTGCTACCACTAAACAGCGTGCCTGTACGGCTTCGGTCACTGCGCGAACCATCGCTGTTTTTGTACTGACGCCCGCTCCCGCTCCTTTGAAGAGTCCGGTGGTTCCACCTAGCTCATCAAGGAGGTACGCCACCATCGTCGGGACTCCCAGTTCAGTCGTCGCATCAACGACTCGAATGTCCAATCCCTGGCTCCAAATAGGCTCCATGAGGTCCCCGAGGTGTTCTCTCAAAAACTCAGTGGCATCCACGGGGTGGCTTCGCGTCGCAATTGTTTTCAAAGTCATACTGTCTCGTTCGACCACTTCTTGTAAGCCTGACAACAGTGCTTCAACTACATGGGCGCCACTTGCCAAGCCATTTGAGGAGCAGACGAATGGGGAGTGAAGATCGGGAGTAATGAGCGCCGCCGCTTCGGGGAAATAGACAGTCTCCCCATTAATGATGTCCCATCCACGCCGCCAATGAATAGGGTGATTTGTATTCCAAAGTTCACCCTTCCACTTTGGCAATGAGTCGCCCGAAATGAAGGGGACTCCCATGCGTGCAAGAGTTGTCTCGCTCGTTTCGAGATCCGATTCCGTGAGATTTTCCCAAACAGTCTGCTCACAAGCTTCCATCACCGCAGAGACCCAACTTCCTTCAGCGGTGACACCTTTTCCGCTCCCGCTTGAAAGGGTTTTCCCCTGAGGCTTTGTGGCCATGTGCACTGGGATTCCAAGTCGGTCAAATCCCGTTAGATTCGCCACCCTGGTGATCCCATAGTTCCAAAGTTCCGGGACAAGTCGCTGTTTCAACTCTTTCGGGTCAGATGATCTCAGGCCAGAGCTCGTGGCGACTGATGTCAAGAGTGGATCATTCGCGCGAAGAATTCCCGAGAGATCTAGCCCACTCATCCGATCCAGCATTGCCCTGTCATAGCGTTGAAACCTCCAAGTTCGCATTCATGGCTGTTTTAATTCCCCATCGAATAATTTGATTGATGCAAAAAACCCAGCCACACCTGCGCAATTGACCAGGGTGGCTGGGCTCTTTGCCTAGCATTCAATCACTCGAAAAGCAGCTGTCAAATCCTTGGTCCACTAGGCCAGGGCTGCGACCACTCCTCCAGCGATCATTACATCGGTGTAGGTGCTGACGCCAGTGTGGGCACCGACCGCTGCCTGCAAGTCTGCATGATGCGCATTATTTTGTGCGTCGCTCATCGTTGGTGGGGTGATGCCCGCGTCTTGCAGGTGCTTCCGTCGCTCATCAGGCGAACTCGCTGACAAGACTTTACGTCGAAGCTCAGGATCTGCCTTCATCGCTACCGCTGTATCCACAAAATTGTTTGTACCCATGGGATTCCCTTTCGATTTAAATTTCGTTGAGTAATTTTTTTCTATTTTCCTGGACTAAGCCAGCGAAGACGCAATCACTGCGCCAATCAGAACGTCAGTGGACGTCGAACCAGAACCTGATCCAGCACCAGCAACAGCAGCCAGATTGGCCTGAGTTTCATTCATATGCGCCGTTGTCGGAATATCAACACCAGCGGCTTGAAGAATTTGCTTCCGTTCTTCAGGAGAACTCGCACCGACCAGCTGACTTCTTAACTCTGGGTTTTCCCGGAGCGCACTACAAGCATTGACAAATGTGTTGTCTGCCATTGGTTTCCTTTCATTGTCCAACTATTTACTCCCGTACATTACACAATTTAGGTCTTCTCGGGACGACACCAAAATGAAATCTTGGTGAGGATTTATCCACTCTGCACTTCTGGAGGTTTTGGAGATACGGATCAGTCCAGATGAAGCAGCCGGGTCAAATTACCACCCATGATCTTGGCAACCTCAGTTTGGGGCAATCCTTGGAGATCATTGATGAAACTCACCGGATCCCGAAGTCCTTCTGGATGGGGATAGTCACTCCCGAAGAGAAGATTCTCAGCACCCACTACTCCTACCAGTTCCTGGAGGTCATCGGTATAGAACGGACTCACCGAGATACACCTTCGGAATGTCGCGCCTGGGTCCTCTGCAAAACGTTGAGGTAAACGCTGGTAGAGATTTTGAAGGTCACCCAGAAGGTGGCTAGCCCACGTGCCACCACTTTCGATTGCCACAATCCTGATCGCGGGAAACCGCGTGAGCGTTCCGTGACAAATTAATGCTGCCATCGTGTCGTAAATGGGACGGGAGTCAAATTCCATAAGGAGCATCCGAAACATTGAGGTCTCTTCATTTGATTTTGGTGCTTCTTCCCACCAGTTGACGACTTGACGATAGCCACTGTCCGAAGAGTGCATACAGACAAGAAGTCCTGAATCTTGAATTTTTTCCCAAATTGGATCAAATTGCTCAAGGCCCGGCGAGCGAGTGAACCCACCGAAGGGAACCGGACCAGGACGAATTTGGAGACAGCGGGCCCCGCGCTCAAGAAGCCAATCAATTTCTGCGATCGCTTGATCAACGTTGCTCATCGTCAACATCGGCGTCGCAAAAATTCTCGTTTCGAAGTCAAACGTCCATGTTTCATAAATCCATTGATTAATAGAGTGGAACAGCACACCCAAAGCTTCCACGTCATTCTTTAGGCGCTCTTCAAGGAAGATTGCGAGGGAGGGAAACAAAAGGGTTCGGTCGATTCCCTGACTATCCATAAGTTGGATTCGCTCCTCGGGTTTTTGAAATCCCGGATGACTGGCGGATATTTCACCCAAAAACTCCGCCTTTGGCCTCCCCGTCGGATTTCCAAATCTGTAGAAGTCCTCAAGTGCCCCTGGACTCGAAACGGCATTCTCGAAATCAGCAAAGGGAAGCCATCGCCGAGCATCGAGCTCAATAAACATTTTTGGGCGTTGGCCCTGCACTATTGAAGTCTGGACCGCAGATCGGTATTCAATCGGAAGGAATTTCGTTACATAGTCGCTTGTTTCGTACATGTGATTATCAGCGTCAAAAACAGGGAAACCTAGTTTTCCAAGTGTCATCTATCCTCCAGAGTTCTCAGCACTTCTGTGTTCAGGACTTTATACAGCGTTACTCCGGCAGAGAACGCTGATGACTGAACAGACGAGTCCACGACCAGTGTTGGAGCGGGTAAACACGCCATGTTCCCCTTTTCTTGAGCTCTCAATCAAGGACCGCGTCACGATGGAAACAGCGCAGGTGTCAACCAACGAAGCACCTTATGCATCAGGTCAAAATCCCGATGCTGTGGCCCAACTTGCGTCAATGATGAAGGTTCCTTCTGGCGTCACTTGATTCACGACGACTGTCGCTGGTTGGCGATTCTCTGTTGTTGGATCGATGGTCACCGAACCAGTCCAACCCATCCACCCATTGACCTTGTTCAGTACTGACGTGATACTCGAGGCATTCAAGCCCCCGGCTTGCTTGACGCCGTAGGCCCAGAAGTTTACTGAGTCGTAGGTATAGGGGCTCCAGGAACCAGGCGCTGCATGGAACATCGACTGATACGACGCGACATAGGATGCCGAATGAGGAAAGTCCTGCGGTGACGGCACGCCGACGACCGGACATGCCTGTGCGGCGGGAACTCCGGCCACGGTGATGTAGTCCGTTGAATAAGACGCATAGTCCGCCAAGCACGATGCTCGAATCTTTTCTTGGTACATCTCCTGGGCGATCAAGCCCCCCTCAGGGGAGTACACGGCGTTGTAGATGACTTGAGGGTTTGTGCCCGCCACTTGATTCACGACAGAGGTGTAGCTGCTTTGCCCCGGTGTAATCGGCGCAAAAGCCGTGATGGTCACCCCAGCCTTTTGCAGGTCCATTTTAAGCGCGTTGGCCACCGTGACCGTGTAGTTCTGCGTCGAGTCATAGATAATGGCCACCGATGATGCCTTCAGCCACGTTGTCAGCGCCGAACTCGCCGCCGGAGCGATCTGCGACGTCATTGGCTGCAAAGTAAAACCCATCGAATCGGTGGCGTTGTCTGACGTGAGGCGGATTGGCACGAGGCCAGCCTTAAGGTAAAGCGGAAGAGTTTTGACGCCAACCGAGGAGTTGTAGGGGCCAACGACCCCATCGAGTCCGTTGGCAATAGCTTTCTGCGCTGCCGCCACACCCGTCGTGGCGTCGCCTGCGTCGTTGATCGGGATGATCTCAACCTGCTTGCCCAAAATACCGCCTTTGGCGTTGAGTTGACTGGCGGCCAATTCGGCTCCTTCGAGCATGCCCTTGCCGAGCACACTCAAACTTCCCGTTAATGGTGCTTCCAAGCCGAGCCTCATCGTGGTGGAACTGCTCGACGACGATCCCGAGGTGCGGGTGAGCGAAATGATCCCCACGACAAATGCCACAACGACGGCACTCGCCACAACGCCGATAACAATCTTCTTTTTTGAATTCATCGTTTGCGCTTTCCTCTCTTGTTCTTGCTCGTTCGCAACAGTGACGTGCTGATTGCCCCGACTCCTAGAGCCAGTGTTTGCGCTTAAACGAAGCCCAAATTGCCAGCGAGGATGCCGCCATCATAGCTAGTGAATACTCAAAACCCCACCTGCTGTCGAGGAGAGGGATGCGCACAAAGTTCATACCAAAAATGCTCGCAATCAAGGTAGGGGCAAAAAGGATGGCCGCCCACGCAGAAATTCTCTTGACCTCCTCGTTTTGGGAGTACCCATCTTGAGCCAGATCGCGCATCTCTTGATTTTGGCGCTGACTATTCATGGTGGCATAAACATCCATCGCGCTGTGGATGACAAAGCGCAGTCCATCGACCTGCTCAATCACTCTCGATGCTTGGCCTTGCAGCTCGTCGATCTCAGAACGCAACTCAGGATTAATGGAAAACTTTTCATATCCAGCCGCCAGGCGATCAAGGATTAATGCCAGAGGGTGCGTCGCTCTCTGAAAGGCGATCACTTCTCGAGAAGTCGTGAAGATTTTTCGAGAAACACCCATGTCTTCTGCAAAGAGTCGATCTTCGATCTGATCAATGTCTTCCAAGAGCCCTGCCAGGATGGGAATGAACTCGTCCATCACTTGGCGCAACACTGCATAGAGCACAGCTTCGGGGCCAAGGCCAAGTTCTTCAGGATTCCGTTCAAGAACGCGGCGGACCCGCACGAGATCAGGCATCTCATCGTGGCGAATCGTCACAACGTAATTTGTTCCAGTAAAGAGGTGGAACTCGCCAAAAATCACTTCATCCGTTTGTTCGTCATACCGGGCAGCGAGGAGAGACGTGAAAAGAGTGCTGCCGTAACGTTTTGTTTTGGATCGGTAGTGGGGATTTCGAGACTCTTCAAGGGCGCGGTCGTCAATCGCAAATGCTGCCACCGCCGATTCAATTTCGCTGTCAGTGGGACTGTCAAGTCCGACCCATGCAAGCACATCGTCGTCGCCGAGGAGTGTGCCACTCTCTTCAATCGTTGAGGGAGTCGCGAATTCGACGCCGGCGCGGTAGACCGCATTCTTCCTTATTGCCATAGGGGGAAACCTTAATTCCCTTTTGTGACGATGACGCCGTACATGTCGTCAAGGGGGAACGTGAGAAGTTCTAATCGTTCGCCATCGGGGCCTAAGAAGTAGGCCGATGAATCATTGACGATCTGCACATCAATATCTGCCGCTCCAAGTTTGACCACCAGCCGGTCAAAGTGTTCGTGGGTTACGGAGATCGCAATGTGATGTAGTCCCCCAAGGACCTCCCTGTAGGGCTCAAGATCCAATCCGGGGAAATCAAAGTAGGCCAAATAGTTCTGGTGGCCAATATCAAAAAAGAAGTGGGTCGAACCGGTATAGTCACGGTTCTCAAAAAGCTCGACCAGCGGAAATTCAAGCAAATCTTGATAGAACCTGATCGTCCGTTCGACATCACTGGAAATCAACGCGAAGTGATGCAGGCCTCTTCCCGATGATTCTCGGCGTTCTGAGGGGCCAAGGAGATACTTCTTCTTCAAGGTTTCCCATTCTTGGGTGCGGTCTGCATCGCTACCGTGACGTGTCATGCCCTCATCTTCTCAGAATTTAAACCAGAGGGCCGCCGAAAATTCTCTCTCTACTGACCGCAGAATTTCTCATGGCCGCTTTATACTAAAGGCTGTTATCCCCGGAGCACCGAAAGAGAGCACTGATGTCTACTGGAATCTGCCTTGCCTACACAGGAATGAATTTCATCGTCCTCTCGCTGGTGGCCATTGGACTGCTCGCTGGAGGCATCTTGATCGTTCGCTCGGCCAAGGGGCGCACCACACTTCTTGCCATGGTCGTCATAGCTGGCGGTTTTCTCGTGGCACAGCAGAGCGCCAAGCCCGCCGGGGCGGCCACCACCACTGGTTGTTTGACGGCCTATCGTGTGAGCAATCTCAACGACTCAGGTTCCGGATCGCTGCGCAGTGCCATTGTGAAGGCGAACGCGACGGGCACAGCCTCAGCAATCACCTTTTCAACCACGGGAGTCATTACCCTCCAAAGCAGCCTTCCTTCCATCGCCTCCAACATCAGAATCGATGGAACAACCGCTCCGGGCTACGACCCACCAACCGTTGGGATCAATGCCAATGGCTATGGTTCGTTTGTGTTCAACACCGGCTCGACCGGTTCTGCGTTGTTAGGTCTGGCTATCTACAACGCTGCCGGGAACGGCGTCACCTTGAATGCTGGCGGGATCACGCTTGACGGAAACTTCATCGGCATCACCACCTCCGAGCAAACGTCGCCCAACTCAGGGAACGGGATTTACATCGCTGCCACCTCATCGGGGAACTTCATCGGCACGACGCCCTCAACGGCCACCAGCTTTGCCGTGGCAAATGTCATCTCCGGCAACACACTGAACGGTATCGACATCGCAGGATCCGCAAATAACACCATCGTCTCGAACCGGATCGGGACAAATTACGCCGGAACCGCAGCAATTCCGAATCAGCAAAATGGCATCTTGATCACGGCCCAGGCAAGCGGGAACACCATCGGTGGTACAGCAATCGGCATTGACGCAGCCAACGGTCTACAAAACAACATCACCGGCTCCAATGGCACATCCAAAGAACCGTTGGGGTCAACCTATGGCTACGCCGTGCCACCTCAGGGAAACCAGATTTCCGGCAATGGCCAGAACGGCGTCTTGGTTAACGGGCTCTCGAGTAAAACCACCTTCGAAGGCAACTTTGTCGGTACCGACGCCACCGGCAACAATAAACTAGGGAACGCCAATGACGGAGTTTGGATTGACAATGCCTTGGATACCACCTTGCAAGGCTGCCTGACCTCTCAGAACCCCTTTGTCTATCTCAACGTCCTCAGCGGTAACGGGAATAACGGCCTTGAACTGACCGATGCCCTGCGGGTGAACGTATGGGCAAACTTCTTTGGGCTACCTGCGAATAACGGAGTGACGTCAGGTGCCGGAATTACCAGTAATTACAACACGACCTACGACGTCGGCAACGGAAACGATGGGGTCCTTCTCAACGGAAATAGCAATAGCGTGTTGATGGGTGGCGAAATCCCCATGGGTAATGGCGTGGGCTACAACCAGGGCAACGGAGTGGAAGTTGCTGGCACGGCCTACAACTTCACGACCTTCAACACCTTCTCTGGTATCACGGCATTTGGCCCCGCAGCACCAAACCAAAAGGACGGGGTCCTGATCACGTCAACGGGTGGCAGCTCGACGTTTCCTGACATTATTCGAACCAGCATCATCTCGGGCAACGTCGGCAATGGCATAGAACTCAGTGGCGGAGCGAATAATGTCCTCGTCGATCCCGACATCATTGGGATGAACTCCAACGGAAGCACCAGTGCACCGGCCTATGGGACCATCGGCTTCGGAAACCTCGGCGACGGAATCTTGGTCACGGGCAACGCTCACGACAACCAAATTGGTGGCACGCTTTGTTCTGTCGTCCTCCAAAATGTGGTCTCTGGGAACCAAGGTTGGGGCATCGATCTCACGGGAAACTCGACCAGGACAACGATTGAGAACACCTACATCGGCTCCAACTTGTTAGGAACGTCGGGAACCAACCTCAATGCCTCACCTCCTGTGGTGGCGAGTAATGGTTTGGGCGGTCTCAAGATCGGCATCGGTTCTTCGTACAACACCGTCGGCGTCAATAGCGTGGGGAACGTCAACCCCGGGCCTGACTGTGCTGGTTACACGAACTTCTCCCTTGCAAACTTGATCAGCGGGAACGGATCAGCAACGAACCCTGCTCCTGCTCCTGGCATTCAAATTTTAGGGGAACACAACACGGTGACGAATACCCAGGTTGGTACCGGAATCTACGGTGAAGCGAGCGATCCGACCTTGCAAAACTGGGGAGACGGTTTGGTGATTGATGGCGATTACAACACTATTGGTGGAGACGCTACGTGTGCGAATGGTTACGCCTCACCAGCAACCAACTACTGCAACGTCTTTTCAAATAATCATCTTTTCGGAATCGTCATTAACTCCCTAGGAAACGTCGTGACGTACAACGTCATTGGCTTGAACGCTGCGACCACCCTTCCGTTACCAAACGGATCGGGGGACATAGGGGGGACAGAAGCCTCGAGTGCAAATAACACGGTGGGGCCAAACTCTATTTATAATTAATTTCGGTGCGAAAAAGGCCAAAATCAATCGGTCATCGAAAATTCTTTGACAACGACCCGAGGCTGCGTTTTCCTCTACGATGACCTCATGAGGCCATTCTCCACTTCGTCGCCCTTGCTCGGTGCAACCACATCTGCCGTTTCCATCATTGCCATTATTGGGGCGGTCATTGTTCTTCTGGGCCTTCTTGCAATCGTCGTCTCTCGACGCCGTAAAGCGAAGCAAGACGCTGCCTACTTTGCCTCATTCGATCTTTCGACGCCGCTTGCTCCATCTGAACGTCCCGACATGGAGCGCATTGTCTTTGCTCCCCCCGTCGCGGAAGTCCTCAGCCAATCTGAAGAAAAGACAACCGTCCCAGTAGTCGCCCCAACACCACTCCTTGCTCCGCCTGAATCATCTGCTGCAACGGTCACTGCGGAGGGGCTTGTTGCGCCACCGAGCGACGTTGATGAGGCCGCCAAGGCCTTAGCTGAGCTTGATCGACTTCTTGGAAACTCCGAGACGCCCTAAAGAAAACAAAGCTCCGGGGGAGAGACTCGAACTCTCAACCACACGATTAACAGTCGCGTGCTCTGCCATTGAGCTACCCCGGAAAATCCTTCAAGTGCCAAAGTTAGCAGGCGCTCACGGCGCTCCTGCTCCGGCACTCCCCCTGTTGCCTAGGCCTGCGAATCGAGAAATCCCCTCAGCGGCGTCGACTGTTCGGGCTGGCGGAGTTTGGCGATTGTTTTCGTCTCAATTTGGCGCACCCGCTCCCTCGTGATCCCAAAAGCCTTGCCCACTTCTTCGAGTGTCGCTGGTTTCCCGTCATCAAGGCCAAAGCGCATCATCACCACGTGGCGTTCGCGCTCGTCAAGGTTCCTGAGTACTTCTCTTACAGCATCGTCGAGCATATGCTCTGACGCCACTTGATCAGGTGACAAGACTCTGTGGTCTTCAATTAAATCCGAAAGTACGAAGTCCCCTTGCTCTCCCATGGGCTGCTCAAGCGAAATGGTGTCTTGATTCAGGCGGATGAATTCTTCGACTTTTTCTGCGCTCAGCCCAACGTGTTCTGCCAGTTCTTCGATCGACACTTCACGCCCCAATTCTTGCGAGAGTCGACGCTGGGTAGCAATCACTCGGTTCATGGTCTCGACCATGTGGACAGGGATGCGAATCGTGCGGGCTTGGTCAGCAACGGCTCTCGTGATCGCTTGGCGAATCCACCAGGTGGCATAGGTCGAGAACTTGAAGCCTTTGCTTGGATCAAACTTGTCGACGGCACGCATCAATCCAAGGTTTCCCTCTTGGATGAGATCCAAAAACGCCACGCCACGGTTTCGATAGCGCTTGGCGATTGAGACGACGAGGCGCAGATTTGCTTCAATCATCTGGCCACGAGCTTTGTCACCTTGGCGCACGCTTTGGCGCAGTTGGCGAACGTAACGAGGACTCACGAGATCCCCCTCGGGACCATTGCCCAAAATCGCTGCGTCGTGCAGCGCTAAACGTCCCCGTGAGGTTTCGCCGTCGCGGAAAAGGTTGGCCAAGGTAACTTCCATCTCGCCGGTGAGAAGCTGCACGTTGCCGATCTCATTGAGATAGGTCTGGACCGTGTCGTCGTTCGTCTGCGTCCCGTGCATGCCTGAAGGGTGGCCCGCTCGTCGCTGATTTGTTCGTCGAGTCGAGAGCGAGACGATCTCTTCAGATCCAATCTCCCGATCGCTGTCGTCAACGTAAAGAAATCCACCGCTCGTCAACCGCTCAATAATCATCTGGATCATCGTGGCGTCGAGCTCAACATGTCGAATCGCTTCGACGAGTTCACCTTGAGTAATTTCGCTGCCCTTCTGACGAGACTTCAACAGGCGGTTGAGTTCTCGTTCGACGTCACCGCTCAGTCGGTCTGGCTCGGTCTTCGATACTCCAGCCACCCCCGACCCCACCTCAAGTGTCATCGTGCTCCCCCTCGCTCACGTAGCCAACTTACCAATAGTGACTCGGCTGACAAATCGGCCTCTGCGTTCTCAAGTGCCTCGAGTGCACCATGGACAATGGCGACCTGGCGGGAGCCCTCAGCGACGTCGATCGTCCCTTGTCGCAACTCTCCCTGCAGGTCCATCAGCGCTCGTCGACACACCCCTCTCAGGAGTTGTGCCATCACCGGCGAAAGAGGGTCAAGACCAGAAGTTTCATCGATCAAGGGCTCCTCAACGGCCACGCGGCGCAACAGCGCTGAGGAGGGCGCTGGGGCCTGCTCGATGGCTTCCGCCAAACTGGGTGCGGCCAGCAAGGCTTCAAAGGCTCCTCGCTGATCCGGGTCAAGAAACAAGAAGGGCTCGAGACGATCAATCGCCAGTTCAGGAAAGTGAACCGCAATCCTCAGCGCCTCGAGACCCGGACGGTCAAGAGTGGCGCTTTGAGGGGCCATGAACTCGTCGTCTTCGACGGGAGGTTCTTCGGGCATCGGTGCTTCAGTCGCCCGACGCTGTTGACGCGGGGCGGGGGCTGCTCGCTCACCGGCGACGTGGGCTGCGAGGCGCTCTCGGACGAGCTGAGGGTCGAGACGGCAGCGATCAGCAATGGCAATCACATACTGATCGCGCACCAGCGCATCGGGGTGTTCTGCAACAGCGGCCAGTGCTCCTTCGGCGGCTTTTGCTCGTCCTTCTGGGCTTTCCAAGTCTCCCAAATCCAACGCACGATCAACTCGAAAGCGAAGAAAGGGTTTGGCCTGCGCGACCGCTGTGCGGAGGGCTTCAGGGTCACTACGGCAAAGTTCAGCCGGGTCGGTTCCTGGCGGCAACGTGCACACAGCGACATCAACTTCGTGTTTGCGTTCCCATTCGTATACGCGATTCGTGGCGTTCTGACCAGCGGCGTCTGCGTCGTAGGCCAACACGATGCGCTTGGCGAAGTTTCGCATGAGCGAGAAGTGCTCTTCTCCCAATGCCGTGCCACAGGTGGCCACGGCGCGAGGCATTTCGGCTTGGAAAAAAGCAATCACGTCGGTGTAACCCTCACAGACGATGATCTCACCGGTTTCGATAATGTTCTTCTTCGCCCAATTCAACCCATAGAGCGTGCGTCGCTTTGAATAGATCGCCGTTTCAGGTGAATTCTTGTACTTCGCTTCGGGACGATCGGGCAAGGGCTGCCCTTCAATATGCGGCAAGATTCGCCCGCCAATACCAATAGGCCGACCCGCGGGGTCACAGATGGGAAAGACCACCCGGGCTCGGAGAAAATCTTGCTGGCGGTTGGCCTTGTTCACGAACCCAAGACCCGTTCCCTCAAGAACCTTCTCCGTCACGTTCAATTCTTGACACAACCCATCCCACTCGTCGGGAGCCCATCCGAGTTGGAAGGCTTTAATGATCTCGACGTCATAGCCGCGAGAACGTAAATAACCTCTCGCCCCGCCCGCGTCAGCAGCCGTCATCAAGCGGTGGTGGTAAAACGCCACGGCTCGATCCATGGCCTCAAGCAGAGGTCCTCGGTCTTTGCGCTCAGAACTGTCTTGGTCTTCATGCAGGGTGATACCTGCTCGGTCTGCGAGAAAGCGGACGGAATCGATGAAGTCCATGCCTTGAACCTCACGCACAAAGGAAATGGCATCTCCCGATTTTTGGCATCCGAAGCAGTAGAACAATCCCTCTTCGGCATTCACGGAAAATGACGGGGTCTTCTCAGAATGAAAGGGGCACAGCCCACTCCACCGACGACCCTGCTTCTTGAGTGCGACGTGCTCGCCAATCAAACCGACGATGTCTGTGGCTGAGCGAACTTGCGCAATTTCTTCTGCCGGGATAGCCACACCTGAGACGGTAGCGCGAAGATTCCCTCGCTGTTGCGGCCGCCTCATCGAGAAGGCGGGCTCGCAAACCCGCTCTTGAGCACCCGTCGATCAGTCTTGGTCGGGCCGTCGCTACCCCCCTTGAGAAGTCGGTAACCTAGGACCATGTCAGAGATACTCGCCGTTGAAGCTCGAGGCCTGACCAAGACCTTCTCAAAAGGCGACGTCAAAGCACTCGATGGTTTCGATCTCGATGTCCCTGTTGGCCAGGTGGTTGGGCTCTTGGGGCCAAACGGGGCCGGCAAGACAACGGCAGTGCGGATCCTCTCGACCATCCTCGCCGCCGATGGAGGAACTGCCCGCATTATGGGCTTCGACGTCGCCAAACAGGCAGGCGATGTGCGCAAAACCATCGGCTTGGCGGGACAATTCGCCACGGTTGATGAATACCTCACGGGATTTGAAAATCTCGACATGGTGGGCCACCTCTGCCACCTCCCTTCAACGTCAATTCGTCCCCGAGCCACCGAACTCCTTGAACAGTTCGGCCTCGCCGACGCCGCAGATCGACCGGTCAGCACCTACTCGGGCGGGATGCGCCGACGCCTTGACTTGGCGGCCGCACTGGTGGCGCGCCCACCCGTGCTGTTTCTCGATGAGCCCACAACTGGCCTCGACCCACAAAGCCGTCTGGGACTCTGGGATGTGATTGAAGCTCTGGTGGCTGGTGGGACCACCGTCTTGTTGACCACGCAGTATCTCGAAGAAGCTGATCGACTGGCGAACCGTGTGGTCGTCATCAACGCCGGGAAAGTGATCGCCAATGGCACCCCTGCCGACTTGAAAGCTGATCTTGGTGCCACCGTTTTAGAGGTGACCGTCGGCGATCACGACCAAGCCTTGCGCTCTGCAGAACTTCTCAAGGATCTTTCGTCAAAGGTCGTTCATGTAGATGGTGATTCGGTCGAAATCACTGTCGAGGAGGGACCCTCTGTCGCCGCCGAAGCCATCCGCCGGCTCGACGCGCTCTCAATTCCCATCCTTGGTCTCTCGCTCCACGAACCCAGTCTTGATGATGTGTTCTTGGCCTTAACCGGACAAAAGACGGAAGTTGACACTGAAGCGCTGACCGAAAGTACAAAACGTCGAGGTCGAAAAGCAAAGGAAACGTCATGAGTGACATCGCCTTGTCAGAACGGACGAGTTCCAATCATACGGTGCGCTATGCCCTCCAGGACATCGGAACCGTTACAAAGCGGAACCTGATTCGGACCCGACGTATCCCTGAGGCACTTTTTTTCTCGAGTCTCCAGCCCATCATGTTCGTCTTGCTCTTCCGCTATGTCTTTGGTGGAGCAATCCCTGTTCAAGGAACCACCTACGTCAACTACCTGATGCCCGGCATCTTCGTCCAAACGATGTGCTTCGGGGCAATCTCGACCTCGATCGGACTGGCCGAGGATCTCCAAACAGGCCTCTTGGAGCGCTTCAGAGCATTGCCGATGAGTCGTTCTGCCGTCTTGGGCGGGCGCACGAGCGCCGACGTGGTGCGCAATATTTTTGTCATTCTCTTGATGACCTTGGTGGGCGTGTTGGTGGGGTTCCGCCCAGCGGGAACGATCGCCACGTACATCGCGGCCTGTCTCGTGATGCTGCTCTTTAGTTACGCACTCATGTGGGGCTTTGCTCTCATTGGCCTCTCAGCCCCCAATGCCGAAGTAGCGCAGTTGATGTCGTTCCCTATTCTCTTTCCCTTGACCTTTGCCTCAACGGCCTTTGTCCCGGTTCAGTCCATGCCTGGCTGGCTTCAGGTGTTTGCGAAGAACCAGCCCGTGTCAGTCACCGTTGATGCAGTGCGGTCCTTGATGGTGGGTGGTACCTACCATGATCCGAGTTCGATTTGGAAAGCCATTGTGTGGAGCGTGGGGATCTTTCTCGTCTTGGCGCCCTTGGCGATCCGCAAATACCGCAAGGTCTAACGCTGGGTGCGGTTGATCAGCTCAGCGATGAGATGATCAAGAGCAACGCGCACCTGATCGGTTGAGTCCCGTTCTCTCACGGTGACGGCTCCGTCTTCAAGCGAATCAAAGTCCACGGTGACACACCACGGGGTTCCCACTTCATCTTGACGGCGGTAGCGCTTGCCGATCGATTGCGTCGCGTCGTAGTCACAGTAAAAGTGCTGTTGAAGTTTGCCGAGCACTTCTCTGGCCAAGGGTTCAAGCTCAGGCTTCTTCGACAAGGGCAACACCGCCACTTGAATCGGGGCCAATCGCCAGTCAAGGCGCAGCACCGTGCGCAACTCGCCGCCGACTTCATCTTCGTCATAGGCAGCCAAGAGAAAGGCCATCATCGCTCGAGTAGCACCAGCGGCCGGTTCGATGACATAGGGGGTGTAGCGCTCATTGCTTGCCTGGTCGTAGTACTCAAGTGAACTCCCCGAAGCCGAGCTGTGGGCTTTTAAGTCATAATCCGTCCGATTGGCAACACCTTCGAGTTCTCCCCAACCCCAGGGAAACTGAAACTCAATATCTGTGGTCCCCGCTGAATAATGACTGAGCTCGTCAGCATCGTGAGGTCGCAGCTGCAGTTTCTCGGCCGGCATCCCGAGATCGAGATACCACTCGTAGCGTTGCGCCACCCAGTACTCAAACCACTGTTGTGCCTCAGCGGGCGGCACGAAGAACTCCATCTCCATCTGTTCAAACTCACGAGTACGAAAAACAAAGTTTCCCGGTGTGATTTCGTTACGAAAGGACTTGCCGATTTGGGCAATACCAAACGGTGGCTTTTTCCTTGACGTGGTTTGGACGTTGAGGAAGTTCGTGAACATTCCTTGAGCGGTCTCGGGGCGAAGGTAGGCCACCGAACCATCGTCTTCGACGGGTCCCGCGTGGGTCTTGAACATCAATTGGAAGTCCCGAGCATCAGTGAGGTCTTTTGATCCGCAGCTCGGACAGGTGTCGCCGATGTGGTCCGCTCGGAAGCGCTCGTTACAGTTTCGACAGTCCACCATGGGATCCGAAAACGTCGTCAGGTGGCCGCTGGCCGCCCAAATGGCTGGCGGCGAAAGGATCGCCGCATCGAGACCGACGACGTCGTCACGGTTCTGTACCATCGAACGCCACCACGCGTTCTTGACATTCCGAAGCATCTGGACGCCCAAGGGCCCATAGTCATAGGTTGAGCGGAACCCTCCGTAGATCTCGGCCGAGGGAAAGATAAAGCCACGGCGCTTGGCCAGATTCACTACTTTTTCCATCAAGGTACTCTCGGGGGCTTCAGCCATAGCCCCCAAACTAGTGGTCGGAACCTGCCCTCTTCGTCGATGGCCCAACTAAGGCATCGAGTTGATGGGTAATTTCATTGGCGATCAGTCGTCCCGAGCGCGTCAACACGAGGCCATCTTCTGATTCGACCACATAGCCGGCAAGCTTGGTCAGATCGACCTCCTGGGGCCAGACAAGGCCGCCACGTCGGCGCAGGCCGAGCGCCAATTTTTCGAAGCTCCGGGTCGAGTCGTCGAGTACTTCCTCGCCGCCGAGAACGGACTCATTGTGTTCGATGCGCTCGAGATACGTCGTCAAATTGGCGATATTCCACCAACGACGCGGTCCCTCAGCGCTATGCGCGCCAACGCCGAGCCCCAGGTAGGGGGTCTGAGACCAGTACAGCTGGTTGTGGCGCGATTCGTGGCCGGGTTGCGACCAATTCGACAGTTCGTACCAGGCGTAGCCGTGTTCAGCCAGATACCCATCAAGCAACTCGTAGCGATGGGCCAAGACATCATCGTCAGGATGGCGAGTGGGATCCGCACTCAGCGGTGTTCCCTTTTCGACGCTCAAGAGATAACAGCTCACGTGGGGTGGTTGGTGCTCATGACCCACAAGAGACTCCAGCGTGGCCAAAAGGTCCTCGTCGCGTTCACTCTTCGCGCCGATGATGAGATCCATCGACCATGACGCCACGCCACTGTCGTGAATCCGCTTGGCCAAGGTCGTGACGTCGTCACCCCGATGGACGCGGCCTAATTCTTTGAGAACATGCGCTGCTGTTGATTGAATGCCAACACTGAAACGATTCACCCCCATGGCGACAAGTCCAGCCAAGAACTCGTCGCTGGCGTCTTCGGGGTTAATCTCCACCGTGATCTCACATACAGGTGCTTGTGGCAGCGCACCGAGGATCGCTCCAAGCAGTTCGAGCGAAAGCCGTGAAGGCGTACCTCCTCCAAAATAGATCGACGAGGCAGGCCGAACGAGCCCTTTCTCCTGGTGGACGCCAAGTTCTCGCAGCACCGCGTTGACATAGCGCTCGTGCAGGTCGTCAACGCCGACGTAGGTCACGAACGCGCAGTAATCACAGCGTTGTGCGCAGAACGGAATGTGCACGTAAATGCCGAATGAGTCGGACGCTGCCCTCACTCTTGTTTGGCGTGGAAACGGTCACGGGCATCGCTGTAGCGACGCAGTGCTTCTTCTCGCTCTTGTTTCAAATCAATCATGGGTTGCGGGTAGTTCGCTTGGTGTAAAAGATCAACCCCTCCCCCGGGTTGGAGCACCCCAGGTGCTTCAATTCCGGCGAGTTCAGGGACCCACCGATGGATATAGACGCCTTGGGTATCAAAGCGTTCTGCTTGAGCGATGGGATTAAAGATTCGATAGAACGGGGCGGCATCAGTTCCTGTTCCTGCCGTCCACTGCCAGCCATGTTGGTTCGACGCCACATCACCATCGATCAGGTGCCAAAGAAACCACTTCGCTCCCCATCGCCAATCCAAGTGAAGGTGTTTCACCAAGAAACTCGCCGCCACCATGCGCGCTCGGTTGTGCATCAAACCTTCGGCCTTCAGCTGGCGCATGGCTGCATCGACCAAGGGGATGCCAGTTTGACCAAGGGCCCACTGGCGAAATCGCTCCTTGGCTGCAGGACCGCTGTCCCATTCCATCTCGGCCATCTGGGGTTGAAGCGACGCATTGGCTGAGAGCGGGTTGTGAAACAACACATCGCCATAGAACTCTCGCCACCCAATCTCTGAGCGGAACGTTGTTCGCCCTTCACCGGGCCCTTGCGAGGCGGCCAAGACCGTGCGGGGGTGGATGCAACCAAAGCGCAGATAGGGCGAGAGCCCCGAGGTCCCTTGAATGCTGAGAATATCCCTGCGCTCCTTGTAAAAATCAATGTCGTGGTCAACAAAGTCTCCTAAGCGATCAAGCGCAGCCCGTTCACCCCCAGGCGGCAACGGCACGGGAGGGCCATCGAGAAAATCGTCAAAGAGTGCCGGTCTTCTGGACCCACCTAATCTCCGCAGCGTTTCGTAGTCGCCCGTTGACGGAGCACGAAGCCACTTCACACCGGGAGCATCGAGGATCACGTGAGGGCCGGTGATTTCCCACCGTCGACGAAACGCCGTAAAGACCTTGAGCGGAAGTCCCTTCTCGGAGAGCACGACGCCTGGATCAACGGCATAGGGCGAGGACACTCGATGAAGGGTCACTCCTTTGAGGGCTAACGCTTCTTCAACCACGGCATCTCGTGCAATCCCCGAAGGAGCAAAATCTCCCGAGACGACAACATCGCGCACGCCGGTTTCGTCCACGATTTCACGCAGGACCTCAACGGGCTCACCAACCCGAACGACGAGTGGCGATCCCATCTCTTGTTCAAGTGCCTCAAGGCACGAGATCAAAAACTCAACACGAGCAGGTCCCGAGGAGCCGAGCACCTTCTCATCGATAATGAAGAGAGGAAGAACTCCGTCGGCACCACCACGCGCCACGGCTTCATGCAGGCCCGGATGATCACCCAGTCGTAAATCCCGGCGAAACCAAAACAGAGAAGGTGCCACTTCCTAAAGCCCCGTGAGTGCTCTCGGAGCTTTTAAGCGCCGATCAAGGTGGACTTCCATTGCCTCGGTGGCTAATGCATCGACTTCATGCGCCCCTTCAGGTGGCGTTCCGGTCAACACACTCCCCAAATCTCCGCCAAGGATTCGCTGGAGAAGGAGAAGCGCTTCAGGAGAAAGCGGTCGGCCACGGCGGCACTGTTGACAAAGGGCACCCCCTTCGTTTAAATCAAAAGCAACGAGGGCTACGTCGTCATCGCCACAACTCACACATCGATCAACAACCGGGCCAGCTCCTTCGAGTTCCAAGATCCGCAAGAAAAATGCTGGCGCTACCAGCATCGGGTCACGTTCTGGGTCATCGAGAACCCGCAACGCCTTGGTGAGCGTCTCGAGAACGCGTTCATCTTGTTGGCCTTCTTGCGTGATCTGGTCAATCACTTCCAACATGATCTGTCCTGACGACATGCGGGTGTAGTCCTCACGAATTTTCCAGTAGCGCTCGATGACCTCGGCCTGATTCACAATGTCCAGGTCACTACGACCCCGCCATAACAACAGCGACACGTAGGTCAATGGCTCCAAGCGAGATCCAAACTTTGACGTGGTCTTGCGGACACCTTTGGCGACCGCTCGCACCTTGCCGTGGTGGCGAGTCATCGCCACCACGATACGGTCTGCTTCGCCGAGGCGATAGGTCCGCAAAATAACTCCTTCATCTCGCAGTTGCGCCATTAAGAATCCTCCGGCTCTTCTTCGCGGCGCTGAAACTCTTGGGCTTTGCGTTGGATGCCGAAGATGTGGTTCATCCAGTTGCCACCAGCCACCAAGAGCGCCAAGGCGATAACCCCAATCACTGGTGCTTTCAGCGCATGCACCGTCGTAAACGCCAGCACGACAAGGAGAACGCCTGCGACAATGCCCAGGCCAATCCCGAGACGGGTGTAGGTCACGATTCGAGACCGCCGTAGCGACGTTCTCGGCGTTGGTATTCAAGAACTGCTTCATAGAGATGCTCACGACGAAAGTCGGGCCAGAGTACGTCGGGAAATACCAACTCAGAGTATGCAATCTCCCACAAGAGAAAGTTCGAGATGCGATGTTCGCCGCTCGTGCGAACGACGAGGTCGGGATCGGGCATATCGGGCCAATAGAGGTGTTTGGCGATAGCCTTTTCGTCAATCTTGTTTGCCCCGACTCCTTCTTCAATCAACGCTTTGACGGCATCGACGATTTCTGCTCGTCCCCCATAATTAAACGCCATCGTCAACGTTAACTTCCGGTTGTTTTTTGTGAGTTCCGCTGATTCGTCCATTTGACGCAACACCCGACGCGGCACGCGCCAGTCACGCCGACCAGCAAAGCGGATTCGTACACCTTTTTCGTTGAGTTCGTCACGACGGCGTTGGAGAAGCGACTGATTGAATCCCATCAGGTAGCGCACTTCATCGGCCGGCCGCCTCCAGTTCTCTGTTGAGAAGGCGTACATGGTCAGCCACTTCACTCCAAGTTCCAAGGCTCCATCGACCGCATCGACAAGTGCGACTTCGCCCGCCCCATGGCCTTCTGTCCGAGGGAGACCTCGCTGACTCGCCCATCGACCGTTGCCATCCATGACACATGCCACGTGGGCTGGGATCGAGGATCGATCAATGTCGCTGGGGACCTGAGCGGTACTGGGCTGCGGTTCGGGGTAAGACGATGACGTTGCCACGCCACCGAACCTACTTCGCCCATCGACCGGTGGCGCTCCACCGGGGTGTTCGCCCACTACGGTTCGATGAGTGCCCGTTGAATCCTCCACCCCCGATGGGACCCGTTCCCCGATCGTTCAAGCCCTTGTTGACGTCACCGATGCACTCCCCGGTGGGGGCGAGTTGCGTCCTGGCCAACTGGTCATGGCTGATGCGGTCGATGAGGCGTTCGCCGAATCCCGCCATTTAATTATCCAGGCAGGAACGGGGACCGGAAAGTCCTTGGCCTACCTCGTCCCCGCTGCCAAACGGGGGCGTCCTGTCCTCATCGCCACCGCCACCAAAGCCCTCCAAGAGCAACTCGCCGAACGAGATCTTCCTCTCGTCGCCTCCACGCTGGGTGACCTTTCGGTGGCCGTCTTAAAGGGCCGAGCCAACTATCTGTGTCGCCAGCGAACCGCCGAATTGGCGGAGCGTGGGTTTCAGTCAGCGCTCGCCGACGAGAGTGATGGCGACGATGGTCCTCGCCAAGAGCGCCTCGTCGCGTCGGTACAGCGAATCTTGGCCTGGGAGTCGACTACCCAAAGTGGTGACCGCTCAGAACTCGATGACGACGTCTCCGACAAGGCCTGGTCAATGGTTTCAGTCGGGCCGCGTGAGTGTCCGGGCGCCTTCGTCTGCCCACAAGGAAGCCGTTGCTTTGCCGAACAGGCTCGCAACAACGCCGCTGAAGCCGACTTGATCGTCGTAAACCTTCATCTCCTTGGTTCGCACATGGCCAGTGGGGGCACTGTCTTGCCGGACGTCGATGCCATCATCATCGACGAGGCTCATGAGCTCGAGGGAGTCATGACCCAGTCGCTCGGCATCGAACTCTCCCCAGGACGCATACGCTCGCTCGGCACCCTGGCTCGCCAAGTTGTAAAAAGCTCAGGGACGTCTCAAGCGATGGAACTGACCAATCTTGCTGAGGCGCTCGCCATTGAACTTGGCTTCTTTGACGATGCTGCCCGCGTCGAATTGGTCGATGGAGAAGGGGTGAGCGAGACCTTGCGCCTCCTCGATGAGGCCACCAGAAGAATCTTAAGTGCCCTGCGTGATGTTCAAGAGAATGGAGATGCTCGAGTCGCCCGGGCCATCAGTGCAGCGACTCGGCTGTTGGAAGAAGTTGGCAAGCTACGCACACCGGGAGACAACGATGTCCTGTGGATCTCGGGCACTCGCAACGCCCACGCGTTAGTACTCTCCCCCATTGACGTGGGCCCCGCTCTGGCCGCTGGTCTCTTTGCTCAAGCCACAGTCGTCATGACCAGTGCGACCATCCCCCCAATGTTCTCGCAGCGATTAGGGATTGATCCCGCTGAGTTCACTCAACTTGATGTGGGTTCGCCCTTCGACTTTGCCCAGCAAAGCATGCTGTATGTCGCCGAAGGAATCGGTGATCGTCGCGCTGATGATGCGGAAGAGCGCATCGCCGATGAGCTCAAGGCACTCATTGACGCAGCTGGCGGCAGAACCTTAGCGCTCTTCACGTCGCGCAGGGCAATGGAACACGTCGCCGATCTCGTGGCCGATCGCGTGGACTATCCGGTTTTAGTTCAAGGGGCAGCCACGAACCGCGCACTCATTGATCGATTCCGTGACGAAGAAGATGCCTGTCTCTTTGCCACGATGGGAATGTGGCAAGGCCTCGACGTGCCGGGACGCAGCCTGTCAGTCGTTGCCATCGATCGCTTGCCCTTTGGTCGACCCGATGACCCTCTCCTTGAAGCTCGACGTTCACTCGCTGGCTCCAAGGCCTTCTCTCTCGTCGATCTTCCTCGAGCGGCAACCCTGTTGGCTCAAGGTGTCGGGCGTTTAATTCGATCCACCAGTGATCGGGGCGTGGTCGCCGTGCTTGATGATCGCTTAGCAACGGCGAACTATCGCTCGGTGCTCTTGAACGCTCTGCCACCGATGAAGCGCACACGATCACGCGAAGAAGTTATTGCGTTTTTAGATGACGCTCTGCACTAAGCGCCATTTGCGGGCAGTAAGTTCATTCATTCTTTAGGGAGCATCTTCGCCAATGGCGGTTCCTCCATCAACGTTCAGGCGTTTCCCGGCGAGGTGCTCGCTCAGGAGAACACCCCGGCGACCTGTTCGGCGTATCGCATGAGTTGGTCGCGCACGTGAGGCAAATCTTTTGCTTGGGCAATCCTGGGATTGACAATCAGTCGCGAAGCGCCGGCGTCAACGTAGACCTTCACGACGCTGAGCTCTTCTTCGGTCGACGGATCAAAGCTTCCCGGCCACGCCGTCATGGCCACGGCGTTGCCGTCTCGGCCAGCATGCTCTGCTGCGCTACGCAGGAGGGCTGCTTGGCGGACAAATTCTTCAGGCGAAATCGTAAACGGGAACCACCCGTCGGCCATCGCGCCCGCACGCTTGACGGCGGGATCGCTGTGACCTCCGAGGACAATGGGCACCTTGCTCAGGGTTGGGGAAGGGACCATGAAGACGCGGTCGAAGTTTACGTACTGTCCGTGATAAGTCGCAGGCTGCGCGCTCCACAGCTCACGCATGGCTTCAATACACTCGGTGAGTTGGTCACCTCGATGCTCGAATGATGCACCCACCGCCGCATACTCTTCACGCTGCCACCCGATGCCGAGGCCGATTTCCATGCGGCCGCCCGAGAGTCGATCGATTGTGGCGACACGTTTGGCCAGCACGGTCGGTGAATGGAGTGGGGCGATCACCATGGCCGTGCCCAAGATCAACCGCTGAGAGATTCCCGCGATGAAGGCGAGAAGCTCGAGTGGATCAGGCATTTCGACGCTACCGGGTTCACCAAACATTTTTCCGTTGTCGGAGTAAGGATATTTTGGGTCGTACTCTTGGGCGATCACAACGTGTTCGACGGCCCAAATCGATTCAGCGCCGCACTCTTCAACGACCCCAATGAACTCCTCGAGGAACGCACCCGAACTTGCCAACCCGTTCGCATACGGAGCAATCACACCAAACTTCATACCCCTCACCCCCTTGTCGCTCACAGATTAGCGAATGGTGCCTTAGAGGCCGAAACGGTCCAGTACTTCGGGTCTACTTTGCCAGTGCTTCTCGACCCGCACATAGAGTTCGAGGAAGGTGCCTTCTGGAAGTTGTGATCGCACGTGCGTGCCGACCTCCTTTAAAAGGTCCCCGCCCTTGCCAATAACGATCGCTTTCTGAGACTCGCGCTCGACCAGGATCTCGACTTTCACATACTTGTCTTCCCACTCGGTCACCACACAGTGAATGGAGTGGGGCAATTCATCACGAGTTCGAGAGAGCAACTGCTCTCGCACCAGCTCTGCAATGTGCTCAGCCGCACCCTGGTCGCTCAGCATTTCCGCTGGATAATACGCCGGGCCCTCATCAAGTGAGGCCACAACGGCCTTCACCAGGACATCAACACCCTTCCCCTTTTTGGCCGAAATAGGAAACATCTCTGCATTTTGAGCCACTCGAACCGCGGCGTCACCCAACGCCGCGGCGATCTCTTCCAAGGTGGCCAATCCCTTTACGAGTTGCTCGGCGGTCTTCGCTGGTCCTGCTGCATCGACTTTATTGACGGCAACGAGCAATCTCGGGCCTCCGCGAGCTGCAACCTCGAGCGATCGCTTTAAGACCATCTTGTCACCGGGTCCGATTGCATTATTTGCTTCAACGAGGGCAATAATGACGTCGACGTCATGGAACGAATCCATCGCTTGTTCATTGAGACGGTTCCCCAGCGCTGTTTTCGGACGATGAAGCCCAGGAGTGTCGACGAAGATCACTTGCGTCTCTTCGGTGGTTAATACTCCTCGGATTTGATGACGCGTCGTGTTCGGGCGAGACGAGGTAATCGTTACTTTCTCACCGATGATGGCATTGAGCAACGTTGACTTTCCCACGTTCGGTCGACCCACAATGGTGGCGAATCCAGAGCGCACTAGCTGTCCTCGTCGTGGTCGACGTCAACAGGTGGCTCCATGCGGTGAATACGAATCCGGTCGATCCGGCGGCCATCAACGTGTTCAGCAGTAAGGCGAAACCCGGCGATCTCTTCTCCTTCGCCCTGAGTCGGAACGCCGCCGACGACATCAAGGAGCAATCCACTGATCGTGTCCCAGGTCCCCTTGGGTAGGGATGTGTCGAGCAAGTCATCGACATCGTCGATCGCCATACGGCCGGGCACAATAACCGTATCGTCATCAATGCGCTCAATCGGATCTTCTTCAACATCAAATTCGTCGACGATTTCTCCCACCAGCTCTTCGATCACGTCTTCCAGGGTCACGAGACCTGCGGTACCGCCGTACTCATCGACGACAATTACTTGATGAACCTTGCGCTCTTGCATCTCGCGCAACAATTCAGCGACTGGCTTCGTCTCAGGGACGAAGTGGGCCGTTCGCATATGTCCGGCTACCAACTCGTCGCCACTTCCTCCTCGTTCGATTCGAACCAGATCCTTTGTATAGGCAATCCCGACGACATCGTCAATGGTCTCGGCGTAGATGGGAAGGCGTGAGAATCCCGCTTCGAGCGCTTCGACGAGGGCGTCCGATACCGAAATCGTGTTCTCCATGGCCACCATGTCGGGGCGCGGCACCATGACTTCTCGAACAATCGTGTCGCCAAAGCCAATGATGGAGTGAATGAACTCACGCTCTTCGGCGTCGATCACCGCTTCATCGTGGGCCACATTGGCCATCGCAAGCAACTCGGCCTCTGTCACCATCGAGACGCTGACGTTCTCGCCTCGGCGACCTAACACCAGGTTGGCAAGGCCAATCAAAACACGTGAGATGGCTCGAATCGGTGGGAAACGAATGAGACCGTGAACGACCGGGGCGCTCGACAATGCAGCGCGCTCGGGATGATGGACTGCCCAGTTTTTTGGAACCGCCTCAAAGAAGACAAAGATGATCACCACTTCAAAGATCGTGGCAGCAAGAATTCCCCATCCCCCCAGCCAGGTGTCCGCCAAGACGCCGATCAGGGTGGCCGAAACCAGTTGACAGATCAACACGAGGAGAAGGAGGGGATTTAAAAATTGCTCGGGGTGTTGCACCAGTCGCACGAGCGACGTTGCTCCTCGTCGCTTCTCGTCGTCGAGGGCACGGGCCTTAATCTTGGACGTTCGCACCAAGGCGGTCTCCGCCATGGCCAATGCTCCAGAAGCCACGAGCAGTATCAGCACCACCACACTCAGCACAATTTGAATTCCAACACTCATCGTGGCCAGCATCATGCTGATTCTTTTGCGGCAAACATCCTAAGCAACTCTTGTTCGCGCTGTTCCATCTTCTCGGCTTCAGCATCGACTTGGTGATCCCAGCCCAAGAGGTGCAAGACACCGTGGACCACCAGGAGCGAGATCTCGCCATCGAGCGTGGTCTCGTGCTCCGCTGCATTCTTCTTCGCTATCGACGGACAGATCACGATGTCGCCAAGAAGTGTGACGGGTTCTTCGTCGTCGGACTCTTCGAAGCCTGGTCCAGTGCTGCCGGAATCGGGAAACCTCCCTGAAGGAATCGGCTCGTCATCGAGTGGGAAACTCAGCACATCGGTGGGGCCTTTTTTTCCGAGGAAGCGCTCGTTCAAGGTAGCAATGGCTGTCTCTTCGACAAAGAAGAGCGACACCTCGGCGTTGGAGGGCACCCCCTGCGCCCCGAGGGCCACCGACGTCAACGCAATATAACGCTCCAGGTCAATCTGTTCATCAGACTGCTCATCAGCCCCAAAGACCTCAATGGCCACTCGATGCCTTGCCCTCGTCATTGGCCCGATCGTAGGCATCGACGATATCCGCCACGATTTTGTGGCGGACCACGTCTTTTCGGGTCATGTGCACAAAGGAGATGCCGTTAATTCCCTTCAAGATATCTTCAATCCCTACAAGACCTGACCGGCCACCGGGGACATCGACTTGGCTCATGTCACCGGTAATCACACATTTTGAGCCAAAGCCGATACGGGTCAAAAACATCTTCATCTGCTCGGGACTCGTGTTTTGAGCTTCGTCCAAAATAATGAAGGAACTGTTCAAGGTTCGCCCACGCATGAACGCTAAGGGTGCGACCTCGATCGCCCCTTTATCCATCAGTTTCTGTGCACCTTCGGGCTCAAGCATGTCAAAAAGCGCGTCGTACAGAGGACGCAGATAGGGATCGACTTTCGCCATCAAGTCGCCGGGCAAGAAGCCCAGGCGCTCACCAGCTTCGACAGCAGGTCTCGTCAAGACGATCCGGCTGACTTGGCGAGACTGCAAGGCTTGGACCGCTAACGCCACGGCCAGATAGCTCTTACCAGTTCCAGCTGGGCCGAGACCAAAAGTAATGGTGTTCGTGGCCATCGCATCGCAGTAGAGCTTCTGTCCCCCGGTATGGGGACGAATCGTTCGACCCTTCGCTGCGCGCACCACGGTTGATCCCATGACTTCACTTGGTCGCATGTTGTCACGCGCCATGTCGATGGTTCGATCGATCTTGGCTTCATCGAGCCCCTGCCCGCTCTCAAGGAGCAGCACCAGCTCATCGAAGAGGTGCGCCACCCGCACAGCTTCTGGACCTTGAACGGTGATTTCATTTCCTTGGACGACCACACGCTCAGTGGGAAAAGCTTTTTCGATTTGGCGCAAGCGCTCATCGCGCTCACCGAGCAAACTGGCCATCAGGTGGGTATTGGGAACCTTCGTGGTCACAGACGCTGTCTCGAGACTCTCTGTATTCGACAACGAAGTGCTCATCCTGGAGGCCACGTCAACGAACGTCCGCCAAGGACATGAATGTGAAGATGCGGCACCGAGTTTGCGGCATCCGGGCCAACGTTCATAATCAAACGGTAGCCACGATCCTCACCATCGATTCCTTCGATCTGTGCCACTTGTTGCGTAGCGAGCATGAGCGAAGCAACAACATCGCGATGATCACCTTCAATGGTGCCCGCATTCTCGATGTGGAGTTTGGGGATAACCAACACATGGGTCGGCGCTTGGGGAGCAATGTCGCGGAACGCCAGCACCTCATCATTTTCAAAGACCAGATCGGCAGGAATCGCTCCCGCCACAATGTTGCAAAAGAGGCAGTCCGTTGCAGCGGTCATCAAGACGGGGTCTTTTCGGTTGATTGACGATTGTCCATTGATGAGACCGTACCCGCCCTCAGGCCCCCAAGGAGCGCACCGGCCGTGATGGCCGCTGTTTCTGTGCGAAGAATCTGTGACCCGAGCGTGACGTGCGTGAGTGGCAAAGCCGATTCTTGGTCGCTCCAACCCCCTTCTGGCCCCACAAGAATCGTTGTGGTGGCTGTTGAAAGCGGTGCTCCCCCAGCTGCGGCGAGAGCAACGTGGCTCCCTGTGAACGAAGCGAGAGGAAGGGGGCCTTCGAGGGTGGGTAGGTAGACCCGCCGCGCTTGGGCGGCGGCCTCTTTGGCCAAGCGATGCCAACGCTTTAAGGCCTTTTCGCCAGCGTGGCCGCTCCAGCGCACCACACTTCGTTCGCTCACGAGTCCCACAATTCGATCACAGCCGAGCTCGGTCAATTTGCTCACCGCATGATCGTTGCGGTCACCTTTCACCAAAGAAAAGCAAACCGTCAGTTCAGGCATGAGTTTTTCTTCCGTCACGAGGTCACCAGATGGGATGAGGGCTCCGTTGTGTGCAGTGGTCAATCGCCACGAACCATTCCCGTCAGCCGCCACGACCTGTTCGCCATTGCCCACTCGGCGAACGGTGAAGAGATGATGGGAGTCATCGTCACTCAATGAAACGCTTGAGAGGTCGTCGACGAACACTTGCGCGGTGGCGCTTGCTCGTTCAAGAAGGCGTGCTGTCGTCGAAATGTCACTCGTCATTGATGAAAGGCGTTACGTATCTTTGCGACCAGCCCTTCATGGGCTCCGTTTGGTTCTATGTGTTCGTTGCGGATCGAGGCCATCTCGTGGAGAAGTTCTACTTCTCGTTCACTGAGATTCTTCGGGGTCTCGATCTGGATATGGATGTAGAGATCTCCGCGACCGCGTCCTCGAAGGTGCGGGACGCCTTGACTCTTCACTTTAATGATCTCTCCCGACTGGGTTCCTGATGCAATCGTCAAGGCCTCTGTTCCTTCGAGGGTTTCGACCGTCAATGCCGTTCCCAACGCCGCCTGGGCGATGCCAAGGTGCACCATGGTATGCAGATCATCGCCTTGTCGATCAAACCGCGCGTCAGCGTCCACATTGATGTGGACATAGAGCGATCCCGACGGACCACCTCGTGGCCCCGCTGCTCCTCGATCGGTGAGACGCAGCGTGTTTCCTGACTCCACGCCGGAAGGGATCTCAACATTAAACGTTCGCTCTTGCGTGACTCGTCCGTCGCCTCTACACGAGCCACACGGCGTCGTGATGACCTGCCCGAGCCCAGAGCATCGCCCACACGGAGACGACGTCACCATCTGGCCGAGCAGGGAATTTCTCACTCGGCGAACTTCCCCCATACCCTGGCACTCTTGACACGTTGTCGGGGAAGTCCCTGACGCTGCGCCGCTGGCGTTACAGTCAGGGCACCCTACGGGAAGGCGAAGCGTGACATCCTTTGTTGCCCCAAAGGCCGCATCGAGAAGCGAGATCGAAATTGCCGTCTCCATGTCTTGCCCTTGAATGGGTCCTCGAGATCGTCCTTGCTGGCCACCCATCTGTGAGAAGAAAACGTCAAAGAGGTCGCCGAGACCACCGGTGTCGAACACCGATCCACCCATGTTCCCTTGACGAGGGTCACCATAGGCGTCGTAGCGTGCTCGACGATCGCTGTCAGAGAGAATCTCATAGGCCGTCGAAACATCCTTGAATCGGGCTTCGGCTTCGGGGTCAGGGTTCGCGTCGGGATGAAGCTCTCGCGCTAATTTCCGATATGCCTTTTTGATTTCGTCTTGGCTGGCGTTGCGCTCTACGCCCAGAAGAGCATAAAGATCAGTCTCTTGGCTAGCCATGGTTCGATCCGTCGCCGCGCGTGCGTTCGAGGGCTCCACGATCAGCTTCAATTCGTTCGCTCAGTTGTCGACCCACCGCATCAGCTGCTGCCATCGCCGAGGGATAGTCCATGCGGGTTGGGCCCAAAAGGCCAACCGCCCCGGCGTGTCGCCCGTCTACTTGGACCGGTGCGACAACCACTGCGCACGATGCCAAAGGTTCATAGCCGTGCTCGGAGCCAATAGCCACTGACAGGCCGCGTTCCATCACGTCGCGCAAGAGTGAGACCACCACGAGCTGTTGCTCAAGAATGGTCAACACCCCCTGGACGGTTTCAATCGCATCAAACGAACCGGCCAAGCGAGACGGTCCACCGACATAGACCGCTTCATGGTCTGGTGCATTGACCGCAGAGGAAAGTGCCGACACCACGGTCAAACAAATCGTGTCCACACTGCGCTCTCCGCTCACGGGAACTGTTGCTAACGCGGCAAGGGTCGACCCCAAGAGCGACCGCTGCAAGTGCACGCTCGCTAAAGCCAAGGTTTCATCGCCCACATCATCGCCCAGTTCGATTGGGAGATTTTCGACGCCACCGTCCGACAACACCACGACCACGAGTGCGCGATGCGCGGTGAGCCCCACGACCTGGACCGAGCGAATACCCGCTTCTTCATGAGAAGGACCCACGACAACCGCTGCATACGAGGTCAAGTCACTCAGCAGCGATGACGTGCGCTCGAGCACGTCTTCAAGTCCACCTTGGACGTCGGTGAAAAAACTCGAAACCTGCTGTCGTTGCTGGGGGCCAAGTTGGCCCGGCGTCGCCAGGTGATCGACAAAAAAGCGATAGCCCTTATCCGTTGGAATTCTCCCCGCACTGGTGTGGGGCTGGACGAGATATCCATCACGCTCGAGCGCCACCATTTCGCTACGAATCGTGGCAGAAGAAACTGAAACGCTCGGCGAGGCAGCAACTTGGCTCGAGCCCACTGGCTGTGCTGAGCCGATGTACTGCGTCACGATGGCCTCCAAAATGGCGGCTTTTCGCTCATCAAGTTCTTCGATCGTTCTGGAGTTTTGGGTAGGTTCAGACGTCATAATGATTCTCAGCACTCAAGTCTACCGAGTGCCAACGTCTCTGCCCCGCTGATGCTGATCACGGCCGCGACTCGCCCAAATGCCAAAGCCAGGCTGAGACCTTCGAGGGACTGGCCGAGTTGATCAAAGGCGGGTATGGATACTCCTTTGTCTCCTAGGTCCTCTCATGAAACAAGAGAATCTCGCCCGTCTGCTTGCTTGTTGCTCTGCTCTTCGAGAGGGTGAGCCGAAGAGATCAGCGAGGGACTCGAAGGACAAACCTTGAGTAAGGTCTGAAGAAGTCCGCCCAAAGGAGCATCGGTTCGGTGACGACCCACGCAACCCATACGAGCAAGCGCTCATGGCAAAAGCCCCAAGAACATGTGGGCGCTGGCATCGTGATGACGGCGATGGTGTGGCTCGTGAGTCGCTCGGTTGTGACCTTGCGTTGGCCCCCTGCTCGCAATCCCCTGCACTGGGAACCCTCAAATTGGTACGCCTGGGATACCTCGAACTACATGTCAATTGCCCTGCACGGGAGAACCTATGGACTTTGTGGAACCCCAGGGTTCCCGCTCCCTTTTGTCAAAAGCACGGTGTGGTGTGGCACCGCCGCCTGGTTCCCGGGCTATCCGTGGATCATGGCGCTCGTTCATTCGTTTGGTATAGAAATTCTCAATTCTGGCGTCATCGTCACGAACATAGCTTTGGTGGTAGCGATTTTTCTCGCTTGGTTTGGCTGGGCTCGAACGCTCCCCTTGCCTCGGGCTTTTTTCATCCTTCTCCTCTTTGCCGTCTTCCCCGGAGCGGCCTACAACTTTGCCGCATTCCCGATGTCGCTGACCCTGGCCTTCTTGGTGGGGGCGCTCCTGGCTGCAAAACACCGCCGCTACCTCGTCATGGCACTCCTTCTTAATTGCGCTGGGATCTGCTATCCCTCGGCGCTTTTTGCAATCGTGGGAATCACCATTGGCTTAGTGATCTTGGCGAGAACACAAGATTTCGCAACGATGGCCAAACGCGCCGCATGGGGCATCAGCGGCTTTGCTTCCATCGTGGGATTGGCTCTCCACGATCAAATCGCCTTTGGGCATTACAACGCCTACCTCATCCTTCACAATGAAGTGAGCGGTGCCAACTACTTCCCGGGCATTCCGAACTTCTACCTCAATGAAAATTCGCTTGGGGCCAAGGGCGTCACCCTTCTCTTCATCCAACTGATCCTTGCTTTCGCATTGATTTTTGGTGCACTTTTCCTCACCTGGACGACCCGAAATCTCGACATTGATCATGCTGGTGATTTTTTACCTGCACTGGCGGGGGTAGCCATTGCGCTCGGGCTCTTAGCTCAAGGGACGGCTGGGGCCTGGAACCGAAGCATTGTGATTGCCGCCCCAGCAGCGCTCGCATTACGGTCTCTGCCCTTGAAGTATGTCGTCCCCCTCACGATGGTGACCGCAGCAGTCACCGCCATCATCTCGGTCTATCTCTTTCGCGGAACCTTTATCTAGCCCGTAAGCATTCGAAAGCTTTAGCTCGTTGGTCCCCCTGCGAAGCGCCGAACTCCGTGCTTCTTGAGGAACGTGGCAATTCGCTCAGCGTGGAGGAGCAATCATGCTCCCCCACCACTGTGCCGTTCCAGGACTTCTTGTGAACCACCTCAAACAATCCAGTCGTTCACTAACGCCCTAGACTGAACCGGTGGCCACCTTTGAACATGTCGAAATTCGAGGACCTTGGACAGCCACGACGATCGAGACGTATTTAGATTCCTCAAAGATTCCGCTTCGGATTGCCGTGTCAAGAACTCTCGGACCACCCATCGTCCTCTCTGTTTGGTTTATGAGAAGTGGGGATGAATTAGTCGGAGCCACTCGACCAACGTCAACGCTGATCAAGTGTCTCGAACGCAATTCGGAATGCGGCTTTGAAGTAGCGGGCGACACCCCTCCCTACCGAGGGGTTCGAGGAAGCGCGCGGGTGATCCTTGACCATGAAAATGGCTCCCAGGTTCTCGACCAACTTCTTGCTCGCTATCTGGGATCAACGCAGACGCCACTGGGCAATAAGTTGCGTGCGGATGCAAAGGACGAAGTGGCATTCCGTCTTCAGCCCTCGCTGTTCGTGAGTTGGGACTACGGCAACCGCATGGCCTCGAGTCTTGATCTTTCACCTTCCAAGAACGTGCGTTAAGCGTCATTCTGGTGGTTTCTCGAAACGAACGAGCTCGGCTCCACCGCCAGGCCTCTTCAGGCGGGCATGCGCAACGTCTGAGCTAATCCTCCATGCGAAGGGCCGAAATAAATGCTTCTTGAGGAACTTCAACGCGCCCGATGTTCTTCATACGCTTCTTTCCTTCTTTTTGCTTTTCAAGGAGTTTGCGCTTTCTTGTAATGTCACCGCCGTAACACTTTGACAGCACATCTTTGCGTTTTGCTTTGACGGTCTCTCGCGAGATCACCCTTCCGCCGATCGCCGCTTGAATGGGGACGTCAAACATTTGACGAGGGATGAGTTCTTTCAATCGTTCGGCCATACGACGGCCATAAAAATCCGCTTGACTGCGGTGCACCACTGTTGAAAACGCATCAACCGGCGCGTGATTGATGAGAATGTCTACTCGCACAAGTTGCGAGGTCTGCGATCCATCGGGTTCGTAGTCCAGCGAGGCATAGCCCTTGGTGCGGCTCTTCAATTGATCGAAGAAGTCAACAACCACTTCTGCCAGCGGGATCTTGTAGACCAACTCAACACGTTCTGGACTGAGATAGTCCATCTTCGTCATCTCGGCTCGTCGAGACTGACAGAGTTCCATGATGGTTCCTGTATATTCCGACGGCGACAAGATGGTGGCTCTCAGCATCGGCTCATCGATGTGATCGAGTCGACTCGCCTCGGGAAGATCCGTGGGGTTGTCGACGGTGACGTGGGAGCCATCGGTGAGATACGCCTCATAGACCACCGATGGGGCGGTGGCGATGAGTGAAAGGTTGAACTCACGCTCTAAACGTTCCTTCACGATCTCCATGTGAAGAAGACCTAAAAACCCGCATCGGAATCCAAAGCCCAGGGCATGACTCGACTCTGGCTCGAAGGTGACCGACGAGTCATTGAGTTTGAGTTTCTCTAAGGCATCTCTCAGATCGGGCAGTTCATCACCGTCGATTGGGTAGAGCCCACAGAACACCATGGGGCGAGGATCGAGATAGCCCGCGAGCGGTTCGGCGGCTGCGTTGGCCACGTCGGTAACGGTTTCACCCGAGCGCGCCTCACCAACGTCTTTGATCCCTGCGATGAGGTAGCCCACTTCGCCAGGACCAAGCTCATTGACGGGAACCGGCACCGGTGTGCGCACCCCCACCTCTTCGACGTCGTGGACGGCATCGGCCTGCATGAAGCGCATCTTCGCTGAGCTGCGCATCGTGCCGTCAACAATTCTGATCGACGAGACGACGCCACGGTATTGATCAAAACTCGAATCAAAGATCAATGCTTGGAGCGGGGCGTCTCGGTCACCACTTGGCGCGGGCACACGCTCGATGATCGCACTGAGAAGTTCAGCGACGCCGTCGCCGGTCTTCGCCGAGATTGACAAGATCTCATTGGCGGGGATTCCTAAGACTTGTTCGATTTCTGCGGCACATCGCTCAGGGTCCGCCGCGGGGAGATCAATTTTATTCAGCACGGCGATAATCTCGAGATTATTTTCAATCGCTTGATAACAGTTAGCCAAGGTTTGCGCTTGAATACCTTGTGACGCGTCGACCAAGAGCACCGCTCCCTCGCAGGCCGCCAACGATCGTGAGACTTCATAGCCAAAGTCCACGTGACCGGGAGTATCGATCAGGTGGAGCACGTGGCCCTCGAAATTAACCCGCACGTTTTGGGCCTTGATGGTGATCCCTCGCTCCCGCTCGATATCCATCGAATCGAGATACTGCTCACGCATCAAGCGAGGATCGACGGCACCGGTAATCTCAAGGATACGGTCAGATAGGGTTGATTTTCCATGGTCGACGTGGCTAATGATCGAAAAGTTCCGAATCAGATCGGTAGCAACGCCGACATGCGTTTGAGGCGAGGGCACGATGGCTCTAGGTTACCGTTCAGCACAGCAAGACCTGCAGAACCCCATGGGGCCGCGGGCTGTGGGTCCAGGGGCACGTGCGATCGCTGACCTTCGGCGACTGCCTGGCTGCCTGCTATTATGGGAACTCGTCTTGATCTCACGGTCAAGCAAGCGAAATCCCCTAGAACCGCATTCGAGGTAACCGTGGCGAATATCAAAAGCCAAATCAAACGAAATCGACAAAACGAGAAGGCACGCTTGAGGAATAAAGCGGTGCGCTCGGAACTCAAAACCCGCACCAAGGCCGCGCTGGCAGCTGCTGAGATGAAGGATGACTCGACCGAAGTCGCTCTGCGTCTGGCGATCAAGCGCCTCGACAAGGCAGCATCAACGGGCGTTATTCACAAAAACCAAGCGGCCAATCGCAAGAGTCGTTTGACGAAGCGCATCAACGCGCTCACTGCTTCTCAGTAAGCGCTTCCTCGCCCCCTCGGCTCTTGAGGAATCTCAACGCTTCGTGGCGCCCACGACTCGGCTGAGCCGGGCCACAAGAATCTCCATAATCATTGCTTCGGAGAGTCCGGTCATTCCTTTGAGATCAAGATCGGCATTCGCCACCAATTCCACTGCATCCTTAATCGACCCGCTGTCCATTCGACGAGCGAGATCCAAGACTTTCTTTGCCGGATATGCGGCAATTCCCAACAACGCCGCCGCATCATCTCCATTGCGCACGTCGGCTCCTTCGAGCCGAGCAACACGCGTGAAGTGATAATCCAGCGACGCCAGGATTTCGTGACCCGATGATCCTCCAGGCCCCATCATGCGGGTGATCACCCGCAAGGCTTCGGCCCTGTCGCCTTTGTCGATGGCATCGGTGAGATCAAAGATCGGCACCGCACCTCGGCTCCCCAAAAATGGCTGCAGCATCTCAGCATCCACGGTGACGCCTTGTCCATAGGCTGACGACAAGGTTTCAAGCAGCCCGTGAAGACGCCCCAAATCCTCGCCGAGATGCTTAGAGAGTTCCTGCTGTGCCTGCGCGTTGAGTCGCACGGGCGCACCACGTAAATGTTCGGCGAGATAACTCTTGCGTTCGGCGAAACGGCGCGCTGCGACGTCGATCACCGTACCGTGTTCGCCAATCGCTTTTGAAAATCCACGAGGCATCGCTCCCCCACCGGCCACGAGCACCAACACTGCGCCAGAAGGGGGATTTTCGAGCGTGGACGTCACGCGTTTTACATCGTCACTGTTCAGTCGCCCAATATCGCGTACCACGACGATCCGTAGGTCCACCAAAAACGGCGGGGTGAGATAGGCATCAAGGACGGCGCCGACGTCCAGATCTTCATTACCCGCCCCACCTACTTCTTCCACAACAAGCGAGGCATCTCGCTGCCCTACCAAGGTTCCGAGCAAACTACGAACTTCATTGGCAATGAGCGACGGATCATCACCGCTAATGAGGTAGACCGGTTGCGTTGTCGTCTTGGTGGCTGCACTCATGGTGCTGACAGTACTGCTTCAATGGTGTTGCGAACTGCCACCGTCCCGGCCACGTCGTGGACGCGCAGCACCCTGCAGCCACCAAGAATCCCAATCGCCGACGTGGCTTGGGAGGCTTCGATTCGTTCCGAGACCTCCAGATCAAGCAGCACGCCGAGGAAGGTCTTGTTCGACGACGACAACAACAAAGGAAACCCAAAATCTGCCAAGTCGCTTGAATGGCGCAGCAGATCTAGTGACTGTGCGGCGGTTTTTCCAAGGTCCAGTCCCGCGTCAACGATAATCCGCTCCTTCGGGATTCCTGCATCCAATGCACGTTGCGCTCGATCCATCAAAAATTCTCTGACCGACTCGACAACGTCAGGGTATTCAGGATTGGGGTCGGCCACCCGCGGTCGAAGGCGGATGTGGGTTGCCACCACGCTGGCCCCAGCCTCTGCAGCAACTGCGAGATACTCGGGGTCACCAAAGCCACTGATGTCATTCCCGACCACCGCTCCCACTTCGTAACAGGCTTTCGCCACCGACGCGCGCCACGTATCGATCGAGATTGGGACATCAAAGCGAGCGACCAGCGCTTCAACCGCCACCACAACCCGATCAAGTTCTTCTTCCTCGGAGACTTCTTCTCCTGGACCGGCTTTGACTCCCCCAACGTCTAAGAGATCGGCGCCAGCGTTGACATGGCTTTCGGCCCGAGTCAAAAAACGATCGAAAGCAAAGTCTGCCCCTTGGTCGTAGAACGAATCAGGCGTTCGATTCAAAATCCCCATGACCAGCGCACGATTCGTGACGTCAAACTCATGCTTACCCAGCCAAAGATTTGTTACCGAGACAGTTGATATCAGTGCCATAAATCAGAACAGCTTGGCTGCAAGTTTCTTGCGATAGGTGGCGGCAAGTTCGCTCTCGGGTCCGAGTGTGGCCAAGAGATCAAGATATTCTTGGCGAGCATCGTCATCACCCACGACTCGCTCCAAGAGTTCGTCCAAGAGTGGGGCCATCTCTTGGCTCTTGAGATCAACCTCTTGTTCGGCTAATCGTGCTTGCGCCACCAAGACACTGACCTCGGGCGTTTCTGGCACTTTGGCAAAAAGTTGAAGGGCCTCTTGGGGGCGATTCCTCTCTAACAAGAGCGCTCCGAGCGCAATAATCACCTTGCCATTCGCCGGTTCAAGTTCAAGAGCTTTTCGAAGAGAGGCTTCATCGCCTACACCGAGAAGTTGGTCGGCTTCGCTTTGGGTTGGGATAATGCGATTGAGAAACTCTTCGATCTCGCGTTCGCTCAGCGCCCCAACGAAACTGTCGACGACCTGCGTGTCCACCACAGCAAAGACGGCCGGAATGGACTGCACCTGGAACATTTGGGCGATCTGGGGATTGGCATCCACGTCGACCTTGGCCAGTTCCACGCTCCCGCCCCGAGCCGCGACCGCCGTTTCGAGCATGGGCCCGAGTGTCGTGCATGGCCCACACCAAGTGGCCCAGAGATCGACAATCACCGGGACGCTTCGGGACCGCTCGAGGACCTCGGCGGCAAACGTGGCATCGGTCACATTAAGCATGTCTTGAGGTTACCGGTCAAGACGCCCCACCGGCTCGCTTCAAGCGATAGCGTCTGTTTATGTCAATTGATGCAGCACCTCCGAGAGGAATCGCCGTCGAGGCGGTCTCAACATGGCTCGAAGCGTCCATCGAGGACTTCACCGGGCCCTACACGTTTGATCTTGTGGCCGGAGGCCGATCAAATCTGACCTTTCGCGTCACCGACGCCAAGGGGCGAGCGCTTGCGCTACGCCGACCCCCCGTCAGCCATGTGTTGCCGACCGCGCACGACATGGTGCGAGAATTCACCATTCTCAATGCTCTCCAAGGCACGGGTGTTCCCGTGCCCACGACCTTTGGCCTCTGCCTCGATGATGAAGTCAACGAACGACCGTTCTACGTCATGGAGTTTGTCGACGGCCATATCTTGCGCGACGCCGCGACCGCGACGTCGGCTTTTAGCGAGAAACAACGAAGCACCATTGGCCCCAATCTGGCAGCCACCTTGGCGGGGCTCCATCGCGTCGACGTCGACGCCATCGGCTTAGGCGACTTGGCGCGGAAGGACGCGTACATTGAGCGCCAGCTCAAGCGCTGGCGGGGACAGTATGACCAGATGCAGGTCGAGGGCGTCAGCCACGATGGCCTCATCGAAGCCGTCGGCGACGCCTTAGCGGCCACGATTCCTCCTCAACAAGCCGTGAGCATTGTCCATGGTGATTATCGACTCGACAACGTGGTGCTCAATGATGCCGGCGAGGTCGCAGCCATTCTGGACTGGGAAATCTGCACCCTCGGTGATCCGCTGGCCGATATTGGCCTCCTGATGGTCTACTGGTCAGAAGCTGGAGATGCCTCGGCCGCGCTGCTTGGTGTCTCCCCCACGATGGCGCCGGGGTTTTCACCACGCGCTGAGGTGCTCGAGACATACGGCAAGGAAAGTGGCTACGACCTTTCACGCGTGGCCTATTACCAAGCCTTCGGCTACTGGAAACTGGCCTGCATTCTCCAAGGAGTCTTCGCTCGCTCCATCGCCGGTGCTTCTGGCGGCGACACCTCGAGTGTGGACTCGTTCCCTCAGCACGTCGCGCTGTTAGCGCAGACGGCAAGTGATCTCTTGGAGCGTTCACCGCAATGAGCGAAGCCTTTGAATCCTCTCTTTATGAACTCTTCGACGATCCTTCTCTGAGCGAACCAGTCTTAATTGTGGCGCTCGAAGGCTGGGTCGATGCTGGGTTGGGAGCCTCGACCGCCATGGCGGCTCTCCTTGATTCTTCGCCGACCGAGCTCTTGGCCAGTTTCGATGATGATCGTTTACTTGACCAGCGGGCACGCCGCCCCATTGCTCGCATTGTCGATGGCGTGACGACCTCACTTTCGTGGCCCGCGATCGAACTCCGTATGGGGGCAGATCGCAATGGTGCTGATGTGCTCTACCTGGTCGGCCCCGAGCCTGACATGCACTGGAACCGATTCGTGGACGCCGTCGTGGAACTGGCCCACCGCTTAGAGGTGCGCCTCGTTGTTGGACTTGGTGCCTTCCCCGCTCCCGCGCCCCACACCCGCCCGGTTCGCTTGGCCGCCACGGTGCCCGAAGCATCGGCCGCGCTCCTTGAGCGGATCGGCCTCGTGGCGGGAGAGCTCGAAGTGCCTGCAGGCATTAGCTCAGCACTCGAGATGGGCTTTGGCGAAAGCGGCATCGACATGATTACCCTGTGGGCTCGTGTGCCCCACTACGTCGCCGCTATGGGATTTCCCCAAGCGTCATCTGCGTTAGTAGAAGGCCTTTGTGCGATCTCGAATCTCTCCTTCGATGCCACGCAACTCGCCGGCCAAGCCGATCACTCCCGAGCGCAAGTCGATGATCTCATTGCATCAAATCCCGAGCACATCGCCATGGTCCGAGCGCTGGAGACAACAATGGACGCCACCGAAGGCAACACCCTCGGGGTCGACGAACTCCCGTCGGGAGATGAACTAGCTGCCGAGCTCGAACAGTTTTTGCGCGGTGAAGAGGCCTGACTCTGGCTGAGGGGGTGACTTGCGGGGAAGAGTTTTTGCGGGAGCGAGCGATTCAGTGAATTCAAGACCGAGTTGATAGCCCTCTAAAAAAATCGACGCTTCGTCTTGGCGCTCGAAGCGATTGGCGAGTTCATAGAACGCCGCGGAGTGATCAGGATGAACAAGGTGCGCGAGTTCGTGGACCAGCACCGCATCGAGGATCCAGCCCGGAACGTGGCGTAGTCGCTCGGAGATTCGAATCGCTCCCGAGTCTGACGAACACGAGCCCCAACGTTTGCGTTGGGTGGTAACAAACGACACGGACGTTGGGACCCGGTCGATTCCATGCTCTTTGGCCAATGCCACCGCACGAGCTAACAATTCTGGGTCCGAAGCTCGAGCCGCAGGTCGCCGCCGAGCTGAGCGTTTCACCAGCCAAGTAATCAGTGATTCACGCTCGTCACCGGCAACGTGCGTTGGCAGAGCGACAATCAAGGTCGTTCCTTCCCACCAAGCCGTGGCCGTTTTTTTCCGCTTCGTGCTGGTGCGGATTTCGAGTGGCGGGGTCGTTGCGGTGGCTTCTCGGATCTCGACAGTTGCAGAGGATCTGGCCACGGTCAAACCTTAGACAACGATATTGACGAGTTTGGGAGGTCGAGCGATCACTCGCTTGGGTGTCTGACCACCGAGCTCTTCAATGATTTTTGACTCTGCTAAAGCTTGGGCGATTGCAGCATCCTCGCTCACGGCTTGGTCAACCTCCACGCGTTCCTTTACCTTGCCGTTGATCTGAATCACCATGGTAACGGTTTCGCTGCGCACGAGGTCAGGATCGAACGAGGGCCAGGGCAACTCATGGATGTGCTGGCCGTGGCGACGTTGATAAAGCTCGGCAGGCAAATGGGGTGCCAGCGGTGCGAGAAGCAGCAACAAGGTGTCGATCGCCTCGTCGAGGACCTCTTGGGAAACAGGGGTATCGCTTTGGACATAGCGCGTCAAAAGATTGACCTGTTCCATCATGGCGGCCACGACGGTGTTGTAGCTCCAGCGCTCTAAGTCTTCGGTGACTTTTTTGGTCGTCTTGTGCGTTGCGCGGCGCACCTCGAGGTCTTCATCGCTGAGAACACCGTCGCTACGGGTGGCATGAGGATTCGTCGCCAAGCGCCAGAGGCGATCAAGGAAGCGCCCACAGCCTTCAATGATGTTGTCGGTCTGGTCGGTCCAGTCGAAGTCATCAGCTGGTGGTCCCACGAAGAGGTGGAAGAGGCGAAGTCCATCGGCCCCCACGCTTCGGTAGTACTCCGTGGGAGCGACGAGATTACCCTTTGATTTCGACATCTTCGATCCATCCATGCGGATCATGCCTTGGGTGAAGAGTCGTTTGAACGGCTCGCGATCGATGCCCGGGGCGATGCCGAGGTCAATGAGCGCTTTCGTGAAGAAACGCGCATAGAGAAGGTGCAGAATGGCGTGTTCAATGCCGCCGATGTATTGATCGACCGGCATCCACTTCGCCGCTGCCGCAGGATCGAAAGCTTGACGTTGGTCGAATGGGTCGGTGTAGCGAAGGAAGTACCAACTCGAGTCGACGAAGGTGTCCATCGTGTCGGTCTCCCGACGTGCTGGTTGATCGCAATTTGGACACGCCACGTTGACAAACGCATCGTGGGTGGCGAGTGGCGACTGGCCGGTTGGCGCAAAGGACACGTCGTCGGGAGCGACCACGGGTAGTTGGTCTTCGGGCACGGGTACGATCCCACAGGACTCGCAGTGCACGACCGGGATCGGACAGCCCCAAAAGCGCTGGCGAGAGACTAGCCAGTCACGCAGGCGATAGTTGATGGTGCCACTGCCGAGACCTTGATGTTCGAGCCATTTGATGGCCGTAGCTTTTGAGGTGGGAATGTCCATCCCGTCGAGGAACTCGCTGTTGATTTTGATGCCGTCGCCGTTGTACGCCTCGTCGAAGTCGTCGGGCAAGCCTTCGGGGGGAACGGTAGTGCGGACGATGGGGAGTCCATAAGCCTTGGCGAAGGCGAAGTCACGCTCGTCTTCGGCCGGGACCGCCATAATGGCGCCTGTGCCGTATCCCATGAGGACGTAGTCAGCGACGTAGACCGGAACCGGAGAGCCGGTAAACGGATTGATCACCGAACTTCCCGTGAAGGCTCCACGCTTCGACAGCGGTCCTCCCTCAGACGACGTGCGCTCGATGTCACTCGCCCCAGCGATGCGCTCTTGGAGTGCCGTCACTTCAGCACGTTGTGCATTCGTAGTCAGTTCACCGACGAGGGGGTGCTCCGGGGCCAACACCGCATAAGTCATCCCAAAGCTGGTGTCCGGTCGTGTTGTAAAGACGTCAATGGCCAGATCGTCTCGGCCTTCGACCTTGAGGGCAAACTCTGCTCCTTCGCTGCGGCCAATCCAGTTGCGCTGCATAATTTTGACGCGCTCAGGCCAGTCAAGGTCATCAAGACCCTCTAACAGCTCATCGGCATAGTCGGTGATTTTAAAGAACCACTGTTCGAGTTCTTTCTTCTCAACGAGGTCACCTGAACGTTCACAGGTGTCATCGGCGAGGACTTGTTCATTGGCCAGCACCGTGGCGCACCCGGGACACCAGTTCACAGGGGCGTTCTTGCGATAGACCAACCCGGCTTTGAGGAATGCCAAGAAGATGCTCTGGGTCCAGCGGATATATGCCGGGTCGTGGCTGCGCACTTCTCGACGCCAGTCGTAGACCGCACCGAGCTTCCTCACCGATCCTCGAAGCTCTTCGATGCGTTCATCGGTGAAGGTCCTCGGATGGGTGCCGGTCTTGATCGCCGCATTTTCTGCCGGCAGCCCAAAGGAGTCAAAACCAAATGGCGACAAGACGCCGAAACCCTTCATTGTTTGATAGCGGACCACCAGGTCACCGAAGGTGTAATTACGCACGTGGCCTTGGTGGGCGGCCCCCGAAGGATAGGGATACATGCAGAGGGCGTAGTACTTGGGACGAGGGTCATCGTTGTCGACCTCATAGAAACCAGAGGCCAGCCACTCCTCTTGCCAC
>CAIKCI010000009.1 GCA_903825895.1 uncultured Actinomycetes bacterium
TGCCAGCGCCAGCGTCTCGCGGATCGATACCTCTAATAACGCCGTCACCTCAATTGCTGTTGGAGCGAACCCCTTCGGTGTCGCCGTGAGTCCTGACGGATCGAGTGTGTGGGTGACCAACATTGGCGACGGTACCGTCTTGCGCATCGCTACGTCTGATAACACCGTGACCCCAATCACTGTTGGAGCGTACCCGTATGGCGTCGCCGTGAGCCCTGACGGATCGAGTGTGTGGGTGGCCAACAATGCTAGCGCCAGCGTCTCGCGGATCACCTTCCCACCACAGGCTCCCTTGAACGTGACCGCCACGCCAGGCGACGCCAAAGCCACCATCTCGTGGAGTGCACCGACCAACACTGGGGGCAGCCCAATCACCGGCTATAGCGCCACGGCTTCTCCAGGGGGCAAGAGTTGTACGACAACGACCGCCACCTCGTGCACGATTAGCGGTCTGACCAACGGAACGACGTATTCGGTCTCGGTGACCGCAAGCAATGCTGTTGGGACTTCTGAGCCTTCCGTTGTCGCCGTCACCCCAGCAGTTCCTGTCGCCACAGCCGCCACCGCCAAATTGGCAGCCACCGGCTCTGATCTCATGAACCCTCCCTGGCTCGCCATTACACTCTTTGGACTGGGTGGCGGAGCGCTGTTGGTGAGTCGTCGCAGGAAAACTCAACCTCAGTCATAGCTCGCTAGAGCTGCAGGCCTTACTCATAACTCACAGAAGCGCTAGCCCTGAGAAGGACCACGGACTCCAACCATGGCTCAATCGTGTTCCAACTCATTCGTGTGAGGGGTACTCTCGCTTTGCCATAATCAATTACTGCGAGTCGTGTAGACCGACTAGCAATTCGCACAAACGGTGTCGCTCCTGCGACGCTCAAAGGAGAATGAGTTGGTGAATCTACAAAATGGATCCAGTGATGATCATCGGTATTCACTGGAGTTAAGCGACGAGGAGTTGAAACGATATCGCTGGATGGCAACGACGGCTGTTGAATCTGAGGGTGAGATGTGGCATGCCGCTGGACTGCAGGCCGGTGCAAGAGTTGTTGAAATTGGCTGTGGCCCCGGAGCAATTTTGCGAGAACTGGCTCAGATAGTCGGCGAAAGCGGTATCGCTGTAGGAGTTGACGCTGATCCGCTGGCAGTCTCCATGGCTCAACAGGAACTTAGGGGCTTCGATCACGCTGACGTCAGGCTCGGTCTAGCAGCCAAGTCGGGCCTGGTGCCTGAAAGTTTTGACGTTGTGATGTGTCGCCACGTGTTGGCTCACAACCGCAAAGACGAGGGTGAGCGGATCCTGGCACACCTTGTTTCGCGCCTTGTCCCAGGTGGCTGCCTTTACCTTGCGGATGTTGACTATGACGCCTTTCGCTATTCTCATTCCGAACCTGATCTCAACGACTTAGAAGAGCACTACATCAAGTTTCAGCGTGCCCGAGGGAGCAATCTTTCCGTGGGCCTGCAGCTTGGCGACCTGCTCAGAGCAAACGGCTTAGAAGTCGAGCGCTACATCTGTGGCGGCCCTGTCCAACAACTACCCCTTGGGGTGAGATTCCCAGGCTGGGCAGCGCGCGAAGCCATGATGGCGGAAGGATTTGCCACTCCGAGTGACATCGAACGGTGGAATGCCGCATTTGTTCGACAGGAAGCGCTTGGACAAGGGCCCCTATTTTTCCCACTCGGTCTTTGCATCGCATTTGGGCGACGCGTCTAAGAGAAGAACGAGACGCCTTGGAAGCTGTCTGGCCGGGCCCCGCTAGCGCGTTGGAGACCAGCCGGGAGGATGCCAAAAATATCCGAGCTTGGCTCGCCAGCCCTTCGCTTGAAAAGATGATTTTCCGATATTCCAGAATTCGCCATAGGCGATGACGAAAGGATCCCACCAACTCGATCGTTTTTCAACAAGGCCGTAGCGAATCTCGATGTTTTCAAGTTCTTTCTGGTACGTCCCAAAGAGGTGATCCCAAATCAAAAAAACGCCACCAAAGTTCTTATCAATGTATTCATGATTACTCCCATGGTGCACCCGGTGAGCTGATGGGGTATTAATGACCCATTCGATTCCAGGAATGTGCGGGACAAGCTCGGTATGAACAAATATTTGATACAACAAACTGACAGAGATCATCGTGCCAATAATTTTCGGCGAGAATCCCAATAGGACGAGGGGGAGATAGAAGAAGAAAATACCTGAGAGTATCGCTGTCCATCCCAAGCGAATTGCGGTGGAGAGAACCATGTCTTCAGCCGAGTGGTGAACACTGTGGGTCGCCCAAAGAAATCGAACACGGTGTGATGTGCGGTGTTCCCAGTAAAAGAAGAAATCACAGGCGACAAAGAGCACCAGTACAAGAGGAATATCGCTCCACGAAAAGTGAACCGTGAAGAGCCGGAAATGATACGCCGCTCCACCAATCACTCCAATGATGATGCCGTAGGTAATCGCTTGCGTCAGGATGTGTCCTACGCCAACAGCGAAAGAGACAAGAGAGTGTTTGTAGGGATATCCCCTTTTCATCAGTAATCGAAGACCCATCTCGGCGATGACTGCCAGCGCCAGAATTGGCAGGATGATGAGAAACAAGGTGCTGACACCCGAGAAGAAATGCGCAATCTGGCTGAACGAAAGAGAAATTTCCACAACTCGAGCCTTCCTTTAGAATTGGATTATAGAAATCGTAATAGGAGATCCAATTGGCACAAACTCACAACGATCAGGGATCGTTCCAAAAAGTGATCGCTCAGAGATCGGTGGAGAAATGGGCAATAACCTAGAGCCTGAGGCCCTGGCAGAGAGAGATTGGTTCGTGGATGAGTATCTAGCCATCAACAAAGCAAACTGGGATAGCCGAGTACCTCATCATCTCAAGGCCTACGACATCGATCACTTTCGGAGCAATCCTGCGTTCGTCTCCAAGGTTGTGCAATTTGATCTGCCGCGCCTCGGGGATATTCGTGGACTCGATATCGTCCATCTCCAATGTCATATTGGGACGGACACCATCTCACTCGCACGACTCGGGGCAAAGTCAGTCACTGGCCTCGACTTCTCCCCTGCGTCCATTCATGCTGCCCGCGACCTTGCCAAAGAGCTGAATTCACATGCCTCGTTTGTTGAGGGGAACGTCTACGACGCCGTGTCACTCCTTAATCATCGAACATTTGACTTGGTTTACACCGGGATCGGTGCGCTGTGCTGGCTCCCCTCAATCACAGAGTGGGCAAGGACGGTCTCAAATCTCTTGCGGCCTGGAGGAGCGTTATTTATCCGAGATGCCCACCCCATGCTCCAAAGTCTCTCGGACTACAGAGAAGACGGACTCATCACGGTGGACTACCCATACTTTGAAGATCAAGGACTCCGGATCTCTGAACCCCATAGCTATGTTGATCACGACGACGAACTCACTTCTCCCGAGACGGTGTCGTTCAACCACGGTCTCGGTGAAATCATCACCGCACTCCTTGGCACGGGAATGAACTTAATCGGATTTGAAGAGCACAACAGTGCCCCGTGGAATCCGTGGGGACCCTCCGATGAATACGTCGAAGAACTTGTCAATGGCGAATTTCGCTTACGAGAACTTCCTAACCGCTTGGCTGCCACGTTTACCCTTCAGGCTCTCAAGCCAACACCCTAAACATCTTCGGTGTTTCCACATCGCAAAACGATGGGTCGAAGTCTTACTGGAGTCTTAGATTCTTCTTTCTCTTTTCTTGAACTCACTGAGCAAGATGACGTTGCGGCTAGCGAACGACGTTGGCTCAAGTATCTCAATAGAGGAGCAAGACATGAAGAAGCAATTTATTAAATCGAATGTGAAAAAACTTGGAGCCGTCGCTGCGTTGGCCACGGTAGTTGCCGGTACCGGAATGGGTATTGCTGGAGCTGCGACTCCAGCGCAAGGGCCATCAGGCAACACTGGCTCACACGTCGGTCACGCCGGCGAACGCCAGCACCCAGCGCCAGGTGGAACCGTCACTGCCATTTCAGCAAACTCAATCACCGTCCAAGGCCGATCAGGTGAGTCGAAGACCTTTAGCATCGACGCTGGAACGGTATTCTTGAAAGCAGGCGTGAAGATCTCAGCTTCTGACATCACCGTCGGTTCACAGATCAGAATTATGCCAACAGCCAAGGGGTCGACTGCAGCATCGAAGATCTTTGCCGACGGCCCTCACGTTGCCGGAAAAGTAACAGCAGTGAACGGAAACAACGTGTCGTTGACGAACCGTGATGGTTCCAGCTTTACCGTCGTTGAGTCAGCCTCGACGACCTACGCGCAAAACGGAGCGACAGCAAGTTCAAGTGACGTCGCTGTAGGTCAGCGAATCCTTGCCGAAGGTTCGTTTGAATCCGGGAGCACCACAACCCTTGATGCCACGAATGTGATCATCGGCCTCCCAGGGCCCGGACACATGGGCGCTGGTCCAATGGATCACGGTCAGATGGGCCACGGTCCTCTCGGTGACAACGGCGGCAACCCCGCACCAGCAGCGAACTAAACCCTTAAGCAAGAGTGCGAGCGGCACCTGAAGGGAAGGTTTTGACGTTCCCGACAGGTGTTGTTTCGCGCCTTGCCGTCGGCAAACACCGAGCGCAGCCTTGACACGAAGCTCAACGTGATTCGCTGGCTTCCATCATCGATCACGTGCTATTTTCACACGATGCCTCGCGTCAACACGTATTTGAACTTCATGGGCACTACCGAAGAAGCGTTTACCTTTTACGCAGAAGTCTTCAATCCTGACCACCACTTCCTCGTTCAACGATTTGGTGATTTAGATGGAGGACCCCCTTTAACCAGCGCTGAAAAGGAGAAGGTTCTTCACGTCGAGCTCCCCATTTTTGGCAACCACGTACTCATGGGTACCGACATGCTCGAATCAATGGGCCACGAACTGAGAATCGGAAACAACACCACCATTTCGCTCGAGTTCGACTCTCGTGATGAGGCTCTTTCTTTTTATGAGCGTCTGTCTGTTGGAGAAACGGACGCAACAGGAATGAACGATATGCCATGGGGCGCGTTCTGGGGCTGTTGCCTTGACCGTTTTGGTGTTCGTTGGATGTTTCAATACATGGAGTCGGACCCTTCATAAGTTCACCGAGCTCTTTCTAACTAATGTGAGTCCGATATCATCACAGGTATGAAAATCCATCTCGCACCTGAACTGGTTGAGCCAGTCGCCAGCGGCCTTCTTGGCGGAATCACTGTCGATGAAGGCCCCACCCCAGAACAAATTGCCGTCTTGCAAGCCGTTGTTGGCCACCTCTGGAAACGGCCTGATATTGACGTGGCCTCATTGACTCCACTTGATGCAGAGGGATTAGCCAAACGGGTCTCCGATGCTCAGGTTCGACACTTTCTCGTTGGCGTCTTGATGACACTTGAGCTGTGCCGGCATCCAGAAACAGAAACACAAATCGCACAAGTCGAGCAGTACGCAGGCGCACTCAGTATTGCTGGCGAACCCCTTGACGTCATCCGCACGTGGATTACCGTCGGAGCCAAGGAAGCCAACGAAGACTTGCGGCGCTTCCGAGAAGAGAAGGAAGACGAGGAAGACGAACCTTCGCTCCTTGATCGATCACGCTCGCATACTGAACTTGATCCGGAGCTGGCCGAGAAAATTGGGAAGTTAGCCGACCTTCCTGAGGGGACCCTGGGGCGTGGTTACATCGAATTCCATAGGAAATTTGGCTACGCAATGCCAGGAACAGAGTTTGTGCCGACGTTCTCGAATGCAATGTTTGTGGCCCACGATCTCAACCATGTCATCTCTGGCTACTCCCCGACTGGTCAAGGAGAGATTGCATTGGGTGCAATGGAGTTTGCCATGAACGATTCAGAAGGGACCTGGTCACGTTTTCTTTCAAGTTTGTCAATCCATGAAGCAGGAATGTCCCGCCTTGAAAATTTCGAAGCGAAAGAAGCAACACTGACTCGGCCGGGGGCAGCTGATCTTGTCGGAGAGGCGTTCGACCGAGGGAATCAATGTACGCGAGACTTCTCACGAATTGACCACCTGGCCATGGCAGAGTGGCCCCTCGAAGAAGTTCGGGCACACTTCGGTGTAGTCCCACTCGCTGGTGGTGACTGGCTCAGTAAATAGAGATCTCCAAGCTGTGGACCTAGGATGGCGGAGAGAAGATCGGAGACAAGAATGCCAGACATTGACCAGAATAACGACCTGAGTATTCAGACATTTGAATCTTTTGAAGCCGAGCGCCTCCACCGCAAACAACGCCTTGCTGGTGCACTGCGGATCTTTGGAAGGTTTGGGTTCTCAGAGGGAGTTGCCGGCCACATCACAGCTCGTGATCCCGAACGAACTGACCACTTCTGGGTTAATCCCTTTGGCAAGAGTTTTCGTCAAATGAAGGTCTCTGATTTGATTCTTGTTTCTCACGAAGGCGAGGTTGTCGAAGGCGACGGCTTGCTCAATCGGGCAGCGTTTGTCATCCATGCAGCTGTGCACGCGGCACGGCCCGACGTTGTCGCCGCAGCCCACGCCCACTCGCTCTATGGAAAGGCGTTTTCCTCCTTAGGTCGCCTCCTTGATCCCATCACCCAAGATGCCTGTGCGTTCTTTGAAGATCACGTGTTAGTCAGCGCATACGGCGGAAAGATTGTCCTTGATGAAGTTGCCGGCAAGGCGCTCGCCCAAGAACTTGGTCATCACAAAGCGGCGATCCACCAAAATCACGGGCTCTTCACCGTGGGCCAAAGTGTCGAAGAAGCGGCGTGGTGGTTCGTGACCATGGAACGATCAGCGCAAGCTCAACTGATTGCTGAAGCAGCGGGTACTCCTCTGCACATCAACGCAGAAGATGCTCGCTACACCCGAGAAAATATTGGCTTTCCGTTGGCTGGCGCGTTTTCCTTCCAACCACTGTGGGACGAGATTATTGAGAGCGATCCTGAGCTCTTTGACTAACTGAGCAGGAGATCACCGGTTTCCTTGAGGCTCATGTCGGGATTGAAATGCCCCGCACGAAGATTCACGAAAGCCA
>CAIKCI010000010.1 GCA_903825895.1 uncultured Actinomycetes bacterium
CCGGTCTGCTTCTCTGAGTTTGCGAACAATCTGTTCAGGGCTGTGTCTGGTTCTCTTCATGGTCATTGCCTCCTTGCCCCCATTCTTATGGAGTGGCTCATCTCATAGGAGGTGGACCTACTTAAGGGGTTCAGGACACATGAGCGAGACCCCCTCGAGTCCCCCTATCGATCGCATCGATGAAATTTTGAGGATAATTCTCCCTATTTCCAGAAATGGTCCAGCCCGCTTCATACGCGATCGCAACCGATGGTCCCACAAGATCGGGCTTGCCCCCGTGCGCGCTGTAAAACCAAATATCTGGACGCGCCGAAGTGTCGAGGGCGCCAATTCCATCAAGGGCGCGAAACATCTGTTTCCACACACGAGCATTGCCGCCTGGTGGGAGGTCAGCCAGGCGAGGGTCAATCCCAATCCGAACAGCGTTCCGATTCTTTAAAAATATCACTCGATACATCAACTTCCAACGATTAGGTCCGTGAATGCCAACCGTAGCCTGCTGGTTCCTAATGGCTCCCCCTTGGGAAAGTGCGGCAAGAGTGCAGGGTTCTGTCCGACAGTGTGACGCTATTGAGCCGCCAATCAACACTGCTTGGGAGAAATCACCATCGTTGACCATTTGTCGACGACGTGGAGATCCTGAGCAATTCGCACCCATTGTCATGACAGACTGGAGCATGGCCAGTTTTGACGGAAAGAAGTATCAGGCTCGCTTCGATCTGCTAGCCGAGCAGGGCCAAAATGTCCACGGAGAGGCTTCGTTTGTAGCGGAATTCTCACCGGTGGCAGTCCTTGACGTGGGGTGTGGGACAGGAAGAGTTTCTATTGAGCTAGCTCGACGAGGAATAGAAACGCTTGGCATTGATCCTGATCCATCGATGATCGAAGAAGCGATACGTCTCGCTCCTGAATTGAAGTGGATTCAGCAGGATGCTGTTGACCTTGACCTTGACCGAGTCTTTGACGTCGTGATCATGGCCGGAAATGTCCCGCTCTTCTGTGCAGAAGATCGACGCGACATGCTCGTGCGTACTTCCGCTCGTCATGTGGCTCCAGGTGGACATTTGGTAGCGGGCTTCCAACTTGAGATTGATCGAGGGATGGGGGCATACTCAAAAACAACCTTTAGCCAGTCTTGCTCTCGCGCCGGACTGCTGGAGGTCGCTTGGTACGCCACGTGGGACAAGCAGCCTGTTGGTGTCTTGGATGATTATGGCGTCGCTGTGTTCCAACGACAATCCGGGTCTTAGGGTCGACGATATGGCGCACTCTCGACGTCAGCTGTTCAAAAGACGGAAACCGCAGCCGAAACTACTTGGTGTGTTGCTTTGTTATAACGACGGAGATTTATTAGCGGAGTCAATCACCTATCTCCTCGAGCAAGATCATGACGTCGTCGCCTGGGATCACGGATCAGATGATTCTACAAAAGAGGTTCTGCATTCATTTCGAAAAGAACTTCGCGAGATTCGTCACCTACCAAGAGAATTCGATTTCTACGATTTGTATCCGTCAATGTCGAAGAATCTTCTCGATAACTACGTTCATCGCTACGACTGGATCTCATGGCCAGACCAGGATGAATTCCTTGAGGGTCCTGATCGCACAAAAAGCTATCGGGATTGGATCTTTGAACTTGTTGATTCAGACTATGACTGGGTTCAGTTTCACAACTTCAATTTCTGGTGGACCCCGGATGACGACCCCTCTCTTGAGTGCACCCGAGAGCGAGTGAGGCATTACTCATTGTTTCCTGACTGCGCCCCGCGACTTCGAAGCTGGAGAGCCACATCTACCAACGAAAGAGTCTTCAATCACAATCCTCCGCTCGGCAAGGGCTCCCCTGAATTTTTCAACCTTTGTCACTATCCGATGCGAAGCGAAACGCAGATGTTGCGCCGCCTGCGTAGGGACCGGATCGACCTAAGGAGGGGTGGGAGCAACTCACACTACGAGACAATGAGTTCTCGCGAGGAAAAACTCCGCATCAAATCGGAGCAGTTACATCTTGACCTTGGGGGTGAATTACGAAAAGACGTTTGTTTCAGATGGGACGAACTCTACTTTGAAAATTCTTAACCGCTCCGTACAAAATTGAGCTGATCGTCCAGATTCCTTGCCAAGATTTCGATGCTGCATTATCAGGAGAGATAGCGATCTTCCACGTGGTTTTCTTGGGACGAGCGTTCCCCATTAACGTAACATCGTGACAAGAAATTCCCAGATTTATTTCCTCACCACCGATCCCCAAGATCCACTTGTGGCGCAGTTCCTCCCTCCTGTTTCTCTCCAAGGCACGAACGACCTACGCATTGTCGTCGTCGACTTGGGAACGTTGCTGCGCACAGTAAAGAGTTTTGAACTGGGAACCCATGATCTTCTGATTGTGAGGGACGATCAGTTCAACGCTCGGCGACTTCACCGACGGACGAGCGCTGCGGTTCTCGCCATCCGACTTGGTCTTGATGGCTATCCACCAAGTACCCATGAATATTCGCAAGAAGTTCAGGACAAATTTGTAGCAACTGGTTTCAAGATTGCGCTTTGGTCTAATGGTCAGCTCACTCCCGTCCTCGAGTTTCGGCACAAAACATGTCACGCTGCGGCTGAGAATGCTGCTCAGCAGATTATGAGGGCTGGTACTGCGGTTGCGAATTGCGCAGCAGCATGGCGTAGCGGAGGGACTCTTCACCCGTCGCGTACGGGACGCCCCCCAGTCGCGAGACCTAAATCACGATTTCTCAGCTGGTGGCGATGGCCCACTCTTCGCCCACGAAGACCTCACGTCCTCGGGCCAGCCCCAACCCCTCGGGGACCTGCTCCATTCACGACTGAGCGGTGGGTCCTTGGCGTGGCTGAAGGGTCACCGCTATCAGTCGATTTTGCGAACCATCACCAAATTGCAGCTCCAGAAGGTTCATGGGTCGCCGACCCCTTTGTCGTCGAATATCGAGATATTCGCTGCATCCTCGTTGAGCAGTTTGATGAAAAGCTGGGAAAGGGACGAATCAGTTATTTACGCCAATCGCCAAATGGTCGATTCGAAGATCCCCATGCAGCGCTTACAGAACCATTTCACCTTTCCTTTCCCTGGACCTTCGAGTTCGAAGACACCCTTTGGATGGTTCCTGAAGCGCGAGAGTCAGGATCGGTCCGCCTCTATCGATGCCAGTCTTTTCCCGACACGTGGACGTTCGAGCGAGAATTACTCGCGCTAGGTGGGGTGGATCCCATCATCATCCAAGAGAACGGTCTCTGGTATCTGTTCGTCACCTTTGACCCACTCGACCCAAACGAAACCTACTCAGAACTCCATCTCTTCACGGCTGAAGACCCAGTTCGCGGAGATTGGCGAGCGCTTCCAGGAAATCCCCAAATCTGCGATCCCCGTTCGGGGCGTAATGGTGGCATGTTCAAGATTGACGGCGAGTGGTATCGGATCGGCCAGTGCCAAGATTTTTATGAATATGGGAATTCGCTTGCGATTTATAAAGTTGTCCAACTCGACCCCGCTGGCTACAGCGAGCAACTCGTCCAAGCCAAACGAGCAAGTTGGCCCGGGGCTTGGAAGGGACCACACCATTTATCCTATGAATCAGGCCTCACGGTCTTTGACTACGTCATCGATCAGCAATAGTTCGATACATCAATCTCAATCGACGACCCTAAGGAAAATGGTGAGACCCCTCAGCTTGTCCCCTGCTCCAATCTGCGTTCGAGAAGGATGACTATCTTGCGGTGGATCTCATCTCGTCTCACTTCAACGCTGCTTCACCTTCACCCAAGCCGTGCGAATTCGATCGGTGTAGCGCAAGATTTTAAGACGGTTAAATTCCTCGATCCTGAGCAAATGAGATCTCACGTCCCCCTGAAGAGATTCTATTAATTCACGCTGAGCCATGACTACCTCAGCCTCAACTGCCGAAATGGTTCTTTGACCAGTGGCCATGGAGTGGAGCGCGACACTGTCGAGATTGCACTGTTCGAATACCTGAGGTTTCACGGCGCCGACGAAGACCCCCGGAGCCGTCGGATCAGACTCAATCACGATTGATTCAAAGTCGGAGAAGATGATCTCCATATCGCTCATCTCAAATCTCCAGTGATCTGACGGATAGTCATGGAGGGGGAACCCGAGTGATCTCGTCGTAATAATTATTTTCCCACCAGGTTTGAGGATTCGTTTGAAATTACTCACGACAATTTTCCAGTCGGCGACGTGCTCAATCATCTCCGTTGAAATCAAAAGATCGAAAGATTCGGGGCCAAAGCGCTCCACGAGATCCTCCGCTCGGCAGATTTCATCCACCCCCGGTCCCATCTCTACGTCGACGCCTCGATACTCCGAGGGTTTCAGAATCTCTACCAGCGCTCTTGGAGAACCATTGACGTCAAAGGATCCAACTTCGAGCACTCTTCGTCCGCGAACATCGGATTCACTGACATAGGTTTCGACGAACCCTAGACACGAAACGTTACACACGTCTTCAACTCTCGCACAAAATCACCAGAGGGAGTGCCTCACATTTCAACCTCGTCCACTCTCAGAGAAACACATTGAGCTCATTTCGACCCGAAGGCTCATCCCCATTGAGGAAAATCCGTTCTTTTCCTCTCCCTAGGGGAACGAGGGATACTCAACGCACCGCAATTGAGACGGATCCAGCGATGGAGACCACTACGAGAAAAGGGTCACGTCCAAAAGCGAAGGCGGCGCAACAATTCAACTAATCGCCAACCTCGTGTTTGTTTCATGGCAACTAACTCTTGTGTAACCTCGTTCAGTTGGTGTTCGACCGCAAGTAATTCTGCGTCTGCTATTGCTTTATTTGCCTTCGCTTCAATACTTTCGAGCTCCAGTTGATAGACCTTCTCTCGCAATTCATAGGACAACGAAAGCTCATGTCGAAAGAGGTGAAGTCGACGAAGGGCCTGTTGTTCTTCTTGGCTCAATGCGTCATCGTTAAGGTCGGCAAAGGGCAAAGACGACGTGAGTCTTTGGGGGGTGTTCACTCTATTAAAATCAACTAATTCTTGAATCGCCTGTTTTGGCAGGCGGGCATTCATCTTCGGGAGCGAAGCGTTCGAGAATATTGCGCCAAGTCCATTCGATAGAACGTCGAACCATTTCGACAAATCGGCCACTTCGCTTGGAGGATCATTTTCGCGCGAGTAGGTAAAGAACCCTGAAATTAACTGAAAGCGAAAGCGCTGGTCTACGTTCGAGGATAGGGACTCAATGCGATGCCGGCCTGAATTAATCGAATCTGCCATCAGAGGTATTCCCACGTCGGGATGCTCCCAAAAGCCGTGTTTCACATGCTCGGCATATTGGCTCTCAGCCTGGAGTTCAATATCTCGCTCCGTATAGAGAAGAACAACTTCTTCAAAAGAAAACTCAGACCTTCCCTCTGCTTCGAGGATTCCTTGCCAGACTGCTGCCCAGTCTTGGTCATCAAAGTAACTAAGGAGTTCTGAGGAGATGAGAAGAAAAGGACAAGAGTGCTCTCGTGCCTCAAGCATCCATTCGTGGAGAGCTCTCGACCATGACCGCTGATCCGAATCAATGTTGAAGTAGGCGTAATCCCAGCCTTTCAAGTCTATGAAGACACCATGGTGGATTGGCGCGAATACTCTCCCCACCAACTGCTTTGCACCTTGCGGATAATAGATGCCGTGGTCGATCAGGATCTGACGATTCTCGTCAAACGCGTGCTGCAGGCTTGTTGTACCGGTCTTTGGTGGACCAACATGGAGTAATAATTTCATGAGCGTTCCCAGTCGGCAGTCATCAATATCTGAAAAACTTTGCTTTCAGTTGACAAACATACCTCAGTTGTCCGGACCCAAACAGCGCTTGAGCCATAGTACTTTGAGTGCCGTAAAGTGAGGGCATGCAGAGAAACAATGTCATTCATCCGACCGCCATTATTGATGACTCCGTTGCTATAGGAACCGGCAACACAATTGGCCCATACGTGGTCATAACGGGACAGGTTGAATTAGGTGATGACAATTGGATCGGTCCACATGTTGTGATCGGTGCC
>CAIKCI010000011.1 GCA_903825895.1 uncultured Actinomycetes bacterium
AGGCTCCAGCCAAGAAAGCTCCAGCCAAGAAGGCTCCAGCCAAGAAGGCTCCAGCCAAGAAAGCTCCGGCCAAAAAGGCTCCAGCTAAAAAGGCCATCGTAAAGAAGGCTCCAGCCAAAAAGGCTCCAGCCAAGAAAGCTCCGGCCAAAAAGGCTCCAGCTAAAAAGGCCATCGTAAAGAAGGCTCCAGCCAAAAAGGCTCCGGCCAAGGCGGCTCCCGTGGCGAAGGCTCCTGTGGTCAAAAAACCAGCAGCGCCCGTTGCCCCGAAGATCAGCCCTTATGCGAAGGACGAGAAGTTCATTGCCAAGATCAAACTAATTATTGCTGAACTCAAGCAAGAAAAAGAGATACAGAAGAAGTGGCTCATCGCAGAGGCCGAAGAGATTGTCGCCGAAGACTCAAGTGGTCCCCGAGAGGTTCAGTTCGACGACGAGTCTGGTGAAGGAGCGAATGCAGCTGTTGATCGAGAGCGAGACCTGGCGTTAGCGAGCAAGCTTCAAGAGGAGATTGACGAGCTGAACGATGCCCTTCGTCGCATCAGGGTTAAGCGCTATGGCCTATGCGAAAAGTGCTTCAAGCCAATTCCTAAAGCTCGCTTAGAGGCGATGCCGTTTGCTCACGTTGACGTGACGTGCGCCACACCGAGCCTCAGTCGTTTTTGAGCGAGACGGCACGCAGGGCGGCGCAGCGGTCGTGGTCGTGGGTGCCGCTTTTTGTTGGTGCAGCCGTCCTGGCCTTCGATCAGATTTCGAAGTCGTTGGCGATCCACTATCTCAGTGACTCACCCCATCATCTGCTTGGCCCACTGGGTTTTGGCCTTACCTACAACACAGGATCTGCGTTTTCGCTGTTCTCAGGCTCTTCGATCCTCCTGAGCGTTATCGACGTTGCGCTTTTGATCGTCTTGGTCGTGGTGGGGTGCCGATCGAAGCAGCGGATTATCCAAATTGGCCTCGGTCTCATGATTGGTGGGGCTGTGGGCAATCTTTGCGATCGATTGGTTCGCCACCATGGAAGAGGGGTAGTGGACTTCATTACCCTGTCTCACTGGCCCACCTTCAATCTGGCGGATAGCGCCATTGATTTGGGCGTTATCGTCGTGATTATCGGATTGCTCTTCCAGCAGCGATCTTCCCAACGAGAATCGAGCAACGTGTGACTGAGGAGTTTGAAGAAATTCCCGTGGTGGTGGTTGACGACGATGATGAGATTCTCGACGTGCAAGCGCCAGCTCTGCTTGATGGGATGCGGGTTGACCGAGCAATCGCTCATCTGACCGGACTTTCCCGCTCCGAAGTCGTTCGTATGATCGATCAAGGCGATGTCCGCATCAATGGATCAGTGGTAGCCAAACCATCAACAGTGCTCTCGTCCGGTGCGCAGATTGAAGCGACACTTCCCGTCGACTCCGACGGCTCGGTTGCTCCAGATCCCGAAGTGGCCATTGAGGTTCTCCTTGAAGACGACGGGTTTCTTGTGTTGAATAAGTCATTTGAACTTGTGGTCCATCCCGGAGCTGGAAACCGACGGGGCACGCTCATTGCTGGCGTGCTCGCCGCCTACCCGGAGATGGCCGCTCTTCCGCTGAACGGTTTTGGAGAGCCTGCGCGCCCCGGTGTGGTCCATCGACTCGACAAAGGGACGTCAGGGTTGTTGGTCGTTGCACGAACGCCCGAAGCATTTGTGTCGCTGAGTGAACAGATCGGGAGCCACGACGTGGTGCGCCGCTATATTGGCATTGTCGAGGGCTACGTTGAGTCCCCCCGGGGTCTCGTTGACGCTCCCATTGGACGTTCCGCAACCTCTCCCACGAAGATGGCTATTCGGCCCGATGGTCGTGACGCTCGCACGCATTATGAAGTTCTCGCCAGATTGGAAGAGCCAACGCGAACGGTGGTGGGATTAACGCTTGAGACTGGGCGGACCCACCAGATACGAGTCCACATGGCCGCCATCGGCCACGCAATTGTGAATGACCCTCGTTATGGTCAGCGCAACGAACGTCGACTCAATCATGATCGGCTCGCGCTTCACGCTGGACGCTTAGCATTCGAACACCCCATGACAAAAGAAAGCGTGGTCGTCATTGCCCCTGTCCCGCGGGACCTCAAATTGCTTGGTGGCGCTGGTGAAGCGACGACGTGGCTGGAGAAGGCTTAGACCTCTGCGCGAATTGCTGTGACGGCTCCGTCACGTTGTAACGCTGCCAATCCTTCGGCCTCAGCACGGCGGACTCTGCGTACGCCGACCCCCAATGCATCTGCGGTGGCCTGAAGTGAAGCAGGCGGGGATCCATCAAGACCAAAGCGCTTCTTGATGACATCACGCTGAAGGTCGTCTAGTTGCTCGACGGCACTATTGAGACGGTCGTCGACCATGCTCTGTTCAACGTCACCGACCCAGTCCGTTTGGTCTGGGGCGACAAGGTCACCAAGCACCGTTGAGGAGTCTGAATTTGCAGGCTGGTCCAAACTTGCGCTGACCCCCGCAATGTTTTCGAGATTCCGACGTTCCTTCGTCGTCATGCCCGTTGCTTCGTTGAGTTCGTCATCGGAAGGGCGGCGACCAAGGAGGCCGATAAGTTCAGCGTTGGCTGCGTCGATGCGCTGGAGCTGTTCACCAACCTCTAAGGGAATTCGAATGGTGCGACCGTGCTGCTGAACAGCTCGCTGAAGTGATTGACGTATCCACCACGTGGCGTAGGTAGAGAATTTGAATCCTCGCTCCCAGTCAAATTTTTCTACCGCCCGCAACAGTCCAAAGGTTCCCTCCTGGACCAGGTCAACTAGTTCAACACCACGATCTTGATAACGACGGGCCCAGTGGAGTACGAGACGAAGGTTTGCTGCCACCATCTGTTTCTTCGCCTCGTCGTCACCTGTGGCGACACGCTTGGCGAGTGCCACCTGCTCGTCGTAGTCAGGCATTGGATATCGGTCAAGGTCTCGCAGGAGGAGGCCGAGGCTGTCGGCCTGGGGGCTACTGGGTGAACGGCGGGGGGTGCTCATGATGCGACTCCTTGACTTCGTCGGTTCCAAAGTGCCGAGAAGGCCTTGACCTTGCCCCCCTACAAAGCAAGTCGACCTCAGTGCTCAGGAAATTGAACCTGTGGTAGTTATAACATTTCTGGAGTCACAAATATTCCACATTTTGTGAACGAAATGTTAAATCTTCTCAGTCCTCAGAAAAGAGGCCGTAACTAAGCCAAAATGGCGCCCGACGGCTTTTTGCCACGAGATCGCTCAGCCATATCGGACAAGGTCACCGATTGAAGTTCTCCCCGGATTTTTTCACCGACTTCAGCCCAAACGCCCAACAAGATGCACTGACCTTCATGGTCACATGCTCCATTCTCATGAGGCTCGCCGAAGTCGCCGGCTACGATCGGCCCGTCAACCGCCGAGATGATCTGGGCCAAGGTGATCTCATCAGGGGATCGAGCCAAGACGTAGCCGCCACCCACGCCACGCTTTGAGCGAACAAGGCCTGCGCCTTTGAGGGCCAGCAGGATCTGCTCGAGGTAGGGCTGGGGGAGGCCTGTTCGCTCGGCGATATCTTTCACCGAGGTTGGCGTGGAAGTTGCCCCATGGAGCGTGAGCGACAAGAGCGCTCTCGACGCGTAGTCGCCACGGGTTGAAACCTTCACGCACACGATGCTACCCGGATGCCCTCCCTCTCGGTTGATCGTAGGATTCGTCTATGGAGCCCACCCCAATCATCCCCGACTACCACGGGAGGTGTCTGACGCGCCTCCTCGGCGTGGTGGGACGCCAGTCGGGAGCAATAGACGATCACTTCAGCGACCTTGGAGAGGCTCTCCAAGGGTCCTCAGCCACCGTTCTGGTCATCTTGGATGGTCTCGGAGCAGGCCAACTCGACGATCGGACAGAAGTGGCACCATTGCTGGCGGCGGGAAGATTGGCGCCCGTCATGTCCGTTGCCCCTTCTACGACCGTGACAGCGTTAACGAGTTTGTCGACCGGAGCTGCGCCGGGGAGCCATGGCCTCGTCGGCTACCGCTTCGCCATGGATAACGCCATTCTCCAAGCCTTACAGTGGAAAGTAGATGGCCGTGATGCCCAGCAGCGCTTCGTTCCCGAAGTGGTGTGCCGGGCAACTCCCCTGATGCGTCGAGGGGGCACCGGCGTGCCGTATGTGGCAGAGAAACGATTCGAAACGAGTGGCTTCACCAAAGCGCACCTCACGGGCTCCACCTTTGTACCCTTTGGCGACCCTGAAGAGATCGGTACCTTGGTCGAGCGTGCGCTCGTTGATCATGCCTTTGTCGTGGTCTATCTCGACGCGATCGACAAAACAGCGCACCAATACGGTCTCGAACTTCAATTTGATCAGGCACTTTCAAGTTGTGAAGCGACGATCAATGACCTGCGTCGACGCCTTCACGCCGATGTGGCCATCGTGGTAACCGCTGATCACGGCCAAGTCGATGTCGGCCCCACAACGGTCACCATGACCCCGGCTACGCTCTCGCTCGTTAACTTCATGAGTGGCGAGGGTCGCTTTCGCTGGCTGCACGCTCACCCAGAACAGCGAACGACGCTTCTCGAGAGGGTGAGTAATGAACTCCAGGATTCTTGCTGGGTCTACTCAAGACGCCAAGCGATTTCTTTGGGGCTCTTTGGCGAGGTAGACGATGACGTCAATGATCGATTTGGCGACGTTGCAGTGATCCCGTTTCTCGATCAGTTCGTGCCTGATCCAACGGAGAAAAAAGAGCACAGGATGCGCTCTCGTCACGGTTCGCTTACTGAAGCGGAGATGTGGGTGCCGCTCGTCGTCCTTTAGGGATTGTCGCAGCGTCCGAGAAGGTGGCATTATCTAGAGATGAGCGAACAGTCCAAGTCTGAAGTCATTGCCCCTGATGCCATTTTGCCAGCGGAGCAGAGCGATGGAGAAGGACCAGCCAAAGAGTCTGTTGAAGAGCCAGCCAAGGTCATGCGTATTGGCACGATGGTGAAGCAACTTCTTGAAGAGGTTCGTGCTGCACCCCTCGATGAGGCGGGTCGGGACCGACTCAAGCAGATCTACGCCACATCGGTCGCCGAACTTTCGAGTGGTCTCTCTCCAGACCTTCAGGAAGAACTGGCCAAGATGGCCCCTCCGTTCGATGAGGGAACCCCCACCACGTCAGAGTTGCGGATCGCCCAAGCGCAGTTGGTGGGTTGGCTCGAAGGACTGTTCCATGGAATCCAGGCAGCCCTGATGGCCCAACAAATGGCGGCGAGAAGTCAGCTTGATCAAATGCGCCAGCCCGGCCTGTCCGAAGGCAACGATGGCGATGGGGTTCGTCCAGGCACCTACCTTTGACCCAGTGAGGCCAGAGAGCGAGAGCGACGCCAGCGCGCTATCTTCGATAGTCACACCGTTGTAATTTACTCGACTGTGCTGGAGAACCCAGACGCAGGGAAAGGTCATTTCGTTGTCGAAAAGTTTTACTCACCTCCACACCCATACTGAGTACTCGATGCTTGATGGAGCGTCGCGAATTGGCGAGATCGTCGAAGCGGCAGTCGCTGATGGCCAACCCGCAATTGGGATTACCGATCACGGGAATATGTACGGTGTCTTGGAGTTCTATAAGGCCTGCCGAGAAGCCGGGATCAACCCTGTTATTGGCACCGAGGCCTACATGGCCGGAGAGTCGCGTTTTGAGCGTCCGGTGCGTCGGGGAAAGATGGATGACGGTGGGGGAGACACCGATGGTGGAACGAAGCTTTACTATCACTTGACCTTGCTGGCTGAGTCGACGCAGGGGTATAAAAATCTCCTCAAGCTCTCGTCGGCGGCCTACCTCGAGGGGTATTACTACAAGCCACGCGTTGACTGGGAGTTACTCGAGCAATATCACGAAGGGCTGATCGCCACGACCGGCTGTCTCGGTGGGGTCGTGCTCCAAGCCCTTCTCAACGGTGACGAGGCGGAGGCAAAGCGCCGAGCCGCGCGCCTGCAGGATATTTTTGGCAAGGAGAGCCTTTTCGTTGAACTCCAAGACCATGGTCTTGCAGCGCAGCGAACGACGAACCCTCAGTTGATTGAAATCGCACGGGCCATCGATGCGCCACTCATCGCCACGAATGACAGTCATTACACTCACCGCCACGATGCCGAAGCGCATGATGCACTGCTCTGTGTTCAGACCCAGGCGATGCTTTCGGACGCCAACCGCTTTCGCTTTGAAGGAACTGAGCACTATCTCAAGAGTGCCGCCGAGATGCGTCATCTTTTTCGTGACCACGAAGAAGCCTGTGACTCGACCCTCCTGATCGCCGAGCGCGCCAACATCGAAATTGAACTTGGCAAGCCGACCTTGCCTGAGTTCCCGGTCCCAGACAACATCAAGGGGTCGACCTATGAAGATCGCGCAGCTTTATATTTACGAGAACTCACGCTTGCTGGTGCGCAACAGCGCTACGGGGGTTCGCTGTCAACGGAAGTACAAGAGCGATTGGACTTCGAACTGAAGGTCATTAGCGACATGGGTTTCGCTGCGTACTTCCTCGTGGTCTGGGACATCATCCGTTACGCAAAAGAGCAGAAGATTCGTGTTGGGCCTGGTAGAGGGTCCGCCGCAGGGTGTTGCGTCGCGTACTGTCTGGGCATTGTTGAACTGGACCCGATTAAGTATGACCTTCTCTTTGAACGATTCTTGAACCCAGGTCGAAAGCAGATGCCTGACATTGATATGGACTTTGATGAGCGCTATCGCGGCGACATGATTCGCTACGTTGCTGATCTCTACGGCGAAGATCACGTCGCACAGATCGTGACGTTCTCAACCATCAAGGCTCGAGCAGCGGTGCGAGATGCGGCACGAGTCTTGGGATATGGCTACAACGATGGAGACCGCGTCGCTAAGGCCATGCCACCGGTCATCATGGGCCGGGACACCCCTCTTGGTGCGTGTTTCGAAAAGACACCCGGGCTCGAGGACAGTTACGGCGCGGCCAAAGATCTGCGTACCATGTACGAGACCGATGACGTAGCGCATCGGATCATTGATGTCGCTCGTGGATTAGAGGGCCTCCGGCGCGGCGACGGGATCCATGCCGCAGCCGTCGTGATTACCCACGAACCATTAACCGAATATCTCCCCGTCCAGCGAAAGCCCGACTCAAGCGGAAACACTGAGAATGCGCCCATCGTCACGCAGTACGAGATGCACGGGGTGGAAGAGCTGGGTCTGTTGAAGATGGACTTTCTCGGTTTACGGAACCTATCGATCATCGAGCGTTGCCTCGATTTAGTCGAAGCGATTTCTGGAGAGCGTCCTGATATCGACAACGTCGATCTTGACGATGACAGCGTCTTTGCCCTGTTGCGGCGAGGCGAGTCGATCGGCGTGTTCCAACTAGAAGGACGCCCGATGAGGGCCTTGATGCGGTCATTGGCACCAACGGGATTCGAAGATGTTTGCGCATTAGTCGCGCTCTATCGGCCCGGGCCGATGGCAGCCAACATGCACAACGACTATGCCGATCGAAAAAACGGTCGTAAGGCCATCACCTACGCGCACGACGACCTTGAGCCCATCTTGCAACCAACCCAAGGGTTGATGATCTACCAAGAATCCATGATGCGAGTGGCGCAAAAGTTCGCGGGCTATACCCTTGAAGAAGCTGACAATCTCCGTAAAGCCTGTGGGAAGAAGGACCGAGATCTGATTGCTGCAGAACGGGAGAAGTTCGTCGCGGGCTGCATTAAAAGTGGCTACGGCGAAGAGATTGGTACCGAACTCTTTGATGTCATCGAACCGTTCGCTGATTATGCCTTCAACAAGAGCCACTCCTATGGCTATGGCCTCGTGGCCTATCAGACAGCGTGGCTCAAAGTGCATTTCCCCGTTGAGTACATGGCGGCCTTGTTGACCTCGGTTAAAGACGACAAAGACAAGACCGCGATCTATCTCGGGGAGTGTCGCAACATGGGTATCGATGTCATGGTTCCCGACGTCAATGCCAGTCGCGCTGAGTTTGCTCCACCTGATGGAGCATCTGATGCTCAGCGCATTCTTTTTGGGTTAGCAGCAGTGCGCAACGTCGGGGAGTCCCTTGTTGAGCGGATCGTGAGCGAGCGAACCGCCAACGGCCCCTTTCTGGACTTCTATGACTTTGCGCGCCGAGTCGACACGATTGTCTTGAACAAACGAACCATTGAGTCGCTCATTAAAGCCGGGGCATTCGACTCGATGGGGCACCCTCGCCAAGGTTTAGCTCTGGTGGCTGACGACATCATTGAGCGCACCATTGATCGGCGCAAAGAGCGCGACCTTGGGATTTCAACCTTGTTTGCTGCTGCCGCCCAAGACCAAGGCGACGATGACGCGGACTGGGAGGGCACGACGGTCATCATCCCAGACAAAGAGTTTGAAAAGACCACCAAGTTGGCCTTCGAAAAAGAGATGCTTGGACTCTATGTCTCGGATCACCCGCTCATGGGAGTAGAGCGAGCGTTAGCTCGCCACACCGAAGTCACGATTACCGACCTCCATGAGATGGCTGAATTTCCTGCGGCCGCCGATGCACCCACGGTGAGAACTGTAGGAGGGGTCATCACTGATCTCAAGACCAACTACACCAAGCGCGGAGAGTTGATGGCTCGATTCCAACTCGAAGACCTGCAGAGCGCCATGGAGGTCTTTGTTTTTCCGAAAGTGATGGCTGAGGTTGGAGCGCTGCTGGAAAATGACGCCATCGTGGTCGTGCGGGGCCGATTCGATACCAACGACGACAACCCCAAGATCAGTGCATTGAACATTACGAGACCAACCCTGATCGCAAATGACAACGCTGAAATTCGCATCTCGCTTCCCCTCGAGGCATTGTCGGATCATTCAGTCGAGGAGCTGAGAGAGATCTTGGCCGAGTATCCCGGGGGCTCTCCTGTCTTGCTCTATGTAGGGTCAAAAGTTCTCCGTTTGCCTGATGAATTTAACTGTGACGCGGGTCGGGTAGTGGGGGAGATTCGGCGGCTCTTCGGTGCCGACTCGCTCGTCGCTGGTTAGGCCTGTGAGGGGCTTTTTTTGACCCCCATAAATCCGACGTAGAATATTCGTCATGGCGATGAAGGTTGAAACCAAAGACACCACAGCAATTTCTGACGCAGAGCTCGTTGAGATGGCAGACCTCTGTGCGGACCGCGAGCCCCGCTTTGATATCGGTTACCTTTCGAAGGTCCGAGAAGACTGGGTCCTTGTGAGTTGTGCTCATGAAGGAAACAAGTTGCGTGGCTACTCGTTCTCTACCCTTGAGCGCATCGGAGGCACTCCATGTCTCTTGATCGGACTGGGACTCATTGACCGCAATGCAAAGTCCGAACAAACACTGAAAGCCCTTCTGGCCGATCAGTTCCGTCGTGCACTGCTGGCGTTCCCTGACGAAGATGTTCTCTTGGGTACACGGTTGTTGAACGATGATGGGTTCAGGGCGTTCCAAGGGCTCGACGACATCGTTCCACGCGTCGACCACAAGCCCTCTGGCGAAGAGCGAGCATGGGCGCGCCGCTTAGCGAAGCGCTTTGGTAACGAAAAAGGACTTGACGACCGCACCTTCATTATCAAGGTGACGGGCAATGACCCCGTCGGCGGCCTTGACGTTGTTGCTCCAAAGGCCAAGCGTCCCGAGGGTGTTGAGATCTTCTTCAAGGGGATGGTTGCCGACAAAGGACACCGATTAGTGGTGTGTGGTTGGGCCATGGCCGAAGATCTGGCCTCCGGTAAACTCTGCCGCTAATTAACCGCGTGGCAGAATCGCTACGCAGGTTTTGTAACAGTGTCCATCAAACGGCTTGGACAATGCGGTCAAAAGATAGTGCGGTTTAAATCCCAAAGCGATAGCCATATCTTTCCCAGCGATCTGTTCGCGCCGTGCGGCAACTAACGATCGTGCCGCGTGTTGGTCTTCACATGAAAGCCAAACGTCATCGCGCTCCCATCCGAATCGGACCCACGTCGTCCCTTCGCCAGGACGATGCAGCAGTTGCGGTCCGCGTGTCGCAACGATCAACGCGGCAGAAGGACGGTTCCCCGAAAACTCCCAGTAGGGGGCGGAGGGACCACGGAAGCCGAGGAGCGGTCCGTCAATGGGGGCTTGAAGTCGAGCCAGCATCTTTCGAACCGCACGTCCGCGCAAGGTGCCCACTTGGCGAGGGAGCCCTTTGACGCTCGCCGCTTCAGGTTGGGCTAAATCGTCGGCTTGGGGATCCTCAGCCAAGGTGGCTTCAACGACATCGAATGCCGCAAGGTCGGGCGGGTGATCGGCAGGCCAAGGAACCCGAAGGCGCACCAACGCTCCGGTCGCCAAATCCACTCCGATGGTGTCTTCGATAGTGCAGCCCAGGATGAGAACGTGGAGGATCTCGCCCGAATAAAACTCGAGTTTGCGATGGGGTACTTGTCGTTTCAAGATTTCGAGTGACTCAGGGGACGACGTTTCACGTGTTCCACCAAAGAGAGAAGAGCGAGTGGCCATAACTCTAGGCTCTCACGGCGTGACCGAGGAGCGCCACTATTTCTTTTTCTGTGGTGACGGGCTGCTGACAGGTCCCGTGATGACAGACGTAGCCCACGCCATCATGACGGTTGGCGAGCAACGAACAGCGCACATCGTGACCCGCAACAGCCAAGCCAAAAGGAATAAAGGTCTTCGCAGTAGCGGAACGAAGTCGTCCAGGTGGCCCGGGCGTCACGACTTCGATCGTGGAGCGGAGCCACCCCAACGAGATCACAAGATCGGGCACGGCAGTGGGGTGGCCGGTGAGAATGCTTGACGCGATATTCACCATTCGTTCAGCCACCAACCGAGCTTGATCATGGTTCGTCAGTACCGCGAGCCGAGCTAACGCGGTGACGGCGACGGCAGTTGCCGACGGCAGCGCCCCATCGAAGAGATCTTTTGCTCGAACAAGTAACGCTTCGGCGTCGGAGCCTGTTGTAAAGAAGCCCGCCCCATTGTCAGGCTGTGCGGGGGTAGGGAGCGGACCATCCCAGAAAAGTTCCAGCATGGTGTCACAGAGTGAACGAGCTTCGTCGAGCCATCGCCCGTCACCATCAAGTTCGAACTGTCGAGTCAGCGCTTCGATGAGCCATGCGTAGTCCCCGAGCATGGCAAGATGCGCTGCGACGCCATGGCGAGCGCTGCGCAAGAGTCGCCCCGAGGGGTCACGCATTGTGGTGAGCAAGGTATCGAGAAGGGTGGCAGCATCGGCGGCCCAGAAGGGATTTTCGAAATGGAATGCAGCTTGGCTAAGAACGGACGCGAACATGGCGTTCCACTCCAAGAGAAGTTTGTCGTCGATGGCGGGTTGGGGGCGATGCTGGCGAACATCGAGCAGGAGGCGACGAGTTACTTCTTCGGCCTCGTTGCGCAAAAGCGGTTGGTGGCGTTGGCGGGTCACCATACTTTTTCCGTGTTCAAACGTTCCTTCTTCGGTAATGCCATAGAACGCCATGGCATCGCTTGGGGTTAGCGCATCGTCGTGCCCCCTTAGTGCTGTTTCGATATCGGAAGGCGTGAAGACGGCGTGGCTCCCTTCGTGGCCGGCAGCATCAGCATCGATTGACGAGGCGTATCCTCCCGATTCAAGACGTAGATCGCCCAGAACCCATTCCACGGTCTCGCGCACCACTTGCGCATAACTGGGGTTCCCGGTCAAGAGATAGCCATGAAGGTAGGTACGCGCCAGCAATGCTTGATCAGTCAACATTTTTTCAAAGTGGGGGACCAGCCAGTGGCGGTCGACGCTGTAGCGAGCAAAGCCCCCAGCCAGGTGGTCGTAAATTCCACCTGCCGCCATCATGTCCAAGGTCGTTGTCGCCATGGCCAAGCTCTCAGAACGTCCCGTTCGAGCGGCATCAAGAAGGCAGGCGTCTATGTAGGAAGGCCGAGGGAACTTTGGCGCACCTCCGAACCCCCCGTCAGCCCCGTCAAAGCGTTCGGCGAGTTCATCGACCAAAGTGGTCAAGATTGGCTGGAGCTGAAGCGATCCTTCGACGTCAATTGTTAATGAGTCCACCAGACGGGATTCTTTCGCGACGGCAGCGGCCAAGATATCGGCCTGTTCTTCAACCATGCTTCGTTGAGTCGCCCAGGCGTCTTCTAATGACAACAGCACCCGGGTGAAACTCGGCTGGCCGCCTCGATCAGAGGGGGGGAAGTAAGTGCCCGTGAAAAAAGGTCGACCATCGGGCGTGGCGAAGACCGTCATGGGCCAGCCCCCATGACCGGTCGATGCTTGCGTCGCTGCCATATAGATCTGGTCAAGGTCGGGGCGTTCTTCTCGATCTATTTTGATGGCCACAAATGATCGATTGACGAGCGCTGCGACTTCTTCGTCTTCGAATGACTCATGTGCCATCACGTGACACCAGTGACAAGAGGCGTACCCAATCGAGAGGAAGAGCGGCTTATCTTCCCTCGCGGCCTTCTCGAGGGCTTCAGACCCCCAAGGAAACCAGTCCACAGGATTGTCAGCGTGTTGTTGCAGGTAGGGGCTCGAAGCACTCGCCAGTCGATTTTTCGTCACGTGGTCAGCGTAGGGCGTGATCAACAGCGACGGGGTCATCGACACCATGCGAGCCGGGGACGAGCGAACAAGGGGAGTATCGTTTGTCTTTGTGCATCGCGTCGGGAGGAAGGTGTTGTGAGGATCCAAAAAATCACCACCGACGTCATTAGCGACAAACTTTCCGAGGAACTGGCCCTTCCCCGTAAAGACCGTGTGCTCGTCAGAGCTGCCTTTCGCTGCACCGTCGCCACAGTCACCGCAATGGTGTTGTGCGGGGTGCTTTTAGGAAAGTCCGAAGTTGCGTTTGCATCCTATGCGGCCTTTGGCTTGACATCCATGTGCGATTTTGATGGAACGGCGAAAGAACGCACGGGAGCGAATCTTGCGGCATCAGCCGTGGGGCTCCTCGGTGTGTTCGTCGGCTCCGCTGTAGCGTTTTCATTTTCACTGACCATTGTGGTGATGTTTGTCGTGTCCTTTTGCTTCGCGTTCGCCCGGGCCTTTCGCGGCTTTCTCAGTCGAAGCGCTGTTGCTCCCCAACTTGGATTTATCTTGGCGGTCGTCGCACAAGACGCATGGACCAAGGTGGTGCCAAACGTGGAGGCCTGGGCCATCGGTTCGGCTGTGGCCATTATCTGTAGCGTGGTGATTCTTCCTCGTCACCACTCAACGTCGGTGCGGCGCGCACTTTCAGCCTGGTGCACAGCCGCTGCAGCCTTGACTCGTTCTCTCAATGTGAACGACGCCACTCCAAAGGCGTTGGAGAACTTACGTCGTCACCGAGATTCTCTGGTGGCATTGGCTGCGGGAACCCAAGAGTGGCCGGGATCGATGTTCGCCCCCCAGCGAGCGCTGAGTGCCCTCTTTGTTGTGGCCGAAAGCGGAACTTCTTCCTTTGAACGATTCGACAAGACCCCGCTCCGCAAGGATGCTCATTACGGAGAATTGGGAGAGCAAACAGCTCGGGCGTTCGAAGTGGCGGCGCTCGCCGTCGTTGGAGGGAAGATTGAGACGAACAGTCTTCGGGTGGAAAACATCTGGGATGAACTTCGTCACGACTACGACGAGTCCGTGGCGTGGGTAGAGAAGGATCTAACCCTTGATCCGCAAGGCACAATCGAACACATCGAACAGCATCATCCGTTGCGTGCGCTGGCCGTGATCGCCAATGTGGTCCAGCGTTACGCGTTGATTTCTCAGGGAGAGCAACTGGGTGCTCCTGATTTCGCTCCAGCGGCACGTCTGGCACCGTTGAGTCTCATTCGTGCAAACCTGACGTTGGGCTCGGTGTGGTTTCTCAATGCGATGCGCGCAGGTGTCGCGATGGCCGTTGCCATTGGCGTCGAACGTCACTTTAACTTTTCGCACGGCTATTGGATTATTTTGGCAGCCCTCTCGATTGTCAACGCCACCTTCACGCGTCACGACGCTCGAAAGGCAGCCTTCGATGGCTCCTTGGGAATTCTTCTCGGAGCCGCAGGAGGCGCGTTGCTCATCGTGGCGCATTGTCCACCGCTGGGATTTCTGCTCTTGATTCCTCTCGCTATTTTTGCGTCAAAGTGGGCAACGGGGGCGGGGCCGATATTGGGGCAAGCCTCGTTCGCGTTTTATTCGATCACCGTGTTTTCCTATCTTGGCTGGCCACCCGAGGTGAAGGTGGCGGAAAATCGCTTTGTGTGGGCGCTGATTGGCATCGCCATCGGATTAGTGCTGACCTATTTGGCATTCCCTCGAGGGCATCGTTACCTGGTTAATCAGCAGCGTGCCATCTCGTTTGAGGAAGCTGACGTTGTCGTGGAGCGAGCAAGCAACCTTTTGGTGGGGATGGAATCCGATCGGACACTCTTTGAGAGAGAACTCAACCAAAGTATTGGCCAGGTCCAGCGCTTCATGGATCTTCTTGACTCGACGTTCCATGCGGCAAATACGATTCCCCCCGAACTGAGTCGCTATCTCGAAGATGAGGCGTGGCTCCTTCAAGCAGTCTTTGTGGCCAGCACGATCGCCGGCTATCTCGACCATGCCTACACGGCCGTCGACGACCCCGCATTGCGTCAGGTCTTTGATAGTCCGACCACTGAGCGCCTGACCTTGATTCGGATATTGGCACAAGAGAACCCAGCGTTACTGCGTCGTCATCCACGAGTGCTGTTATCGACGGTGTGGTCAGCACAGTGGCTTCATGACCTGGCGCGGCAACGTCCACAGAACGCCCCCGAGAAGTTCCACCTGGCTGATCTTCAGTAGTCTCAAAGACATGGACATCACGCTTGAAGGAAAAGTAGCGGTCGTTACGGGAGCGAGTCGTGGCATCGGCCTGGCCATTGCGCAACGGATCTGTGAAGCCGGCGGTGACGTGCTGTTGGTCTCGCGGAAAGCCGAGGGCCTCACCGAAGCAGTGGGGACCCTGGAGGGCCTGAAGGGCGCTGCGAGTTGGCAAGTCGGTCACGTCGGCCACCCCGACGACGCGCAACGCACGATGGAGGTCTGCCTCGAACGCTTTGGGCACATCGATATTTTGGTCAATAACGCAGGAACCAACCCCTACATGGGCCCCTTGATTGATATCGACGGTGCGCGGATGGCTAAAACCGTGGAGATCAATCAGTCATCAATTGTGCACTGGACCAAAGCGGCGTGTGTCGCTGGCCTGGGAGACGGTGGGGGAAGCGTGCTGAACATTGCTTCCATCGGCGGACTGATGCCGGAACCTGGCATCGGCTGGTACAACGCCACGAAGGCAGCCGTCATTCACCTGACGAAACAGCTCTCGTGGGAACTCGCGCCAGCAATCCGCGTCAACGGCATCGCTCCAGGCCTCGTCAAGACTGAATTGGCCCGGGCTATCTGGGAGGAGCACGAAGATCGCATTGCGTTGCAGATCCCGATGAAGCGCCTTGGTGTGCCCGACGACATTGCCACCGCTGCGTTGTTTTTAGTGTCGGACGAAGCCTCGTGGATTACCGGCCAGATGCTGGTCGTCGACGGTGGGACAACCACCCAATCGTCAGGCGGCGTTGGGTAAGAGCCGTCAGATCAACAACGGACGCTGGATTTTCCCCAAGGGTGTTCGCGGAAGCTGATCGACAATGACGAGTTCTTTGGGCGCGCCATAGGTAGCAAATTCATTCGTCACGATGGAGCGCAACTGATCCAAGGTAGGCGGCGTCCCGTCGGGCACGATCCAGACGACGACTCGTTCGCCCCACTCGGGATCTGCACGCTTCCACACGGCGAGTTCGCTTACGCCAGGCAGATCACGAAGCAGCGCTTCGATATCGGTGGGGAAGATCTTCTCCCCACCACTGACGATCATCTCGCTACGCCGACCGCGTACTGTCAGGATCCCCGCATCATTGAGTCCACCAAGGTCGCCCGTGGGAAACCAATTCGCTGCACCATCTGGTCCTCTCACAAAAGGAGATGGATGGTTGCGATATTGGCGAAAGAGCGTGGGGCTGGCCACAAGAATTTCACCGACACCGGCTTCATCGGGCTCATCTATGTGAAGCTTCACTCCCTCAAGGGCAACGCCGTTATAGACAATGCCGGAGCCCGTTTCGGTCATGCCATAGGTCGCCACCACATTGGGGGCACGATCTTCAGGCGGAGCGGCGCCCCCGAGCAAAATTGAAGTGAAGAGGCTTGGGTCAATGCGCTTGAGCGACCTCGTGACGAGTGAGACATGCGTAACGCCGCTCGCTGCAGCGTGTTCGAGGGTTGATTGCTGTGCGTTGTCTGTCACGCTCAGCGCTGTGGCCGTGAAGAGGCTGCGAGCCAGAACCGAAAAACCTCCGATGTGGGCGAGGGGGAGACAACAGAGCCAGCGGTGACGTGAGGGATCAACGTTGAGCCTTGTTGACGTCATCGCCGCAGACGCCGCCAAGGCGTCGATGTCGATTTCGACGGCTTTGGGATTGGCTGTTGATCCCGACGTCATCATGACTAAGCCCACGCCCTCGTCGACGGGTCGACCGCCAGCGAGGGGGTGGTGGCCAGCGCCGTCGACCAACGCTGTGGGAGCCATAGTGGAAAGGGCAAGGGATCGCTGAGGAGCACTCCATCGAGGGTCGACAATACAGAGGGCATCGCCGTTGGCCCAGATCGCCTCAATGACGGGCACGATGGCATCGTCTTGGTGGAGTTCCAGCGCAATAAGTTCGGCCACGACTCAAGCCTAGAAGCCCCGGCCTACGTCAAGGGACCCCGTTGGTGCCGGTAGCGTAGAAAACGATGAACAAGAACCTTGACACCGTCATAACCGGCGATCCAATCGATCCGGTCGAAAAGTTCCGCGGGAACAGTGCGCCGAGTTGGCAACGCAGTGGGGGGTACAAGGACATCTCCTACGACGTCGCCGAGGGTATCGCCAAGATCACGATCTGTCGGCCGGAGCGTCGTAACGCGTTCCGACCACAAACCCTCTTTGAGCTGATCGATGCCTTCTCGCTCGCTCGTGATGACATCTCAGTTGGGGTGATCGTCCTCACCGGCCAAGGTCCCGATGCGTTCTGTTCTGGAGGGGACCAGAAGATTCGCGGCAATGACGGTTATATCGGTGACGATCATGTTGCCGAGCAAGGTGTGGGGCGGCTGAATGTTCTTGATCTCCAAATTTTGATTCGCCGTATTCCAAAACCTGTCATTGCCATGGTGGCGGGGTACGCGATCGGTGGGGGTCATATTCTTCACCTGGTCTGCGATCTCTCGATCGCAGCCGATAACGCGCGGTTCGGTCAAACCGGCCCCATGGTGGGAAGTTTTGATGGCGGCTATGGCTCGAGTCTGTTGGCCCGCACGATCGGGGTGAAGCGGGCTAAGGAAGTCTGGTTCTTGTGTCGTCAATACGACGCCGTCACCGCACACGAATGGGGTCTTGTGAACACCGTGGTGCCCTTAGACGACCTTGAAGCGGAGACGGTGGCGTGGGCTCGCCAGATCTTGACCTTGTCCCCACTGGCGCTGCGCATGCTGAAAGCTGGATTCAATGCCGCCGAAGACGGTCTCGCAGGAGTACAACAACTCGCCGGTGACGCCACCATGCTCTTTTATATGACTGAAGAGGGCCAAGAGGGGCGCAATGCCTTTAATGAACACCGAGCGCCTGATTTCACGAAGTTCCCGCGTCGCCCGTGAGCGCAGCCGCCGAACCGAAGAGCCCTACCATCGCGATCAAGAACTGGGTGGGGGGAGCACGCCCCCGCACCCTTCCCGCAGCTATCGTCCCGGTGGTCGTCGGCACGATGGCGGTTCGACCTGAGTCCCTTTCTTGGACACGAGCACTTCTTGCAGGCGTCGTCGCTCTGGGGATGCAGATCGGTACGAATTACGCCAACGACTACTCCGACGGGATTCGGGGGAGCGACGAAGTACGGGTCGGACCTGTGCGTCTGGTGGGCCAAAAGCTCGCTTCACCGTCAGCGGTGAGAGTTGGAGCGTGGATTGCCTTCGCCATTGCCGGCGTCGCCGGCCTCGCGCTCTGTGCGCTGACGAGCTGGTGGCTTCTTATCCCAGGGATCTTGGCCGTGATCGCCGGATGGCTCTATACCGGTGGACCGAGGCCCTATGGCTACTACGGCTTTGGCGAACTGTTCGTGTTGGTCTTTTTTGGTGGCGTTGCCACCGTCGGGTCGGCGTTTGTTCAACACGCCCATATTCCCCCTGTTGCCTGGTGGGCGTCGATACCTGTTGGGCTCTTGGCGACCGCGCTACTCGAAGCAAATAACTTGCGAGATATCGACGGTGATGTTGACGTGTCGAAGAAAACACTGGCAGTCCGTTTGGGCCGAGACCGAGCGGGTTGGCTCTTCATTGTCAGCATCGTGGGAGTGGCCTTTGGGATCGTGCTGTGCTCAATCACCCGTCCCTGGGCATTACTGGCATTGGCTGGGCTGGTCCTCTCGATTCCCCCGTGCCGATTGGCGCTCTCAAAAGAACGCGGGCGAGCACTCTTGCCGATGTTGAAAGCAACGGCAAGGACTCAACTGGTCGTGGGTGGCTTCCTAGCGCTGGGGTTGGCGCTGGCGTGAACGACCTCAAGCCAGTGCAGGACAACCTGTGCACACGCTTGAGGTGCTTGAAGATGACAGGCGTGGCCAACACCCGGGGCCACCGCAACCGTCGATTGAACAAGTTCTTGGTCCATCGCGTGGGCGATCTGGGTGAATTTGTGATCCTCTTCACCGGCCAACAACAGCGTCGGTACCGCAACGACGTCGAGGAATCCCCAGGCGCTCTGCATTGTTCCTGTTCCCATGGTCCGCAACGAACGCGCCAGCCCCTGGGGTGTGTTGCGCAATCGCTCGGCTCGTTGAGCCGTCTCGCTGGTCAATCCTTCAAAGATCGGTTGCGCCAGCCATTTGTCCAAGAACGCTCCGACGTCATCGGCGTCATCGGCGTCATCGGCGTCATCGAGTTCTTGGGCGAGGACTTCGTCGGCCGCTCGACGCTCGAGTCGCTCTTGATCGCTAGCGATCCCCGGGGTGCCACCGATCAAGATCAGGGCACCGAGCTGCTCGGGCTGCATCATCGCCGCGATCAACGACAATCGAGCACCCATGGAGTAACCCAGGAGGTCAAAGGGTTCATCCCCGACGGTGTCCAGCAGCGCATGGGCTGTATTGACCAGGTCTCCGGTGAAATCACTGGCGTTTCCATGACCAGGCAGATCAACGGCCACAATAGAGCGATGCAGACCAAGCGCTTCGCCGAACGGTCCCCAAGAACGCGCCGTCTGGGTGAAGCCATGACAAAGCACCAGGCGACGGCCGGAACCCCATGTGGTGGTTGGCAACAAGGGCATGATCTATGAGCGTAGCCATTGGCCGCACCCAAGCGACGTTCTGCGCAACGCTCGTTGACGAACTGATGGCTGGTGGTCTCCGTCATGCCGTGATTTGCCCAGGATCGCGCTCGACGCCCTTGGCAATAGCCATCGGCGCAAGCGCGCTGACGACGCACGTGCGCTTGGATGAACGCTCAGCCGGATTCTTTGCGCTCGGCCTTGCTCGAGCCACCAAGCAAGCAGTGCTGGTGCTCGTCACGTCGGGGACTGCAGCAGCTGAACTCCACGCCGCCGTTGTTGAAGCACAGCTTGATCGGGTGTCCTTGATCATCGCCACCGCTGATCGTCCACCGGAACTTCACGGGATCGGTTCGCCACAGACCATGCACCAAGAAGGTCTTTATGGCGATCACGTGGTGTTCTCAGCGATGCCCGGCCCTTGTCATGCCTGGCCCGAGAATCTTTGGCGTCCTTTCGCAAGTCGTTTGATTCTCGAATCCTTGGGGAGCAATGGACGACCGGGCCCTGTTCACGTGAATCTTCCCTTCATCGAGCCACTCGTCAGCGAGGCTGATGCTCTTCCGGCATCACCAAGGCCAGGACAAGCGTTCTACACAGCGGCACCCGCAGCCCCGGGCGAGATGACCTTGGCGTCGAGTCATCGATGCGTTGTCATTGCGGGCGATGGAATTGGCGACGCCGAGGTGTTTCTCGCTCAAAGCGCAGTGATGCAGTGGCCGGTCTTGGCAGATCCTCGGTCGGGGCTGAGGAGTGGTGCAGAGCATGTCATCGCGTCCGGCGACGCTCTCTTGAGGAGTGAGGTCGTCAAAGCAACGCTCGACCCCTCGGTCATCATTTTGGCGGGTGCGCCACCGGCGTCCAAAATAGTTAATGAGTGGATTGTTGACTGTGCGGGCCGTGGCACAGAGATTGTCGTGCTCGGCCACGACGGACCCTCGCGTCATCCTACGCAAGTGTCGGCAACGTTTGTCAGCGGTGAACCGTCGGCCATTCTCGAGAATTTTGCGGCGACTGCCTCACCTGGCGAATCATCATGGCTCCATCGCTGGCAAGAAAGTCAGTCGATCGTTCTTGACGCTCAAGCGACGGTGTTTGGTGACGGAACATTCTGTGAGCCCAGCGTGGCGGTGACTCTTTCACAACTTGGCAGTGACGTCACCCTCGTCTCGTCGTCGTCCATGCCGATCCGCGATCTTGAATGGTTCGGCGTCAATACCGGACAAAGTACTCGGGTGGTCGCTAATCGGGGGGCGAATGGGATTGATGGCGTGGTGTCGACCGCAATGGGTGTGGCAACGGCCTTGACGACATCGGTGGTCGCCGTCGTTGGTGATTTGGCATTTTTCCATGACGTCTCGGCGTTGGTTGACGGTGTTGATGACGACAGTGGGCTCACGGTGGTGGTCCTTGATAACGGTGGGGGAGGAATCTTCTCATTCTTGGCGCAACGTCAACTCCTTGACGGTGACGTCTTCGAAGAGTTCTTTGGCACACCTCGGCGGCCCGACGTTCTCAGTGTCGCTCGTGGCTTTGATGCTGAAGCTCGTGAGGTCAACAGTCACCCAGAGTTCCTCGAGGCGCTGAGCGCAGCACAGGGCCAGACCGGGGTGCACGTGATTGTGGCCAGGATGCCGAGTCGGGACGAAAACGTGGCGCGCCACGAACTCTTGCATGGAGAAGCCGTCAAGGCGCTTGCCACGGCGCTGGGATAACACGAGGGATTCAGCGGAGTTACCCCAAGTCAATGCGTGGCTCTGGCAGACTCTCTAGGTATGGCGACGCTTTCAGAGGACCTCATCGCACGGGGCTTGATCTATCAATCCACCGATGACGAGGTGTTTTCTCTCTTGGACGCCGGAGGGCTGACCTGTTACATCGGCTTTGATCCAACGGCCGACAGCCTTCACGTGGGAAGTCTCCTCCAGATCTGCATGCTTCGCCGGCTTCAACAGGCAGGGAATCGGCCCATTGCCTTGGCTGGTGGGGCCACAGGAATGATTGGTGATCCCGGCGGGAAGACCGCAGAGCGATCCTTGTTGTCGATTGAGGAGATTGCCAACAATACCGAGGCCGTTGCCACGCAGCTCTCACGGTTTCTCGACTTTTCACTACATGCCGGAACATCTCAAGCACTGCTGGTGAATAACTTCGAGTGGCTTGGCGAGTTGAATCTGATGACGTTTTTGCGAGACGTTGGGAAGCACTTCACGGTGAATCAGATGGTGGCGAAAGAGTCCGTCAAGAGTCGACTCGACCGAGCAGAAGGGGGAATCTCGTTTACCGAGTTCTCTTATATGTTGCTGCAGGCGACAGACTTTGCCGAACTCTATGAGCGCTATGGCTGCACAGTCCAACTCGGAGGGTCGGACCAGTGGGGCAATATCACGATGGGCACGGATTACGTGCGACGGCGATGCGGCGCTCAGGCCTATGGTTTGACGTCACCGCTCGTCACGAAATCCGACGGAACAAAATTTGGAAAGTCTGAATCAGGAAACGAACGCGTCTGGCTCGACCAACAACGCACGAGTCCTTATGCGCTCTATCAGTTTTTCCTCTCCACCGAAGATGCGGACGTCACCACCTACTTACGGTATTTTTCATTCCGCCCTCTCGACGAGATCGAGGAACTCGAAGCTCGCACTCAATCGCATCCACAAGAGCGAGCCGCGCAACGAGCCTTAGCTGACGAGATGATTGCCCTTATTCATGGCGATGCAGAAGTTGGGCGGGTGCAACGTGCGTCAACGGCGCTGTTTGGAGGACAGGTGACATTGTTGGACCGAGACGTACTTGAGCAGGTCCTCGCCGACGTACCGAATTCAAGGATGGAAATCGCTGCACTTCGCGCTGAGCCACTTCTCAGCGACGTGCTGGTGCAGTGTGGGCTCGTGAAATCAAAGTCCGAGGCGCGCCGAGCAATTGAACAAGGCGGCATTTTCGTCAACGACGTGGCGGTGAACAACAACGAGGCGATTTTGAGCGGCCACGACCTGTTGTTTGATTCCTTTGTGATCCTGCGGCGGGGCAAGCGGGCCTATCACGTCATTCGTTGTACATGAGATGGATCGCTGCGCTGTGCGTGGGGTCAGCGCTCGCTTTGGCTGGATGCTCGTCACCATCGACGCCGTCGTCTCAACAAGCGCAGATGAAGACGTGGGTAAATCAGACGGGATTCGGGCCCGTCGTGGGCACGCTTGAGAATGATGCGCGATCGGCAACACAGGTACTGGCTTCGGGGGCAGGAGTCAACGCCGCCCACACGGTTTGTGCGGTGCTGCTCCTTGACGCAGAGAATGCCAATAACAATCTGCCGACACCCAATCAAAATGCGTCGATGTTGTTATCGAAGGCCTATGGAGATCTGGGTGCTGCCGCCACATCGTGTTATCGAGCGCCGAAGAGTACAAGTGCCCAACGTGCGTTCTTGAAGAACCGCAATAGAGGCTTGGCCTTTCTCGTGGAAGGTCAAGCGACGATCGAGGCCGCTCTTGGGACCCCGATCTCAACATCAACCACCGCAGACAACGGATCAACAGCGCAATGAGCGAACCAGCGCTGGACGACGCAGTGACACGAAGAGTTCTGTGGGCATTGCCGACGGGGCTCTATGTGCTCGGCAGCGTGGCCATTCCCGGAGCGGGTCGATGGAACTTGATGACGATCAATTTGGTGACCCAAGTAGCGACGACACCGCGGGTCGTGGCTTTTAGCGTCGAACAAGATGCCTTGAGTGCCACCTTGATTAAAGCCAGCGGCATTGCGACGTTGTCCTTGCTTCATCGAGATGATCGAGCCGTCGTTCGTAAATTCGTGAAGCCATGCGAGGAAACGCTTGATGAAGATGGCACATTGACGCACTTGGCTGGCCAAGCTATTCGGTTCAGCCCTCAAGGCGCCCCGCTGCTTTGCAGCGCCGTCGCATGGGTGGAACTCACCGTTCGCTCCCATCTGGACTTTGACTCCCACGTCGTCTTTTTTGGCGAGGTGACGAACACGGGAGCGACGCAAGGATTCATGGAAGGGTCCCCCTCGGATCGGTCGACGCCGATTCTCAGAATGGAAGATACAAAGATGAATTATGGCGGCTAGGTGGGGTTTGGTCGCAAATCGATGGTCAAGGTCAAGATCCCATCGGTGAGGTCGGTTTTCGCATCAGCCAGCATGGCGTAGTCCATGAAATCCTGCTGGGAGCGTTCGATAAACGCCTGGCGGTCTGGGCCCTCGATGGGGGGCATGCTGCGGCCCTTCACGGCAGATGCTCGTTGAGCAAAGCGCTCGATCATGGCGGCGGGGTCGAAGTGGTCAGACATGATGCTCCTTTTGGCTCGATGGTACTCGGGGCGGCGGTGCTGTGGGCGGGGGGCTGAGCCGGTAGGATCAGTGGCAACGATTTGTGACCGGGGAGAAGAGTGGCCGTCCTCGTTGCGTTGAGCCGAGCACGGTTCATTTCCGCCGGTGATCCGGTGGCGGGCAGCGACGACGGCTCAGGCGAGTGAGGAGTTGCTGTGAAAAAGGGTCGGCACCGTCGATTTGAAGAAGCACGCAGTTTGAAACGTTCATTTGGACCACAAGCAACAACGTGTGCCGAATGTGGAGCAGAACCGGAAGACGTCCACGCATCGTGGTGTCTTGCCGAAGAAGACGCCTACGACCGTATTCTTGGAACAGAACGTTCTACGACGACTGACGAGCACGACCCCTTAGACGACGAACGGGTCTAGTCGGATTCTTTTACCCTCAGCGTTGGGTGGGGGAGGGCAACGCCAGCGACGGTGCGTTCAGCCCGTTCATTCATGTAGGCCAAGAGTTTGCCGTAGTTCTTTTTGCCAGCCATTGCGATGAGTTCATCTTTCATCGAATCGACGACGCGGTCTTTTCCAGTGAATGCTTCAGGTGCTTCGGTACACCACCAGTGGAACTCAGCGCCACCTTCGCCCCAGTGGCGTCGATCCCACTGACCGATTGAGGTGGTGATGTGATCATCGTCGTCCCCTTCGTCTTCTCGGCGCAGCGGAACCTGCCAACAGACCTCGGGCTTCCAGCCAACGTAACTTTCTCCGTGGTTTGCGGCTGCGACGTGAAAGGCACAGCCAGGGCCACCTTCAAAACCAACCCGATTGAGAAAGATGCAGGCATCGTCTTGGAGAACGGTGATCATTTCGCCGTCTTTCGTGCGGCTGATGACATCTTTTGGAGCAACGTTCTTGAACTGCCACTCTTCGTCGGTCAAGAGTTTGGCTTTCGCCCGGACATTATTGGCATCAGCCTTATCGACAAGGTGGGCTCCGTAGCTACAACATCCCTGGACGAGTTCAGGGGTGGGTCCCGTCAACACCCCTTGGCACCCATTGCCAAAGATGCAGTTCCAGTTTGACTCGAGGAACGTCAGGTCAAAGCGCCACGTGCGCTCCTCCTTCTCGTCCTCGAAACTTACCCATTCATGTGCATCACTCGGAGATTTGGCCACCGCGTGAATCTAGCGCCGTCACGCACCCTTGTGGTTGACCCATAGACTGAGGCCATGACTCAAACCCAAGCCGCAAAGACCGAAGAGACCATCGTTGGGATTGCCGATGACGCCGTGCGCATCGTGACCGACGCCATGGCCCAAGAGCCCAACGCCGAGGAACTGGCCCTCTGGGTTGAGATCAAAGGTGTCGACGGCGGGAAGTATGCCTATGACCTGTACTTTCAATCACAGCGTGACGCTGACGTGAACGATGCCTCCTACGAAGTAAACGATGTCCATGTGGTTATCCCGCAAGCCAGCATCACGGCACTCAAAGGCGCTCACCTCGAGTGGTCAGATGACAACGGTGGTGGCTTGGTCATGGTGAACCCCAACACGCCGTCTCCTGCTGAAATTGCTCCTGGCGTTCCAGCCGACGTTCTCGCTCAAGGACTCGAAGGCCCACTGGCCCTGCGCGTCATCAGCGTCCTCGACGCCGACGTGAACCCGTCGATCGCCAGCCACGGTGGCCGTGCTGACCTGGTGGCCATCGATGAAACGGCCGGGGTTGTGTACTTGGCCCTCTCAGGTGGATGTCAAGGTTGCGCCATGTCCAGGATGACCTTGACGCAGGGAATCGAAGTGACACTGAGGGATCAAGTGCCAGAACTCACCGAGATTCTGGATGTTACCGACCATGCCGTCGGCGAGAACCCCTTCTACGCCAACTGATCTTTCCCGAATCGCTAGAGGGGCCACACCTGAACGCGTAGGATAGGGGAGTGCTGCGCTTCCTTACCGCTGGTGAATCTCATGGACAGGCCCTCGTGGTCATCGTCGAAGGGCTGCCTGCAGGGCTGCACGTGAGTGAAGACCAGCTCCAAGAAGAATTAGGCCGGCGCCGTTTGGGTTTCGGTCGTGGACCGCGGATGCGCTTTGAACAAGACGACCTGGTCCTCGTTGGCGGAATTCGTCATGGTCGGACCTTGGGTGCGCCCGTCGCCATCGAAATTCGCAACAGCGAATGGCCGAAGTGGACCGAGGAGATGTCCCCACACGCGGGAGCACCTGCCAGCGTGCTGTCGACCCCTCGACCGGGCCACGCTGATCTCACGGGAATGCTGAAATACGGCTTCGACGATGCGCGCGATATTCTTGAGCGAGCATCGGCGAGAGAGACGGCCGCTCGTGTGGTTGCAGGAGCCCTGGCCAAGGCCTTGATTCGCGAACTCGGTACAACCGTCCTTTCTCACACACTGCAACTCGGAGATGTTGTGGCCGATGACGCCCAGCGTCCAAGCTTCGATGATCGTGCCCGAGTGGACGAAAATGAAGTGCGCTGTTTTGACGAGCAGAGTTCACAACGCATGATTACGGCGATCAAAGCAGCAGCGAAAGATGGCGACTCTCTCGGTGGGGTCAGTGAGGTGCTGGGCTACAACGTCCCCGTGGGACTCGGGAGTCACGTGCACTGGGATCGAAAGGTTGACGGGCTCCTGGCCCAAGCGATTCTCAGTATTCAAGCGGTCAAAGCGGTCGAACTCGGAGCGGGCTATGCCCAAGCGGGACAACGAGGCAGCGAGGCCCACGATGCAATCTTCTTCGACGAAGCTGCGCATAGGGCCACAGGAGGCTTCTCACGAGAGACCACTCGAGCTGGTGGTGTCGAAGGTGGCATGACGACGGGGGGTCTCCTTTGCATACGAGCGGCGATGAAGCCTTTGGCTACGTTGAATAAGCCGGTGTTAGAGACCGTGGATGTTGCGACCAAAGAAGCTACCGTCTCGTTCAAAGAGCGGACTGACGTGACGGCCGTCCCTGCCATGGGTGTAGTCGCCGAAGCCATGGTGGCCTTAGTTCTTGCCGGCGAAGCTCAGAGAAAATTCGGTGGCGACTCGGTGGCTGAGTTCGTTCGCAACCATGCTGCGTTTGTCGCTCACATCGGCGAAACACCTTCGTCCGCCACTGCACCGTGAGCGCGCCGACCACTCTGGTTCTGGTGGGGCCAATGGGTGCGGGAAAATCATCGGTCGGCAAAGAATTAGCCCGGCGCTTAGGGGGGATGGTGCTCGATACTGATGAGCACGTCGAAAATCAGACAACAACGTCGGTCGCGGAAATCTTCGCAGCGCAAGGCGAAGAGACCTTTCGTCGCTACGAACTGGTAGCCCTCGAGCATGCGATTGTGGCGAGGTACCTCGTGGTTGCAACGGGTGGCGGCATCGTCACGACTCAAGAAGCACTTGAGATCCTCAAGCGTCATCATGGTGTCGTGTTCCTCGACGTCTCTCTTGAGGTTGCGCTCGATCGAGTCCGAGGAGACGACCATGTTCGCCCCCTGCTTTCGGGTGACGACGAAGCAGCGATGAAAGTAATCATGGACCAGAGGCGGCCACTCTATGAAGAAGCGGCCGACCTGACGGTGGTGACCAACAACCGATCGATCGAACAGATCACCGATGCCATCATGACGTGGGTGAGCGATCAGTGAAGCGCGTCACGGTGTCACTTAACGATCGAAGTTACGATGTCGTGATCGGGTCGGGCGCTCGTCACACATTGGCCGTAGAAATCGGTCGGTGCGCGCCGTTCGCTCAACGTGTCGTCATCGTGACGCAGCCAAGTGTCGTAGCGGCGGGGTGGCTCGAAGGAATCGAAACGGGTCTGGCCCAATCAGTGATCGAGATCGGCGAAGGGGAAGACGAAAAATCTCTCAGCACGATTCAGTCGCTGTGTAGCCAATTCGTCGAGGCGGGACTGAGTCGCAATGACCTCGTCGTCGCTGTTGGTGGGGGAATGGTGAGTGACGTCGCGGGATTCGCTGCGGCGAGTTATCACCGCGGGATTCGCTACGTCACCATTGCCACAACCCTGTTGGCCCAAATTGACGCGGCAATCGGAGGAAAAACGGGGGTCAACCTTCCTGAAGGCAAGAACCTGGTCGGCGCGTTTCACCAACCAAGCGTGGTGTTCTGCGACACCGACTGTTTGGCGACCCTTCCGCCGAAAGAGCAGGCCTGCGGGCGAGGCGAGATGGCCAAATACGCGTTCCTTTCCGGGGAAACTCCTTCGACGGCACTGCTGAACGAAACCATCGACGATCAGGTGGCGCGCTGTGTCGCAATCAAGGCCGCCATTGTGGCGGCCGACGAAATGGAGTCCGACCGACGCATGGTTTTGAACTATGGCCACACCTTGGCGCATGCTCTTGAAGCGGTGGGTCTTGAACGGCGAGCGCAGGGCATCAATGACCGAGTGGCGGAATTGGCTCATGGTGAAGCGGTCGCGCTTGGGGTTTTGTTCGCGGCAGCACTGGCCGAAAACTTGGGGCGCATCGATCACGAAAGGGTCGAACTCCACAAGTCCGTTATTGAAGGTTTTGCCCTTGAATCAAGCCTTCCTTCCGGGCTCTCGGGAGTGGTTTTGATTGAGCGGATGGAACGGGACAAGAAGGCGCATCACGATTTAACCTTCGTCCTTGACGGCCCCCGTGGCGTTGAAGCCGTCACTGGCGTGGACCGGAGCGTGGTCCTGACTACGCTTTTAGAGATGGGAGCAGAGCAATGAGTGAACAAGCAACGACTGTGCTCTTGATCTCTGGGCCGAATTTGAACCTCCTCGGGGATCGTGAACCCGAGATCTACGGCTCTGAGACCCTCGATGTCCATGTGGCAACCGCGACAAGGGCGGCTGAGCGCAATGGGCTCACCTTGAACCATATTCAGTCGAATCATGAAGGTGAGCTCATCGAGGCTATTCAACAGGCTCGTCACAGCGCAGGGTCGATCGTCATCAATGCGGGTGCGTTTTCGCACACCTCGTGGGCTATCCACGATGCATTGAAATCTTTTGACGGCCCCGTTGTCGAACTCCATCTGTCGAATCCGGCAGCTCGTGAAGAGTTTCGGCATCTCTCAGTGATCGCCCCCGTCGCCGATGGCACCGTTGCTGGCTTTGGCAACTTAGGCTACGACTTGGCAATTGACGCCGTGGCTCGACTTTTGAAACAGAAATAACCGACGAAGAGGATGATGATGAGTCAGATGAAGCCACTTGATGTGGCCACGAGAATTCCAAAGCTCCGGCAACTCTTTGAAGCAGCCGGTATCGATGGGCTGTTGGTCTCAAATTTGACCAACATTCGCTATCTCACGGGCTTCACGGGTTCGGCTGCGCAACTTGTTGTCACCCATGATGATGCGCTGCTTACGACGGATGGTCGCTACCGCACCCAATCGGCAGAACAGGTTGACGAAGCACGTGCCGCGGTGCGTATTGTCATTGGCGGGGGAGCCGAGCAGAACGAAGCGGTCGACCACGTGATGCACAGCGCTGAACGAATCGGCCTTGAAGCCGATGACACCACATGGGCCAAAGCGACGGCGCTTGAAGGACGCCTTGCGAAGGCGCTTGTGGCCACCACTGGTTTAATCGAATCGCTTCGAGAAATCAAAGATGAGGGTGAGATCGACCGGATGCGCGTGGCAGCATCCATTGCCGATGCCGCCCTCGGCGAGGTCCTTCCGCTGATGAAAGACACCGGCGTGAATCCGATCACCGAAAGTGAGTTCGCCTTAGCCCTGGACTCAGCCATGCGTCGTCGCGGAGCTGAGTCGGTGGCATTTGAAACCATCGTGGCCGCCGGCGAAAACTCAGCGAAACCCCACCACCACCCAACAGATCGCGTCATCGTGGTCGGAGACCCAGTCGTCGTGGACTTTGGAGCGACGTTTGAGGGCTATCGCTCGGATATGACCCGCACGTTTCTTGTTGGGGGCGAACCAACGGGTGAGTTGAAGGTGATCTTTGATTTGGTGCGTTCAAGCCAAGCGGCCGGCGTTCTCGCCGTGCGCCCTGGGATTGCAGCAAGCGAAATAGATAATGTTTGTCGTACCGTTATCGCCGACGGAGGAATGGCAGAGAAATTTGAACACTCGACCGGGCACGGTGTTGGCCTTGATATTCATGAAGCGCCCTGGGTCTCTTCACTTGGAACGGCGACGCTGACGGCGGGAACGGTCGTGACCGTCGAGCCGGGGGTCTATGTTGCGGGTGTTGGTGGTGTTCGTATTGAGGACACGCTAGTAGTGACGAGTGAAGGCGCTGAGGCCTTCACGAAATTTCCAAAGGAAGTAGCGGCATAATGGCAATTTCAACAAACGACCTGAAGAACGGGATGACGCTGAATCTTGATGACGGTTTATTCAATGTCATTGAATTCCAGCATGTCAAGCCCGGCAAGGGAGGGGCATTCGTGCGTACCAAGTTGCGCAATCTTCGCAGCGGTGCGGTGATTGAGCGCACCTTTCGAGCAGATGAGAAACTTGATCAGGCCATCATCGACAAGCGCGACACACAGTTCCTTTACCGTGACGGCGATGACTACGTCTTCATGGATCAGACCACTTTTGATCAGACCAACGTCTCACCGGCCACGCTTGGCGAAGCGGCAAACTTTTTGAAAGTAGGCGATGGCGCAAATCTGCAAATGTACAAAGAGGAGATCGTTGGTATCGAGCTTCCCGCATCAGTTGAGCTGACGGTGACTGAAACCGAGCCTGGTCTCCAGGGAGATCGAGTCTCGGGAGCTCGGAAACCAGCAACACTCGAGACGGGTTTCGTCGTGCAAGTCCCGCTGTTCATCAATGTCGATGAAGTTATCAAGGTCGATACTCGCACCGGCGAGTACATGACACGCGCTTAAGAAGAATTACGACCCTCCCTCGATGACCCCCCTTGACCACCGTGAATCGCGCGAACGTGCCCTTGGCCTTCTTTACGAAGCGGCGAATAAACATCTTGATCCGCTCCAAGTACTCAGCGAAATGATGATTCAGCCTGACCCTTACTGCGTTGAGTTGGTGACACGGGCAAGCTCCCTCCACGAAGAGTCCCTTGCTCGCATTGAAGGTGCGTCGACGAACTGGACCTTAGAGCGGATGGGGATCATTGACCGCTTGGTGATGGAACTGGCGCTCGCTGAGCTTGCGGGCGATGAAGCTCCGCCCAGAGCAGTCGTCCTTGACGAAGCCGTCGAGTTGGCCAAGATGTTTTCGACGGAAGACTCAGGATCCTTTGTCAACGGCATCCTGGCGTCGTTGACCAGCCCCGACCCTTCGTAGCGACCACCCGCAATTAGTCTGGGGGGACTGGAATGTTCGAGAGAAGGGAGTGCTTCGCGTGACCGGCATGAATACCGCAGTAAATGCGAAGAGCCCCTACATCACCGGACAGTTCAATCACGCATTATTTCTGCAGTTTGCTATCTACGCAGGCATTGTCATTTTGATCGCGATCGCAGCAACGCTGTTCGTTTCCCGCTTTCGAGCAAATGTCGCCAATGGTTCCTCGCCGTTTGCGTCTGGGCCGGTAGCGGCTGAACCTCGAGCGCGAAGGCTGTTGAGAATCGGGTTCGGTGCCATTTGGGTGCTTGACGGCCTCTTGCAACTCCAACCGCAGATGGTGCTTGGCTTGCCGACCGACGTGGTCTCACCGACCGTCAGTTCAGCTCCGAGCTGGTTCGTGGGTTGGGTAACCTTTGGCACGAATGCGTGGCTTCGTCATCCCGTCACCGCCGCTTCAGCCACGGTCTGGCTTCAACTCGGGCTCGGGCTTTGGCTCATCGTGGCCAACCGTGGCTGGCTCTCTCGGTCGGCAGGCATCGTCTCTGGAGCGTGGGCGCTTACGGTGTGGATCTTTGGGAACGGCATGGGTGGACTCTTCGTCGCCCCTATCAGTTGGATGACGGGCGCCCCAGGGGCCGTCTTGTTCTATGGACTTGCGGGTATTGCCATTGCCTTGTCCATCGAGCGTCTGCGGCGACCCCGTTTTGCTCTTTGGAGCTCACGTTTGACAGCAATCGGATTGACGTACTTCGCGATTCTTCAGGCATGGCCCGGAAGGGGATTCTGGAATGGGGGAACGAGCAAATCCCCCGGGACCCTGCCAGCAATGGCGCAATCCATGGGGTCGGTCACTCAGCCCGCATTTGCCTCCTCGATCCAGCACTGGTTCTTCTCCTTCACGCTGACATGGTCATGGCTCTACAACGCTCTGATTGTGATCACCTTGGCGACGGTTGCTCTTTGTTTCTTTTCCAACAAGGCGAAGTATATGAAGTGGGCAACCACAGGCTATGTGGTGGTGGCCATTGTGAACTGGGTCCTGGTTCAGGATTTCGCGATTTTTGGCGGCATGGGGACCGATCTCAACTCAATGATTCCTTCGGTGCTCTTTGTGGTTGCTGTCTATCTTCTCGTGAGCGAAACGGAACACGCTGGTTTGGAGATACCGGTGCTGAATCAAGATCCTGAGAAGGTCTACGCCCGGGCCGTTGGGACGACGGCTGCGGTGGCGCTTTGCTTGCTTGGGGCCGTTCCCATGGCGCTCGTGGGCATTCTGCCGGGAACGTCATCGGATCTCGCAGAAGCGTCGACGAATAGCGTTCAAAGTCTTTCGACCACTGCGCCAGACTTTACCTTGACCAATCAAAACGGGCAGAAGATTTCACTGGCCTCGCTGAGGGGGAACACGGTGGTTCTCTCATTCCTGGACCCGGTCTGCACGAATGATTGTCCCGTTGAAGCGCAACAGATGCGCATTGCGAGCGAACAACTCGGGCCTAACTCCAAGACTGTCTTTGTAGCCGTTAACACCAACCCTCTCTTTCGCTCCCAAGCCACCTTGCGAACCTTTACGAGTGAAGAAGGTTTAAGTTCATTTTCCTCATGGGAATACCTCACGGGCTCGGTGGGCGAACTTCAGTCGGTTTGGAATTCCTACGCCGTGGGCGTCCAACTCGAGTCTGGCGGCGGCATGGTTGCCCATGCTGAGCCAATTTATGTGATCAGTCCTACGGGTCAGCTGACGTCGACATGGACCGCCGTCGTTGGTGCATCGAGTTTGAACACCGTGCTGAGTCAATCTGGCGTTGCCCTGATTGTTTCCCAGGTAAAAAAGGCTCAGTAGTGCGGCGACTCTTCTTGGTTGGACCGATCGCATTCCTTGTTGTTGCACTGTGCGGCTCCTTGGGTGGCGCTAGTGCAGTGTCATCGGTTCCATCAATACCGCTTTCAGGAGGCACATCGGATGGTGTAACGACGATGGCCATTGTCCCTATGGGTCATTTGAATGATCCCTTTAATACCTTCTATGAGAGTTTCACTCAAACGACGAGCGGTGTCTGGACGTTGTCGACGCTTCCTGGGGTTGGGACCAACGGGGGACTGAGCCTCACCTCACCGAGTCAAGGAGCTGTGGGTGTTTTGCCATTTGACGCTTCGACCGGAAGCGCGCTGATGCGACTGAGGAACGGAAGGGCATCTGGGAATGGTGAGGTGATCAAGGCGCTCGCTCATTCGCCGTCGGTGATTGCTGTCGATCCAGTGACGACAGCAATCAGCGTGCTCTTGGCTAATGGAACCGTGCGCACTCAAACTCTCTGGTCGAATGCACCGGTCACAACGGTCCAGCTCAGCACATTGAAAAATACCGCAGCGGGCAACAAATGCGGGATTGAGTCGTTGACAGCGATTGCCTATGAGACGAATGGCGATCTGGCCGTTGGAGCGCAGTGTAAAAAAGGCGGCACAACGGGTGTGCTTATCAACCACGGCGGAGTATGGAGCGTTGCATCGTTACCCTCGAACGGCGCTGGATCGGTGCTTCGCCTTGACGTTGATGGGGTCGGATTGTTGGCGCTCTCTCAAACGCAAGGCTCAAAGGCTTCCGTTCGGGCACTCTTTGTTGGCGGAGAGACAACCTTGGCGAGTCCGGCACATTCACTGTCGGGAGCAACCGTCAGGGCAATAGCGATAACGGGAACAATGACGCCAACCCGCAGTGATGTCATTACGTTGGCCACATCGAAGAAGGTCGTTGGTGTTTTGTTGACTCCTGGTGCATCGCCAACGGTGACGCCGGCTTTGCCGCTTTCAACACAGGCTGTTCTCGCCGCTGGAATGTTGGGGACAACGCTGACGGCAATCCAAGTGAACCAAGGCACCGCAATCTTCCAAACCCTGACGCCAGCAGGCACATGGCGGACGACACAGTCGACTAAAATTTCTGTGCCGTATGGTTCTGCGGGCTAAACCGCCTCTTCCTCTGATCGCTAGGATGCAGACGACGGCGATCGACAGGAGGGTGCAGCCATGATCTCGATGTCGATGAACACCACCATGGGTCCCGGTTGGAGTTTTTCCCAACTCTGGTTTCTGGCCCTGGCACTGATCATCGTCGAAGAGGTTGGTCTAGCCCGGTTAATGGAACGCTCATCGCCCGAACGTGCAAAGACGTGGCGTCAACGGGGCTTTGCCTATGACGCTGCGTTGTGCGTTGTGTGTCTCATTGATTCGAGTCCGTTGATGCCCTATTCGATGGATCATCTGCCAGCCCATATGGCTATTCACGTCTTTGAGATGTTTTATGTCCCAATCGTATTGGTCATAACTGCTCCCTGGCTCCCGGCGCTCTTTGCACTCCGGTTGACGACCCGACGGACGTTTCTGCGATGGTGGCGGTTCGGACGCCAACGATGGCTCACGATGGGGGCACAGCGTCTCATCGCCTCCCCACTGTTTGCTCTGGTGTTTTTCAATGCGGTGATGATTCTTTGGCACATTCCCCGCATTTTCAACTACGGAGTGTGGCATCCGTGGGCGCACACCTGGCTGATGGGCCCTTCGTTCATACTCTCCGGCTATCTCTTTTGGAGGGTGATCTTGGGGAGTCATCCCTTCGGTCCTCGCGGTTCGACAAAGTTCCAGTTGATCACCATCGTCACAACGGCGCTCATCATGTTGGTCATTGCAATTTCCATGGCGGTGCTCTCTCACGCTGCGTGGTACACAATGAACGCGACGATGCTTGGCCAGATTGATGCATTCCATGATCAGCAGTTGGGTGCGGCAGTGTTGTGGATCTGCGGAGATTTCTGGGCGGTGCCCGCAATCGTGCTCTTGGTCAGTCGGATCGTCAAAGAGAACGGGAGCTTCGGTGCAGCGTTCGAGCGTTCCCTCGGGCGCGAATCCGAAAACGCCTAAGTATCCTCATTCTGAGAAGAAGCACTGAGTTCTTCAAGGTAGGCATTCCACGCAGCGAGTTGCTCGGCATTTTCAGCGGCAAGCTTTTCGTCAACTGCCACTTCGCCAGCAGATTTCCTCCTGATGGGTTCGCCGCCGTGGAGGAGTTTCCACCACATGTAGAAGCCAAAGATAGCGAAGAGAGGCCATTCAAAGACGTAGGCCCAACTCAGTTCGTTGCCGCCCAGTGCCCGTGACAACTCGAACGCTCCTGCGGGGATACAGATGAGAAGGCAGAAAAAGAGGCCGAGATGAACACGAAACGCGGCCCCGCCCCTTAGCCGGGTTGATGGCGCCGTCTCAAGGGGTTTAGTCACAGTGTGTAGGGTACCGTGCCTATCGTTGTCCGCCTTCTTCAGAGATCAGCCTTCCGGGTACTTCGCGCAAGAAGGAATTCCCCCAGAGAGATGGTCCAGACCCGGTTTTCCTCTGTCTCAAGGCCAGACGCCAAGAAATCCAGAGGGAATTCGAAGCAAAGCGAGCGGTTCAGGCTAGAAGAATTGACCGTTTTCTCAGAGAAGAGAAGAAGCCCGAGGAATCACTTTACGGGTGCTTATAGTGTGGTTTACTTGGAGGCAAGTTAAGATTTGAATAAGGAGGCAGGATGAAGAAGTTCGTATGGGCGGTGGTGACAGTCCTCGTGGGCGCTGTTCTCATCGCAGCCATTGGACTTGGCTTTCATGACCAGCAGTACTCCTCACCCTATGGAACCGAGGTCGCAAAATCCGTCGGGATGATTACGGTCAACGGCAAGCAGTATCAGCATGTCGTTTTGAATTTAGTGACGGAACCTTCGGCTCAAGGAACAACGAGCAACGGCCAAATAATCCACCCAGGAGGCAATCCCTCGTGGCCGGCATACGCAGTAACGAACGAATACCAAATTCCCGCTAACGCTGTCGTGACGGTCAAGTGGTCGCAGTACGACTCGGGTGGCGTGGTCAACAACCCCTACTTCGCCAAACCTCGCGGAACCATTGGTGGGATTGAAAGGGTAAATGGTAAACCCGTTACAGGAGTCGCTGCTGACAACATTGCCCACACGTTTACCCTTCGAGGTGAGCCGGGTGTGGACCCAAGGTTCTTCCTCAGCGTTCCTGGTCCCATTTCAAAACTCGGTGACAACGCTGAGAACAACAAGGGTGGGCAACTCGTTCAATTCTCGTTCATCTCGGGAAAGCCTGGTCTCTATGTGTGGAACTGTGAATTCCCCTGTGGACTCAGTGTTGGTGGCTTCGGAGCGGTAATGAGCTCCTATGGATATATGTCAGGACACATGCATGTCGTATGAGGAAAAGCGTGACGAGATAGCAGAAGAAGTAAAGCCAATTGTGGCGCATACAATGCCTTTTCATAAAAAGGCTCCAGCGAAGGTTGTGTACATCACAATCGTCTTTACCATTATTGGTGTGCTGCTTGCGCTGTTCTTGCCAACGCACATGTTCCCCTTCTCAATGTCTCCTGAGATGCATGACGCAGTATTAACTTTTGTCGTCTTTACTATCGCAGCCGCTCCTGTAGCGGCGCTGGTGTACGCAATTGCAGCCTATAGCCTCATTGCCTGGAGGAAAAAGGGGGCGAACAACAATGAAGAGCCGCCAGAAGATGGTGCACCTTCACACGGGAGCGGCCTGATCACCTCGCTGTGGATCGGTACTTCGGTTGTACTCGTTCTCTTTCTTCTTGTTTGGGGAATGGCGGAACTTTCAGCGGAGACCGCTCAGCAGAGCAATGCCATCCAAGTGAATGTCACAGGCCAGCAGTGGATGTGGACGTTTAGTTATCCTGGAACCGGCGTGACTACCCATAATTTGATTCTTCCCGAAGGCCGACAGATTGACTTCAACGTGACCAGCATGGACGTCACGCACGGATTCTGGCCGGTGGAAATGGGTGTTCAAATTGATGCCAACCCGAACGTAATCGACCACATCGCGGCGACAACGAACCGCCTTGGGTCATTTGACGTCCGCTGTAGCCAAATCTGTGGTTTGTACCACGCGTATATGCAGACAAAGGGCACTGTCGTAACGAATGCTCAGTTTGCGACGTGGCTTGCGAGTCAAGGGGCATCGTCCTCATCAATTCAGTCCTACGCCTTAAGCGGGAAGTAGAAGGAGAATACGAGTGAGCACTATTGCACCAATGTTGCTTGAGGACACCAAACTCGAGCCAAAAGCCGGGGGCTTTTACCGACACCAGAACTTTTTGACTGGGTTAATCGTCGGAATTCTGTCAGGTTTTATCGGTTGGGTCGTTTCGCTGGCCCTCCTGCAAGGTTCCAACTTTGGTTCCGACATGGTTGTAACCGTAACCCTCACTTGTTGGGTGATTGGTTTCAATGCAGGGATGGGGACGTTCAACGCGATCTTCCGATGGATCCTCGGTCATGATCAGAATCATGAAGACGAACTGTACGCCGCTGGCGTGGGACAGGGATGGAAGCGCTACTGGAAGTATTGCACCGACCACAAAGTTGTAGGGACGCAGTATCTCGTTCTCGTAATGGTCCTCTTCGGCGTTGGTGGCACCTTGGCCATGATGATCAGAACGCAGCTTCTTTCCCCGAATTCGCGCTTTATGTCGCCGGAGACCTACAACGCCATCGTGAGCATCCACGGAATGATCATGATCATTGCGACCATCATTATGGTGTCGGGTCCATTTGCGAACTTCATCATGCCGATCATGATTGGTGCAAAGGACATGGCTTTCCCACGTTTGAACGCCATGAGCTTTTGGGTGGTTGTGTCGGCTGTTCCACCGATCTTGGGTTCGTTCTTTCTCGGAGGCGTTCCCGCTGGTTGGACCACATATGCACCGCTCTCCGTTCAAGCCCCCCCAGCGATGGATGCATTCGCTATAACGATTTGCACCTTCGTGATTTCGGTAACCGTGGCCGGGATTAACACCTTGGTGACCGTTCTTACGATGCGAGCCAAGGGGATGACGATGGGTCGCCTTCCCATTTTCGTGTGGGGCTCGATCATCGCCGGTGGGCTTGGTCTCTACGCGATGCCTGCGTTCCTCATGGCACAATCTGCGTTGATTACTGACAGAGTCGTTGGTACTGGATTCTATGTAGCGGAGCAGGGTGGTACCGGCTGGCTCTATGAAAACACTTTCTGGATCATGGGGCACCCTGAGGTTTATGTAATTCTGATTCCGCCGGTTGGGGCATTGATCGAAATTGCATCAACGTTCGCACGAAAGCCCGTGTTTGGCTACAAGGTCATGGTGGCCGGGATATCTGGAATCGCAACACTTTCCATAATGGTCTGGGCGCACCACATGTTCACGACAGGATGGGCGCCGACCTTGGCCGACCCCTTCATGCTGACGACGGAGCTCATCTCGATACCAACCGGAATTATTTTCCTCTGCATGGTGGGTACGATTTGGAGAGGAAGTATTTGGACAAGACTTCCGATGTATTTCCTGTACCTGTTTATCTTCAACTTCATTATTGGCGGAATCACGGGTATTTACCTGTCGGACGTGCCCGCTGACCAGTACTTCCACGGAAACATGTTCGTCACTGCTCACTTCCATTACACCTTGCTTGGTGGAGGATTAGTCGGCGCAATGGGGGCAGTCTGTTACTGGTTCCCGAAGGTTACGAGCCGCATGCTAAACGAGCGGATTGGAAAAACCGCCTTTTGGGTTGTCGCCATCGGCATTCAAATTACCTATATGGCTCAGTTCTACGAAGGGTTCCAAGGAATGGCTCGCCGAGTTGCGAACTACAACGCTCTGTTCGTTGACGCCAACCGAGTTTCATCCGCAGGTGCATACATACTGATGGCCGGCATGCTCATTTTCATGTACGCGATTATTCACTCATGGCGACACGGCAAGAAGGCAAGCGCTAATCCTTGGCACGCCAAGTCGCTGGAGTGGATGACGCTGACGCCAGTACCGCTGGAGAACTTTTTGGTGGACCCCGTCGTCACTGGCCACCCTTATGGTTACGGTGAGCCTGACAGCAAGCCAGTAGCCCCTGAGATGCCAGTTCCTGTTTCAGCGAACTCTGGAGGGTCCCACTGATGTCGATTACTGATCAACAGATGCATGACAGCCACGATGACCACGGTCATCATGGTCATTATGAAGAAGGCGGAAACCACCACGACACAGCGCAAGAGAAGCACCGCAAGGAGCACATGGCGACGTGGCTGTTCATCTTTGGTGATGTCGTTTTCTTCCTCCTAGAACTCTTCTTCTGGTTTTATCTCCGGGCGAATAACACCGCAGGAATGTGGCGAGCGGCGAATTGCACTCCGGCCAATGGGAAACTCGGTCCAACGGACGAAGGTCTGAATACTTGTACGGATGGACTGTTCAACCCCATTACGCACGCAATTCCAAAAGCCAATCCCGTTTACACCATCATCGTCTTTGCCTTGATTGCCATAGCGGCGGCTTTTGTATGGTTTGCGGAAGTTCAGTCTCGTAAGGGTGCGACAAAGAAGACGACGCACCCCTTGACGGCACTTGCGTTGTTCTTCGTTCTTGCGGCAATTGCGGCGCAGTTCTATCAGTTCCAAGTCCTCCCGTTCACTACCATTCAGGGAACCTACGCCTCGACGTTTGAGTTCTATATGGGATCAAACGTGGCGCACTTCCTGCTTGCGTTGGTCATTGTGACCGGACTTTGGAGCCGAAGTCGTTTAGGCAAGTTCGATAACGGTAAGTGGTATCAACTCCACCTCTCAAGACTCTTCCTCGTTTGGGTGGCAGCCAGTTGTGTGATCCTAGGACTAGTCACGATCTTCTTCGCCTAAGCAGGATTATTTATTCAGAGAGAAGAGGGGCTTGCTCAGCAGGCTCCTCTTCTGTTATTCTGAGCCTTGTCATCGTCAAACGGGTCCTGTGAGGCTCGTACGGTGAGGAGGAGAAGTGGCAGATCGCGAACGTAGGCACACGAGGCCCTTGGGCTCAGTGTTTGTTCCTCACGCTGAGGTCCTTTCCAAAAGTGATCTTTCTCGAGCTCTGACTCGAATGGCCCACGAAATCATCGAACGCAACCATGGTCTGGCCAATGTGGTCTTGGTCGGGCTTCAAACGGGTGGTGTTCCCATCGCAGAATGTTTAGGCGAGTTATTCCTCGAGATCGAAGGGTCCGCCCCTCCTGTGGGTTCGCTTGATGTGGCGTTTTATCGAGATGACATCGGTCTGCGGCCCGTCCTCCCAGAAGCTTCGACAGAGATGCCTGGTGACCTCACGGGCAAGATCGTTGTTCTCGTCGATGACGTGCTCTATACCGGAAGGACGGTTCGAGCGGCCCTGAATGCTCTCTCGGATTTTGGAAGGGCGGCGCAAGTACAACTTGCAGTCGTGGTCGACCGAGGTCACCGTGAATTGCCGCTCCGGCCAGATTTCGTAGGTAAAAACCTTCCGACGTCAAGAGAAGAGCTCGTCGATGTGACCCTTGAAGGCGTCGCTCTTGGCCATTTGGAGTCAAGATGAGTTCATCGGCCGCCGGCCAGCACCTCTTGGCAATTGATGACCTTGGAAGTGAAGGCATCGAAGAGTTACTCGAAGTTGCCGAAGCGTTTGGAGAGGTGGAGCGGCGTTCTGTGCGCAAGGTCCCCACCCTCAAGGGCAAAGTTGTCGCGTCACTCTTCTTCGAGGAATCGACGAGGACGCGGTTGAGTTTTGAAACCGCAGCGAAGCGCCTCTCGGCCGATGTGCTGTCCCTTGCCGTGGCGTCGAGTTCTGTCAAGAAGGGCGAGTCACTGAGAGACACGGTAGAAACTATCGAGGCAATGGGAATCGATGCGGTGGTTCTTCGGCACAAGAGTGCCGGTGCTCCCCATCAAGTTGCTCGATGGGTGAATCGTGCTCGGGTCATCAACGCCGGAGATGGCTTTCACCAGCACCCCACCCAGGCGTTGATTGACCTCTTTACCGTTCGTCAAGAATTGAGCCTTCGACGCGGGCAGCAATCCGAACGATCGGGCCTCAGCGTCTTTGAAGGACTGAATGTCCTTGTCGTCGGCGATATCCGTCATAGCCGGGTAGCACGTAGCCAGATCCAGGCCTACGCCTTGGCCGGAGCGATTGTGACCATCGCCAGCCCGGGGACCTTGCTTCCTGATGATGTTTCATCGTGGCCAGTGACGGTAGCCGAGAATTTTGAGGATGCGCTGCGTTCGGCGGACATCGTTTCCGTCCTTCGTATGCAAGAAGAACGAGGGAGCGGATCTTTCGTGCCCTCCCTCCATGAGTTCACCGCCACGTTTGGAATGACCGAAGAGCGCTCAATGCTCTTAAAAGAGAATGCGCTCATCACTCATCCGGGGCCCATGGTGCGCGGTGTCGAGATTGCCTCACGCGTTGCAGATGATGAACGCTGCCTCGTTCGCAAGCAAGTGGCGAACGGTGTGCCAATACGCATGGCGGCGCTCTTTCTGGCGCTGTCGTCACCCGAGGAGGCAAGCCGTGACTGACCATATGCTGATTCGAGGGGGAACGGTGGTCCATCGTGAGACAACGACACGCAGCGATGTGCTGGTTGTCGACGGCATCATTTCTCTCGTTGGGGAACATCTCGATATTCCTGCTGGGACGACCATTGTTGATGCCGAAGGCTGTTGGGTCGGCCCAGCGCTGGTCGATCTCCACACACACCTACGCGAGCCCGGGGGCGAAGAGGCAGAGACCGTGGCATCCGGAGCTCGCGCCGGCGTTCTCGGCGGCTATAGCGCCGTCATGGCGATGCCGAACACCTCTCCTGCCATCGACAGTTCGGCCGTCGTTGCTCAGGTTCTTGCGCTTGGTCAGGCGTCGTGTCTTGACGTGGCCGTCGCAGGGGCGATCACGGTCGGTCGTCTTGGTGAACGGCTCGCTCCGCTAGCGGAAATGGCCGAGTTGGGGGTCACGTTCTTTACCGACGATGGCACCGGAGTCCAAAATGCGGGCCTGATGCGCCGAGCAATGGAGTACGCACGAGGATTGAATGTGGTGATCGCTGACCACTGCGAAGATGATGCGTTGGCTGGCGATGGCTGTATGAACGAGTCCAGTCTCTCTTCGGAACTCGGCTTGGTTGGACGTCCAGCACTCGCCGAGGAGGTCATGGTGGCGAGAGATCTTGCTTTGGCACAACACACGGGATGTGAACTTCACTTGCTTCACCTTTCAACGGTGGGCTCTGCGGCGTTAGTTGCACAAGCCAAACAGGCCGGCGTGAACGTCACCGCTGAAGTTGCGCCCCATCACTTACTGCTCACCGAGGAACTCTGCCGAGAGTACGACCCCCTCTACAAAGTTCACCCTCCGCTGCGCACCGCCAACGATGTTGAAGCTCTTCGAATGGCTCTTCGAAGCGGTGGTATCGACGCAGTTGCCACCGACCACGCCCCGCACGCACCCGAAACGAAAGATCGTCCCTTCGCCGAGGCGACTCCAGGGATGCTTGGGCTGCAACATGCGTTCGCGCTCACGCGCGAAGCACTTGGTGGAGCGGATGCTGACCCAGTGCTGCTCTTCAGAGTCTTGAGTCGCACGCCAGCTAAAATTGCTCGTCTCACTCAAAGCGATCAACGACGTGGTGGCCACAGTGCTCACGGTGGAGAAATCGCTGTCGGCGAAGACGCAAACCTTGTGGTGATTGACCCTGAGGGACGTCCAGTTGTGCGCAGTGAAGTTCTGGCGAGCAAATCCCGCAATACCCCCTATGAAGGCCGCACGCTTCTTGGAGCGGTTCGCCACACAATCGTGCGCGGCGAGATCGTGGTGAATGATGGGGTGGCACAACGATGAGTCGGCGACCGCTTGCGCACCTCGTCCTTTCTGACGGGTCAGTCTTTGAAGGCGAAGGAGCGGGAGTGCTGCTTGACGGAGGAGTGGCGTCAGGAGAGGCCGTCTTTAACACTGCGTTGAGCGGCTACCAAGAAGTGATTACTGACCCCAGTTACGCCGGACAAGTGGTGGCCTTTACCTACCCTCATATCGGCAACTACGGCGTCACGAGTGATGACGAGGAGTCGAGGCATGCCTTTCTCTCGGGAGTAATCACCCGCGATCTGTCGGTACGGCACTCCAACTGGCGCTCTCAGTCTCCGCTCGAACAGTTGCTCATCGATGAAGGCGTCCCAGCAATCACGGGCGTCGACACGAGACGGCTGACGCGTCATCTTCGCAGTCACGGAGCGCTTCCGTGTGCTTTTGGCACGGGTGATGTCGAGGAGTTGACAGTTCTTGCCACTCAAGCATCGGGAACTGACGGACAGGACTTTGCTCAACACGTCACCTGCGCAGACCCCTATCGGGTTGGCGAAGGTCCTTTACGCGTGGTGGCGCTGGACTTTGGAATCAAGCGAACGATTCTGCGACAACTTGCTCTGTTTGCCACGATCGACGTGCTTCCCGCTTCATCGAGTGCCGACGAGGTCATGAGCTTCAATCCTGACGGCATCTTTCTGTCGAATGGTCCAGGTGACCCAAGTGCTCTCCCAGCGATTTCTGCGACTGTCGCTGATCTTGTGGGCAAGCGTCCTCTGTTCGGTATCTGCTTGGGTCATCAGATTTTGGCGACCGCCCTGGGCGGATCCACCTATAAATTGCCTTTCGGTCATCACGGATCGAACCACCCGGTGAAGAACATGCAAACGGGGCATGTGGAGATCACTGCACAAAATCACAATTACGCCGTCGCTCTGGAGGCGATTGCCGGCGCTGAAGTCACGCACGTCAATCTGAATGATGGGGTCATCGAGGGGTTCCGCATTGAGTCCGCTCACGCACAAAGCGTGCAGCATCATCCTGAGGCGGGACCGGGTCCACACGACTCAGCGTATCTTTTTACTAATTTTGCTCAGGCCATGGCCGACAACAAGGAGAAGCGACGCTAGATGCCACGAAGAGATGACATCACGTCGATTCTGGTGATCGGCTCTGGACCGATCATCATTGGGCAAGCCTGTGAGTTCGACTACTCCGGTACCCAGGCTTGTCGGGTGTTGAAAGAGGAAGGCTATCGAGTCATCTTGGCCAACTCGAACCCAGCGACGATCATGACCGATCCGAACACCGCTGACGCCACGTACATCGAGCCACTCGATGCTGAAGTACTGACGGCGATTATTGCGCGAGAACGCCCCGATGCGCTGTTGCCTACACTGGGTGGACAGACAGCGCTCAATTTAACAATGGAACTCGTCGCTCTTGGTGTGCCCGAGGAGTATGGCGTCGAGATCATTGGTGCTCGACCTGAAGCGATCGCCACGGCAGAAGACCGTGAACAGTTCAAAGTAGCGATGACCGAGATCGGTCTGAAGTGCCCTGTCTCAGGGATCGCCCACGATCTCGACGTTGCATTGTCGACGGCCCGCTCCATCGGCTATCCGATTATGGTTCGGCCTTCTTACATCTTGGGCGGTCAAGGAACGGGCATTGCACCCGATGAGTCAACCTTTTTACAACTCGCCAGTGAAGGCTTGGCTGCGAGTCCCGTGCATGAGATCTTGATTGAACAAGCCATCGCTGGTTGGAAAGAGTATGAACTCGAAGTGATGCGTGACACCGCAGATAACTGCGTCATTATCTGCTCCATTGAAAATTTTGATCCCATGGGCGTCCACACCGGTGACTCAATCACGGTGGCCCCCGCTCAGACCTTGAGTGATGTTGAATACCAGGCAATGCGTGACGACGCCTTTGCTTGTTTGCGCCGAGTGGGTGTCGAAACAGGTGGGTCGAATGTCCAGTTCGCCGTCAACCCTGAGACTGGTGAGCGTTTGGTGATCGAGATGAACCCCCGAGTTTCTCGCTCGAGTGCATTGGCCTCGAAGGCGACAGGATTTCCCATCGCCAAAATTGCCGCGCGTTTGGCTGTGGGATATCGCCTCGACGAAATTGTGAATGACATCACTAAGGCCACCCCTGCAAGTTTCGAGCCCACGATTGACTACGTGGTGACCAAGATTCCTCGATGGGCCTTCGAGAAACTTCCGGGAGCGAGTTCGCTGTTGGGAACGCGAATGCAAAGTGTGGGCGAGGTCATGGCAATTGGCCGAACCTTCCCGGAGTCGCTCCAGAAAGCCGTCCGCTCCTTAGAACAAGGACGCTTCGGTCTCTTAGGAGGTGCTGAAGAGCCTGAAACGGCAGCGTTGAGCGACGAGGAACTCTTGGCAGCGTGTGATGTCCCCACCCCTGAGCGGCTCTTTGTGGTGGCCGCCGCGCTTCGACGAGGGATCTCCGTTGATGCTATCTATGAAGCCAGTCGAATTGACCCTTGGTTCTTGGCGCAGATGCAGCTCATTACGGACGAGGCATGCGCCCTTGCCGATCCAGCGGTACCGCTGGATCGTGCGGCGTTGCGTTCGGCGAAACGGTTGGGCTTCTCGGACCAGCAACTTGGTGAGCTCACCCAGAGCGACGCGTTGAGCATCAAGACACAACGGGTGAGTGAAGGGGTGACCGTTGTCTATAAGACGGTTGATACCTGCGCCGCAGAATTTGAGGCCTTTACGCCGTATCACTTTGGCACCTACGAGGAAGAAGATGAAGTTCGGTCGTCGAATCGGCAGCGGGTGATCATTTTGGGATCAGGGCCAAACCGTATTGGCCAAGGAATTGAGTTCGATTACTGCTGCGTGCACGCATCGATGGCTTTGCGCGCTGCTGGGTTTGAGACCATCATGATCAACTGCAACCCCGAAACGGTCTCGACTGATTATGACACCTCCGATCGGCTCTATTTTGAGCCCTTGACGTCGGAAGACGTGCTGGCGATCATTGAGAACGAACAAACCAAGAGTGTCGATGGGGGAGCTCTGCTGGGGGTCATCGTGAGTCTTGGCGGACAGACTCCTTTGAAGTTGGCCCACGTGATTGATGAGTCACTCGTTCTCGGAACGAGCCCACGATCGATCGATCTGGCGGAAGATCGTGACTTGTTCAACGAGCTCCTCGAATCCCTCGGACTTGCGCAACCCCCCGGTGGGACCGTGACGAGTATCGACGAAGCGCTGGCGATGGCGAAGTCGATTGGGTTTCCCGTTCTCGTGCGACCAAGCTATGTCTTAGGCGGGCGAGCGATGGAGATCGTCTATGACGAGAGTTCGCTGACGGCGGCGATGGAAGGCCTCTTAGGCAGTGATCACAGCGATGGTTCCCTGGCGCGAGAAGGTGGCGTGAGTAAAGAGCGACCTATCCTGATCGACCGGTTTTTAGAAGAAGCGGTTGAAGTGGACGTCGACGCCCTGCGGGACAAAACCGGAGAAGTGATCATTGGTGGGGTCATGGAGCACGTCGAAGAAGCGGGGATACATTCAGGGGATTCAGCATGCGCACTGCCTCCCCAGAGCCTGACTCCTGCCGTCGTGGAGATTCTGGAAGCCTGGACGACCCAGTTGGCGAACGCCCTCGACGTTGTTGGTCTCTTGAACGTGCAATATGCCGTGAAAGACGGTGAGGTCTTCATTATCGAAGCCAATCCGCGAGCGAGCCGGACGGTCCCATTTGTGGCGAAAGCGACGGGGGTGCCGCTCGCCATGATTGCGTCACGAGTCATGGTAGGAGCGACCTTTGACGAACTACGCACCGAGGGACTCGTCCCACGAGGACGCATTATCACCGATCATGTCAGCGTGAAAGAGGCGGTGTTGCCGTTTAGCCGATTCCCAGACGTCGATACGGTGCTCGGTCCCGAGATGCGCTCAACCGGTGAGGTCATGGGGATCGATCGAACCTTCGGTCTGGCATTCGCCAAAAGCCAGATGGCCGCCGGCTCACGACTGCCGAGCGAGGGGACGGTGTTCTTTTCGCTGGCTGATCGCGACAAGGCTGGCGGATTGGACGTCGCCCGATCGTTGCTTGAACAAGGCTTCGCATTGGCGGCCACACTCGGTACCGCTGGGTTTTTACGAGATCAGGGACTTGATGTGGCGCACCTAGTGGCCAAGGTTGGCGAAGGCACCTTGGCGGGCGATGCCGTGGAGATGATCCGAGACGGACAGATTCAACTCGTCATCAATACGCCGCGTGGTCGAGGGCCACGTGCCGATGGGGCCCACATCCGAAAAGCCTGCATTGAGTACTCCATACCTTGTCTGACGACCCTTTCGGCAGCTCGGGCAGCAGCCCAAGGAATCCGAGACTGGGCGAGCCACCCCCTCGAAGTGATCTCGCTTCAAGAACTCCATGCAGCTTTGAAAGTCAGTCCGTGAAGTATCGAGGGAGACCCCGCACGACATCCATCGGCGACGTGACCTTGCAGGGATTGGTGATGACGGCCTCGGGCACCGCAGGCCATAGCGATGAGTTGGGTGCCTACGGGTCACTCGAGCAACTCGGGGCAGTTGTCGTGAAGTCGTTGAGCCCCGAGCCCTGGCCGGGAAATCCCTCCCCACGACTCAAGACCCTGGATCAGGGCATGCTGAACAGCGTGGGGCTCCAAGGTCCCGGGATCGGTGCGTGGATCGAAAACGATCTCCAGAGGCTCAAAGCCACCGGTGCGGTGGTTGTCGTGAGCATTTGGGGCCGAACGGTCGAAGAGTACGCCACCGCGGGAGCACTCCTGGCCTCAGCACCGGTCGATGCCATTGAAGTCAATGTGAGCTGTCCTAATCTCGAGGATCGCTCAACGATGTTCGCGCACTCACCGGACGCAACGCATCAAGCGGTGTCCGCAGTGGGAAGCGCACATCCACGATGGGTGAAACTTTCGCCGAACACTTCACTACTCTCAGAGGTGGCACAGAGTGCTGTCAATGCGGGCGCTGACGCGTTGACCCTAACGAACACTGTGCTGGGGATGTCGATTGATATCGAACAGCGGCGCCTTTCACTTGGAGGCGGGGGTGGGGGATTGTCGGGTCCCGCCATTCACCCTGTGGCCGTGCGCGCCGTCTACGAATGTCGCAAGGCTCTCCCTGCGACGCCAATTATTGGCGTCGGCGGGGTCATGAGCGGAAAAGATGGCATTGAGTTTCTCCTCGCAGGTGCGTCGGCCGTGCAGGTCGGTACGGCGGCATTGGCTGACCCTCGCGCTCCGTGGCGGATTCAAGACGAGATGAATCGATGGCTCGACGATCATGGTGTCGCTGACGTGAGCGAAATTATCGGTGCTGCTCATGAGTAGCCAAGCCTTCGGCGAGCGACTTCGTCAAACGGTGGCGTCGACGTCCCCGCTGTGCGTCGGACTGGACCCTTCACCAGCACTGCTTTCCCAGTGGGGTCTCGAGGATACGCCTGGTGCTATCGCACGCATGGGAGCAATACTGCTCGATGCCCTTGATGGTGTGGTGGGGGTACTCAAGCCCCAGGTCGCATTTTTCGAACGTCATGGATCAACGGGCATTGCCGTCCTTGAAGAATTCATCGGAAATGCCCGATCGAGGGGGTTTTTGGTCATTGCAGACGCCAAGCGCGGCGACATCGACAGCACCATGGCAGCATACGGCGATGCGTGGCTGCGGCCTGAGAGCCCTCTTTGCGCTGATGCGTTGACCGTGACGGCCTATTTAGGTTTTGGAGCGATGGAGCAGGTTGTCGCTCAAGCATTAGAGAACGAGAAAGGCCTTTTTCTCGTGGTGGCGAGTTCTAATCCCGAAGGGAGAACTCTTCAACAGGCAACGACTGACACCGGGGAATCTCTTGAAGCGATGTTGTTACGTGACCTTGCAAAACGGAATGCTCGAGAGCGACAAGAACGTGGAATCGCAGTGGGATCGCTCGGCGCGGTTGTCGGAGCAACGCGTTCTGTGAAAGAACTCGCCCTCACGACACTTCAAGGACCGTATTTGGTCCCTGGTGTCGGCGCACAAGGTGCGACCCCGAGTGATGTTGGGAAACTTTTCCAGGGTTGTTACCCCGGGAGTGTCGTCGTGAATGCCTCTCGGTCAATTCTGGCCGCCGGTCCAAAAGGCAGTGCACTGCGCAAGGCTGCCGGGGAACTTGGCGACGAACTCCGCAGCGCTTTGGGCTGAAAATCGCAGAAAAGACGAGAGCGCCGCTCGCTGATAGGGTCACCTTCATGCCGACGCCTCCAGTGCTGACTCCACAAGAGCGTGCTGCCGCTTTAGAGAAAGCAGCGCGGATCCGTAAGGAACGAGCAGAGATAAAACGACAGTTAAAGACGGGTGAGCTTTCCCTCCACGGAACCTTCGCCTTGGCGCAAGATAACGAAGCCGTGTCAAAAATGCGTGTCCTCACGCTTCTTGAATCACTCCCTGCATTGGGGAAGGTGAAAGCGCGACGACTCCTCGATCAAATCGGTATCTCTGAGTCACGACGGATACAAGGTCTTGGCGCCAAGCAACGGGCGGAACTGCTGCGTGTCACTGCCCGCTAACGCCCGAATTCTTGTCCTCATCGGCCCGGGCGGCACAGGTAAAGGCACGGTGGCGCTGGCCGTTATCGAGCGAGTCCCTCGGCTCTGGCTTTCTCGGAGCTGGACGACTCGCCCTCAGCGCCCCCACGAGGACCCTGAGGCCTATGTCTTTGTGAGCGATGAGCAGTTTATGGCCCATGTAGCGGAGGACGGCTTTCTCGAATGGGCTGAGTTTTTGGGTCATCGCTACGGCACGCCGGTGCCTGAACTTCCTGAGGGAAACGACGTCCTCTTGGAGATTGAGATCGAAGGAGCGCTTCAGGTTCTTGAGCGCATCCCCGAGGCAACCGTGATTCTGCTGGTTCCACCCTCTGAAGAGGTGCAGATTGAGCGGCTTCGTGGCCGAGGCGACCCTGAAGAAAAGGTCCAGGATCGGGTAGTAAAAGGCAGAGAAGAACTCCTACGGGGCCGGAAAATCGCTACCTATGAGGTCATCAACGATGACCTTGAAGAAGCAGTGGCCGAAGTAGCCGGTATAGTGGAGTCCTTGCGGCTCGCCTAGAGAGGCAGCCGTGCCGTGAATCTCCGATGGAAGGCAACCCCCAATGGTAAATAAGCGCATGACGTTGATGGATCCCCCGATTGAAGAACTCTTTGACAAAGTCGACTCCAAGTTCACGCTCGTGACCCTCGGGGCAAAGCGAGCCCGTGAGATCAACGCCTACTACCAAGGTCTCGGCGAGATGCTTGGACGCGTCGTACCTCCCCAAGTGACCTCGGTATCGGGCAAGCCGCTTTCAATCTCCTTTGAAGAAATTGCCCAGTCCAAGGTCGGGTACCACCGCCCAACAGAAGAAGAACTTGAAGCCGAAGCAGCTGCGCTCGCTGATGCGCAGGCCGGCGGTTTTCTTGGGGATCCGTTTGGTTCAGCGGAAGAAAGCATCACCGCTGAGATTCGTGAGTTTATGGCCCCATCGGGCGAGACGGTGGACGTCATTGACGTTGTTGAGGTCATCGAAGAAGATGGCGTGATTGAAGTGATTGAGGTTATCGATACCCTGGTTGACGGCGAACTCGTCGCCGAAGAGGTCATTGTCGAGACCATCGAGGAAGACGGAACGATCACCATCACCGACACCGTCGATGTGGTTGTGGGCGACGTTGTCCTTGAAGAGACCATCGTCGAAGTCATCGACGCCGCCGAAGAAAACTAAGAATCCTTCGCATCCCAAGCCAGATGAGGCGACCATGAGTGAATCCCGTCGCCCGCCGTTTGTCGTCCTTGGAGTGACTGGTGGGATTGCTGCCTATAAAGCGGTGGAGATTTGTCGTCTCTTAGTTGACGCGGGCGTCCACGTTGCTCCCGTTCTGACCAAAGACGCCGCGCAATTCATCACGCCATTAACTTTTTCTGCCCTCGCCTCGGAGCCAGCGCAAACCGAACTCTATAACGGAGTGTCACCGATTCCCCATACTCGCTTAGGCCAAGCCGCTGACCTTATTTTGGTGGCCCCGGCCACGGCCAACCTGCTGGGTCGTCTCGCCCTTGGCTTGGCTGATGATCTGTTAACGAACACGCTGTTGGCATCACGAGCGCAAGTCGTGGTTGCTCCAGCAATGCACACCGAGATGTGGGAACAACAAAGTGTTCAAGAAAATATTGAAACCTTGAGAGCGCGTGGCGTTCGCATTGTGGGGCCAGCCATAGGTCGCCTTGCTGGTGGCGATGAAGGGGCAGGTCGCATGGAAGACCCCTCAGTGATTGTGGAGGCCGTGCTCACCATGCTCCATGGAGCGGACAACTCGACACTGACTGGTCGCCGCATCGTCATTAGTGCGGGAGGTACTCGTGAAGCGATTGACCCTGTGCGCGTGATCACGAATCGATCCTCAGGCAAACAAGGACACGCGTTAGCCGAGGTCGCCATGGAACGAGGTGCCGAGGTCACCCTCGTGACGAGCTCATCTCTTGGCATCCAAGGCAAGGGGAGTGGCTCGTTGTCCGTGGTGAAGGTGGAGTCCGCCGCGCAAATGCATGACGCCATGCTTCAAGAGTCCAAGGATGCCGACATTGTCATCATGGCTGCAGCGGTTGCTGACTTCCGACCGGTCCTGACCCACGGCACGAAGGTCAAGAAAGATAGTGGTCATCTAGAAGTGACCTTCGAGCCGACAGAAGATATTCTGGCGGCCTTAGTTAATCAACGAGGATCAGAGCAAGTCATTGTGGGCTTTGCTGCGGAAACCGACAATGTTCTTGAGAATGCTCGCAAGAAGTTGGCGAAGAAGGGCTGTGACCTTCTGGTGGTGAACGATGTCAGTGCTGAGGCAACTGGTTTTGAGCACGATACGAATGAAGTAGTGATTATTGAGTCCAATGGAAATGAAATGAGCATCCCGATGAGCTCTAAACGCACCATCGCGGGAGCAATTTTGGATAGTGTGGTGCGTTCGATGAAACCTTCGAGTGGAGAGTCAAAAACATGAGTAACCGTTACACGTTTACCTCGGAATCGGTCACCGAAGGGCACCCTGACAAGATGGCCGATCAAGTCTCTGACTCAGTCCTGGACGCCATTTTGGAACAAGATCCCTCGAGCCGTGTTGCCTGTGAAACGCTTCTGACGACTGGGATGGTGTTGGTTGCTGGAGAGATCACGACCAAGGCTGTCGTTGACGTGCAGACCTTGGTGAGAGATGCCGTGAACGGTATTGGCTATGACGATGACGCCAAGGGTTTTAATGGCTCAACCTGCGCTGTTCTGGTGACCCTTGATCGCCAGTCCCCAGATATTGCCCAAGGCGTCGATGCCGCACTTGAGCTCCGTACTGGCAAAGGCGGCGAAGACGTCCTGAACGGCCAAGGTGCGGGAGACCAAGGAATGATGTTTGGTTACGCTTGTGATGAGACCCCTGACCTGATGCCGTTGCCGATTTGGCTTTCTCACCGCTTGGCAGAGCGCTTGGCGCAGGTAAGGCGCACCGAGCAGTTGGCCTATCTTCGACCAGACGGTAAGACGCAAGTATCGGTGATCTACGAAGATGGGACACCGAAAGCGATTTCAACGGTGCTGATTTCAACGCAGCACGCCCCAGGGGTAGACCTTGCGGGAACATTGGCACCCGATCTGCGCGAGAACGTGGTGCTTCCTCTTCTCCCTGACAATCTCGACACCGAAGGTTTTGAGTTTCTTTGTAACCCCACGGGTATTTTCGAACTCGGTGGCCCCCACGCGGATACTGGATTAACGGGCCGAAAGATTATCGTCGACACTTACGGTGGGATGGCTCGCCACGGTGGGGGTGCATTCTCGGGCAAAGACCCGTCAAAGGTTGACCGGTCCGCTGCCTATGCGGCACGCTGGGTGGCTAAGCATGTCGTCGCGGCTGGCGCTGCGAGGCGTTGTGAAGTTCAGGTTGCCTACGCCATTGGTGTTGCCCAACCCGTCTCACTGATGGTGGAGACCTTCGGAAGCGAAACGGTCGACCCGAGCAAAATTGAAGCGTCGGTGCGGGAACTCTTTGACCTGCGTCCTGCGGCGATTGAGCGTGAGTTAGATCTTCGACGCCCGATCTACAAAAAAACGGCCGCTTACGGACACTTTGGACGCAGCGAGCCTGAGTTCACCTGGGAGCAGACGCCGAAAGTGGATGACCTGCGCCGATCCCTTGGGCTCTAAGGCTCTTGACCGATCGTGTGGACGCTGCGGAGACGGTAGCAGTCTTCACTGACGTCCCCGCGGTAGCGAAGGCGTTTGACTACTCACTCCCCGAACGTTTCACAGGGCCCACCTCGCCGGGAAGCCGTGTGCGAGTTCCCTTCCATGGGCGTTCAGTCACGGGGTGGATTCTTGGTCCAGGGCAAGAAGCCAACCGGGCAGTGAAGGAAGTCAAGAGTTCTCTTGGCGTCGGCCCGTCAACTCCTGTCCTTGCCACCTGTGCCTGGGCCAGTCGTCGATGGGCAGGCCCGCAAGCTCGTTTCTTGAAGAGTGCATCACCAGACACCATCGTCAAGGCCCTGCCGCAACCCCCCACGCTCGTTCTGCCACCGGGAGAGAAAACAGACCTCGACCAGATAGGCCTCACGGCGGGTCAAACCCCTGGTCCAACTCTCGTGCGCCTGGGCCCGGCGACGGATCCGTTTGCCTTAGTGATGGGGTTCCTTCACGGAGCGACGGACAACGCCGCCCATGCTTCGGTCATTGTGCTGGTTCCTGGCAAGGGCTACGCCAAGCGATTGGTCGCGCGATTTGCCAAGCGCGGCGTTGCTGCGATTGATGCGAACAACGATTGGGCTGCCGCACGTGCGGGATGGCCCGTGATCGTCGGTACCCGGCTTGGCGTCTTGGGCGGTGGGGATGATCTCGCGGGCATTGTCGTACTTGATGCTGAAGACGATCGTTACTACTCGGAAGCGACGCCGACCTGGAACGCTATCGATATTGCTCGCCACCGCTGTGGCGACCGGATCCCATTGTTCATGACGTCGGCAACACCTGATGCCCGACTGAGTTTTGATGCAACATTGTTGCCTCTTGAACAACAGCGAGCAACAGATGGTTGGCCAACCGTTCATTTAATTGATCAAAAGATCGAGGATCCACAGAAGGGCCTGATGACCCCTTCGTTGGTTGAGGCCACTCGCGCAGCACTCGATGAGCAGCCTGATGGTTTGGCAGTGGCTTTCCTCTTAAATCGAAAGGGACGCGCGCGACTGGTGGTCTGTGCGCGCTGTGATGACGTCGCTCGGTGCCAAAGGTGTGACGCAGCATGTGCGCTCAATGACACCTTGGACTGCCCCCGCTGCGGTGCGAGTCGACCGGTCATTTGTACTGGTTGTGGAGCGACAGCAATGAAGCTTCTTCGATTAGGTACGTCGCAACTCACTGTCGAGTGCGGGGCACTGTTTCGAGAGCCAACGGTGGAACTAACGGCGAAGAGTGATCCCAGCGAGTTGCGTGGGGCGCGGATCGTGGTGGGCACTGAAGCGGTTTTACATCGCATCCGATCGCTCCGACTCATTGCCTTCCTGGATCTCGATCATCACCTCCTGGCTCCCGTCGCCGGAGCAGAGATTCGCGCACTCTCTTTGATTGGACGCGCCGGTCGGTTAGTGGGTGGTCGTGGCGACCTTGGATCGGGTTCAGTGATTGTCCAAACACGCCTCGAAGAGCACCCAGTAGTACTCGCTGCGCAATCAGGAGACCCAACGGCGGTGTTGGAAGCCGATGGGGCGATGCGTAAGCTTTTGAACCTTGCTCCATTCGGGGCGGTAGCGCGGATAACTGGGGCAGGAGCGAAACCCTACGGCGACGCATTGAAAGCTGCCGGTTTGACGATCTCGATGATGAGTGATGACGAACTTCTGGCGAATGCCGTTGACGCCGAAAGGCTCTCAGACGCTCTGGCGAGCACCCCACGACCTAAGGAAGGGGTCAAAGTAGCAGTCGATCCGGTGACGATCTAGTCGGCGGCCGATAGAATGGGGACATGAGCATTCAGCCCATTCGCGTTTACGGCGACCCTCTCTTGAACACCGCAGCGAAGGACGTGACGGAAATCGATGGGAAGATTGCGCAACTTTCGGACACCATGATCCAGACAATGTACGCAGCTCCCGGATCTGGTCTGGCGGCCAATCAGATCGGCGTTCAGCGTCGAGTGTTCGTCTATGACATCGGTGACGGCCCGATCACCATCATCAATCCCACCATCGTGGAATCTGACGGAGAGTGGACCTACGAAGAAGGATGCCTGAGCGTTCCTGGGCTGTCGTGGGAGATCACCCGTCCAAACCAAATCCACTTGGTGGGCTTCGATTTGGACGGCAATGAGATCTCTATCGAGACTGACGAATTTGAGGGTCGGGTCTTCCAGCACGAGATGGACCACCTTGACGGAATTTTACTTCTTGAACGCCTCGATGAGGATCAGCGCAAGGACGCGAAGAAACTCCTGCGTGAACGGTCTCTTGACCTTGTTCGCAGTGGTGACCCCGACGGTCTCAGTGCGTTGATCAACGAAGACTAAGGACGGTCGATGCCTCGCCTAGCGTTTCTCGGCACCCCGGACGTCGCCGCGCAGAGTTTGGGTCTCCTTTTCGAAGCAGGCTTTGAGATTCCCTTGGTCGTGACGCAGCCTGACGCTCGCCGTGGGAGAGGCAAGGAAACGACGCCAAGTCCGGTGAAGGTAAAAGCCCAAGAACTCGGCATTGGGGTAAGTCATGTTCTCGGAGATTTGGCTGATGTCGACGTCGACGGAGCTGTGGTGGTTGCCTACGGAGCACTGATTCCTGACAAGATCTTAGGACTGATGCCGATGGTGAACCTCCACTTCTCGCTGTTGCCCCGCTGGCGTGGTGCTGCTCCTCTTGAGCGAGCAATCTTGGCCGGAGATAAAGAAACCGGCGTGTGTGTCATGGAGGTGGTATCGGAACTCGACGCTGGCGGCGTTTACGCCACCCATCGAACAGAGATTGCGAACAAGACACTGGATGTTCTGCGTCGAGAGCTCTGTGACGCTGGGACCCAGATGGTGATTGATCTCTTGGTGGGCGGTGTTGGGGGACTCCCGCTTCCTCAAGCACAAGTGGGCGAACAGAGTTATGCGAAGAAGCTCACGGTAGAAGATGGCCGCCTGAACTTTGGCCGCACTGTGCGAGAGAATCTCGCCGTTGTTCGTCTCGGTGCGGCCTACTGCTTCTCAGGGACAAAGCGCCTCAAGATTCTCGAGGCAACAACCGGCGCTCCAATGAATGGGTCACCTGGGGAAGTGATTGAGAACAATGTGTGCTGCGCCGACGGGACACTTGCGTTGGTCACCGTTCAACCGGAAGGCGGAAAAGCGATGGATAGCGGAGCGTGGCTGCGAGGAAGGGGCGATCGAGCCTCGATGCGACTGACGAGCCATCCGGAGTCCTAAACTCTCCTTATGGCTCCCCTCACCACGATTGATCCAGGGCCCGTTGGAGCGTTGAGAATTGCTCCGTCAATACTCTCGGCCGACTTTGGAGAGCTGGCAGAGGCCATCGCCATGGTTACCCCCGAAGCCGATTGGCTCCATGTCGACGTGATGGACGGCCACTTTGTGCCGAATATCTCGATCGGGCCACCGGTTGTTCAATCCATTCGCAAACACACCGAGCTCTATCTTGACTGTCACCTTATGATCACGGACCCTGGCGAGTATCTCGAGGCATTCGCCAAAGCGGGTGCCCAGGGAGTCACGGTACATGCTGAAATCGGCGATCTCGACGCGGTGATCGACCAAGCTCGATCCCTCGGGCTGCGGATCGGAGTGGCGGTAAACCCCGACACCGAGTTCTCGCTCTTTGAGCGCTACCTTGACCAGATTGACCTTGTCTTATGCATGACAGTGTTTCCAGGGTTTGGAGGCCAGTCATTCATTCACGACGTACTTCCAAAAATTGCGCAAGTGCGCGCTGCGGTTGACGAGCGCGGTCTGAATGTGGAGATTCAAGTCGATGGTGGTATCGATGTAACCACGACGCCCCTCGTGATCGCCGCCGGAGCCAATGTGTTGGTGGCGGGGAGTGCAATTTTTACTGCTCCTCACCCAGTCGAAGCCGCAAAAGCGATACGTACGGCAGCGCAGTCGGCAGCCGGCGCCCGTTAGAACCAAGAGCAGTGGAGCGCAGCGTGTCGGCCAACCGAGGCAATGAACAGGACGCAATGCGCCGGGCGTTGGAACTGGGCGAAGGGGCCCGACAGATTGCTCCACCAAATCCGTGGGTTGGCGCAGTCGTGATCTCCGCAGACGGACTGCGATCCTACGACGGTGCGACACGAGTCCCAGGGGAGAGCCATGCCGAAATTGTCGCGCTGAAATCAGCCGGAAGTGACGCAGAGGGTGGCACGCTGGTCGTGACTCTTGAGCCGTGCAGTCACACAGGAAGAACCGGACCATGCAGCAAGGCAATTCACGAAGCGGGTATTGCCCGAGTTGTCGTCGGGGTAGCGGATCCTGACGTCAACGTACAAGGCCAAGGCATCACAAGTCTTCAAGAGTGGGGTATCGATGTGGAAGTCGGCATGTTGTCTGAGGAGGTGGAACGATCATTGGCTGCGTATCTTTGTCACCGACGCACCGGCCGACCATTTGTCGTTGTCAAGTTGGCGTCAACCCTGGACGGCCAAACCGCAGCGGCCGATAGAAGTTCGCAGTGGATCACTAGCGAAGAGGCGCGCGCCGACGTAGCGAAACTGCGAGCAAGCTGCGATGCCATCTTGGTGGGTGCTGGGACCGTACGAGACGATAACCCCACACTGACTGCTCGCACCGACCCGCCACCATTTCGCCAACCTGAGCGATTTGTTCTGGGGGAGATTCCCGATGGAGCGAATGTTCTCCCGGCTCGATCGATCTCGGGCTCGCTCGAGGAGATTCTCGACCAAATGGGGAAAGACGGCATTCTTCAACTCTTGGTTGAAGGTGGCGCCAGCGTGGCACACGACTTCATTGCCGAGGGCCTGGCGGACCGCTTGGTTCTTTATCTCGCACCGGTTTTGATGGGTGGAAACGACGGATCCCCGGTGTTGAAGGGACCAGGTGCCCCCACAATTGCCGAGGCCCTGCGGGGTCGGTTCGTCAATGTGTCAAGAATCGGCGATGATCTACGTATGGAGGTTGATATCTCATGCCCTTAGCGGCTATAGAAGACGCGATTCAAGCCATCGCCGAAAAGAAGATTGTGATCGTGGTTGATGATGCAGATCGCGAAAATGAGGGTGATTTGGTCATGGCCGCAGAAGCGGCGACACCCGAAAATATCGCGTTCTTTTTGGCCCACACGTCTGGGGTGATTTGTACACCCCTCGAGGACGTCAGGGCTGATGAGTTGGACCTCCCGCTGATGGTGGTGGCCAATACGGAAGCGCAGCGTACGGCGTTCACCGTGAGCGTGGACTTTCGACATGGAACGACGACAGGAATCTCGGCGAGTGATCGTTCGGCCACAATCCAGGCGCTGATTGATCCAGAAACTCGCCCCACAGACTTAAATCGTCCGGGACATATCTTCCCTCTGCGCTATCGACCGGGCGGCGTCTTGAAGCGCGCTGGCCACACTGAAGCAACTGTTGACTTGAGCCGACTTGCAGGATTGAGCGCTGCGGGTGTGCTCTGTGAAGTAGTAAGTGCGGACAAGTCGTCCATGGCTACATTCGATGAACTCGAAATCTTTGCTGAAGAACATGGCCTCTTGATGATTTCGATTGCTGATTTGATCCGCTATCGCCGCCGCACTGAAAAGCTAGTGCGCAAAGTTGCCGAAGCAGTGATTCCGACGAATGAAGGCAGCTTCACTTCGATGGTCTATGAAAGTGTTCTCGATGGCGAGCAGCACCTGGCATTTGTGATGGGAGATGTGGCGAACAGTAAAGAAACCTTGGTTCGGGTTCACTCCGAGTGCCTGACCGGGGATGTCTTCGGGTCACTGAGATGTGACTGCGGTCCTCAGCTTCATACGGCACTCGACCAGATCGCCAAAGAAGGCGAAGGGGTCCTCGTGTACCTGCGTGGACACGAAGGACGAGGCATTGGCCTTGGCCATAAGATCCGGGCGTATCAACTCCAAGAGAACGGCGCTGATACGGTCGATGCCAATCTTGAACTCGGGCTCCCGGTCGATAGTCGTGAATACGGTATCGGCGCTCAGATTCTCGTAGATCTTGGCGTGACCACCATGCGCTTGATGACAAATAATCCGAGCAAATATGGTGGCCTCGAAGGATTTGGTCTTGACATCGTCGACCGTGTTCCCCTTGAGAGCACGCCCCAGAAACACAATATTGAATACTTGCGAACCAAGCAGCAACGCATGGGCCACTTGTTAGAAGGTCTCGATGACGTCGTCGAATAAGACAGATCTTGATCCTCAAGCGCTGGAGGCGTTGTACGGGAAAGTCGGCGCGAACATTGAGGGCGCACACGATGGTCGAGGGATGCGGATTGGTATTATCTGCGCACGCTTTAACGGGGGGATCTCCCAACGCCTCCTCGATGGGGCTTTCGACGCAGCGGAGCGTCTTGGCGTGGAGAGCGCCGATATCAGCGTGGCCTGGGTCCCTGGAGCCTTCGAAATCCCCCTGGTGGCTCGAGCCTTTGCACTCACGGGAAACTACGACGCCACGATCGGTTTTGGAGCGGTGATTCGGGGCGAGACGTCGCACTACGACTTTGTTGCGGGGGAGTGTGCGCGAGGGCTGCAAGATGTTGGATTAGCAACGGGAATACCCACCATTTTCGGGGTCTTGACGACGGAGAATGTTGAACAGGCCCTTGATCGCTGTCGACCGGATGCTTCGAACAAGGGTGCTGAAGCACTTGAAACGGCCGTAGAACTTGTGCAAGTTCTCCGGGCGTCAGCGCTGTCGTCCTAGGCCTTCCCAGCGGTCGTTCGAGGGTTGTCGTTCGCTAGGCCACAATAGAAGGATGTTAAAACTTGTCCTTCCCAAAGGGTCTCTCGAGCGAGCAACGCTCGATCTTTTCGCAGCAGCGGACCTGACGGTGCATCGATCGAGCGATGTGGACTATCGAGCGCAGATCGACGATCCTCGAATCGCCGAGGTTCGAATTCTGCGTCCGCAAGAGATTCCGGTCTACGTCGCCGAGGGGCGCTTTGATTTTGGGATCACGGGTCGGGATTGGATCGAAGAACGCGGTTCACAGGTAACGTCGCTGGGCGAGCTGGGGTATTCGAAAGTGACGGCGAATCCGATACGTGTGGTGTTGGCCGTTTCGGCTGACTCTCCCTATGAGTCCATCGGTGACTTGAAGAGCCATGCCGGGACACTGCGCGTCGCCACCGAGTACCCGGCACTGACAGCACGAGCGCTTGAAGCGGAAGGCATCAACGCCGAGATTTCACTTTCCTACGGAGCAACTGAAGCAAAGGTTCCTGACATCGCCGACTGTGTCGTCGAGATTACTGAAACCGGTCGAGCATTACGTGCTGCTGGTCTGCGCATTATCCATACTCTCTTGGTCAGTCACACTGAGCTCATCGCCAACAACGATGCCGCTCTCGATCCCGAGAAGCGTCACGCTATGAGCCAAATCATGACGCTGCTCGCTGGTTCACTGGAAGCTCGAGAGAAAGTATTGGTGAAACTCAACGTGGCACCAGGCCAACTCGATGCAGTGCTCAGCGTTCTTCCGTCGCTCCGTTCACCAACGGTCTCTGAACTTTCTGGGGATGCGGGCTATGCCGTCGAAACTGTGGTCGAGAAGAAGGTCATCAATACCTTGATCCCTGCACTCAAAGACAACGGTGCTAGCGACATCTTGGAATTGGCGCTCTCGAAGATCGTTCACTAGCGATGCGCAAGATCGTTACCGGAATCGTCCGCTCATTCGACGAGCAGCGCGGTGTTGGGATCGTAGAGATCGATCAGGGAAAACAACTGACCTTTCACGCAACGGCCATTATTGATGGATCTCGTTCGATAGAGAGAGGAACCCCTATCGTCGCATGCCAGGTGCCCGCCCATGGGGGAGAGCGTCAACTCGTTGACATCACGCCCGTGACGCCCAAAGCGTCGCTCTTTTAGTTCTCTGACGAAGCGACTTGATTGAGTTGCACCCAGGCCAGTCGCAGTTGGGCGAGCGCCTCGCTGAGCGGGCCTGACTGATCGCCCAAGCGATCCCCGAGGTTTTCTACCAGTCCGGCCAAGGCATCAATGGTTAACTGAGCCGCCGCAAGTCGGGGAGGAGTCTCGGAAAGGTAGACCGCAGCGAGCTCAAAGAGCCCATAACAGTGGTTCGCAATGACCACCGCTGGGTCCGCATCGGCAAGCTCTCGACGGAGTGCCTCTACCTCTTCGGGGTCGATATTGCCACTCTGTTCAGGGGTGTCGGTCATGGCTGTTAGATTAGTGGTCTATTCACATCAAGTGGGGTGGCCCGGGAAACCGGTTGCTTCCTCCACCTGTCCACGACCGTTGCGTTAGAAGCGGTGGAGTGCGCCAGGTCGAGAAAGGGACGTGCGTGAGAGCGCGCGACCTCTCCACTTGAACCATCACGAGCTGTCTGCCAAGTGGCAGCGGACCGGAAGCAAGGAGAGGCCCAATAGCAACAGCGCCAGCAGGAGAACACCGAATCAACGAACGGATACGTGTTCGTGAGGTTCGACTCGTCGATCCCGACGGGCAGCAGTTGGGCATCAGGCCGGTCCCAGAGGCTCTCGCGATCGCACGAGATCTTGATTTAGATCTTGTGGAAGTCGCCCCCACAGCCAACCCGCCAGTGTGCCGAATCATGGACTACGGAAAGTTCAAGTTTGATGAAGCCCAAAAGGCGAAGGAATCTCGTCGCAAAACTGCCAATGTCGGCGTCAAGGAGATGAAGTACCGTCCCAAAATTGGACCGGGAGACTTTGACACCAAGACCCGACAGGTTGGCAAATTCCTGGGTGACGGACACAAGGTCAAGTTGACCATCATGTTCCGAGGTCGAGAAGTGTTCCACCCAGAACTGGGAAAGAAGATCCTGGATCGAGTTGCAGAAACAATAGGACAAGACGCAAAAATTGAATCAGAGCCCCGCTTGGATGGTCGGAATATGACCATGGTGCTTGCACCCAACAAGCGCAGTAAGCGTCAAGCAGCTCGAGAGCAAGCACTTGCGGACAAAGCAGTAGAGGATGCCCTGGCGGCTCCCGTAGTTGTAGAGATCATAGAAGACGCAGAAACGATAGGAGAAGAAACAGATGCCTAAGATGAAAACCCATAAAGGTGCGGCAGCACGGATCAAGATCACCGGAACTGGTCGGATGCGACGCCGCAAGCAAAACCGTGGACACATCATGGAGAAGAAGTCTTCCACGAGGACTCGTCGCCTAGGACGTGAAGCGGATATCGCAAAGGGCGACCAAGACCGCATCAAGCGAATGCTTGGACGATAAGACCAACTACGAACGCCGCGATGTAGCGGAGCGAATTGAACGACAACCGAAAAATCGACGAAGGAAGAGGAGTGACCCATGGCACGGGTAAAGCGCTCAGTAAACGCAAGAAAGCACCACAAGGCAATTCTTGAACAGGCGAAGGGGTACTACGGCAGTAAGAGCCGTTCGTACCGTTCGGCGAACGAACAGGTCATGCACTCGCTGCAGTATGCCTATCGTGACCGTCGAGCTCGCAAGGGAGAGTTTCGCAAACTGTGGATTCAACGTATCAACGCAGCAACGCGTGAAAACGGTATGAGCTACAGCCGCTTTATCGCAGGACTTCACGCTGCTGGCGTTGAAGTGGACCGAAAAGTGCTGGCTGACTTGGCTGTGACTGACGCCGGTGCCTTTAGCGCACTGGTCAAAGTCGCCAATGACGCCCTCGGCTCGGAGGCGTCAGCCTCCTGACCGAGGTGCTCGGTCCTCGGAGCGCCGGGGTCCAGCAACTCCGACGCCTGTTGTCCTCACGCCGTAATCGGCGAGAGGAGGGGTTGTTCGCGTTCGAAGGACCTGAGCTCTTGCGTTCAGCATTGGATGCCAACATCCAAATCACGAGGGTTTTTGAAGACGTTGATGCCCCAAGCGAAGTTCACGAGACGTGTGAGATCGCACGTACACGAGGGGTGAAGGTAGACCTCGTGGATCACAAAGCTTTTCTTGGAGCAGCTGATGCCATGAGTCCGCAAGGTTGTGCGGGAATCGCCGAGCAGATCTTGGCGGAGCAAACGTCGCCTATTGGGAGGTCATTCTCCCTCGTACTCGACGAGATCCAAGATCCGGGCAACGTTGGGGCATTACTGCGCGTTGCCGAAGGCTGTGGTGTCACAACAGTGTTTATAACGGGGGCAAGTGCAGATCCTTTTGGCCCGAAGGCACTGCGAGCGGCAACCGGATCGACGTTCCGGATTGTGGTCGATGAAAGGCCGTCCGTCACGGATCTCCTTGATGAACTCGCTGATCAAGGAGTGACGACCTTCGCTACCTCATCTCACAATGGAGAGGACTACGCAGATCTTGCGTGGCCCGACGCCACGGCGTTGGTGTTAGGAAATGAGGGTGCTGGCCTCAGTGACGAGATCATGTCTCGTTGTGCCAGGGGAGTGCGTATTCCCCTCCAGGGGGCACTTGAGTCACTCAACGTCTCGGTGGCGGGGGGCATCCTGGCCATGAGCATTGCGCGCCACCATGAAACCTCGCTCAGCACCACCTTGGGCTCTACGATTGACTCTGTGCCCACGAAAGACCCTTCATGAGTAGTCCGCTGAGTCAAGAAGTGTTGACAGCCCTCGTGAGCGAAACCTGCGCTGAGATTGCCAGCGCAGTGACGTTAGAAGCATTCGATGCGATTGCAGGATCTCTCAAAGCAAAGCAGTCTCCACTCGCTCAGGCACGCGCCGCACTTGGGAAAATCGATGACGAGGCCGAGCGCAAGGAGTTGGGTCGACTTGTCGGAGAAGCCACGGCTGCCATCATGAGCGCCTTGGATGAACGCAAGGTCGTCATCGAAGCAGCAGCTCGCCGTGAGGCGCTTGAAGCCGATCGCTTGGATCTTTCTGAAGTCATCGTTCGAGACGTTCGAGTACCGGTTCGGCGGGGACACGCTCATGTAGTTGCTCAAACGCAGGCATCCCTCGAAGAGGTGTTTATTGCCATGGGTTTCTCTGTAGCGGAAGGACCAGAAGTTGAGACTGATTGGTATAACTTCGAAGCCTTGAACTTGCCACCAGGCCACCCTGCGCGCGACACCTTCGACACCATGTACCTGGACCTCGGAGAACCTGAAACAGTCCTTTTGCGCACGCACACTTCACCAACGCAGATTCACCTTCTTGAGGCGGCTCATCAACGAGGAATGCACTCAATCCATGCCGTGATGCCGGGTCGTTGTTATCGCCTGGATACGCCCGACGCGCGTCATCTCCCGGTGTTTCACCAGATCGAAGGCCTCGTGGTCGATCGTGATGTCACCTTTGGTGATCTTGCGGGGACAATCGAGACCTTCACGGCCGCTTATTTCGGCCCAGATATTCACTCACGTTTGCGCCCGGCATACTTTCCCTTTACGGAACCCTCGGCCGAGTTTGAAATCACGTGCACAATTTGTCGAGGAGAAGGCTGTCGGACCTGTTCGCGCACCGGATGGATCGAACTTGGTGGCTGCGGCATGGTGGACCCGGCGGTCTTCGAGGCCGTTGGGATCGACCCCTCGGAGTGGTCTGGTTTTGCGTTCGGCTTTGGGATCGATCGCTGCGCACAAATGCGCCATGGGATTGCGGACATGCGAGCGCTCATCGAGAACGATCTCAGATTTGTGAGGCAGTTCTAACTATGTTGGTACCTCTTTCCTGGCTAAAAGATTTCGCGCCGTTCCCCGACGATGCGGCGCTTTTGCGCGCAACGCTAGATGAACTTGGACTGGTGGTCGAAGACGTAACCACGACGGGTGAGTCTCTTGGTGATGTGATCGTGGCTCGCGTCGAGGAGATTCGCTCAATTGAGGGCGCCGATCGTATTCGATTGGTAGTTGCTGATGCAGGTGACGGACCGATTGAAGTCGTCTGCGGGGCCATGAACTTCTCCGAAGCCGACCTCGTGCCCTTTGCCCCAGTGGGGTCAGTGTTGCCAGGAGACTTCGTTATCGCCCAGCGCAAGATGAAAGGCGTGGAGTCCAACGGCATGCTTTGTTCGGGTAAAGAACTCGGCCTAGGGGACGATCACGATGGCTTGATGATCCTCACTGACGTTCCTGGGGCGATTCCCGGTAGCGCCATCGTTGAAGTTTTAGCGATCGAACCAGACGTGATCTTTGACATCACGGTTGAAGGAAATCGACCAGATGCCCATTCGATCTCTGGCGTTGCTCGTGATCTTGCAGCGCATCTCCACATCCCCTTTGCGCCGGTCGCTCCATTATCCCCCGCTCGCAGTGGACCACCGACTTCAGAGCTCGCTTCAGCAGGAGTTGATGATGTGGAACTTTGTCGCCGCTTGGTTGTCAGTGTCGCGAGCGGGGTCATTGTGGGCAACTCGCCGGACTGGATCCAGCGCAGGCTCGAGAAAGCAGGAATGCGCCCCATCAACAACGTGGTCGATGCATCGAATTACGTGATGCTTGAGATGGGTCAACCCACGCACCCTTACGATCTCGACAAGATTGCTGGCGGGGGCTTGCGCGTGCGCCGTGCTCACCCCAATGAGTCACTGACCACCCTTGATGGCGTCGAGCGAGTGCTTGGAGTAGCCGGGCAAAGTCTTGGGGACGAAGGAAATGACTGTGTTATCTGCGACGCAGAGGACCACGTCATCGGTATCGCAGGGATTATGGGGGGAGCGTCGTCTGAGATCGCTGAAGCGACGACCACCATCCTCTTAGAAACTGCATCGTTTGATCCCATTGCATCGACGCGTACCTCTCGTCGCTTGGCCCATCGGACAGAAGCGTCCACTCGTTTCCAAAAAGGCATCGATCCTGCCAACCTTGAAAACGTAAGTGATCGATTCTTTGAAATCCTGAGTCTCAGTTCACCTTCAATGGTCGTAGCACCCGATCCTCTTGTCGTTCCCGATCACCCAGTGGTCGCCACCGTGCTTGAGGTTCCCCTTGAACGGGTGAGCTCGCTGCTTGGTGTTGCCTTTACTGCGCAGGCAATCAGCGACCTTCTCGAACCCTTGGGCTTTGGCGTCGTCGAAAAGGACGCACAGAATCTGACCGTGACCATTCCGACGAACAGGCCCGACATTCGTACAACCCACCACGGGATTGCCGATGTGATCGAGGAAGTCGCGCGGACCTATGGGTACGCGAACCTTCCTCGGCGGACTTCTCCATGGCCTGAGCCAGGGCAGCCCAACAAACGCCAAGGTACTCGAACCCGCGTGCGAGAGGCACTTCTTGGACTTGGTGGCGATGAAGCGTGGACAACATCCTTGGTGGCATCCGGGGATGCAGCGCTTCTGGGAATTTCGGAGCCAGAGATTGGCGTGACAAATCCCTTGACGCAAGATGAAGCCCGGCTTCGCCGATCGCTTGTCCCGGGTCTCCTTCGAAGCGTTGGTTATAACGCCGATCGGCGACAAGACGACATTGTTCTCTTTGAGATGGGTTTGGTCTTTGTACACCCTTCGGCTAGCACTACCAACCGTTCGGTGCGAGCAGGTGCTGCTGGTGGAGTCTTGGTTGATCTCCCTTCCGAAGAAGAGCACGCCGCATTGGTCTTGGCCCGACCCGATGACGATGCGACGACCGCCGTCGCAGCGGCACGAGTTCTGGCCGATGCCCTGGGCCTCGCTGACATGCGCATTCAATCAGGGTCGTCCACGCTCCTTGCTGGTCTGCACCCAACACGATCGGCGGAGCTGGTAGATGCACAATCAGGCGAGGTTTTTGGAGCAGTGGGTGAAGTTGACCCCTTCATTGTGGCTGAACTTGCACCAAGTGCAGGTCGGCAACGGATTGGCATCGTGGTGCTTGATCTCGGGGCAGTGCGAGATCCAGCAAAAGTGGCGCGGAAAAGCGATCGGGCAGTCGGGATCAGTCGATTCCCTTCAGCAGATCTAGATCTTGCCTTCAGCGTGCCGAATACGGTGAGCGTCGACAGTTTGCTTGATGCGCTGAAGAGCGCAGGAGGGGTAGTGCTTGAGTTCGTTCGTCTCTTTGACGTCTATCGGGGTCCAGGCATTGACGACGATGCACGAAGTTTGGCGTTTGCGCTTCGACTAAGTGCGGACGACCGGACGCTGAGCGAATCTGAAATTACCGAAACGCGCGGCTTATTGATTGCCGCTGCGGCGGATCTCGGCGCTTCGCTTCGCTGAGACTTCGTCGAGCGAGCCGGGAGATCTCCCGGTAGCCATAATCGAGCCCAAAATAATGAGCGGGAATCCAATGGCAATGCCGATCGTGAAAGGTTCGCTCAAGAAGACGACCCCTAATAAGACAGCAACGGCCGGGTTGATGTAAGTGACCAAGGTTGTTCGCGCCGGACCGATTTCCACGATGAGGGCAAAGAAAATCAAAAAGCCAGCGGCGGTGCAGATAAATGAGAGGCACGCAACCGCAGCGATGACATTGAACGAAAGATGAGCGGGTAAGTGCGTTGCCCCCCAAGGAAGATAGGCCAACGCAACGAGACCTACTGACGCGCCCACAACACCAGGCCCTGGCAAGTCGGCGAGTTTGAGCGAGATAATGAGTGGCCCAAGCGTGTATCCAACGACGCAGCCGACCATGAGCAGGACGCCGATCCACGATGATCCGCTGACGCTGAGGCCAACGACAAGTGCCACTCCCACAGCTCCGAGAAAGAGTCCAATCGTTCTTCGAGGTCCGAAGGGTTCATGGACGACCGTAAAGCGATACAACAATGCCGCGAGCAATGGAACGGACCCCACGAGAAGCGCAGTGAGGGAGCTGGTGATGTGCTTCTCTGCGGTCGTCATCATGAGCCAGGGAATCCCGAACTCAATCACGGTATAAATCAGCACCCACTTGAATTTTGCGAAGATTGGGGTAAGCCGCCCGGTGGCGATTGCCCAAGGGACAATCAGAAGGGCGGCTGGAAGGGTGCGGAACAAGATCAAGGTCCCTGGATCAATCTGGCGCAGGGCCACCCGAATCATGAAGTACGGGAGGCCCCAGATCACAGACAATGCAGCGAAAAGCAACCAACTTTTACGGGTCATAGGTCATTCCTAGCCTACCTCGGGCTTGACTTTTTGCAATAATATGCAATCTGATGTATATTTTTACGTTATGAAGGTTGGCGTTGCAGGAGCATCAGGATACGCAGGGGCAGAACTTTTACGTCTGCTGGCCGGGCACCCGGAATTTGTCGTGCAAGCAGTCTCCGGCCAACGCCACGATGGCGAACTCGTGGCCCTGCACACACCATCTTTGACCGCAGCCTACAAAGGGATCCGCTATCAAGCGACGACCCCAGAGACCTTCAGCGAGTGCGATATCGTCTTTTTGGCCCTTCCCCACGGAGCATCTCAAGGAATCGCTCCGGCCCTTCTTAACCAGGGGAAGACCATGATTGACCTCGGGGCAGATTTTCGTCTCCCCTTTAAAACCTACGAGCATTGGTACAACGAGACCCACGGTGCTCCGGATCTCTGTGAGAGCGCCGTTTACGGTCTCGTCGAACGTCATCGTGAGCAGCTTGTCGACGCATCGCTGGTTGCCGTTCCCGGGTGTTATCCGACAGCGACAACCTTGGCCCTTGCGCCTTTTCTTGATGGTGGAGTGATTGCTGCTGAGGGGATCATTGTTGATGCGGTAAGTGGGGTCTCTGGAGCGGGACGAGCAGCGAAGGATCATCTACATTTCTCAGAGGTTGACGAGTCATTCTCCGCCTACGGCCTTCTTGATCATCGCCATACCGCCGAGATGGAGATGACGCTCAATGCCACGGTGCTGTTCACGCCCCATCTCGCCCCGATGGTACGCGGCATGCTGGTAACTGCGTATGGTCGTCCGGTTTCGCCCATGACGACGGACGATGCTCTGGCGATTCTCAACGATGCCTACGTCGATGAACCATTCGTCCACGTTGTCCACGAACCACCAGCTACGAAATCAGCGACAGGATCAAACTCTGCGTTTATCACTGCTCGGGTCGATCCCCGAACGGGCTACCTGGTTGTCATAAGTGCAATCGACAATCTTGGCAAAGGGGCAAGTGGCCAGGCAATTCAGTGCGCAAACGTCGTTGCTGGCTTTGATGAAACCGCTGGACTTTCTTCGATTGGAGTGTACCCATGAGTGTGACGGCAGCGAAGGGTTTCTCAGCGACCGGTGGACCTGTCGGCATCAAGGGGAGCGGACGATCTGACATGGCCATCGTGCTCGCTGATGCTCCCGTCGTCACTGCGGCAGTGTTTACCCAGAACAAAGCAGCCGCGGCCCCCGTCCAGATCAGCCGTGCGCACTTGAAGGCCACAGGAAACATGAGTCGTGGCGTGGTGTTGACCTCGGGTAATGCCAATGCCGCTACGGGCGCTGCAGGCCTCGCTGCGGCAACCACGATCACCCACGAAGTCGCGCAAGCCGTAGATGCAGCTGATAACGAGATATTGATCTGTCAGACCGGTCTGATTGGGATCCCTTTTCCCATCGACGCCCTCGAAGGAGCGATTGCTCCGCTGGCCAACACACTGGGGTCATCTGAAGACGACGGGAATCGTGCGGCGGTAGCGATCATGACCACTGACACCTTTGCCAAAGAGGTATTGGTGGTGGGGGATGGCTTTGTCGTGGGAGCAATGGCCAAGGGCGCTGCCATGCTCGAGCCCAATATGGCCACGATGCTGAGTGTGATCACCACCGACGCCGAGGTCTCTCAAGAAGAGCTCGCCGCAATGTTGATCGATGCCGTTGGACCTTCATTCAACTCACTGATCGTCGACGGAGCGACGTCCACGAACGACACGGTGATCGCACTAGCGAGTGGATTGGCAGGGCCCGTTGACAACGCAGCGCTTCGTGCGGCGCTGGCGAAGGTCTGTCTCACCTTGGCTGAGTTCATGGCCTTTGATGCTGAAGGCGCAACGAAAGCGGTACGAATCAAGGTAACCGGCGCTAAGAGCGACAACGAAGCCCACCAAGGTGCGCGCAAGGTGGCCAACTCGCTGCTGGTGAAATGTTCGCTCAATGGCGAAGACCCCTATTGGGGCCGAGTACTCAGTGAGGTCGCCACCGCGGGAATCGACTGTGATCCTCTTCTCACTACCATTTCTTATGGCGGGACGGTGGTGAGCCGGGCTGGTGAGGCTGCTGTGCACGACCACGATCTTGTCGCAGCGCACATGAAAGAACGATGGATCTTGCTTGAAATTGATTTAGGTCTCGGCAGCGGTGTGGGCTCAGTGCTCACCACTGACCTCGGCCATGGCTACATCGACGAGAATCGAACGACTTCATGAGTACCGCACGAGAGCATCCGGACCAAACCGCACAGTTGCTGATTGAAGCACTTCCCTACATTCGACAATTTGCCGACTCGGTTGTTGTGGTCAAGTACGGCGGTAATGCATTGGCAGGAGGCGACGAAGCCTCAGCACTGGCATCCTTTGCCCAGGACATCGTGCTCCTCCAAGCTGTTGGCATCAAGCCGGTGGTGGTGCATGGTGGCGGACCGCAGATCGCCGAAATGCTCAAGAAGATTGGAAAGACCTCAGAGTTCCATGACGGGCTTCGCATCACCGACGCCGAGACGCTCGAGATGGCACAGATGGTGTTGGTGGGCAAGGTAAACAGCGGGATCGTAGCGGCACTTAATGTTCACGGCCCCATCGCCGTTGGTCTCTCGGGGGTTGATGCCAATTTGATCACTGCAGCGTTTCGCGATGAAAAACTTGGGTTCGTCGGTGACGTGACCAACGTCGACCCAACTATTGTGAATCGCTTGGTTGCTCAAGGTATTGTGCCGGTCATCGCGACGATCGGCTCTGACATCGCGGGCCAGACATTGAATATCAATGCTGACACCGTGGCGGGCGAGATTGCCGCAGCGGTACATGCCGAGAAGTTGGTGTTCTTGACGGACGTCCCTGGCATCCGACGCGTGGCTGATGACCCATCAACCGTTATGGCGCAAGCCACCGTAGAAGAACTTGAAGCGTTAGTGAGCTCGGGCGCTGCGAATGGGGGAATGGTCCCCAAAGTTGAAGCGTGTTGCACTGCGGTACGAGGTGGGGTCCGACGTGCTCACATTCTGGACGGGACGACGCCGCATGCATTGCTGGTGGAGCTCTTTACCGACAGCGGTGTTGGAACCATGGTGGTGCCCTCATGACCTCCCATCTCATGGAGAACTATGCAGCTCCTGTGGTGACCTTTGTCAAAGGGAATGGCACCGTGTTGATTGACAGTGAGGGTAACGAGTACCTTGACTTTCTCTGTGGGCTCTCCGTAACGTCTCTCGGCCACAACCGACCTGAGGTTACGAAGGCCATTCAAGAACAAGCGGCGACCTTGTCGCATGTCTCAAACCTGTTTGACCATCCCCAACGTCAAGCAGTGGCCTCGTTGATCAATGACCTTCTCGTTGATGCGGGGGGTCGCTCAGGAAAAGTCTTTTTCTGCAATTCGGGTGCTGAAGCGAACGAATGTGCGCTGAAGTTGGCCCGCAAAGCTCGCCCAGGTAAGCACGTGGTCCTCACGACCTTGAACTCGTTCCACGGGCGAACCTTGGCCACACTGGCCGCCACCGGCCAACCGGAGAAACAGATGGTCTTTGCTCCTATGCCGGAGGGCTTCGAACATATTGCTTTTGGTGATCTCCAAGCGATGGAAGAGCGACTCAGTGTTGGCGACGTCGCTGCAGTCCTGGTCGAAGTGATTCAAGCCGAAGGGGGAGTGAATACCCCGCCGATCGGCTATCTGCCAGGACTCCAAGAAGCTTGTCGCAAAGTTGATGCACTGTTCATGATTGATGAAGTGCAGACGGGACTAGGTCGAACGGGCCAATGGTTTGGGTTTCAAGACGAGAATTTGGCTCCCGACGTGGTTACCTTGGCAAAAGCATTGGGCAATGGAATCCCCGTTGGGGCCTGCTGGGCTCTTGACGGTGTGGCCGCGGCATTCAAGCCGGGTGATCACGGATCAACATTTGGCGGGCAACCCTTGGCGTTGGCGGCGGCAAAGGCCACATTAGAAACAATGATTGATCTTGATGCTCCGGCGCTGGCGCACGAAGCCTCCGAACAGCTCCGTGCTGGATTACTCGATCTGCCAGGGGTGACGGGGGTACGCGGACGCGGATTGATACTCGGTGCCGAGCTCAATGCCGACATTGCTAAAGAAGTAACCCAAGAGGCCTTAGCCGCCGGCGTGGTCGTAAATGCCGTGCGTCCCAACGTCATCCGCTGCATGCCGCCACTCACGGTGAGTGCTGATGAGATCCATGAAGCCCTTCGCCGTCTTCATGCAGCGATGACCAAGGTCCACGAGCAGGCAGGTGGGGAATGACACGACACCTCCTGGATCTGGCAGAGCTGAGTACCTCGGATCTCCTTGAAATAATCGACCTCGCTCGAGTCCCTGCTGGTCATGAACTTTCCCAACAAAGCGTTGCCATGTTCTTTGAAAAGCCGTCGGGACGAACGCGCAATGCAACCGAGATGGCAGTGGTTGATCTCGGCGGGCATCCCGTCATGATCACCCAGGGAGAGGTGGGGATCGACACCCGTGAATCAGCGGAGGATGTGGCTCGCACGCTGGGCTCGTTCCATCGAATTCTTGCTGCTCGTGTGAATGACCACGGCGTCCTCGTTCGCATGAAAGAGGCGCTGTCCAGCCCACCATGGAATGTCAGTGTGGTGAACCTCCTGAGCGATGTCAGTCACCCCTGTCAGGCAATCGCTGATGTCCTGACGATGCTTGATGAGTTCGGTGACGGCCGCTCCATGAGCGCCCTTCACGGCAAGCGACTTTGCTATGTCGGCGACGCCAATAACGTGACGCTGTCGCTCGCGCAAGCGTCACTCCAACTGGGGATCGATGTACGCATCGCTGCTCCGCAGGGCTATCAGTTCTCGAGTGAGGTACTTGACGATCTCGCTGATCTTGGAGCATCCGCTGGAGCGAGCGTGCTCCAAACGTCTGATCTCGCCGAAGCCGCTGACAACGCAGATGTCCTCTATAGCGATGTGTGGACGTCGATGGGCCAAGAAGCCGAGCATGATCAGCGACTCAACGACCTCAGCGGGTACGGTATCGACGCAGCGCTGCTCGCTTATGCGAACCCTGATGCTGTGGTGTTGCACTGTCTACCCGCCCACCGGGGCGAGGAGATCACTGACGAAGTCCTTGAAGGACCCCAAAGCAGAATTTGGCAGCAGGTCGCACATCGTCGAACTGCTATGCGTGGCGTGTTTCGTTGGCTCCTCAGCGACGGAGAGGGATCATGAAGATCTCCAAACAACAGCGCCATCATCGCATCATGCTGATTTTGGAGGACCAAGTGGTTTCGAGTCAGAGCCAACTCGTAACGCTGCTCAAGGAAGAAGGTATTGCTGCGACGCAAGCGACGGTGTCGCGTGACCTTGAAGAGATGGGGGCGATCACTGTTCGGATTCCTGGAGGGGAGCGCGCACTGGCGCTTCCTGAGCTCACTAATCAGCAAGTCGCGCCCGTTGATCACTTGAGACGCATTCTCGGCGAATGGGCCGTCGAAGTCGCTCCAGCAGGGCCGCTCGTCATCATTAGAACGCCACCAGGATGTGCCCATGTTGTGGCGTCGGCGATGGATCGCTCAGGCGTTGATGGCGTGGTTGGTACCGTGGCAGGGGATGACACGATCATGGTGGCCGTAGACGATGAGTTTGGCGTTGACGATGTGTGTGAACGATTGGCCGCATTAGCTGGTCTTGAAGTTCGTCCAAAGGAGCGAGTACGCGCAGTAGCAAAGAACCGGAAATAAAGAGGAGAAGGTATGACGGAGAGAATTGTATTGGCGTACAGCGGAGGCCTTGACACCTCGGTGGCAATTCGTTGGCTCATTGAAGAGCATGACGCCGAGGTCATTGCCGTCTCGGTCGACGTTGGCCAATCGTCTGACTCGACGGGAGAAGAGTGGGAAGACATTCGCCAGCGAGCATTTGCCGCAGGCGCCAAGGAAGCTATTGTGGTCGATGCGCGCGACGAGATGGCCAATGAGTACTGCGTTCCCGCTATCGCCGCTAACGCTGCCTATGAGGGGAAGTATCCACTGGTCTCAGCCCTGTCCCGCCCCGTCATCGTTAAGCACCTCGTCGAGCAAGCACGAGTCTTTGACGCCAATGCGGTGGCCCATGGCTGCACCGGGAAAGGAAACGACCAGGTCCGCTTTGAGGTTGGCACTCGTGCCTTGGCCCCACATCTCAAGGTCTATGCCCCTGCGCGCCTTTGGGGGATGACTCGCGAAGACTCAGTCGATTACGCAGCGAAGTGGAATATCCCTATTGGCCAGTCCAAGGCGAAGATCTACTCGATCGATGAGAACCTTTGGGGACGTGCCATTGAGTGTGGGGCCATCGAAGATCCTTGGGCAACTGCACCGAGTGAACCAAACACGTTGACCAAGGTCCGCACCAATGAGTCAGTTGAACTGGTGATCTCATTTGATCAAGGCGTCCCTGTTGCCCTTGATGGCGTCACGAAGACTGTGGCGGACATTATTGATGATTTGAATCTTCGTGCGGGATCCACGGGATTTGGACGACTCGACATGGTGGAGAACCGTCGAGTCGGTATCAAGAGCCGTGAGGTCTATGAGTGCCCTGGTGCACTGGCGCTGATTGCGGCCCACGCAGATCTGGAAGACCTTTGTTTGGAGCGTGATCTTCATCACGAGAAGGCGCGGCTTGAGCCACGATGGGCCGAATTGGTCTACGACGGCATGTGGTTCTCGCCGCTCAAACAGGCCATTGACGCGTTTATGACCGAGACGCAACGATTCGTCACGGGTGATGTACGGATGCGATTTGATCCACCGGGCGCACTGCACATTGAGGGGCGCCGCAGCCCTTACGCGCTCTATGACCATGGCTTGGCCACCTACGATGCCGCCGACACCTTCCGCCATGAGGACTCTGCGGGATTCGTTCGGCTCTGGGGTTTGGGCGTAGCGACATGGTCAGAGAAGCAACTAAGCAAAGGATCGGGACGTTGACCCTTTGGGCTGGACGCCTTGAAGGTGGCATGGCGCCTGAGTTGGCTGCGATGTCAATTTCGCTGGGCTTCGACCAACAGCTGGGCCTCGTGGATGTGTTGGGGAGCGCCGCGCACGTGCGTGGTCTTGGACGAACGGGCATCCTCTCTGATGAAGAAACGCAGACCCTGCTTTCGGCCTTGGAGCAAGTAACAGGTGAACTTTCTTCAGGTTCTTTTGTTTTTGTCGAATCCGATGAAGACATTCATACTGCGGTCGAACGGCGAGTCACCGAAATCGCAGGCCCAGTTGGGGGAAAACTTCACACAGGACGATCTCGAAACGATCAAGTTGCGACCGACCTTCGGCTCTGGAGCCGTGGTGCCTTGCTTGACGTAGCCGCAAGCGTGCTCGCGCTCCAACGAGTCTTGTCGGCTCGCGCGTCGGAAGCAGGGAGTGTCTATCTTCCTGGCTACACCCATCTCCAGCGCGCCCAGCCGGTGTTGTTGAGCCACCATCTTGCCGCGCACTGTTGGGCGTTCTCTCGTGATGTCGATCGCCTCCTCGCATCCGTTCATCGCTTGAACGTCTCGCCACTGGGCGCCGGTGCCTTGGCGGGATCATCCTTGCCGCTTGACCCCGATGGGGTGGCAGAAGAATTGGGCTTTGCCAAGCGATTCGACAACTCAATGGACGCAGTCTCGGATCGAGACTTTGTCGCCGAGGCGCTCTTTGACATCGCGCTCGTGGGTCTGCACTGTTCGCGCCTTGGCGAAGAGATTGTACTTTTCACGAGCGAGGAGTTCGGTTTCTTCACCCTTGACAATGCCTATGCCACGGGGAGTTCAATGCTTCCGCAGAAAAAGAATGCCGATATTGGAGAACTCGCACGAGGAAAGTCCGGACGCCTCATTGGCGATCTTGTGGGCTTTTTGGCCACGATGAAGTCACTTCCCCTGAGCTACAACCGAGACCTTCAAGAGGACAAAGAACCCCTCTTTGACGCGGTTCGACAGATCCGCCTGGTGCTTGATGCTCTGACTGGGCTCTACGCAACGGTGGCGTGGAGCGAAGAAACGATGGCCCGTGCGGCAGACGAGTCGATGAGTGGAGCGATTGATCTTGCCGAATATCTGGTGAAACAAGGTATGCCGTTTCGTCAAGCTCATGGTGTGGTCGCAGGCATTGTCACGGAGGCTCTCGAGAAGGGCGTGCCGCTCGGAGGCTTGGTGGAAGCTCATGAGGAATTAGGCCCTGATGCAGCAGCATTGTTGGCCCCAGGGCGCAGCGTTGCCAATCGTCAATCTCCCGGAGGCACGGGACCCGCCGCAGTCGAGGAGCAACTCAACGATCTTGGCCTTCAGATCCAAACGGATGCTGAACGAATGGAGGCGCTCGTCGCTCGCTGGAGTTCGAAGAACTAACGGGTAAAGACGACGGTCTTGTGGCCGGCGACCATCACGCGGTCTTCACTGTGCAGCCGCACGGCTCGTGAAAGGACTTCACGTTCAATGTCACGACCAAGTGCCACAAGATCAGTCGCAGTGAGGGCATGGTTCACGCGGCGCACATCTTGTTCAATAATTGGTCCTTCGTCAAGATCGGCGGTGGCGAAGTGCGCGGTGGCACCGATTAATTTGACGCCACGCTCGGCTGCTTGATGATAAGGCTTCGCACCCTTGAAACCGGGCAAAAATGAGTGATGGATGTTGATGACTCTTCCGGATAATGCCTCGCAGAGCTCTGTCGAGAGAATCTGCATGTAGCGAGCCATTGCCACGAAATCGACGTTGTACTCGTCCACAAGCTCCAAGAGTCGAGCTTCCGCCGCCGGTTTCGTTTCCGTTGTCACGGGAACGTAGACGAACGGAATGCCGTAGTCCGCAGCGATTGATTCACAGGTGACGTGGTTCGAGACAATCACTGGAATATCGATAGGTAGCTCACCAATTCTCCAGCGATAGAGAAGATCGACGAGACAATGATCTTGCTTTGAGACCATGACGAGGACCCGACGCTTCTGCTCGGCTCCTCGCAACGAAAGTTTGGGAGAGAACTGAGCGACGGCATCGGTCAACTGCGTTCGAATCTCTTCTTCTGTGCGAGGACATTCGAAGACTGTCCGCATGTAGAAGATTCCTGAATTGACGTCAGTGAATTGATCATTCTCAATGATGTTCCCTTTCACGTCGCCGATAACATCAGCGCAGGCTCGGACAATCCCAGGCTTATCGTCGCACTGCATCGTAAAGATAAATTGTTCCATCGCTTTACCAATCTTCTCGGGTCTGAGCTCTCTCATGTCGCAGTTACTTGCTCAAGTGAGAGCGTCGCTCCTATTTTGCGCTGTACGAGTGAGCTCCCGTGCCTGCAAGGCCCCCACCGTCAACGATAAGGTATTCGTCCCGGATAGGGCGTCCTTCAAAGAAGCACTCAAGAATTTCACGTGTTCCCGCCGCATAACGGGCCTGGGCCGAAAGCGATGTCCCCGAAATGTGCGGTGTCATTCCTTCATGAGGCATGGTGCGCCATGGGTGATCAGCAGGTGCTGGCTGGGGATACCAAACGTCACCGGCATAGCCAGCGAGTTGGCCGTTCTCCAAAGCCCGAACGACCGCATCGCGGTCGCAGATCTTCCCTCGTGCCGTGTTGATGAGGTAGGTCCCACGCTTCATGCGGTTGAACATGTCGTCATTGAAAAGGTGCTCGGTCTCGGGGTGAAGCGGTGCATTGATTGTCACGACGTCACATTCGGGGACCATCGACGCAGCGTCTGGATGGAAGGTGAGGTTCAACTCTTCTTCAATCTCTTTTGGGAGACGGTGACGGTCGGTGTAGTGCAAGTGAACATCAAAGGGCTTGAGTCGGCGAAGGACGGCGAGGCCAATACGGCCTGCGGCCACTGTGCCGACGTGCATTCCTTCAAGGTCGTAGCTGCGCTCGACGCAGTCAGCGATGTTCCATCCACCTTTGACCACCCACTCGTGAGAAGGAAGGTAGTTGCGCACCAGGCCGAGAATCATCATGACGACGTGTTCAGAGACACTGATGGAGTTTGAGAACGTGACTTCTGCCACCGTGATGTTGCGAGCGATGGCCGACGAAAGATCGGTGTGGTCCGACCCGATTCCAGCGGTAATCACGATTTGGAGATTCTTGGCTTTTTCGAATCGCTCAGGCGTCATGTAGGCAGGCCAGAACGGCTGCGAGATGACTACGTCAGCGTCGGCAAGTTCACGTTCAAAGACGGAATCGGGACCTTCTTTGTCGGAGGTGACGACCAAGGTGTGGCCATTGGCCTCGAGGTATTTGCGCAAGCCCAGTTCGCCAGAAACTGAACCAACAAGTTCTCCCGGGGTGAAGTCGAGACCCTTGGGCGACGGAACCGATTGTCCATCGGCGTAGCCCTCGATAACCGGGACGGTGTCACGGGCATACTTAGGCGGAAATCCGGTTATCGGGTCTTCGTAAAGAACGCAGAGAACCTTTGCCATGACATTTCCCCCTTAGGTTGGACTATCGCTATTATCAGCCATTTCCACCCAGAGCGCAAACAGTTTCACGAGAGTGGAAAAACTCAACTCGCCGGAACTCCCCATCTCGCCCAAAAAGACGCCTAAAGTAGGGAAATCCAAGAGGAGATGAGATGAGCGCAGCGCCGAAAAAGATTGAGCAGAAGAAAGGTAATGCTCGACTCCCTCACGAAGTCACTCCCAAAGAGAATGATGACGCCAAGATCGACAGCCTCGACCCCGATATCGGCTGGATTATTGCTCAACGAGTCAAGGAGTACCGCACCGCTCTCGGCCTGACGATCGAGCAGATGGCGGAGCGTTCGGATATCTCGAAGTCGATGCTCTCGAAGATCGAGAATGCCCAAGGATCACCAAGCCTCGGGACCCTTTCAAAATTGGCAAAGGCCATTTCCGTCCCACTGACCTCCTTTTTCCGTGGCCTCGAAGAAGAGCATGATGCCCTTTTTGTCAAAGCGGGACAGGGGGTCGAGATCGTCCGCAAGGGAACCCGAGTGGGGCACCAATATGAGATGCTCGGCGAAATGAGGGGCCCCCAGAAGATCGTGGAGCCGGTGCTTGTGACCCTTGACGAGCGAACAGAGGTCTTTCCGCTCTTTCAGCACCCAGGCATTGAGTTTCTCTACATGCTCGAAGGCGTTGTGGAGTACGGTTTTGGAGCGGGCCGTTACGTCCTTGAACCCGGTGATGCACTGCAGTTCTCTGGAGAAATCGTCCACGGGCCAACCCGCCTGATCGAGCTCCCCATCAAATTCCTCTCCGTGATCGCATACGGCACTCCCCAGGCGTAGTTCCGCGTCCGTGGAGTGTCCACTCATAGTGGACAACGTTTCTTACTAGTGTTACGGTTCCACGACAGGACTTCGCTGTTGACGTTCAACGACAATGGCGCCGAGGGGGAGGAGGAGCAGCCATGTGCGGAATTGTCGGTCTCAAATTAAAAAATCCAGCACTTGAGAACCAACTTGGAGCATTGACGGTTCCGATTTTGGACTGCCTTGCTTCTCGAGGCGAGGACTCAACGGGTATTGCGATCTATACCCATGACATCGGCAAGAGTGCGCACAAATATTCCTTGTACAACCCTGAGATGCCTTTTGACTGGGAGCAGTACGTGGGCTCTCTTGATGGTGTCTTTGGCGACGGATCTACCCTCACGGTCCAAGCACGCCAAGCGCTGGTCGTTTCTGAAGCAGACCCGGTCCAGATTTTGTCTGCTATTCGCCACGGCGACCCTACGGTCCGCCTGTTTGGCTACGGAAACGCCATTGACGTCTTCAAAGAGGTGGGTCCTGCGTCGGTTGTGTGTGAACGCTATGGCATCGCGAATCGAGCAGGCTACATGGCCATTGGCCATACCAGGATGGCCACAGAGTCAGCAGTGACGACGGAACACTCGCACCCCTTTGCCGTGAATGCAGACGTGTGTCTCGTCCACAATGGATCGTTCTCCAACTACGCCTCAGTGCGTCGAGATCTTGTCGACCATGGCATTCACTTTGATACTGACAACGACTCAGAAGTGTGTGCTCGCTTCATTGGTCGAGAACTCGCCGAAGGCGCCACCATGGCTGATGCCCTCAAGACGGTCCTGAAAACCTTCGATGGCTTTTACTCATTGGTCGTGGCGTCAGAAGATTCCATGGCAGTGGTGCGCGATTCCTTTGCATGCAAGCCCATGGTGGTCGCCGAAACTGACGACTACGTTGCCGTCGCTTCTGAGTACCACGCACTCGCCGAGCTGCCGGGAATTGAAGACGCACGCGTCTTTGAGCCAAACCCTGAAGAGGTGCTGTCGTGGTAGACGTCGAATACAGTTGCGCGTCAATGACATTGCGCGAAATTAACGTTGCGCTGAGGGCGTTGCCTGACGGCACAACGGTGCGCATTAGTGAACCGCGTGGGTGTCATAACTTGGTGGTGGGTCTCTCGAACAAAATTTCTGTTGAAATTGATGGGAACGCTGGGTACTTCATCGGCGGACTCTGTGACGGACCCGACATCACGGTGAACGGATCGGTCGGATGGTCGGTAGGGGAAAACCTGATGGCGGGCACGGTGCGCGTGAAGGGCAACGCATCGGAAAGCGCCTGCGCGTCGTCTCATGGTGGCATGGTCATCGTCGAGGGTGATGCCTCGTCTCGTGCAGGCATCTCTCTCAAAGGTGGAACACTTTGTGTAGGGGGATCCGTCGGCCACATGAGCGGCTTTATGGCTCAGGCCGGCACCATCTTCATCGGAGGAGACGCCCAAGGATCGCTTGGCGACTCTCTCTACGAAGCAGTGATCTACGTTGGCGGCAAGGTCTCGTCGCTTGGTTCAGATACCAAGGTCGAGGAGTTGACCGACGTGGATAAAAAGACTCTCGGCGAATTGATCGCAACCACTGGATTCGATCATGTGTCGATCGACAACGTCACCAAGATTGTCTCTGCAAAAACCCTCTACAACTTCGACGCGCTGAAGGATCAAAAGTACTAATGAAACCTATCGACCACGACTCCATTACTGCGACGGGAACGGTAGCGAGTTCTACGTTCCCAGCCGAAGTGATCGCCCAGATTCAAGAGATGGCCCACGAGGGTCGCTACGAGATTCGTGGGTGGGGTGCGAAGCGTGCCCTGCCAACCTTTGACGACTTGACATTTCTAACCGGTTCGCTCACGCGGTACCCACTTGAGGGCTATCGCGAGAAGTGTGACACGACCACGGTGCTGGGAAGCCTCAACGCATCGAAGCCCTTAGAGCTGAAAATCCCTATCACGATTGCGGGCATGAGTTTTGGTTCACTTTCGGCCCACGTCAAAGAGTCTTTAGGTCGCGGCGCCACTGCGGTTGGAACGTCAACGACCACCGGTGACGGCGGGATGACCGACGAGGAGCGTGAATCCTCACAGCACCTCGTCTACCAGTGCCTTCCGTCTCGCTACGGATTTAACATTGACCAAGTACGCAAAGCCGACGCTATCGAAGTCGTCATCGGCCAAGGAGCGAAGCCCGGTGGGGGAGGAATGCTTCTCGGCCAAAAGGTCTCGCAACGAGTGGCTGATATGCGTACCTTGCCAGCGGGTATTGACCAACGTTCAGCCTCTCGTCACCCAGACTGGACCGGCCCGGACGACTTGCGTATCAAAATTGAAGAGCTGCGCGAAGCGACGAATTGGGAAAAGCCCATCTACGTAAAGTTTGGCGCTACTCGAACAGAACACGATGTGAAGTTGGCCGTTGCTTCAGGCGCCGACGTCGTGGTCATTGACGGGATGCAAGGTGGCACAGGTGCCACGCAAACTGGCTTCATTGAGCACACTGGCATCCCGACACTCGCCGCCGTTCGACTCGCCGCCGACGCCCTTCGAGAGATTGGAATGCATCGCAAGGTGCAGTTGATTGTCTCTGGTGGGATCCGTTCCGGGGCCGACGTGGCCAAGGCATTGGCTTTGGGGGCAGACGCCGTTTCAATCGGCGTGGGTGCATTGATCGCACTTGGTTGCAATTCGTCGACCTACTTCCAAAATGGCGAGTTGCACGACGCAACGGCTGACTACGCAGCCCTGGGCACTGCCCCGAATTTCTGTCATCACTGCCACACCGGCATGTGTCCCGTTGGCGTCACCACACAAGACCCAATTCTTCAAGAACGTCTTGATCCAGAAGAGGGAGCACGTTGGGTGACCAACTACCTTAAGGCGCTGACCATGGAACTCACGATGCTCGCCCGAGCTTGTGGGAAGTCAAACGTCCACCATCTCGAACCGGAAGACCTCGTTGCGCTCACCATTGAGGCGGCAGCGATGGCCAAGGTACCCCTTGCGGGCACTGATTGGATCCCTGGACAAAAGGGCTCCGGAGGGTTTTAGACCATGCGAGCAACCATCCTCCAACATCTCTGGTGCGAATCATCGGGGCTGTTTGGGGAGATGCTTGAATCTCGAGGATTTTCACTCGATATTCGAGAACTCGACGAAGGGGCGGTGTTGCCATCGCTCGAAGAGACGGATTTAGTCCTGGCTCTCGGCGGGCCGATGAGTGTGAACGACGAAGACATCTGGCCATTCTTGGCGCCTGAGAAGCACTTCATTGCCGACGTCGTGGAACGCCAAATTCCCTATTTCGGTGTGTGTCTTGGCGCTCAGTTGCTGGCCTCAGCCTTAGGAGCAAGCGTGATGACGGGCCCCGTCCCCGAGGTCGGCGTCTTGACGGTGAAGCGAACACAAGGGGCGAGCGACGTACTCTTCGACGCTTTGTCGCAGGAGTTCCCCGCCCTTCACTGGCATGGGGACACCTTCGATCTCCCTCACAACAGCACCCTGCTGGCGTCATCGACTCAGTATGCCCATCAAGCCTTTCGGGTGGGAACTCATGCCTACGGAGTCCAGTTTCACCTGGAGGTCACCGAAGACATGGTTGTTCAGTGGTCTCAAATTCCCGAATACGTAGCGTCGCTCAGGAGTGCACGGGGAGATGGTGGATTCCGAATCTTGCAACAAGAGGTTGCGGACTATGCCGCCGAGATGAGAGAGTCGGCTGAGGAGATATTCGGAAGGTTCTTGGACCACATCGTCCTGAAGAAGCACGTGGGGGTTACGAGCGCTTCATAGCGAAGGATCAATTTGATTACGGTTTCTCAACCGAGGAAGCGATCAAGAGAAAAACAATAAGGGGGGAAGATGAACGACGAAGTCGCAAAGTTACGCGCACGGGCAGAAAAAGATGGAGTGGAGTTTTACTTCGCACTGTTTGTGGACATGCACGGGAAGCCCTGCGCCAAGATGATTCCTGTGGAATCGACCGACGTCTTGGTCGAAGGGGAGGCTGGATTCGCTGGATTCGCGGCCGGACCAATGGGACACACCCCCGCAGACGGAGACTTGATCGCCATCCCTGACCTTGACACCTACACCGTGTTGCCCTGGAAGCGAACGATCGCAATTGTTATGTGTGACATCTTTGTTGAAGGCGAGCCCTGGCCGTTCTGCCCTCGTTTGATTTTGAAAGACGCCATCGCCAAGGCCAAAGAGAAGGGCTTCGTCTTCAAGACTGGAGCGGAAGCAGAGTATTTCCTGGTCAACCGCCTCGAAGGTGGCGGCATTGAAGTCGCCGACCCCTTGGACCGGGCAGCATCGCCTTGTTATGACGTCAAGGCGTTGACTCGTATGTACGACGTTTTGTCGGAACTCTCGAAGTACATGAATGAACTTGGCTGGGGCAACTATGCCAACGATCATGAAGATGCCAATGGTCAGTTCGAGCAGAACTTTGAATTCGCTGATGCGCTCACGACTGCTGATCGTCTCATTTTCTTCCGCTACATGGTGCACATGATCGCCCACGATCACGGGATGGCTGCAACGTTTATGCCAAAGCCGTTCTCGAATCTGACGGGAAATGGCCTTCACTTCCACTCAAGTTTCTGGGACGCGACGACCGACAAGCCCTTGTTCTCTGACGACAAGGACCCCCGCGGTATGGGGATGTCAGCGCTGGGGTATCAGTACATCGCCGGCCTCTTGGCACACGCTCGAGCCCTTGTGGCCGTGACCTGTCCGACCGTGAACTCCTACAAGCGCATGGGCGTTGGTCCTCCAACCTCGGGTGCCACGTGGGCGCCGGCCTATGCCTCCTATGGAGGTAATAACCGTACGCAAATGTTGCGTATCCCGAGTGGTGGAGGCCGAGTTGAGAACCGTGGAGCTGATGGATCGGCAAACCCTTATCTCGCCATGGCAGCGCAGTTGGTGGCCGGACTTGACGGCATAGAGCGCAACCTCGACCCGGGCGAGCCCAACGTGGACAACCTCTTCACGCTGAGCGAGGAAGCCATTGCGGCCAAGGGCATCCCTCAGATGCCGAGGACCCTTCTGGAGGCTGCTGATGCACTCAGGGCCGACGAGGTCATGCGCCAGGGTCTCGGCACGACGCGAGACGGGTATTACGCCGATTACTTCGCTGATATCAAGACAGAAGAGTTCATGAGCTATCACCGCCAGGTCTCTCATTGGGAGATCGACCGGTACTTAACGCTTTTTTAACAAATTTGAAACAACATCTGACGTCAAACTGGGTTATGTTTTTTTTATTGGGAAATAACGAAGACCTACTAAGGGGTGGATAGCAAACCAAGTAAAGGGGGGATTGCGTGAGCGATTCAGAAGTGTTCTTGCGGCCAGACCTGGAATACGGTCTTGAAAAACACACCAACTGGTGGGGTGCGTTTGTTATCGGATTAGCGGGGACCATTCTCGTTACCGGTATCGCGCCCTATGCGGTGCAAGGAACCGGAGCCATCGCCATCTTATTGATGGGGTCAATGACGATCCTTGGCTTTTTCCTTTGTCTGTGCTTGGGCGAGTTGGCGACGATTTGGCCAGACCGCACCGGTGGTATTCCATCGTTTGCCGAAGCATCCTTTGAGCCTCTGGTAGGGAGGAAATGGGCCCGCCACATGGGCGGTGTTTCGGGTTGGGCTTATTGGCTTGGCTGGTTCCCGGTCGCACCGATCAACGTGATTCTTTGTGCGGCGTATATTGAAGTGCTTTTCAATATCAACCCAGGAACGCTGCTGCTGCCCGTTGGGTCGACGTGGGGGGCGCCGATCGGCACCACAACGCTGTTGATCTGCGCCATCATTTTGGTGGCAATTTACATCCCGGCCTATCTCGGTATTCGCCTTGGAGCCGCATTCGCGACCTTCCTCGGCGTACTATCGATGCTGCCCATCACAGCGATGATTTTCCTTCCCTTCTTTAAGTCGGGCTCGATTCACTGGAGCAGCGTCGCTGGCTTCCACGCACCTCCTCACGTCCACGTGACCTGGATATTCATCCTGGCCTGGACGTTCCCCATTCTTTGGAACGTCATTGCCATGGAAGCTGCCGCCTGTTATGTGGGCGAATGCAAGGGAGGAGCTCGCGACGCCAAGATCGCCCTGACGGCAGAAGGTGCCTTCGGGATGTTCATCTATATTCTGACGCCGTTGATGTTTGTGGCCGTCTTGGGTCTGGCTTTGAGTTCGGCCGACCCCTTGACGATGTACCTTCAGTACACGGAAAAGATCTTCGGTGCCGGTTCATGGGAGAAGTGGTTCATCGGCATTCCGCTGATTTTGGCGCTGTTGCTCTCGGTACTGAACGCCATCATGGGAGTTGGACGATCACTGTTCCAGGCCTCAGAGGACCACGTGCTGCCTCGCTTCTTCTCGCACAAGAACAAGCATGGCGTGCCTGACTTCTCGATGGCCTTCAATGTGGTCGTTGCCATGCTGCTGGTCTTCTTGGGTTCACCGGTTCGGATTTACATCATTTCGAACGCCGGGTACCTCTCGGCATGTTCATTCGCTTTCCTGGGGTACTTCGTTTATCGACACCTCCGTCCTGACGTAGAGCGGCCATTCAGGTTGCCTACATTTGCCAAGTGGGGGGCGTTGGCAGTCTTCATCTTGTGGATGTTTATCTTCTTCGTCGGTGGGTGGAACGCCCCAAATATCGTGGTCGGACCCGGCCAAGGACCATGGCTGTTTTTGATCGGTATCGCTATTGTGGCGCTTTATGTTCCGCTCTATGCCTATCGCAGTTGGTCGGATAAGCGACTCTTGGCCTCAGGAAAGATTGAGGACCACCAGGCTGCGCATAACTGGCACTTGCGAGCCCAGGCCAGCGAGCCGGTCCAGTAGAAATTGTTGCGTAGACGGGGCACTGGGCGTCGGCCTGGTGCCCCGCTTCGCTTTGTGGAGAGGGTTTCATGCTGTTCGCTCGAAAGAAGTTTGACCCAGAGCCAACAGAGCCAATTGGGGTGATGTTGGCGACGGCAAGTGACTCATTCTCAGATGCCGCGATTCGCACCGTCATCAACGAAGCAGCCGGCCGGCCGGTGAGCGTGCTGGCAATCTTGCGGGTCTATGGCTCACAGTTTGGTCTTCCAAATCCTGGGTTGTTGCCCAATAAACAAGAGCGAGAGAAGGCCTACGGCGTCATGGAGGAGGCGATGGCAAAGTTAGAAGATGCCGGTCTTGAGGTTGATGGACAGATTGCCATCACCAGAGCGATCGCCAAAAAGATCACCGAAATGACGGTTCTGCGCCAAGCGACGGTTCTTGTGATGGATGATTCTCCCGAAATTGGGCTGCGACGAAAGATGGAAGGGGACATCACTGGAGGTATCGCGAAACGACTTCCGTCCTCGGTGAAGTTCTGTTTGCTCCACCCAGCGAAACACAGCTGAAGAGGTGGGGGAGAGAGTCCACTGATAGTGGACAACGTTTCCTGACCCTGTTAGGTTTTCCCTAGTGGCAGGCAAAAAAATCGGTAATCCATCACCACAAGGGGCGAGAACGTGAGTCGCAACAAGCCAGTCAAGTATTCAGCATTAGGGCTCTTTAAGCGAGGTCTCAGCGGGAAAGAGTGGCCCCGCGTGTGGCGTGACGTTGATCTCAAGAAGACCTATGACGTCGTGATCATCGGTGCCGGAGTCCATGGCCTCTCTACTGCGTACTACTTAGCGAAGAACCATGGCGTTAAGAATGTTGCCGTGGTTGATCGTGCCTACGTCGGCGGTGGGGGATCGGGTCGAAACACGGCGATTCTTCGTTCGAACTATCTCACGCCAGAAGGCGTTCGTTTTTATGACCGATCTGTTGATCTCTATCGTCACCTCGCTGCTGATCTGAATTTCAATGTCATGTTTGCCCCACGGGGCCACTTGACCTTGGCGCACAACGACGGAGCGCTTCGGACAATGCGCTGGCGGGCTGAAGTCAATAAAGTTCAAGGAATAGATTCAGAGGTCATCGGCCCGGAGGAGATCAAGAAACTCGTACCGTACATGGACGTCTCTGACGACACGCGCTATCCGATTCTCGGTGCCTTGTACCACCCACCAGGAGGAATTATTCGCCATGACGCTGTCAACTGGGGTTACGCACGCGCCGCCGACGCCATGGGCGTGGAGATTCACCAAAAGACTGAAGTCTTAGGAATTAACACGGCGGGAGGGAAAGTGACGGGCGTGCGCACAAACCGCGGTGACGTCTCGGCGCCGATCGTCATCAACTGCACTGCTGGGTGGGCCACGCTTATTGCCGATATGGCGGGCGTGAAGTTGCCCATCATCACTCACCCTTTGCAAGCAGCTGTCACCGAGCCGGTGCAGATGTTCCTGTCATCGGTGGTGGTCTCCGGAAGCTTGCACGTCTATGTTTCGCAAACCGACCGTGGTGAGTTGGTCTTTGGAGCGAGTACCGACCCCTACGCGGCGTACTCGATGCGCAGTTCGCTGGAGTTCACCGAGGAACTCGCAGGGCATGTGCTCGAACTCATGCCGTCGATCTCAAAAATGCGCGTTCTTCGACAGTGGTCGGGATTGTGCGACATCACACCAGACTTCTCGCCGATTATGGGTTTCACCGAAGTCGAAGGCTTCTTGGTCGATGTCGGTTGGGGCACCTACGGCTTTAAAGCAGGACCAGCGTCTGGCGAAGCCATGGCGCAACTTGCAGCGACGAACAAGACGCCTGAGATCATCTCAGCGTTCGACTTGGCTCGTTTCGAAGAAGGTCGCCTGGCATCCGAGCGCGGCGCCGCCGCGGTGGGTCACTAGGGGAGGAGAGCGACGTCATGATTTTGATTCCTTGTCCAAATTGTGGACCACGTAACTCTTCGGAATTCACCTATGAAGGTGAAAACAAAGAGCGACCGAACGCTGCCACCGTAACGAAAGCCCAGTGGCGAAACTACCTCTACCTCAAAAACAACCCTTTGGGCTGGACGACCGAGACGTGGTACCACTCGTCGGGGTGCAAAAAATTTCTTGTTGCCGAGCGGCACACGATGACCAATGAGATTCGATCAACCAAAGCCCTCGGGCAACAAGGAGGCGCATCGTGAGTGGCGCGCAAGGATCCTCAAGAGGAGCACAACGTCTAGGCGAAGTGGTCGATCGCAATCGTACGATCACGTTTACGTTTAACGGCAAGAAATATAAAGGGCTTGAGGGTGACACGATCATTTCAGCCCTGACGGCAAATGGTGTCAAGATCGTGTCGCGTAGTTGGAAGTATCACCGTCGTCGTGGCGTGATGTCGGGTAACTACCACGATCCCAATTGTCACTTCCAAGTTAATGATGAGCCCAATGTGCGTGGCGCCCATCGACGCCTTGAAGAGGGAATGGTTGTGTCAACCCAGAACGTCTCGCCCTCGTTGAAGTTCGACATCGGTGCCGTCAACCAAAAGCTGAGTCGTTTTCTGACTGCTGGGTTTTACTACAAGACGTTTATCAAACCAGAGCGTTTGTGGCCGACCTACGAAAAAGTTCTGCAACGCTTTGCCGGTGGGGGAAAAGTGGCGGCAACGGGTCACCATGTTCCTGCCGACAAGCGCTACGCGCACCCTGACGTGTTGGTAGCCGGTGGTGGTCCAAGTGGCATGAGCGCAGCATTGTCTGCTGCTGATGCTGGCTCAAATGTCTTATTGGTCGAAGAAGAGTACGAGCTTGGCGGCTTCCTTCGATGGGGGACTGCTGACGAGTTGGCCGTTGCGCAGTCGCTTCGAGAAAAGGTTGCAGCGCATCCGAAGATTACGACGCTCACCAATGCGGTCGTAGCCGGAAGGTACGACCAGAACTGGGTCTCCGTTATTGAACGGGGCCTTCCTGTTGTGATGGAGTCACTGATCAAGGTGCGAACAGCGACTCTGGTTGCGGCCCCTGGCTTGATCGAGCGACCTTACGTGTTTGAAGGCAACGACCTGCCAGGCGTCATGTTGTCAACGGCGGTCCTGCGTCTTGTCAACCTTTATGCGGTCAAACCTGGTGAACGAGCCGTGGTCTTTACTGGGAACGACTCTGGAATCGCTGCGGCTGAAGCACTTCGCGGCATTGGGGTCGATGTGGTTCAGGTCGTTGATGCGCGCCACGGCGGAGGACTGGTTCGGGCCACGAGTTCGCGTGGCGTACTCTCAGGCGTTGAGTTAAGTGACGGCTCAAAGGTCTTATGTGATCTTTTGGTGGTGGCCGCAGGGTGGACGGCACCGACAACCTTGCTGAACCTCTCGGGCAACCATCCAGTCTTCGATGAGGCGGGAGCCCGCTTTGTTCCAGGGCCCGACCTTGACGACACGGTATTCGCTACCGGCGGTCTCGTCGGAGACGGAACGATTGATGAGATCCTTGCTCACGGTGCAGCCGTGGGACGACAAGCATCAGAACGCGCAACGAACGGAAGCGTGACAACTGTCGCACCGGCGTTCTCTCCAGATCCCCATCTTCCCTTGTTTTTCGGAACAACGAAGGGAATCGTTGACTTTTCTGAAGACGTGTCGTCAAAGGATCTGCTTACCGCAGCGCACGAGGGCTATAACTCGGTAGAACTACTCAAGCGCTATACAACGGCCACGATGGGTCCAGCGCAAGGCAAGCTCGAGACGATTAATACCGTGGCCGTATTGGCCTCAGCGAACGGTGAATCGATCGAGGAAACGGGCACAACGGTCTGGCGCCCTCCTTACGTGCCGATCACGTTGGGGGCACTTGCTGGGCGGAGTTATGAGCCAGTGCGCTATTCGCCGATGCAGGCGTGGCACGAATCCCACGGTGGCATCAACATTGTCGCTGGGCAGTGGATGCGCCCGGAACATTACGGTGACGCGGCGAAGGAAGTCTCAACGGTTCGATCGGGCGTTGGCATTATCGATGTGACGCCATTGGGCAAGTTCGAACTTAAAGGTACTGACGTCACGAAGTTACTGAATCTTGTCTATGTGAACAAGTGGTCCAAGTTGGAGGTTGGCGCCGTACGCTACGGCGTGATGTGTGGGGAAGACGGTGTCATCTTTGACGACGGAGTCACGGGACATCTCAGTGAAGATCGTTATTTCATGTCGACGACAAGTTCAGGAGCAGCTGGCGTTTACGCCCACTTAGAGTCCTGGTTGCAGACCGGCTTTCCGGAGTGGGATGTCACGATCACCAACGTGACGAGTGCCTACGCCAGCATCAATATTGCCGGACCTCAGTCACGGGAGCTGCTGTCGAAGTTAGTTTCGGACGTCGATCTCTCGAACGAAGCATTCCCGTACATGAATCTTCGAACGGGGACCATTGCCGGAGTGCCTGGGTGCCACATGTGGCGTATTGGCTTTACTGGTGAACTGAGTTTCGAGATTCATGTGCCTGCTGGATTCGGAGCGTACGTGTGGGAGACGTTGATGGAGCACGGCGCTGATTTCGGTATTACCCCCTTTGGTCTCGAGGCGCAACGGATAATGCGATTAGAAAAAGGTCATTTCATTGTCGGCCAAGACACTGATGGGGTCACGCAAGGATTCTCTGCCGGTATCGATTGGCTTATCAAACTCGACAAGGATGATTTTATCGGCAAGCCGGAGCTCCAGTGGCAACATGACAGTGGAGCGGGTTTTCGATTGGTGGGGATTCATCCGAACGATCCCAAACAAGTACCGACCGAAGCGAGTCAGATTGTCATTGACGGTATTATTCAAGGTCGTATTACTTCAAGTCGATTCTCTCCGACGCTGAATCGTTCAATCTGCCTCGGCCTCGTCGTGCCAGCTCTTGCGGTGGCGGGTACGGTCGTGCCGATTCGCTTGCCAAACGGCACCATTATCCAAGGAACCGTGATGGAACATCACGCTAGTTACGATCACGAAGGAGCAAAACTCCGTGGCTAATCCAACAGCACGATCACCTATTGGCGTCAATGGATCGACTAAGCAACTCGGCAGCTGGGAAGTCTCTGACGCCACGAACAGCGGCCCGGTGACCCTGGCCGATGTTTCAGCGGCCACAAAAATCTTGGTGGTCGCGGATGTTGATTCTGCACGTGGAGCAGCGCTGAACTGCGCGTTCCAATCGACCCACCGCATCGATAACGCTTTGATTGTGGGCGCAGGGCCAGGTGAGTGGCTCGTACTTGCTCCTGCGGGTCAGACACCAACAGTCATCGAGGCCCTCCCAGGTGACATAGGTCGAGGTGATCTCGTAGATGTGACCCATGGAGGCACACTCTTGCGGTTGACCGGCAACGATGCGGTAGCCGTAATGAGCAGGATGTGCGCCATTAACGTTGGACTCGACGCCTTTGCTGACGGTTCGGCGTTCCGTAGCTCCTTCGCTCGTTTGGTATGCGACGTTGCACGAGATGACGTCAATGGCGTGCCATCGTATTTGATTCACGCAGATCGATCATCGGGTCAATATCTCTTCGATTCGATCATGGCGGTGGGCGAAACGTTCGGGATCCGCGTCACGGGATATCCGGTCGCTGGCCTGTAGGTTGAACAAAAAGGTCGGAGCTGCGAGCGACAATTATTGAAAACGACGGGGGTGATGTGAAACAGCGTGTTGAGCGAGTATTCGAAAAAATCGTCACACCGGCGAAAACGGGAGTGTTGAACATCTCTCCCTTAGAGATCGTTGCGGCGGGCCTTACGATCGGACTGCTCTTCTGGCTGAATGATGCTGTGGCCACGTCAAAGATCCCATTGATTATTCCTTCCTTCGCAGCATCCGTCGGGGTGCTCTATACGCAACCGGGGATGAGCAACGCTCGTTCGTGGAACGTGATTGCTGGGCAATTCTTCGGAGCCCTCGCGGGATTTATCTGTGCGTCCATCTTCACAGGTTCGTTGCCGTTGGCGGTTGGCTGTGCTGTGGGCTTGGCACTTTTATTTCAGCGGACAACCCACTCACTTCACCCTCCGGCGCTCGCCACAGCCTTAATCGTGGTCATCACTCCAGATGCCCATGGCGCCATGTTCCTCGTGCGTCCGGTCTTGGCTGGATCGATCATCATCGTGGCGATCGCCTGGATCGTTCATCTCTTTGAGATTACGGCGTTAGCTCACCTGAAATTGATGGTTACTCCGCCTAAAGAGGGGGAGCCCTCGGTCACCTAGGAATCAACGTTAAGTTTCCGCCATTTTTGGCATTTTCTCCCCTTGGAACCTGGTAGGGTAGAACTCCGGCCACCCCCCAAAGGAATGGTCGGAAGAGAAGATTTGTTCGCTTTGACTTCTTAGCGAATGAGGACTATCTTTAGAAGTCCGCTTCTTAGAGCCTCTTTTGAGACCTCAACGAAGCGGTAGGTCACGCACCTCTGCCCGAAAGGGTCTCTGTGTGTGGTTGCTCCTTGAAAACGGAAGAGCGAGAGCCAAAAGCCAGTGCGGGCGGCATCTCAGTGGCTAAAACTGTAGATGTCGACTGTCAAAAGTAAGTTACAAAAGGCGGCTCGTAACGTTTATTCGCTACGTGTCGCTGTCGAAACGGGGGAGCCACCTCGTTTCGACTCTCTGATTTCATGGGGAAGACCGCTTCGGCGGTTCATCCAGAAGTCTCGATGGAGAGTTTGATCCTGGCTCAGGACGAACGCTGGCGGCGTGCCTAACACATGCAAGTCGAACGAGATCCATTGGGTGCTTGCACCCGAGAAGATCTAGTGGCGAACGGGTGAGTAGCACGTGAGCAACCTACCCCGAAGACTGGGATAACACCGGGAAACCGGTGCTAATACCGGATACCTTCA
>CAIKCI010000012.1 GCA_903825895.1 uncultured Actinomycetes bacterium
TGAAGTTCAAAGCATTCCCCTGACGTCTGGAAATTCGCCAGGGAGCATCACCTTCGATGGCGCACACGTGTGGGTGGGAACTGGTCAATGGCTCCAGGGCTATCTCGATGAAGTTGATGCCGAGACGGGAACAGTTCTGCAGCACATCGACATCAACACGCAGGGCAATGGTCACTACACCCCGGGATATCTCATCACTGATGGCAAGTATGTAGTGGGTTCCGTCAGTGGGGTGGCACAGGTTCTTGCCGCCACGGTTCCAACGCCGCTGGCTCCACAATTTGTCTCGGTGACGCCTGGTGACCGTTCGGCACAAATTAGTTGGGATGCTCCTTCTTACGGCGGGACCTCTCCGGTGACTGGCTATGACGTGGTCGCCACGCCGCAAGGTGGCCAAGTTCTCGGTGCGCGTCACCACGGTGCTGGCGCCCAATTTGGAGCAGTACATCCCACGTGTTCTACAACGGGTGCGGGTGGATCTTCCTGCACTTTGTCTAACCTCCAGAACGGAACCACATATTCAGTCAAGGTCACAGCATCGAATGCGAACGGGACTGGCCTCTTTGCCTCTGCGGTGGTAACGCCGGCTGCGCCGACGCCCTCGACGAACTCAGGAGGCTCAGGGAATTCTGGTTCTTCTTCAGGAACGGGTACCTCCTCGCTATCAAGCAGCGCTTCGAGCCCGACCGCTGCGTCAGGCGTAAGTTTGGCTTCGACAGGAAGCAACTTCGCCCCATGGTTCTTGGCGGCTAGCGGGTTGGTCATGAGTGGTGGTTTCGTGATTGCTGTAAGTCGTCGACGGAGGCGTCACCGGGTATAGGCGAGCGATGACTGCACATACGCATTCACATTTTTGAGATGAGTCACCACTTGTGTTGGATTGGCGTTACGTTGGGCTCTGGATCCCTCGTTGTGCAATCCTCAAAAATATTTGCAGTAATTGGTGCTGTCCTAGCCCACTCGGTGAAGCGGGTACACCGTGACATCTACCGGGTCACCAACTAAAACGTACGGTTCGGCATCTACGCGAAAGCCCGCCTTTTCGACAGTTCCTATTCTTGAGAGGAGAAGAGATCCTTCTCGAAGGCGCCACGGGTGATGTTCAAGTTCGCCACGAAAGAGCTTTCCTCGACGCGAGGTATAGAGCGCATAGCGTTCAACCAGAAATTGTTCTAGTCCTAATCGCGCTGGCCGAGAATCGCCCGACTTAATGACAACTTCGAGTTCTGAAAGTGCTGAATCCTCCTGACGTTGGTCGACCCAGTGGATTTGGTTTTCAGTTCGAGTCAGTTGAATCTTCGCCAATCGATAAGGGAGACCAAATGCGACGTTGGCGGTTTTTACCGCAAGCCAATCATCTGAATCAAGAGTGCAAAACCACACACCGGATTTACCATCGGGGCCTCGAACATACGTGCGGACATTAACCTCACCGAAATTATTGACACGGAGAAGTTTCGAGAGCAGTGAGAGTGGACCGGGCAATCGTAAGTTCGTCATGGAGAAGGGAATGAGCCCGACCCAAGCTTTCCCTTCAAATAAATCTGGCGTCAGGCCTTCAGGCAGAATTGACTGAACCATCGCTGGGTCTACTGGCCAGTGGCACCATACGATATTGGCCCACGTTTGACGCATCACCGGGAGGCGGTTCACGACAAGGTCCTTAGTTTTGAGCCGGCGGTGGGACGCGACACGATGAATCGAGAAATCCCAGTCGGACCAACACGTTGGAAATTATTCTGCGATTCTGGCTGACTAGGCGATAGGCGTGATCGTTGACAGCGCAAAACACAGCAACGTTATTGACCCGCAAGACCCCGCTTCCTATGAGTCCCCACACACCTGGCAAGACACTGAGTGCTTTCGCTACGGCACTTGACCTCAAGTAGGTCGCCCCTGATGCATCTCGGACAATGACGGTGTCGGCGAAAGGTAGGTCGCCAGCATCAGGCCAAGAACATTGAGAAGAGGGGTCACTTACGACAAGCTTCGAGCCGTCTCGTCGATCCAGCCACCTGACACATGCCTGACAAATGCCACAGTCACCATCAAACATTAGGTGCAGGGCTTCGCTCACTCATTCATCTTAAGGGTGTGGAAGAAAATTACTATCGTGAAATTGCGCCGGAAGTATCAGGAGTCGGAAAGCTTACGAGGGCGAGAAGAGTGAAATGAGCGTCTTCACAAGGAGGATCGCGGGCGGAGTAATTGGCTTTATTGACAGTGGCGCCATTTGGTCCTTTGCCTTTTGACTCATGATTGCCGCCCCAACGTTGTCGATCTCAGTCATTCACCAACGCATCGGCCTCAACTGCCTTGCATGTGGTCAACGTCGGGCTCAATGAGCATGATTTCCACGTGTCCGACGTTGACCACGATGTTGTGATCTTCGAGAAGCGCACCGGAGGGGGCTATCTAGAAACAAGGCGAGAGTAAGATCACGGCCATGGAAAACACTTCCCCCACAACATCAGTTGGAGACCCTCGTCGGTGGTGGATTCTTGCTGTGATGTTGACCGCCGAAATTATGGATCTTTTGGATTCGACGATTGTTAATGTTGCGGGACCCTCGCTGAAGCGTGATCTCGGCGTCAGTGCTCAAGAGCTTCAATGGATTATTGGTGGCTACGCCCTCGCACTGGGAGCGTTCCTCATCCTCGGTGGTCGGCTTGGAGACCGGTTTGGTCGGCGTCAGATGTTCCTCTTTGGAGTCATCACCTTCACGATCTCGTCTCTTCTTTGTGCGGTTGCGCCGACGACCGGGTGGCTGATTATTTTCCGCTTAGTTGAGGGGGTGGCAGCGGCAATGTTGCTTCCCCAAGGGTTCGGTTTGATCCGCCAGGCGTTTCCCCCTGCTGAATTCGGAAAAGCCTTTGCAGTGTTCGGGCCGGTTTTTGGACTCGGGGGGATTCTCGGGCCGATCATTGGTGGCTTTATTATTCAAGCCAACCTCTTTAATATTGGTTGGCGAATGGTCTTCGTCGTGAATATCCCTATCGGGATTGTGGCGACAGCACTGGCCTTCGTCATGTTGCCGCGGCAACCGGGCGATCGATCGGTGTCGATTGATCCCCTTGGCGTCGCCCTCGTCGCCACGGCCGCCGCGCTCCTGGTTCTCCCTCTTATCCAAGGTCAACAAGCGGGTTGGCCCTTGTGGACTTGGCTGTGTTTTCTTGGTTCTGCTCTTGGGTTCGGGATATTTGTTCTTCAAAATCGTGCCATCGCCGCAAAAGGGAAGACACCACTGGTGGACCCCGCAATTTTTTCGTACAGCTCGTACACCACAGGGCTCGGCGGCCTTTTTCTTTTCTTTAGTGGTTTCACGGGGGTTTATCTCGTGGTGACGCTATTTCTCCAGATCGGCCAGGGTTACTCAGCGAGTGGAGCCGCCCTCGGCAATATTCCCATTGCTCTCGGAACAGCGCTTGGAGGGATGTTGAGCGGCGCCGTGTTGGCCGAGAAATTCGGTCGGAAGGTCCTTCAGATTGGTGGAGCACTCCAAATCGTGGGAGCGCTCGTTCTTCTGATTGGCTTACGAGATGTTGCACATTTTCATCTCTTCCAGATCATTCCGGGAATGGTGATCTCTGGCTTCGGGACCGGGCTCGTGGTTGCAGCGCTCTTCGATACCATCATTTCGGCCATCGCTGGGAGCGCCGTGGGCTCTGCTTCGGGTGTGCTTTCGGCAGTACAGTCCATTGCGTCATCGGTTGGAGTAGCCGTTTTTGGGACGGCATTTTTTGCTGGCGTGACGGATCACAACAGTGCGGTCCTCGGGTTTCGCAACTCGCTGTATATCCAAATCGCCTTTGTTGCGGTCTTCGTTGGTCTCACCTTTCTCTTGCCAAAAGGGCAAAAACAGAACGCGTGGGAGGACAATGTCGAGGGCCTGCCAGTTACTTAATGTCGGCGATGAATTTCGCTGATGACTCGTGACGTTCGCGTTCGCCTCCACCGCCTGCAGCGGGGAAGGTGAACGACTCTTGCTGCACGTTCAAGAGTTGAAGATTGAGTTCTTGTTGCGCAGACCCAGCGCACCACGTGCCCATGCATGTGGCGTTACTCTGCCATCATCACGGGAGAGGTCTTCAACGAGGAAAAATTCTTTTTGATTTCCTCTTGCCATCGATCGGCCGGCTGGAACTAAGAAACGGGTGCTTCCTCTTTCGACGGGACTTCGGGCCAGGTATCAAAACTGCCAGAACCCTTCGTGGGCTCATCGCCATTGCCCCTCTGGCGGTTCACCACAAACAACGCCACGCCGGCCACAAGAGTGAGAAGCAGAGAAAGTCGTAAAATACGGGCCATAGACCACACAATAGTCCCTCCGACGAAGGCTCCTTCCTGGGAACCGCTATTATGGGGGGTAATGAGATTGACCACCACATCCCTGCTGCTTCTCTAGCGGCGAGCGCCACATTGCGTTCGTCTGATGACCTCCTGACCGCATCGCGGCCAGGGGGTTTTTTGTTGGGAGACTAAGGGATCGAGAAAAGGATATTGGTTATGGGACCATCAACATCACAAGAAGCGGGAGCCATGGCTCACGATCGCTATCAAGCCGTGATGCCCCTCGACCTCGCTGACCGCACGTGGCCCTCAAAAACGCTGACTCATGCTCCTCGCTGGTGCTCAGTGGACTTACGTGACGGCAACCAAGCATTGATTGAACCTATGGACCCAGAGCGAAAACTCGCCATGTTCGATCTTTTGGTCGAAATGGGATTTAAAGAGATCGAAGTGGGATTTCCCTCGGCGTCTCAAACTGACTATGACTTCATGCGAAAGATCATCGATGAAGATCGCATTCCAAACGATGTCACGATCCAAGTCTTGGTGCAGTGCCGAGAAGATTTGATTCGAAGAACCTACGAATCGATCAAGGGCGCACGTAATGTCATTGTCCACTTCTATAACTCAACGTCAACATTGCAGCGTCGGGTCGTCTTTGGATTAGACCAGCAGGGAATCATCGACATCGCCACTACCGCTGCAGCATTGTGCAAAGAACTCGAAGCAACGATTCCAAAAACGAACGTGGTCTATGAGTACTCGCCTGAGAGCTTTACCGGCACCGAACCTGAATATGCTGTGGCGATTTGTGAAGCGGTGATGGACGTAATCCAGCCAACACCCGAAAAGCCGTTGATCTTAAATCTTCCGGCCACGGTGGAGCACTACACGCCGAACATCTATGCCGACGTCATTGAGTGGTTCTGTCGAACCATCAAGGATCGCCAGTCAGTCGTGATCTCACTCCACCCGCACAACGATCGGGGAACCGGCGTGGCGGCTGCTGAATTGGGCGTGTTGGCCGGGGCGGACCGTATCGAAGGCACCTTGTTCGGCAACGGCGAGCGCACGGGCAACGTGGATATCGTCACCTTGGCGTTAAATCTTTTCTCTCAAGGGGTCGATCCCGAGTTAATGATTACTGACATCGAGAAAATACGACGAGTCTCCGAGTACACCACGCGCATCGGGGTCCATCCTCGCCACCCCTATGCGGGTGACCTGGTCTTTACTGCATTCTCCGGGTCTCACCAAGATGCCATCAAAAAAGGTGTGGCTGACATCGGCGACGACTACACCACCTGGGAAGTGCCGTACTTGCCGATTAATCCCAACGACATTGGTCGCACCTACGAAGCGATTATTCGAGTCAACAGTCAATCGGGTAAAGGTGGTGTTGCCTATTTGATGGACGCCGAACATGGTCTTGACCTGCCGCGATCGCTGCAGGTTGAGTTTTCAAAGAACGTCCAAAAGATTGCCGAAGGTTCGGGCAAAGAGATCACCCCCGATCAACTCTGGGAAATCTTCGAAGCGACCTATTTGCCCAACGACGCCAAATATCAACTGCTGTCCACGGAGGTTACGACCGGTTCGGGAAAAACGACCGTGTTCGCCCAGATGCTCATCAACGGTGAGCATGTGACGATCAAGGGCGAAGGCAACGGACCGATTGATGCCATGATCACGGGCTTACGCGGTGAAGCAGGAATCACCTTTGAAGTGAAGAACTACTCCGAACACGCATTGAACTCCGGTTCGGCGGCAACCGCTGTTGCCTACGTGGAAGCTGAAAACGAGAGCGGTGACACCTGGTGGGGCGTGGGGATGAACTCGTCCATCCTGGACGCGTCACTTCACGCGGTGGTTTCAGCAGCGAATCGGCTGCCGTGACCATTGTTCTTCGTGACGCTGTCCCCGGTGACGAAGCAGTCCTCCATGAATTCGATCAAGCCTTAGCCACCTTTGAGTCTCTTGACGATGAATTCACGTCAAGCGTCGAGGACTTTGCCGCCGGGTTGTTTGGCCACGATGCCCCAGCAAAGGCCCTGATCGCCGAGCTTGATGGGGCGATCGTTGGCATGGCCATCTATTGGTTTACGTTCAACACTTTTTCCGGCAAGAAAGGGGTCTGGCTTGAAGATCTCTTTGTGCGCGAAGACGCTCGCCGCCAAGGGGTGGCCGATGCCTTGATGGAAGCCTTGCGCAATCTCAGCCAAGGCCGTCTCGAATGGGATGTGCTCGACTGGAATGAGGGGGCGCTCACGCTCTATCGCAAACTTGGAGCGGAGCCGAATGTGGGTTGGACGAAATACGGCTTGCGACCTCATCCCCACTGAGGCCCAAGGGTGCCTAGGATGAGGATCTATGGCCCGACGACCCGCTTCCCCTCATGTCTTGAGCGTTGCTCGAGGCGACGAACCAGCCGATCTTTTAATTAAGGGCGGGAGGATCCTCTCTCCCGCTTCGAAAGAGTGGATAACTACTGATCTCGCCATTGTCGATGGAGTGGTCGCAGGGTGGGGAACGAGAGACGCTCACGAAGTGATTGACGTCGACGGCGCTGCGCTGGTGGCCGGATTTGTCGATGCCCACATGCACTTAGAGTCCACAAAACTTTGGGTCGATGAGTTTGTCGCCACCGTGGTACCACTTGGCACGACGGCCGTGGCTGCCGACCCGCACGAGATCGCCAACGTTTTCGGCATCCCAGGGGTCAAGGCCGTGATCGATGCAGCAGCAAAACTTCCCATCACTTTTGGCGTGACAGCCTCCAGCTGTGTGCCTGCCTCACCCTTTGAGAGTGCTGGAGCTGATCTCAATCATGAAGACGTTCTCGAACTGATGGATCGCCATGGGGCTATCGGTGTTGCTGAAGTCATGAACTTTCCCGGGGTTATCAATGGCGACCCCGAGATGTTGGCCCGGATTGCCGTGGCCGGATCGCGACGCGTTGATGGCCATGCGCCTGGTGTTCGCGGCATGATGCTCGATGCGTACTTGGCGGCAGGCGTTGAGTCCGACCACGAGTGCACGGTACTCGAAGAAGCCGAGGAAAAGCGGGCCAAAGGAATGTGGGTCTTCATCCGCCAAGGATCGGCCAGCCAGAACTTGCTTGACCTGATTCCCATGGTGCTGACGAACGGCACAACTCACGTGGCGCTGTGCTCAGATGATCGAGAGCCCGATACGTTGTTAAGTGCCGGCCATGTCAACGACTGTGTCAACTTGGCCATTGGTGCAGGGGTCAGTGAAATCGACGCCTTCATTATGGCTACGCAGAATCCGGCCGAGTACCACGGGTTCAGCGAACTTGGCGAACTAGGTCCTGGCTACCAAGCTGACGTTCAGATTTACGACACACTTGCCGGGGTTCGCCCTGCCGCGGTGTATCAGCGAGGCAGGCTCGTTGCGGCCAAGGGATCGATGGTCCCTGGAGCAATGGAACGCTCACCGGCTCCGGGGTGGATGCGTGAATCTATTCATCTCCAGCCCGCACCAAGTGCCGATGCGCTTGATCTGGCGGTGACGCCCGGCTGCAAAGCCCGAGTGATTGGTATCGAAGACGGTTCATTGACGACGCTGTCCTTAGAGCTTGATCCCAAAGATGCTGGATCAAAGGTGGCGCGCCTCGGCGTCGTCGAGCGACACAAAAAGACCGGCCGGGTTGGTCTGGGTTGGGTCTCTGGCTTCGGTCTTGAACGAGGCGCCTTTGCCTCCACGGTTGGCCACGATGCGCACAACATCATGGTGGTTGGCAGTGCAATGGACCACGGGCCCGCTGCGATGAAGGTGGCGATTGATCGATTGCACGACCTTGGCGGGGGACAGGTTGTGGTTGACGAGAACGGTCAGATCCTCGAAGAACTCCCACTCCCTATTGGAGGGCTGATGAGTGATCGGCCAGCTGAAGAAGTCGGCGAGCACTTAGAGCGCCTCGTCGTCGCTGCGCAGCAGCTCGGCGTCAAGATCCGAGCACCCTTTATGCACCTGAGTTTCCTGGGTCTCTCAGTAATCCCAGAGTTACGCCTTACGGACAAAGGCCTGGTGGACGTCGGAAAGTTTGAACTCGTCGACGTGGAGATTTCTCAGTAACGTTGGGTTACTTCGTTGACGGCATAAATGCCGGACGCTTCGTTTCGTAGGTCTCAAGTTCGGCTTCATAACGAAGCGAGAGACCGATGTCGTCCCAACCGTTCAAAATCCGCTCACGGGTGAAGTCATCGAGTGGGAAGCGTTCGGTAATCCCTAATGCGGGGACTTCAATGGTGGTGCGGGCAACATCGATCGTGAATTCTATCGAGGGGTCTGCAACGACAGCATCAAGCAAAGTACGGATGGTCTCTTGGCTAAGTTGCACGGGCAGCAACCCTTGTTTGGTGGCGTTATTGCGGAAGATATCGGCAAAGCGAGGGGAGAGCACCGCTTCGAAGCCGTAGTCGGTCAACGCCCATACGGCGTGTTCCCGCGATGATCCCGTGCCAAAGTTGTGCCCGGCGATGAGGATCGTTGCGCTCTGGTGATCTTCATTGTTCAAAATGAATGAGCGGTCGTCACGCCATTCTGAGAACAGCCCCGCACCAAAGCCAGTGCGCTCGACGCGCTTTAACCAGTCGGAGGGAATGATTTGGTCGGTGTCGACATCCGAGCGATCAAGCGGGGCTGCGGTTCCGGTGATGATGGTGACGGGTTTCATGCGCTGAGGTCCTCCGGTGTAGCAAAGTGTCCTGCAACAGCAGTAGCCGCAGCAACTGAGGGAGAGACGAGGTGTGTTCGCCCTCCTCGACCTTGACGGCCTTCAAAGTTTCTATTCGACGTTGACGCTGAGCGTTCCCCAACCGTGAGCTTGTCGGGGTTCATGGCTAAGCACATTGAACACCCTGGCTCTCGCCATTCGAATCCAGCGGCGAGGAAGATTTTATCGAGACCCTCGGCCTCGGCCTGGTCTTTGACTCGGTGTGATCCGGGGACGACGAGGGCGCGCATACCCTGCGCCACCTTGCGACCGTCAAGAACTGACGCAGCGAGGCGAAGGTCTTCAATGCGCGAATTCGTACACGACCCCAAGAACACGGTGTCAACGGGAATCTCTTTAATTGCCATCCCAGCGGTGATGCCCATGTAGTCCAATGCTCGCTGAGCGGCGTCGGCATCGTTTTCATTGGCAAAACTCGCCGGGTCGGGGACGACGGCATCGATGCGTGCGACTTGCGCGGGGTTAGTGCCCCAGGTGACGTAGGGCACCAAACTCGACGCGTCAATGGTCACTTCGGTATCAAACGTGGCGCCATCGTCGGTGGGCAAGGTCTTCCAATAGGCGAGAGCTTCGTCCCACTGATCGCCGTGAGGGGCATGTTCTTTGCCTTTGAGGTATTCAAAGGTGGTCTCGTCGGGAGCAATCAGACCAGCACGAGCACCAGCTTCGATGCTCATGTTGCAGACCGTCATTCGGCCTTCCATGGACAGAGCACGAATGGCGCTGCCTCGATATTCGATGACGTGACCGATGCCTCCACCGGTGCCGATTTCGCCGATGATCGCCAAAACAACGTCTTTGGCGGTGACGCCATCAGGCAATTCGCCTTCGACGTTGATCGCCATGGTCTTCGGACGAATCTGCGGCAAGGTCTGGGTGGCCAGCACGTGCTCGACTTCACTGGTGCCGATACCAAAGGCCAGTGCACCAAATGCTCCGTGGGTTGAGGTGTGTGAGTCACCGCAGACAATGGTCATCCCAGGTTGCGTTACGCCAAGTTCTGGTCCGATGACGTGGACGATGCCTTGGTTCTTGTCCCCCATGGGGTAACAAGTGATGTCGAACTCTGCACAATTCTCGTTCAACACATCGAGTTGTTTGGCCGAGATTGGATCAGCGACGGGCTTGTCGACGTCAGTGGTGGGGACATTGTGATCCGCCGTGGCCAAGGTGAGTTCGGGGTGGCGAACGCGTCGGCCTTCTAGACGAAGTCCGTCAAACGCTTGGGGGGAGGTGACTTCGTGGACCAGGTGAAGGTCGATGAACAAGAGATCTGGTTCTTCGACGCCTTTATGGACGACGTGGCTGTCCCAGAGCTTTTCTGAAAGGGTCCGGGGTGAACTCATGATGAAACCTTCACTATGTGCACGGTGAGCACTCCTCCTGGTGATTTGTAGTCCACGCTGTCGCCTTCCTTCTTCCCCATGAGCGCTGCTCCTAGTGGCGCGGTTGGTGAGGCAACAGGAAGATCTCCCTGGCGCTCTTCGATCGAGCCGACAAAGAAGTCCTGCGTCTCATCGTCGCTATCGCCGTCGTAGCGGAGGGTCACAATCGAGCCTTCCTGGACTTCTCCAGTGCTTGATGCTGCTTCGGTGATGACAGCGTCCTTCAAGAGCGCCTGGAGCTGGCGAATACGCGACTCCATCTTTCCTTGGGCGTCTTTTGCCGCGTGGTAGTCACCGTTTTCTGAAAGATCGCCGAGGGCCCGGGCTGTTTCGATTTGCTGAGCGATCTCGATACGGCCAACCGTGACCATTTCGGTCAACTCGGCCGTGAGCCGGTCGAAGGTTTCTTGGGTCAGTTTTGTGGGTCCGTCACTCACGAGAGTCTTCCTTCAAAAAGGGGGATTACTTAGGCTTCCTAGGCTACCGCCTCTCTCTGGGGGCCTCGACCAGAGGGTGCTGGCCTTGACCCTGGGCCATCCCTAGGCGAGAATAAAGGTCTATGTTAACGACGTCCCAGGTAACGATTATTCGGTAGGTGCGTGGAGAGCCCTCCACGTACCGCTTCTGACCGTCCACATTGTGGGCGGTTTTTCATTTCTCTGGCGGTACCCCCCCCAAATATTTTGAAGAACGAAGGCGAAGGAGCAGCAGTGACACCCAAGAGCCCATATCGAATAGCGGTGATCGGCGGGGACGGCATCGGCCCCGAAGTAACCCACGAGGCATTGAAGGTCATTGCCGCGTCCGGCGTTCAGCTCGACACCACGGAATTTGATCTTGGCGCTGATCGCTACGTCCGCACCGGTGAGGTCCTCTCTGATGAGACCCTCGAAGAGTTGCGTGCTTATGACGCCATTGTCCTTGGAGCGGTCGGCCCCGCCATCGGCGACACCACGATCCCGCCAGGCACCCTTGAGCGAGGTTTGCTCCTCAAGATGCGTTTTGGGCTCGACCTCTACATCAACATGCGTCCGTTCACCGGTGTGCCCGGATCATTGGCGGCGGGTTGTGACTTTGTGGTGGTGCGAGAAAACACCGAAGGGAGTTACGCCGGAGAAGGTGGCGTTTTGCGTTACGGTACGCCTCATGAGGTCGCTACCCAAGGGTCGGTCAATACGCGCTTTGGTGTTGAGCGATGTGTCCGCTATGCATTCCGCTTAGCGCAACGCCGTCCAGCCAAGAAATTGACCTTGGTGCACAAGACCAATGTCTTGACCTTTGCTGGTGATCTTTGGCAACGCACCGTCAACGACGTCGCACCAGAGTTTGCGGATGTGGCCGTCGACTACAACCACATTGATGCCGCGTGCATCTACATGGTTGAAAATCCAGCCCGTTATGACGTCATTGTCACTGATAACCTTTTTGGGGATATCTTGACGGACCTTGCCGGAGCAGTCTCCGGTGGTATTGGCTTTGCGGCGTCGGCGAATTTGAACCCCGATCGAACTGGTCCTTCGATGTTTGAACCCGTCCACGGTGCAGCCCATGACATTGCGGGACAAAACAAGGCCAACCCATTGGCGGCCATTGTCTCTTCTGCCCTGATGCTTGAGCACTTGGGCGAAGATGATGCCGCACAGAAAATCTTCAGCGCAGTTCGAGAGTATGCAGATCATTCACCACAGACCGACGCGTCGACGACTGCCGTCGGTGACGCCATCGCAGGAAAGGTATAAAAGATGCCCATCACCCCAACAAAGAAAATCTGGATGGACGGCGAATTAGTAAACTGGGAGGACGCCACGGTTCACGTGCTCACTCACAGCTTGCACTATGGATCTGGAGCGTTCGAAGGTATTCGTGCGTATCCCACACCAAAAGGTGTGGCGATCTTCCGTCTGCGTGAGCACATCGAGCGCCTGTTCCGTTCGTGCAAGATCTTGATGATCGATGTTCCCTTCAACGTCGACGACGTCGTCGAGGCCTGTCGCGAAGTCGTGCGCGCCAATGAACTTAATGACGGCTGTTACATACGCCCCTTGGTCTACCTGGGCTATGGCGAGATGGGACTGAATCCCTTGCCGTGTTCCGTTAACGTCTCGGTGGCCGCATGGCCATGGGGGACCTACCTCGGTGATGACGGTGTGAACAACGGTGTGAACACCAAGGTGAGCTCCTGGCAGCGCCATGACCCAAACGCCGTGCCCACCGCAGCAAAGAGCACCGGGGCCTACGTCAACTCATCCTTGGCCAAAGTTGAGGCCCTTAAGGGCGGCTATGACGAGGCCATTCTTTTAGCTCCCGACGGCAAGATCTCCGAGTGCACCGGTGAAAATCTTTTCATCGTGCACAAGGGCATGATCTTCTCGCCCATGCACTCAGACCAAGGATCTCTTGAAGGCATCACGGGCGAGACGATTGAAACAATCGCGCGCGATCTCGGCATCGAGGTTCGCTATGAAGCCCTGATCCGCTCCGACCTTTATTTGGCCGATGAAGCGTTCTTGACGGGAACGGCGGCAGAAGTGGTACCCATTCGCTCCGTCGATGACCGCCTCGTTGGTGACGGGACTCCAGGTCCCATCACCAAGCAGGTGCAGTCGATCTACTTCTCAGCCGTTCGAGGGGGAGAGGATCGTTACCAACACTGGTTGGACTATGTCTAATCACACACACGCAATGGAGTCGCACCACTACGACCTTGAGGGCTTGCCCGCATCGGTCGATATTTTCGACACCATCTTGCGTGACGGAAGCCAGCAAGAAGGATTGTCGCTGACAGTCGATGACAAGATCAAGGTGGCCGAACAACTCGACCACCTTGGCGTTGCCTACATTGAAGGTGGGTGGCCGGGAGCGAATCCCAAAGACACTGAATTTTTTGAACGCTTTCATCACGAGCTAACGCTCTCGACAGCGACCTTGGTGGCCTTCGGTTCTACTCGGCGTCCAGGGACGAAGGCCGAGAACGATGCTGTGCTGCAAGCCTTGGTCGAAGCGAACACTGAGGTTGTGTGTATCGTGGCCAAATCTTGGGACCGCCACGTCGAAGAGGCCTTGAAGACGTCGCTCGACGAAGCTGTGGCGATGGTTGAAGACTCGGTCAAGTTTTTAACCAGTCACGATAAGCGTGTCTTCATCGACGCAGAACATTTCTTTGATGGCTATCGAGAGAACCCTGCCTTCGCCACGCGAATCTTGGCTGCGGGAGAACAAGCCGGAGCAGAGTGCCTTGTGCTGTGTGACACGAACGGCGGCTCCTTGCCCCACGACATCACCCACACCATCGGGCACGTGCGCGCGTCGATCACATCACCGGCATTTGGTATTCACTGCCACAATGATGCAGGAGTAGCCGTGGCCAACTCCTTGGCTGCCGTTGGGGCAGGAGTCACCCAAGTACAAGGGTGCATCAACGGCTACGGCGAGCGAGCGGGAAATACGGACTTGAGCGCAGCGATTCCTGATCTTTCCCTCAAACTCCACATCCAGACGATTCCTCACGATCGCCTTGAGCGCTTGACGTCGGTGTCGCACCACATCGCCGAACTGGTCAATCAGTCACCTGCATCGCAACAGCCCTATGTCGGCACATCGGTCTTTGCCCACAAAGCCGGCCTCCACGCCTCAGCGGTGGCGAAGTCGAAAGATCTCTATGAACATATTGATCCCACGCTTGTCGGAAACGGCACACGGGTTGTCGTCTCAGAGATGGCCGGGAGGTCAACGCTGGCGATGAAGGCCGAAGAGATTGGCCTCGAGCTTGACGGCAGTGTGCTGGGGGGAATCTTGGATGATCTCAAAACCTTGGAACACGCGGGCTATCACTTTGAAGTCGCCGACGGGTCGCTCGAACTGCTGTTGCGTCGAGCGACCGGCTGGGAGTCGGACTTCTTCACCGTCGAGTCTTACCGAGTGGTCACCGACCATACGGGCGACGAACACGGAGTCGTGCTGACCGAAGCCACGGTGACCGTGCGCATCGGCGATGAGCGGTTCGTGGCCACGGCGCAAGGAAACGGCCCGGTGAACGCGCTCGATGCGGCACTTCGTTCGTGTATCGGTGAGCGTTTTGACGCCCTGCAAAAGATCCGGTTGACGGACTACCGGGTGCGCGTGCTCGACACCGGCGTAGGAACGGGGGCGGTGACGCGCGTGCTGATCGACTCAGATGACGGGAGCCGCTCATGGACCACGATCGGGGTTTCTGAGAACATCATCGAAGCGAGCTGGCTGGCCCTTTATGACTCGATTGTCTTTGGCCTGCTCCATGCGTCACTTCGTCCCCAATGAGTTCTTGGTAGATTGAATTCGTGACCCAGCCAATATTTGTTCCCATCACTCATGCCGATCAGGTGCGGCCGAGCTTTGCTCAGGAGTCAACGGCCCATCGAACCGGACGGCCTAGCGAAGTGCGCACCCCTCATGAGAACACCAGTCCGGGGACGGGCTTCCACGGACCTGACCAAGGATTCGCCCTCACCCTTGCCCATCGCTTACTGCCCGCACTGACGCTTCGCAGTGATGAACATCACCATGACGTCGAAGTAGCGGGTGCGCTCATTGCTTCTCGACGTGCTGCGTCGCTGGGACGAGCCCCGAGTATTTATGATCTGCAAGTAGCCTTTGGGATCTTCGGCTTCTTCGGCAAGGCTCCCGCGGACCTTGTTGACTATCGCCAACAAGCATTTCAAGCCATCAGCCATAACTATGCCGCCCAACGCGAACTCGCCGATCAGATCCCCGCGTCCACATTGGCGCTTAATCCTGGTGATGTACGTGAGCCCAGTGCGCAGTGGCGAGAACTTCTCGGCCTCAGCCAGCTGACGTAATTTTTCTCGGCATTGAAATCCCTGCTTTCTGGCCTTGTTGGTCGCTTGCGTCGTGGGAGGAACTGACGACCCCTGCTAAGTTTTGAGCACGTGTTTGAGTTGAAGTGACCCCCATAAGGAGAGTAATCATGGCGAATCCCGTAATTGTTGAAGCAGTGCGTACACCCATTGGGAAGCGCAACGGCCAGTTGGCTGGCCTGCACGCAGCCTCGCTTCTCGGCGCCGCACAGGAAGGGCTCATCAAACGAGCGGGAATCGACCCCGCGTCGGTCGAGCAAGTCGTCGGCGGCTGCGTCACCCAAGCCGGTGAGCAGGCATCAAACGTAACCCGTACCGCATGGCTCGAAAAGAATCTTCCTTACACAACGGCAGCGACCACGATCGACTGCCAGTGTGGCTCAGCTCAACAGGCCAACAACATGATCAATAACCTGATCGCCGCTGACGCCATCGACATCGGTATCGCCTGTGGTGTTGAAGCAATGAGCCGAGTGGGTCTTGGAGCGAATGCATATAACGGTCCTGGAAGTTCACGACCAGCAGATTTCCCATGGGACATGCCTGACCAGTTCAACGCAGCAGAACGCATCGCTGAAAAATACGGCATCACCCGAGCTGACGTTGACTGGCTTGGTCTTGTCAGCCAGCAAAAAGCAGCGGTGGCGTGGGCCGAAGGACGCTTTGAGCGAGAAATTGTTCCTGTTACCGCACCCGTGGTTGGTGAAGAAGGACTGATGGGTGAGCACAGCGGCGAGACCGTCGAAGTTTCTCGAGACGGAGGCCCACGTGACACTACGGCAGAGGGTCTGGCCAACTTAAAGACTGTGTTGCCTGACGGCATGCACACGGCAGGCAACTCCTCTCAGATCTCTGATGGAGCATCTGCCGTATTGTGGATGAGCGAAGATCGAGCCAAGGCAGAAGGCCTGAAGCCACGAGCGCGTATCGTCGCACAAGTGCTGGTCGGCTCTGACCCTTACTATCACCTCGACGGTCCCATTTCGGCAACGACGAAGGTGCTCGAAAAAGCCAAAATGACCATGAACGACATCGACCTTTTTGAGGTCAACGAAGCCTTCGCTTCGGTGGTGATGAGTTGGGGGAAAGAGCACAACGCGGACTGGGACAAAGTCAACGTCAACGGCGGGGCAATTGCGCTCGGTCACCCCGTCGGGGCAACCGGTGCACGTCTGATTACGACCATCCTCCACGAGCTTGAGCGCACCGACGCGACCTATGGTCTTATCTCGATGTGCTGTGGTGGAGCGTTGGCCACCGGCACCATTATCGAACGCATCTAAGAATCCCGTCGAGGGAGAGCATCAGCACCATGGCGGAGATCGGCGTGGAACCACGACGACGAGGAGTGAATTCGCCGAACTATAAGTGGGTTGTTCTGTCGAACACCACTTTGGGCACCTTCATGGCCTTGATGAACGCCTCGGTCGTGTTGATCTCGCTCCCTGCGATCTTTCGTGGCATCGGGGTCCAGCCCCTCGACCCGGGGAATACGGGTCTTCTGTTGTGGATGCTGCAGGGCTATCTCGTGATTACTGCGGTGCTCGTGGTGACCTTCGGTCGCTTCGGCGACATCTTTGGTCGAGTCCGGCTCTACAACGCCGGCTTCGCAGTCTTTACTGTGGCATCGATTGCTCTGGCGTTTTCACCAGTGGGTGGCGTGGGTGGCGCACTCGTGCTTATTGGTTTACGGGTGGTCCAAGGGATCGGCGGGGCGTTGTTGATGGCGAACTCAACGGCGATCTTGACCGATGCCTTTGATGTCTCCCAGCGAGGCATGGCGCTGGGTCTCAACGTCGTCGCCGGGATTTCCGGATCATTCTTGGGTCTGATTATTGGTGGCGTCATGAGCACGATTAATTGGCGATTGGTGTTCTTGGTTTCGGTTCCTGTTGGAATTGCTGGCACGATCTGGGCTTACGTCGCACTGCATGAAACAGCGGAGCGTCACCCAGCAGCCATTGACTGGTGGGGCAATGTGAGCTTCGCTGTGGGCTTGGTCTCCGTGTTGATTGGGATGACCTATGCCATTCAGCCCTATGGTGGCCACAGCATGGGGTGGACGAACCCGTTTGTGCTTGGAGCGCTCGTCGGTGGCCTCGTCCTCCTGGGGGTTTTTCTTTGGATCGAACAACGCGTCGCCGATCCTCTGATGCACCTCGATCTTTTCAAGATTCGGGCGTTTGCTGGGGGAGGAGTTGCCATGTTGTTCGCAAACATGGGACGCGGGGGGCTTCAATTTCTCTTGATCATCTGGCTCCAAGGCATCTGGCTACCGCTTCACGGTTACGACTTTGTCCAGACGCCTTTATGGGCCAGTCTCTACCTCATCCCGCTCTCGGTCGGGTTCCTCTTGGCCGGCCCAGCCGCAGGAGCGCTGTCGGATCGGGTGGGTCCGCGTCTGTTGACGACGCTCGGGATGGCGCTCACGGCGGCCACGTTCTTTGCCTTGATTATTTTGCCGGTCAACTTTGGCTATCCGGTCTTTGCGGTGTTGCTCCTGCTCAACGGTATCGGTACGGGCGCATTCTCAGCACCGAACGCGTCGATGATTATGACGGCAGCCCCCGTCTCACAGCGAGGAGCAGCGTCGGGAATCCGGGCCACGTTCATGAACTCTGGCTTCGTACTCTCGATTGGCTTGTTCTTTTCCTTGATGGTGATTGGGCTTTCTTCCACCTTGCCCAACGCGCTCAAGACGGGCCTGATGGCCCAAGGAGTTTCGGCCAGTGAGGCCGCGCACGTGGCGGCGTTACCGCCAGTTGGGATCTTGTTCTCAGCCTTTTTGGGTTACAACCCCTTGGGCACCCTGTTGGGTAGCTCAATCAATCAACTCACTGCCGCTCAGCAAGCGACGGTCACGAGCCGATGGTTCTTCCCCCAGCTTATTTCTGGGCCGTTTCACACAGGCCTCGTTGTCTCGATGAGTTTATCGGGCGTGCTCTGTATTGTGGCGGCGTGGATGAGTTGGTGGGCCGGCGGGAAAGAACCCTCAATTGGCGAATAGTCGCTCCCTTGTGGTCGACTCTCAAAAGAACAAACGAAGGAGCAGCATGATTGGAACCGAAAACCTGACCTTTGAGGTCGATGGCCAAACCGCCATCGTGACCATGAACCGACCCGAGGCGAAGAACGCCTTATCGTTGCCGATGTTGGTCGGCATGGTTGACGCGTGGATGGAGATCGACAATAACGACGACATCCGTTGCGCGATCCTCACCGGAGCTGGCGGGACATTCTGTTCGGGCATGGACTTGAAGTCCATGAACGATCCGGCGAACGCGGCCTATGCCGATCGACAAGCGGCTGACCCTGATTTGCACTGGAAAGCGCTGCTGCGTCACTACAACGTGAAAAAGCCTCTGATCGCCGCGGTCGAAGGCTACGCCGTGGCCGGTGGCACAGAGATCTTGCAGGCAACGGATATTCGGGTGGCCGGCGAGTCGTCAATATTTGGCGTCTTTGAAGCACGTCGGGGCCTCTTCCCGCTGGGCGGTTCAACGGTGCGCCTGCGTCGCCAAATCCCCTACACCGTGGCGATGGAGTTACTCTTGACCGGCCGTGCGGTCCCCGCTCAAGAAGCAAAAGACATCGGATTGATCGGCCATGTTGTCCCTGACGGCACCGCACTCGACAAAGCGAAAGAGATTGCGGCGGCGATCTGCGCCAATGGTCCATTGGCCGTCGAAGCGATCAAGCGCAGTGTCCAAGAGACCGAAGGCATGAGTGAAGAAGACGGTTTAGCGCGTGAACTCGAGCTCGGCTGGCCGGTCTTTGCCAGTGAAGACGCCAAGGAGGGCCCACGGGCTTTCGCCGAAAAACGACCTGCAAACTTTCAGCGCCGGTGAGTCGACGCCCTCGAAACCCCCTGCCCGACGATTTCGTCGAGCGTCAAGGGCCTGCAAATTGGACCGCAGAGCACCCACGCGCCGTTGCTGCTGATGCCGTGCGCGACGCCATTGATGTCTTGGTCAGCAAAGACGTTCCCGATGCCGTGTTGCTCGAAGAGGCGGCCGTCATCGATGCATCCACCCAGCGCATGATTGATGCGGCGGCTCCGGGGAAACGCGTGCGAATGTCACCGGACTATGACGCCCACCCTCAGGACTTCTTCCCCAACGGCCCAACGGCCGGCTGGGCGAACCCCCTTGCTCTTCCGATCACCCTGTGGGGGATCGATGGGAGCGATGCTGGCGTGCCGGAGATTCGGGGCGAGGCAACGTTCTCCTTGGCCTACGAAGGCCCGCCGACCTGTGTCCATGGGGGTGTCATTTCGTTAATTTTTGATGAGATATTGGGGAACGCCAACATCATCGCCCAAGCACCGGGCATGACCGTCGAGCTAAAGGTCACCTATCGCAAACCCACCCCGCTGATGACGCCGCTGACCCTTGAAGCAAAAGTGACCAGCGTGGACGGGCGAAAGATTCGCTCCTGGGCGGCGATTCGTAACAACGGTGAGATCACCGCGGAAGCCGAGGGGCTTTTTATTGCCGTGGATCCCGAACAGATGATGAAGTTCGCGAAAACCCATGCCGAGAATACCGAGCACGACGTGGCTGACGCTGAGATGCGTCAGATGTTTCCTTCAGACGACTAGATCGCCCGCTCGTGCCCTTCCCAGTAAGGGTCACGCAGTTTGCGCTTATAAAGCTTGCCCGAAGGGTCACGGGGCATATCGTTCGTGAAGTCAACGGACTTTGGCGTCTTGAACTTGGCGATCTTGTCGGAAAGAAACGCCAAGATGTCTGCTTCAAGTTCGGGGCTTCCTTCGACGCCGTCGACCGGTTCAACGACTGCCTTGACTTCTTCGCCCCAGTCACTGTGAGGGATACCAAAGACGGCCACGTCAGCGATCATTGGGTGCATTTGCATGGCTCCTTCGATTTCAGCGGGATAGATGTTCGCCCCTCCTGAGATGATCATGTCGTTTTTGCGGTCACAGAGGAAGAGGTAACCGTCTTCATCGAGGTAGCCAATGTCGCCAACGGTAAAGAACGAACCGATGCGATTCTTATCGGTCTTTTCTTTATCTTTGTGGTACTCGAAGGTTCCCGTCTTCATCGACATGTAGACCGTGCCAATTTCATTCGGGGCTTCAATGCGGTTGTCGTCGTCATCAAAGATGGCGATTTCAGAGATTGGCCAAGGCCGCCCCACCGTTCCGGGCTTGGTCGTCCACTCTTGGGCGTTCACGAGTGTGCCGCCGCCTTCGCTTGCCGCGTAGTACTCGTCAACGGCGTTGCCCCACCATTCGATCATTTGCTTTTTGATCTCAATAGGACAGGGAGCAGCAGCGTGAATCATGTGGCGCAGCGACGAGACGTCGTAAGCGTCGCGGGTCTCTTTGGGCAGTGCCAACAAGCGGTTGAACTGGGTGGGAACCATGTGTGACGTGGTCACGCCATATTTCTGGATTAACTCCAGCATCCCTTCTGGCGTCCACTTGTCCATGACCACCAAGGTGTGGCCCAAGTGCATGGAGCCTCCACCAAAGCGCAAGACGGCCGTGTGATAGAGCGGAGAGCCCACGATGTGGACGTTGCCATCTTGGACCTGAATGCCAAAGAGCAGCAGGATGCCACCTTGACCGAGTGCTGCTTCTTCAGGGGTGGCCCCAGAGAGGGGGCGGAAGACGCCCTTGGGCTTCCCCGTGGTTCCTGAGGTGTAGTTCATGACGTCGCCGATGGTGCGATGCTCGGGCTTGGTCGTTGGCTGGGCATTCACGAGTTGGTCGTAGTTCGAAAAGCCCATGATGGAGCCCACCGCGAGACATGCCGTTCCAGGGAGTCCAGCATCACTTGCTGCGTCAATGGCGATGTCAGCGAAGCGTTCGTGAGCCACAAATGCCTTGGCCCCAGAGTCTTCCAAGATATAGCCAACTTCGGCGCCCACTAAGTGGAAGTTATTCGGAACAAGGTAAAAGCCAGCCTGGAGGCATGCCAAGTACAACTCGATCATCTCTTGGCCGTTGGGTAACAAGGTGGACACGACATCACCGGCTTTGAGCCCGAAGCCTCGGAGCATATGGACGACTTGATTTGCTCGGGCGAGTAGTTCACCAGCAGAGAGCTCCTTGCCCTCAGGGGTGACCAAGGCCAAGTGGTCCGGCGACTCTTCGGCAAGTGCCCAAAATCCGAGATCTCCCATATGTCTTTTTCTCCTTGGCGTCGTTTCTCAGGGAGAGCTCTTAAGGCCTCCCTCCCTTGACGGTAGAACACGTTCTAGCGTTGCGTCAAAGAGCATCCCTTTTGCCCTTACCCACCTTGCGATTTCCTCTACGCCACTGAGATCTTCTAGGGTGGGCCTTGGTTTTTTTAAGGAGGATCCATGGCCAACTATCTCGATGGCAAAGTAATCGCAATCACTGGAGCAGGAAGCGGGATTGGCAAGGCCATTGCCCTGGCTGCTGCGGCAGAAGGCGCCAAGGTCGTCGTTGCCGACATCGGTGTGACGATGGCGGGCGAGGACCCGACGAGCGAAGTTGCCGAAGGCGTTGTCGCTGAGATTAAAGCCGCCGGTGGCGAAGCGATCGTGGCCGTTGACGACGTGTCCAGCATGGAGGGTGGCACCCACATCGTCCAAACAGCGGTTGACACCTGGGGCCGGATTGATGGTGTGGTCTGCGTTGCGGGAATTTTGCGTGAGCGCATGTTGTTCAACATGTCCGAGGACGAATGGGATTCCGTCATCGCTACCCACTTAAAGGGTCACTTCACCGTGTTCCGAGCTGCATCTTCCGTGATGCGCAAGCAAGAGGGTGGCGGTTCACTTATCGCCTTTACCTCGGGAGCATTCGCCGGCAGTGTGGCTCAAGCCAACTACGCCTCAGCCAAGGGTGGCATCGTCTCGCTTGTCCGCTCAGCCGCTGCTGGTCTTTACCGCTACGGCATCACGGCGAACGCCATTGCTCCTGTGGCCAAGACCCGAATGAGCGAAAACGTTCCGATGGAGTTGGCCGAGAACGGTGACCCGGAAGACATCGCTCCGATGGTCATTTACCTCTTGAGCAATAAGGCCAAGCACATCACCGGCCAGATCTACACGGTGGTGGGCAAAAAGATTGCTGTGTGGAATCAGCCCCAAGAAGTGCGAGCCATGTACTCAGAAGGCCGCTGGACCCCTGAAGAGATCGAAGCACGTCTTGACTCAACCGTTGGTGTGGAGCGTCTTGGTGTCATCGACAAACTCGAGGAGTACCGCAAAGCCGCCGAGGCCGCTGAAAAGCCGAACGCTTAGTCCGTTCGCTGCGGGAGCGGCGTCTGCGTGCCGAGTTCGGTCGTAAATCGCTTCCATTTTTTCACGCTTGCGACGAGCAACACCACGCCACCGACGCAGAGCGCAAGGCCCGCAAGCTGCACAAGAGCAGAGCCAAGCTTGCCGTCTTGGCCCAGCCAGAGATGTTCATCAAGCGTGCGCTCTATGCCCCAAAGAATCATGGCGACAGCCGTGACGATACCGGCGGGGTGGCGATAGCGCTTGGTCCCATCGGGGAGTGTCTCGAGTTTGCGTTCGATGGCAATCAGGATCAAGAACACTGCAAAGTCTTCCATGGCTTGAAAGATCGGCACCGGCAAGCGTTTGCCAACCTGATCGGCGTAGTACATGCCAAACCACTGTGTGGTTTGATGCCCTCCGCCAGCCACCATTAACTGCGGGCCGAGCAGTCGTCCTAGAGCCCACGCAGCCATCAAGACCGGGGCGACGATGTCAAGGCCGCGGGTGGGGCTGAGATCGGGACACTTTTTATGTGCCAGCCACATCGCAACGGGGACGGCCAAAAGAAGACCGCCAAAGGATGAAAGTCCACCGTGCCAGATGGCAAAAATATCACCGGGGTTCTGTGTGTAAAAACTTAAATTCGAGAGGACATGCATGGTCCTGGCGCCGATGATGGCTGCGACGACAACCCAGACGAAGACGCTGGCCACCCAGTCAGTTTGGTAGCCGCGCTTTTTGAGTCGGTACTCAAAGTAGCGATAGGCAAACCAAAAGGTGAGGGCCAGGCCGATGCCGTAGGTATGAACCTCTAAGGGCCCAAGATGAAAAGCAGTGGGGATTGGTCGCATGACGTCAGCGCCAGTGTAGAAGGAATCTCAGAAACGACTATTCGGGGCGCCCGGCGCCAGCGAAGTTTCCCCAACCGATCATCGCTGAAAGACTTTGGTAGCCCACGACTGATCCCGTGTGAGGGGCTTGGATCACGGTTCCGCCACCCACGTACATGGCCACATGTTCGCTGCCACCTGGGCCCCAAAAGAGAAGATCGCCAGGCTCAAGGCCACTCAGGGGAACGGGGGTTGTCGCACTGAACTGTGCGCCTGAGTAATGACCTCCCAAGGAAACACCAGCTTGGCCCCACGCCCATTGCGTAAGTCCAGAACAGTCAAATCCACTTCCTGGGCTTTCAGCACCCCAGACATAAGGGACGCCTAGTTGTGATTCTGCGAACGCCACCGCGCGCTGACCAGCCGCCAGATTCGACGGTGGGTTGGGGATGTTCTTTCCCGCGCTTGAGTTTGTGAGTTGCTGTCCTCGAGCCGACGCAGCCGCTGCCTGGGCTGCTTGTTGCTGCGCAAGAATGGTTGCTACTTGACCCTTGGCTTGAGAGAGTGCCGCAGCCTGCTTTGCTTCGAGGGCTTGCGCTTGAGCAAGCGCGCTACTTGCAGCGTTCGTGGCTTGCTGGGCAGCGCCTTGCTGGGCTTGGAGCTGCGCCTCTTGTGCGTTGAGTTGATCTTGAGCATTGGTCAAGTTGGCAACGGCAGCGTTGAGTGTCCCATTGACGACGTGGCCGTATTCCTGGGTTGCTGCAAAAGATTTAAAGTTATTGCTGAACAGCGGGTTCGACGAAGATTGCTGCCCGTTCGTTTTGTAGGCGTTGAGTACGGCCTGAACGTCAGCTTTCCTATCGGCTGCGATGGTGGCCTTCGTCTGCGCAATTTGTGATTGGGTTTGGGCCACTTGACTCTTGATGTTTTCAAGCTTGCCCTGGGCTGCGTCGTACTGCTGGCCCAAAGCGCCGATCTGCATCGTGGTGGAGTTCACCTCGGCTTGAATAGCGGCAGCTTGTTGTTGGGCGGTGGCCAGCGAGGTCGCTGCGCCGGGACGCGTGGAAATCAGCACAGTACTGGAGAGCACTGCGAAGAGGGCCAGAGAGGTCCCAGCGGCAAGACGGACCTTCTGCGAGGCTCGCTTCCGCTTCGGCGTCGGTTGGCTACAAGTGCCTTCGGCGTCGTTCACGATGGATTCAGTCTCGCATGGCTCGCCGTCGAGGGCAAGGAGGGGTGGTCAAATTCTGGTCTATTTACGAAAAATTTAGGAAAAATTCCCTGAATCGCCGCAATCTGACTATCCGGGTTAGGTTCTGTTCTATGGGCGAAATGATCACGTTTTCAAGGGCTTCTGGCGGACCGGCACATGGCTATTTGGCCGTGCCTGCGTCGGGAACCGGACCCGGGGTTGTGGTGATCCAAGAGTGGTGGGGTCTCATCGATCAGATCAAATCAGTGTGTGATCGACTCGCCGATCGGGGATTCGTTGCCTTGGCTCCTGATCTCTACGACGGAAGGGTCGTGCCGCTTGAAGAGCCTGATGAGGCGGCGAAAACAATGATGGCGCTGCAACTTTCTGACGCCGCAGCCGATCTCTCCGGCGCGGTCGACGTGCTGTTGGATCGCTCGACGTCGAATCAAGTGGGAGTTCTTGGTTTTTGCATGGGCGGGGGATTAGCCCTTGTTCTCGGCGCACTTCGTCCCGACGCTGTCGCTGCGGTCGTGCCTTGTTATGGAGTACACCCCTGGCCCGAAGGACACCCTGACTACGCCAACTACTCATCGGCCACACAGATTCACTCTGCGGGCCTGGACGATTTTTTCACTCCAGACGCAGCGTCTGCCTTGAAGGCCACACTCGAAGGACGCCAGGTCGAAGTGGAGCTTTTTGTCTACCCGGACTCCCAGCATGCATTTTTCAACGATGATCGGCCCGACGTCTTTGATGCAAAAGCCGCAGGCCTCTTGTGGGAGCGCAGCGTGGTGTTCCTTCACCAACACGTCGGCTAGCTCACTCATCTTGGCCTTTTTGCGCCGCTCCTGTTACGATCCCAAGCATGTCTGAACGATCCCGATACCTTCCCCGCCGCTCCTGTCTCGCCACTCCTGGCTCCTCAGAAAAGTTCTTGGAGAAAGCACCGACCGTGCCCGCCGATATGACCTTTTTGGACCTCGAAGATGCGGTGGCCCCGAATGAAAAAGTTGCCGCTCGAGCCAAAGTGGTCCACGCCATCAAAACGCTTGATTGGGGCGATCGGGTCATGTGCGTGCGGGTCAATGCCTGGGACACTGTGTGGACCTATGGCGATGTGATCGAAGTCGTCAGCGGGGCTGGTGAGCGCTTGGACGAAATCATGTTGCCCAAAGTCCAAGATGCCGCCCAAGTCGTGGCACTGGACTTATTGCTCACCCAGATTGAAAAGAACGTTGGGCTTCCCGTCGGGCACATTGGTATCGAAGCCCAGATTGAAACAGCACGCGGGTTGATCAACGTTGAAGAGATCTGTGCGGCGTCACCGAGAATGGAAACCATTGTCTTCGGTCCAGCAGACTTTGCGGCGTCCATCGAGATGCCGGTGCTGACGGGTGGAGTAGCGATTCCTGAATACCCAGGAGACCACTTTAACTACGTGTTCTCGAAGATCTTGATGGCCGGCCGAGCGAACGGCCTGCAAGTCATCGACGGGCCATTCCTCAAAGTCCGTGACTTGGATGAACTCAGAGAGTTCGCCCAGCGAACCCGAGTACTTGGTTACGACGGCAAATGGGCCTTGACGCCTGATCAGGCCATGGTGTTGAACGAGGTATACTCACCAACTCAAGAACAGTTTGACAAAGCATGGGACATTTTGGACAAATACCACCAAGCCACTGAAGGCGACCACAAGGGAGCCGTCATGTACGGCGACGAGATGATCGATGAGGCCAGTGCAAAGATGGCGAACAAATTTGTCGATCGAGGCACTCGAGCCGGGCTGACCCGTTCGACGGAGAACTAAGCGCACGCCTGGGCGATCGCTGCACAGAAAGATTGGGGGATCTTCAATGAAACGAACGATTGGCGTCATCACCACTCTTGCTCTTTCTGCAGTCTTGATTGCGTCGTGCAGTTCGACACCGTCAGGACCACCAACCACCGCGTCGACGCCCCAGTATCAACATGAGGGCAGTTACCAAGTGGGAGTCACCACCATTGACCTCGGTTCGGCCGGCACCACGCTTGGGGAACGCTTTGCCACCGTGTTTTATCCCTCAAGCCTGACCGCTGCTCAAGCAGCGTCAACGGCGAAATTTTCCTATACCCAGTCAGAGACCATCCCGACCTCGTTGCAGGGAATTTTGCCGGCGAAGTACAACACGGTGACCACGATTAATGCGCACGCGAATGCACCGGGCTCCACGAAGGGTCCGTTCCCTGTGGTGCTCTTCTCACATGGTTATGGTGGCCAGCGCCTCTACTACTCACACGTCTTGGCCGGCATGGCCTCATGGGGCTATGTGGTGGTCAGCGCGGACTACCTCGAACGCGGTATCGCGGCGCAAGCACTGCGGTTGACGACAAAACCCTCGGCGACGCAGGACCAAAGCATCATGGCGTCATCGCTCAGCGTGCTGTTGAGCGAGAACACGACGGCTGGATCGGTACTCCGTGGCTTGGCGAATCCAAAGAAGGTGGCCGCCGTTGGCCACTCGGCCGGTGGGGGCACGGCGCTGACGGCGCTGAATGTTCCGGCCATTCAAACTGCGGTTGGGTGGGCACCTGTCCCACCATCGGGCACACCGGTAGCGAAGCCCGTGATGTTGATCGGGGCCCAAGGCGATAACGCGGTGACGCCAAAGTGGATCAACAAGACCTACAACAGTTTCACAGGCCCGAAGTCATTTATCGAGATCTCCGGCGAAGGACACGACTCTTACACCGATACCTGTCAGGTCATCAGAGAAGGTGGAGGATTAATCAGCTTCGCCTTAGCGAATCACTTCGTGACTCCTGAGTTAGCGAAGCTGGCAGTCAATGGCTGCCAAGCAAGCAATATTGCCCCGGCGAAGTTCTGGCCCATCGTCCAGTACTACACCTTGTTCCAGATCGCCACGGTTTTCTCAGGACACAACGCGGTGGTACCGATCCCGGCAGCCGGGACCTTCCCAGGCTTCACCGTCAAGATCGTTCAGCACGGCACCTAAGGGTGCGAGGTTTAGGTCTTTGGATTTAAGAGCTGGCGAGCAATCACTTTGAGGCACAGTGTCTCGTCGGCTCCTTCGAAAATCGACAACACGCGTGCATCGACGAAATAACGACTGACCGCGTATTCTTCGGCATAACCCATTCCGCCGTGGATCTGCATCGCTTCACGGGTGACCCACTCGGCCGCTCGACAGACGTAGGCCTTGGCCATCGATGCTTCGAGGGACCCTTCACCCTTGGCCATCATGTGGGCCACTTGGAGTGAATACTGTCGACACGCTTGGATGATGGCGGCCATGCGCACCAACTTCGTCATCGTGAGTTGGTAGTTGATGATGTTCTCGCCAAAGACTTTGCGGTTCTCCGCGTAGTCATACGCTGCTTCGTAGGCCGCTTGCATCAAGCCAACAGCGCGGGCAGCCGTCTGGATGCGTCCATTTTCAAAGCCGGCCATCTGGAGGTAGAACCCACGTCCGATGCCCTCTTCTTCGCCGATGACGTTGGCGTTGGCGACAAACCAATTATCAAAACTGATTTCGTAGGAGTGCATTCCCCGATAGCCAAGTGTGTCGATGGGGCGCCCTTCCATACGGCCGTTGTCATCGCTACGACCTTCGGTGCTGGCGTCTTGGGTAAAGAGAAAACCATGGGAGTCGCCCACAGGCTTTTCGACAATAAAGATCGTCAGTCCCTTGTGGGCCAGGGTGCGATCCGGGTCGGTACGAGCTAACAGCATGAGGACGTCGGCCCGCGCACCAAAGGTGCACCAGGTCTTCGTTCCATTGATGAGCCATCCCCCCGCAGTCTTGGTGGCTGAGGTGTTAAGACCCGCCACATCACTTCCGTAGTCGGGCTCGGTCACCGCAACGGCGGCCAGTACTTCTCCCGAGGACAATTTTGGCAGCCACTGTTGCTTTTGAGCCTCGGTTCCGCCGTTGACCAATGCTCGGGTCAAAATTTCTGGGCGAGTTATCAGCGAGCCACCGATGCCAAGCGAACCCCAGGTCAACTCTTCGGTAGCCACCACCATGCCGACGTAGTCCTCGTCGCCGCCGGTGGCAAAGCCTTCGTACTCTTCGGGAACCGAGAGCCCTAAGCCTCCGATCTCGGCCAGCGCTTGGATCAATTCTTCAGGAATGTCCCCGTTGGTGCGATGAATGTGTTCAGCGCGGGGTCGGACCTGCTCTTCGGCAAAGCGATGAAAGGTCTCGGCGACGAGTTGAAAGTCATCATCTAGGTGGCGTGGGCCTTGCTGTCCAACCATCGTCCCGAGAAAACTTGGGTCACAGTAGGTGCTCACAAACGCAGCTGCCGGAGCCATCCAGTCACGACCTATGCCGAAGAGCTCTTCTCGCCCCAGAACACGTTGGCCTAGGTCCCGCACCGAGTCGGCGATGAAGACACAGGCAATACGTGCTTCTTCGTCGCCTCTCGCTCCGTAGTCCAGCGTTGCTTTCGCCGTGGCGACCGCTGAAGCGGCGTGGGCGATGTCGTAGGCGACGACTTGGTTGGCATCAATGCCCCCGCTGTTGCGCACGGTTTCGATGGCCGCGTCGACGACGCTTTGGGCAAGGGTGACGACCGCCGCGGCTGCCGTCATGTCGGGAGAAGTAGTGGTATCCATGGCCCATAACCTAGTCGCCACTGCTGGTCATCGGACCTTCAATTATTCTCCAGCGCTTCGCCGGAGGCGACGGGGACCTTTACGGCAAGGGCCGCTGGGCCAAGACGGTGACCAGTGGGGGTAAAAGCACCGCAGCATCGCCCGGGTCGACCTCAGAAAGTTCCTCCATGTACTTCCGCACCGGCCCCGGCCCGGCACCGGCGGGAGATTCGGACCAAGCATCAATAAGGTCAAGACCGCACTCGCGCACCAAACGTGGCAGAAGTGCCCCGATGTCAGGGTGGCGAGCGCTTGGCATTGACAGCGCTTCGCCGTCAATGCGCCCTGCTGAAGTCACGGGCTCTTGGACAACGACCCATCCACCGGGTCGAACAGACGCCACCATGGAGCGCAAGGCCACGAGGGGGTCATGAACATGGAGAAGCAAAAAGCGACAGTAGGCCAGATCAACCGGTTCAGGAAGCGTGAGATCTTCGACACTTTGGGTGAGCGCGATGACTTGGGCATACTGAGCGGCGGCCTCGGCGACGGCATCACGAGCAGCAGGATCGACATCAACGGCGTAGATGCGCCCGTCACGGCCAACAATGCTGCCCAGCTCAATCGCTACGTCACCCCGGCCTGCGCCGACGTCAGCGCAGCGCCATCCTGGACCGACGCCGAGACGCTGTAGCGCCGTTTCGAGAGGGCGCCGATAGACGTCGTCGCGCAGACCAAGGAGTTCGTTGAAGTCGCTCACGCCCATGGTCCTAGCCTTTCACAGGTCACCTTGCGTCCTTGACGTTCACCTCATAAGGTCACGAAGGTGAACGTAACCATGTTGCTCGCAGATGCCGCCCAGGTGGCGGATGGAAAACTCTTTATTCTCGGGGGTGGATGGTCGCTGACCGGACCCGACCCGACCCCGAGTGCCGTTGCCATCAAGTTGGAAGTTGATTGGCACGAAACGAACGTGCAACACCACTGGGAACTGTTTTTAGAAGACGCAGACGGCCAACCCGTCTTGATGCCGACGCCCGACGGCGAACAGCCCATTGAAATCCGGGGCGACTTTTCCGTCGGCCAACCAGAAGGAATCATTGAGGGCACGCCTGTTGATGTACCGATGGCCATTAACTTGGGGCCGATCCCGCTCAAGACCGCTATGCGCTACACGTGGCGACTCATGGTCAATGGGACGAACCTCAATGGTGGATCGATCTCGTTTTCCACCCGGCCAGCACCCTTGGTGTGACCAACACATAATCTTGAAAGAGCGAGAGAGAGGATTCCACTATGACGACTTTTGAGCGACCATTCGGACGGTGCCTCGAAGATTTCGAAATCGGTGACGTCTACAAGCACTGGCCCGGCAAGACCATTACTGAGTTCGACGATCACCTCTTTTGCATGTTGACAATGAACCATCATCCGCTCCACTCTGATGCTTGGTTCGCAGAAACCCAGTCTGTCCAAAAGCGCAACGTCGTCGTAGGGAACTTGGTCTACTCGTTAGTTCTCGGCATGAGCGTCCCCGATGTGTCGGGGGCGGCCATCGCAAACCTCGAGATTGAGTCGCTCCTCCATAAAAACCCAACGTTTCACGGTGACACCATCTATGCCGAGACGCGCGTGTTGGAAACAGTACCGTCGAAGTCGAAGAATGATCGTGGCGTAGTGACGGTTGAATCAAAGGGATTCAATCAAAACGGCCTTGAAGTCTGTTACTTCCGTCGCAAGGTGTTGGTGTGGACAAGGGATGCGCTTCCCGAACGACTGCGACCCTATGGCGTCCAAAACTGGGATTGATCTCACTGCTCGACAACGATCTCGTTGGGCCACGCTCATTGATGAGCGCATAAGCGTTCAGCGAGACCTTCCCTGGCGGAGAACTCGCGATCCTTGGGGAATTTTGGTCTCCGAAGTGATGTTGCAGCAGACCCAGGTCGATCGAGTCCGTCACGCGTGGCCGCTCTTTCTGGCGTCGTTCCCTACGCCATCAGCGTGCGCCGAGAAAGGTCAAGCAGCGGTGGTCCGCCAATGGGAGGGAATGGGCTATCACCGCCGAGCGGTGGCGCTCTACCGCTGTGCGGTCAAGATCGTCGAGGAATTTGAAGGAATTGTGCCGGAGAGCGAAGCAGCACTGCGCAGCCTCCCCGGCATCGGCCCCTACACGGCCAACGCAATTTTGGCGTTTGCTTTTGAACGCGATGTCGCCGTCGTGGATACCAATGTGGCGAGGATTCTCTCGCGCGCGGTGGCCGGAACACCCCTCACCCAGCGCCAGAGTCAAGAGATTGCCGATGATCTCGTTAAAGCGAACAAGGGCTGGGCCCACAACCAGGCGATGTTGGACTTTGGCGCAATGGTTTGTCGATCCTCGCCACTCTGTGATGGCTGTCCTCTTAAGAAAAGTTGTCGATGGGCTCGTTCCGGATTTGCAGATCCGGATCCCGCGAGTAAAACAGCAGGAACGGCTCGGCCACAAGCGGCTTTCGCTGGATCCGATCGACAGATTCGAGGGAAGCTCTTGTCGCTGGCGCGCGCTGGACGGCAGAACCTCGAGGACATTTCTGAGCTCGAGAAAGAGGTGGGGGAGCTGCGCGTGCAGCGCCTTATCTCCTCGCTCGTTGATGACGCGTTAGTGAAGGTCACCGCACGTGGTCTGGTGCTTCGCTAGCGCTGAAGAAACGCCGTAATCGATTGCTCCACGTGATTGGGTTGCTCTAAGTGCAAGAAGTGACCGGCATCGGCAACGGTTTCGAACTGAGATCCTTCGGGAAGCGATGCTAGGGGGTCGCCAATGTTTCTGATGCCGAAGCATCCGTCGTCTTCACCATGAAGGTAGAAGGTGGGGATGGTGGTGGGCTGGTTCAAAGCATCTTGAAATTCTTGAAGCGCTGGGTCGAGAAGATCTGCTTGGAACATTGATCGGTAGTAGGCAAGTGCTGCACTGATGCGGTCGGGCTCGCGCAGTGCTTGTTTCGTGAACTCAAGATCGTCGGTGGCGTTGTAGCCCGGAGACCAATCGGCCCAGAGACCATCGAGAAAAGCGAGGTCGTCCATGGGGACAACGAAATCGGCCAAGGCATTTTGAAAGAAGAACATGTACCAACTGCGTTGGAGCTGGTCGTAGGTCATAAACGAATTCGCAATCGAGTCAGGTGGCGGCACGGCCATGGTCACCATCTTTGACCACACGTCAGGGGCCAGCGCTGCTGCGCCGTAGGCGATGATCGCCCCCCAGTCGTGACCGATCAGGACGCTCTTCTCTTTAGAGCGCAACGCTTCTTCGATGGCCACGACATCGAGAACGAGAGACGCCATTTGGTAGTTGCCGTCGCTCGCCAAATCACTAGGTGCGTAGCCGCGAAGTGCGGGAGCAACGACGTGATACCCCAGCGCTGCCAAGGGCCCGCTTAAGTGACGCCAGGTCTGGTGTGAGTCGGGGAAACCGTGGAGCAGAAGGGCCAAGGGGCCATCGCTCGGACCCTCCTCGGTGCCTCGAAATGTCATTCCTCGAACGGTCAATGTGAATGCAGCCATGGGCTTTACGCTAGCAATGCGGAGATCAGTAACGTGGGGGTATGAAAATAACCTTCTTCGGCACCCGGGGTTCGTGCCCATGTGCCGGCGACCACTACCAGAAGTTCGGGGGAAACACGTCGTGCGTCTTGGTGGAAACGGACGAAAGGACTCCACTCATTTTGGATGCGGGGACGGGGCTGCGTGCGCTGGGGTCACACCTTCACGACTCGTGGGAACACGACGAGCCATTTCGGGCACGACTTTTGTTGACCCATCTTCACTACGACCATCTTCTCGGCCTGCCCTTTTTCCGGCCGTTGGAACAAAGTGGTTCTCTCCTTGAGATCTATGGGCCCCGCCAAGGTGACGGGGATCTCGCCAGCGTCATCGACGCAGCAGTCACTCCGCCATTCTTTCCCGTCCAGATGAAAGAGTTCCGAGGAGATATTCAGCTCGTTGATGTGGGCGACGAAGAGCTAACTTTTGGCTCGACCACCGTCATGGCTCGCTTCATCCCGCACACCGGCGCCACTTTGGGATTTCGCATCGAATCCAATGGACGGTCGATGGCGTATCTTCCCGATCATCAAGCGCCACTCGAAGGCGATGAGATTGCCGCAGCGGTACGTGAACTGATCGATGGCGTTGACCTCTTGATTCACGATGCGCAGTATGACGAAGAAGAGTTCGCAGAAAAATCCAATTGGGGACACTCCACGATTCGCTATGCGTTGGAAGTCGCTCATCAGGGGAACGTGGGAACCTTGGCGTTGTTTCACCACGACCCGGCCCATGATGACGATCGGCTCGCCGCCCTTGAGCATGAAGCTCAAGTGAGCGCACAAGGGCGCTCGATCATCCAAGTACTTTCGGCTCGAGAGGGAATGTCGATAGAGTTAAGCGAACAAAAGGACGCATAATGGCCAAGAACACGTCGATTGACCAGGCTCGATTTCGAGAAGTACTCGGCCATTTCGCCACCGGCGTGACCATCGTCACCGCAATGGAGGATGAGGGTCCTGTTGGCTTTACCTGCCAGGCATTTAGTGCGCTGTCACTTGATCCACCAATGGTGGTGTTGGCCCCGGCAAAGTCCTCAACGAGTTGGCCCAAGATCGCCCAAGCAGGGTCGTTTTGCGTCAATATCCTCGAGAGCAAGCAAGAAGCACTCTGTCGATCATTTGCCGTGTCCGGCGTCGACAAGTTCGCAGGTGTGGGGTGGACCCCTGCAAGTTCAGGCGCTCCTCTTTTGACCGGGTCTCTCGCATGGGTTGACTGTGAAGTTGAGTTAATCCACGATGCGGGCGACCACGAATTGGTTCTCGGGCGCGTGCATGATCTCGGCGTTGGAGAGGGAACTCCGTTGGTCTACTACCGAAGCGGTTTTGGGCATTTCGCTATTTAGTTCGAGTGGGAAGTACGCTCGGTTTCATGGCTCCCACGTATCACCCCACCCCAATCGAGGGCGTTGAGCTCATCGAACCGCAATCTCATGGCGACGATCGAGGTCGCTTCGTTGAAACGTATCGACGCGAATGGCTCCCTCTCGGTCGAGAGATGATTCAAGGGAACCGCTCTGAGAAATCTGAAGGCTCACTCGTTGGCCTGCACTACCACCTTCATCAGGCGGACTATTGGTACATGTTGCGCGGAACCGCGCGTGTGGTATTGGCTGACCTCCGGGTGGGCTCGCCCACAGAATTGGCGACCTTCGTTGTTGATCTGGACGGGAGCGAGGACCGAGGCCTCTTCATCCCGCCCGGGGTGGCCCATGGCTTTGCTGCCCTGAGCGACATGCTCTTGTGGTATCTGGTCGATGGCTACTACAACCCTGCGGACGAACTTGGGGTTGCTTTCGATGATCCTGCATTGGGTGTTGACTGGGGTTTGCTTGACCCTGTGGTCTCCCAGCGAGATCGCACTAACCCAACGGTGGCCGAGATTCCTGCGGGAGTGCGACCATATTGGGGCATGAGAACCTAACGGCACCATAACGGTGAGAAGCATCACCGAGAATCGGGTTGAATAGAGACTGTGCGCACAGCCATTGGACTTATCGTTCTGATCATTGTGGTGGTCGTGATCGTGGCACTGATGTGGCGCCGACGCACCAAAGATGAGATTCACTCCATCGACCACTATCGCAACGCACTTGAGACACTGCACGAAATGCGCGGACCTACGGGATCGACGAGCGTGCGGGTCCTCGACCCGGATGAAGCAAAAAACCTTCGTCAACCAAGTCATCTCGACTCCATCCGATCTTCTTCGAATCCGCCGAGAATCCAGCCGCCGGCTGGCGCTGGTGAGGACATTGTCTTTGATGATGCGCTACCACCGCTTCGGCCGAGTTATCAACACGACCACGAGCGAGGCCATAAAAATCCTGAGTGGGCGATGACACGTGCCCAAAGTCGCCCTCCCCTCCAAAACCGTCAGTGGTATGTCGTTGGCATCGCCAGCGCATCGGTCTTGGTGCTTTTGATTGTCGGGGTCGTGATCGGCAAGACGTCTCACTCGTCCTCACCCGTTGCGACGACGACCTCAACCACGACGCACGCAAAGAAACATACAAAAACAACGCAACCCCACGTCACGACCACCACGGCCCCGACGACGTATGCTCCCCAACCCGGCGCCTCCGCGTCAGCGGCGACGTATCTTGCTCCCAGTTCAAGCTATGTCCTCACGGTCACCACCACCGGGGGCCCCTGCTGGACCGTTATCCAAAGTTTGCCCGGCAACACGCAGATCTCGGCGGGCAGTGTCGCCCCTGGATCTCCACAGCAGACTCGCATCACGGGAGGAGCGCAAGTGACCTTGGGTGCTCCGGGATATGCCGCCATCAAGATCAATGGCCGCAGCGTGACATTCCCGTCGGGATTTCAAGCACCACTGGTTTTGACTTTCCAGCCGGCGACGCCGCCGACGACCACGACAACCTTGGTGCCGATTGGTACGACAACGACGACCGTGGCGCCGGTGACGACGACCACACGCAAGCCGTAAGGTACTTACTCAGTGATGGTGAACTGGTCGAACATCCACGCCAAGACGAATGCTTCTTCCCTCCAAGCGCTGTAACGGCCCGATGGCCCGCCGTGACCAACATCCATCTCGGTGCGCAAGAGGACCGGATTCTCTGGATTAAGAGAACGAAGGCGCGCCGTGAACTTGGCTGGCTCCCAGTAGCCCACTCGGGTGTCATTGAGACCAGCGGTCAGCAGCATCGCCGGGTAGCGAAAAAGACGCCCTTCGGAATCAGTGCGCACCATATTTTCGTAAGGAGCGTAGGCCTTGATTGTGGCATAGGCCACGGGGTCATCGGTGGGGTTACCCCACTCTTCGTACTCGCCAACGGTCAACGGCAGGGAAGGATCGAGCATGGTGTTGAGCGCGTCGACGAAGGGCACTTCACCAATGAGGGCACAAAATCGATCAGGACCTTGGTTGGCTACTGCCCCAATCAATAAGCCTCCAGCGGAGCCGCCACGGGCCACCAGTTGGCTCGGCGCTGTGACACCGAGAGCATGCAGGTGGTCGGCCGCAGCGATGAAGTCACTAAAGGTGTTCTGTTTGGCAGAAAGGTGTCCGTCGTCGTACCAGTGACGGCCGAGTTCGCCTCCGCCGCGAACATGGGCGATTGCGTAGATCACGCCACGCTCCAACAAACTCATCCTGGTCGTCGAAAAGGAAGGGTCCATGGACATTTCGTAGGCGCCGTAGCCATACAAGAGACAAGGTGCTGGTGTTCGAGGAGGATCGCCGGCTACGCCATCGCTTGCCAACAACGCACGGCGATGGACGACCGAGATCGGCACCTTGACGCCGTCGTGGCTTGTCGCCCATGTTCGATACGTGACGTAGTCATCCGGGTTGAAGCCTCCGGGGATTTCTTGTTGCTTCAACACCGTGATGGCGCGGGAATCGAGGTCAATCTGTGCCACCAAGTGGGGCTTGATCATCGACGACTGACAGACGCGCAGTATTCGTGTTGAATTTTCTGCGTTCTCACCAATCCACGTTGATTGGGGTCGTTCATCAGAAGTGATGAGCCAACCATTCTGAATCAGATTGTCCGAATCCAAGCGTTCGGTGCCGGCGAGATCAACAACACGAAGTTGCGTATCCCCATCTTGACGTTCGGAGACAACCAAAAAAGAGCTGAAGGCATCGATACCACCGAGATGGATTTCTGGACGGTGAGGGATCACCGTCGTCCAATGGACTTCTTCGTTCGTGTGGGGACTGGCGTCAAGGCGGAAGTTGACCGCTCCATCTCGGTTGGTTGCTTTCAACCACCACTGTGTGCCGTTCTCGAGCGTGACGTGTTCAACAAAGTGTTCAATACCCGACTCTCGAGGACAGAGAAGCGTCAGAGGACTCTCGGGATCGTCAGCCGGAAGGTAGTAGGTCTCTGACGTTGAAGAAGAGCTTGTTGTGACAATGATGACTTGTTCATCTCGGGTACGGCCGAGGCCAATGTTGAAACGCTCATCACCTTCTTCGTAAACCAACACGTCAGTTACAGGGTCACTGCCAAGTTGGTGACGCCAAAGTTGGTAGGGCCGCCAGGCGTCATCGACCCTGGTGTAGAAGACGGAGGTTGAATCACTAGACCAGGCGAAGCCATAAGAAATGTTGTGGATGGCTTCGTCGTAAACTCGGTTTCCATCGATGCTTCGAAACCTGAGCTCGTGGCGTTCGTTGCCCACCGTATCGACGGCCAGCGCCAGGGTGTGATGATTTGGGCTTACCGAGGCGATGCCAACGGAGAAAAACTCGTGGCCTTCGGCCGCGATGTTCTCATCAAAAATAATCTCCTCGCTGGCTGATGCATCGAGAATGATCGGTGGGGTGATCTCCCCGCCGTAGGGGAGTCGACAGAAGATGGGGTAATCAAGACCTTCGACCGTCCGCGAGTAATACCAATAGGGTCCCCGGCGGACTGGGACCGACATGTCGGTTTCGACAATGCGGGAACGGATTTCCGTGAAAAGATGCTCACGCAGTGGACCGAGATGAGCGAGGCGCTCTTCGGTATAGGCGTTCTCGGCCTCAAGATAGGCCAAGGTGGCGGGATTCGTTTTGTCCTTCAGCCATGAGAATTCGTCGATGCGGGTGTCACCATGCTCGGTGACGGACGTTGGGATGGCTTGGGCGAATGGGGGAGTGCTTTCCATGAAGTTCTAGCCTTACAGGTAATCGGTCGGGACGAGTCAAGCGAGGACGAATAGTTGTTACTATCTAGATAGGAGTAATTCCGACCCTACCTGGGTCGGTAGCGTCCGGAGGACAGATGGCCATTCAAGATCTTGATTTGGGAAAGTACCAACTCGGTTGGAGCGATAAAGAGGACTACATCTTTAAGCCCAAGAAGGGGATCAACGAAGACATTGTCCGTGAAATGTCCGCCATCAAGAAAGAGCCGGAGTGGATGCGCGATTTTCGTTTGGCCGCCCTCAAGCGCTTTGAGCGACGACCGATGGCGCAATGGTTCGCCATCAACATGCCAGACCTGGACTTCGATGACATTTACTACTACATCAAGCCAACAGGTGGTCAAGTTGACAAGTGGGAAGACCTCCCTGATGCAATCAAAGACACCTACGAAAAATTGGGCATTCCTGAAGCAGAACGGAAGTACCTGGCAGGAGTAACTGCACAGTATGAATCAGAAGTGGTCTTTCACCGAAACCGTGACGACTTAGAAGCGCAAGGCGTCATCTTCACGGACATGGATACGGCAGTTCGTGACTACCCAGAGTTGGTTCGTCGCTGGTTCGGTACCATCATCCCTCCCAACGACAACAAGTTTGCCGCGCTGAACTCAGCGGTCTGGTCTGGTGGATCGTTTATCTACGTGCCACCTGGCGTCAAGGTTGACATGCCGCTTCAGGCATATTTCCGGATCAACGCTGAAAACATGGGTCAGTTTGAGCGGACCTTGATCATTGCTGACGAAGGCAGCCAAGTGCACTATGTCGAAGGCTGTTCGGCGCCGGTGTACTCAACGGACTCTCTCCACTCGGCCGTTGTCGAACTTGTCGCTCTGCCGGGAAGTCGTATCACGTACACGACCATCCAAAACTGGTCGAACAATGTCTACAACTTAGTGACGAAGCGAGCACGTGCTGAAGCGGAAGCGCACGTCGAATGGATTGATGGAAACATCGGCTCACGGCTCACGATGAAGTACCCGAGTGTCTACCTGATGGGGCCAAAGGCTTCAGGTGAAGTTCTCTCGGTAGCGTACGCCGGAGCAGGTCAGCATCAAGATGCTGGAGCCAAGATGGTCCATGCGGCCCCTGAGACGACGTCGACGATTATCTCGAAGTCGATTTCAAAAGATGGCGGCCGAACCACCTACCGCGGTCTTGTCCATGTCGATGAAGGTGCAACCGGGGCGAAATCGTTCGTTCGCTGTGATGCGCTGCTTCTCGACGAAGAGTCAATCTCTGAAACCAAGCCGTACATGGAAGTCAGCGAGCGCGATGCTTCTATTGGCCACGAAGCAACCGTTTCAAAGGTTGGCGACGACCAGCTCTTCTATCTGATGAGTCGAGGATTGAGCGAGTCTCAAGCCATGGGAATGATCGTGAACGGGTTCATTGAGCCTGTTACTCGCACCTTGCCCATGGAGTATGCCGTTGAGTGGAGCCGACTGATCGAACTGCAAATGGAGGGTTCAATCGGTTAATTACCCCGATTCCATCGCAGTTTCCGGAATCCTTTTTATTGAAAGTTCACGTGTTGGACCGTTGCGCGTCACGGTAGGTTTCCGCTTGGGTCATACTATTTGCCTCATGAGTCACGAAATGGCAAAAAGGTGACGAAGTCGGAAAAGCGAGCGATCATCCAATTGGTCGCCATAAAACTGGCACCACCGCTATTCAAGAGTTCCTCGAGTCGCATTCGGACCTTCTCAAGCAGAAGGGAATTCTTTACCCGGCGTCAGGTCGTCTCGGTGCTGGACACCACAACTTGGCATGGGAACTCGATGGTGATGGCCGTTTTGATCCCTCTCGTGGAACTCTGAGAGATCTGGAAGAAGAGATCAAGGACTTCGACAAAGTCGTCCTCTCATCGGAGGATTTTTCAGTGATGCGAGGTCACGAGTCTGAATTGGGATTACTGGCGAATGTTCTCGCCGGACAGAATTTTAAGGTCACCGTCATTATCGTTCTTCGAGAGCGAAACGAGTGGTTACGATCGATCGGGCTAGAGCTCCTCAAGCACAATCTGGACAACTCGATTGAGGGATTCCAAGATCAAGAAATTCTTACGCGAAACCGGAATGGGAGAGCGGTTGAAATGTCGATGAACGACGACGACATCATCAGAGAGTTCTCTTCAGTATTTGGAAAGAGCCACATGCAGACCGTGGCCTACGACAGAACGGACATGGTCAAGACCTTTCTCGAATCCGTGGCGCCCTTTTTTCCGAACGTTATTCTGAACTCAGAGACTGGTCTTCGAAAAAATACTTCATTCGACACCTTAGTGACACTCCAAAATGAGATCGTTAGTGGAAGGAAAAGCCAAGTGCTGTTAGAGCAAAAGACAGTAGAGCTCGCCGCAAAGCAGGGTGAAGTATCCCTTCTCGAGAATGAGAAGACTTCGCTAGGACAACAAATTACTGATCTCAAGCAACAGGTCGCTGATCTCAACCAGCAGATTTTAGATTTTAGAAATTCAACGAGTTGGAAAGTCACCAAACCATTGCGAGCAGTGCGCAGAAAGCATTCGGCGTAAGCAACGCTTAGCGCATTCTTGCCCGGCGACGCATGGTCCAAAGCGGCGGCCCGGCGGGAACTGGGGCAAGGATCGCTGATTCTTCAAATCCGACTCGCCGGTAGTAGGCAAGGTTTTCTTCTTTTTGGGTCTCTAAATAGATGTCGTAGCCCTCTTGATCACACGACGCCAACACTGGCTCCATGAGCATTTGTCCGAGACCTTGTCGTTGATAGGAGGGCGAGACAGCCAAGAGGGCGAGATACCAGACTTCTTCTTTTGGGTGTGCCTTCTCCATTGCCGTGAGATAGCGCGTTCCATGGAACAAGGCTTTAGGAATGGGTAGTAACGCCCAGAACGCGTAAAGCACCTGGAGAATTTGGTCTTTGACCGGGGGAGGATGGGTGCCTGGTGCAGCCCAGGCGGCTACGGCAATGATGACTCCCTGATGCCGAACGACCGAGATCGTACGACCGGTCCCGAGATACTTGATAAAGCCGGTATAGAAAAGCGGCAGACCCCGGCGGAGAAGGCGTTCGTTGTTGGAAAGAAATAAATAAAATGGATCATCGATAAACGCATCTCTAGCTACCGCTCCAATCTCAGCTAAATCCTTTCGAGACAGCGCTCCTTCGAGGTGATCGATGGTGAACTCCATATCTCCACAGTAGCCAGAGTCGCTGAGTGGCTTCGGCTTCGCCGAAGTGGCACAATTTCACCATGCCGATGAACGAACAGTGCAAACATTTCCAGTCGCGAACCTATGACTCAGGAGAGGTCGCGCGATTCTGTGAATTGGATCTGGCTCCAGAGGCCCCCTGGCGTTGTCCTGAAAACTGTCCTTCCTATGCTCCTCGTCTGGCCGACGTGGGATGGGCGCACGGCACCTTGATCGAGCCAGCTATTGAGGATGAGCCCCAAGGCGACCCCGCTGAGATTGCAGCGCTCCTCGAGTCAGCGGTTGAGATCGTCAATGAAGTAGCCCCTGAAATCTTGGCCGAAGTGCGAGCCCAGGACGCAGCGCAAGCTCGTAAGGCAGGCCGCAAGTGGTGGCGCTTTGGTCGTTGAAGACCAAAGCGTTCTCTAGAAGTCTTTAAATAAGGGAAGAACTTCGGGGGTGATTCCCCAGAGCGACTTAATCGTTGCGCCGCCGTCAACGACCAAGTTCTGTCCAGTGATCCGAGCTGCGAGATCAGAGGAGAGGAACAATACGGCCTTGCCAACATCACTTCCCCTAGGAGCGAGGAGGGGATTTAAGGTATCAACCGCCCAGTGGTCTTCGTTTTGGTCTTCATTCCCAGCCGCCACATTTCCTGGAGCCACGGTATTGACACGAATGCCGAAACGACCGAGTTCATCAGCCATCGTTTTCGCCATCGAGATCAGTCCCGCCTTGGCAGCGCCGTAGGCGACGTGAAAGCCAGAGGCCGCTATACCATCAACGGAAGCCAATGCGACCATGGACCCCCCAGTCTGTTGAGCAATCATCTGGCGGCTGACCGCACGAAAGAGATAAAAGGCTTGGCTGAGGTTGTTCAGGATTGCTTGATCCCACTGTTCGTCGGTGAACTCCTCGACTGCATTCCACGTTGCTTTCCCGATGATGTCCACGCAGACGTCGATGCCACCAAGTTCACGAACGACATCGCTCACCGCGCGGTTTACTTCGTCGGGTTTTGTCATATCGGCCAACACCGAAAAGGCCTTGCCGCCCTGGCTCTGAATCTCAGCGACAATGTCCCTTGCTCGACCTTGATCGATGTCAATACAGGCAACCGTGGCACCGGCTTCGGCGAGCAGGAGGGCACTATGGCGGCCATGGCCGGCCCGGCCCGGGATATATCCGGCGCCAGAAATGATGGCTCGCTTCCCAGCGAGGCCAAAGTCAATCATGAAGCGGTCTCATCGGATTGGTAGCCAGCGGCAATCTCTTCGATCCACCACACCGGTGCAGCGTTGAGAAGTGTTTGAAGATCCCAATAGTCGACCCAGCGTGTAATCACGCCGTCCTCAAGTTCGTGGACCGAGGTAAAGCCAAACGAAACGGTCTCACCCGTCTTCCACTTCCACTCCTCCACGTGTTCTGTGACGACTACTTCTCCTTCGCTAATCATCAAGATTGGCTTGTGGCGATACTCCTCAAGTAAGGCGATACCGAGGCGCAAGCGAGCGATGATTTGCTCAGGCCCGACCGCTAGGTCGTCAGCTGGAGTAGCGATATCGGTGTAGGTGCTGGTGGGGCCAAAAAATGAAGCGAGCGTGTCAAAGTCACGCTGGTAGAGCGTATCCCAGAAGCGCTGGACTGTTGCTTTATTCTCAGTTGCTGACATGGTGTTGGCCTTTCTTGTTCGTGAGAAATGTTGGTAGAAAACTACGAGTGGTCATGAGCCAGTGAACTTTGGCGGACGCTTTTCCATGAAGGCGATCATCGCCTCTTGGAGATCGTTGGACGCCAGATGAATGGAGTTCCACTGAGCGACGAATTCAAGACCCTCGTCAACGGTTTTGCCGTCACCTGCGTCGATCACTGCTTTCGTCCCTTCAACGGCAAGCGGAGAGTTCGCTGCGATTTCTTCTGCCAGATTGTGGGCTTCGGCAAGGACTGCATGACGGTCTCCTTGCGCATGATTCACCAGACCGATCTCAGCGGCTCGGGTAGCGGTGATGTCCATGCCCGTGTAAGCGAGTTCTTTCACGTGACCCATGCCGATGATCTTCGGGAGACGCTGAAGGCTTCCGATGTCAGCCACGATGGCAATTTTGGCTTCTCGGACTGAGAAGACGGCATCACTTGATGCAAGTCGGATATCGCACGCGGCGATGAGGTCAACCCCCCCACCTATGCAGTAGCCGTGGATGGCGGCGATGACGGGCTTCGGACATTTTTCAACCGAGGAGACCGAATCTTGCAGCCGTCTGATCATGGCGTAAGTGCCTGCATTCTTCTTTTCGGCCTCCGGGGCATCGGAGCCGCTTCCATGGCCACCCGCCATGAGTGCCGCCCCCATTTCTTTGATGTCGAGGCCGACGGAGAAGTGCTTACCTTTCGCCGCGATCACGATGCAACGGATCTCGGAATCGCAGGAGAGTTCGTTGATGGCGAGAGGGAGGTCGTTCCAAAAGTCGCTCCCCATTGCGTTGAGGGCCTCCGGCCGATCAAGCCACAAGGTCGCAACATGACCCTTTTTCTCGATCGTGATGACTGACGATGCAAAGGCGTCCATAGATTTCTCCTCCTCATTGGCGGCCAGTGGACATCCTAGGTGCCAAGGGTCATCCGGGAAAGAGAGCCTGGGGAGGCCACTACACTAAGAGATGGCCCTTCTTTTGTGGAAGGCCACCGCGAAAGGATAACCGTTGCCCCTCAAGACCCTTGAATCTGTGGCCGACTTCGGTGGCCCCAAGTGGTTAGTTGATCGACGCGAAGAAGGTCGTAGTGCCTTTGAGCGCATGGGAATTCCGAGTGCCACCCAAGAGGTCTGGCGATATTCGCCCATCGGGAACTTAGAGCTTGAGCGATTCGCTCCAGCATTGGCGGAAAAGGTTAATGAAGACATCATCCCGCCCCAACTTCTCGAAAACGCAGCGACCGTTGTCCGGGTTCTTGGGGGCACTCCTCAGATCGCCAGTCACGACCTCGCTGGCCTGAGCGTGACTACCGCATCAGCTCACGCCGAGGGCCAGGAACTTCTCGGTTCCGTCGTCGGGGGTAATGAGGCGATCGTTGCCCTCAACGATGGCTATCTCAGTGATGCCATCATCATTGACGTCAAGCGGGGCGCGCTGATTGAACAACCAATCGTGATTGTCCATCATGTCGCCCCCGGAGCATCGTTTCCCCGCACTTTTGTGCGGATGGGAGATGGCGCAGTGGCAACCGTCATTGAAGTGGCGATTGGGGGCGCTGGTGAAACACTCAATGTGCCGGTGACGGAGATGGACGTGGCCGAACGAGCGAATCTTCGCTACGGGGCAATCCAACTTCTTGGCAGCGAGGCATGGCACATGGCCACCATCGACGCAAAGGTTGAGAAAGACGGAGTCATCAACCAGTTCACGGCAGGCCTCGGAGGGCGGTATGACCGCTGTCGAAGCGATGTTGCCCTCGTCGGCCAAGGAGCGTCGAGCATGTTGCGAGCGACGTACTTGGGCAGCGGTGAGCAGATCCATGACTTGCGAACAAAACAAGACCATATTGCGCCAAAGACCCAAAGTGATCTTCTCTGCAAAGGTGCAGTGTTTGGGACCTCGAGGTCGATCTACACGGGCTTGATCAAAATGCAGAGAGGGGCGATGCGATCAGACGCGATGCAGACGAACCACAACTTGGTGCTTTCAGAAACAGCTCGTGCGGACAGTGTCCCGAACCTGGATATTACCGAAAACGATGTCCGCTGCTCTCATGCATCGACGGTTGGGCCCATCGATGAAGACCAGCGCTACTACCTTGAATCACGTGGCATTGATCCCGAGCACGCCCAAGGATTACTGGTGCGAGGATTCTTCAAAGATCTTCTCGATAGGACGACCGTGCCTATCGCTCCAGCACTCGCTGGTCTCGTGATTGAAGAGCGCGTTGAGGAAGAGGGAATCTAATGACGGTGATCCCCCTGTGTCCCTTTGACGAATTAGTTGATGGCACGTCACGACGCTTCCCTCTTGATCACATGGCGCTTGCAGTGGTGCGAATCGGCGATGAAGTCTTTTGCATTAACGATCGTTGCAGTCATGAGGATTTCTCGCTTTCCGAAGGTGAAGTCCTGGTCGAAGAAAAAGAACTTGAGTGTGCACGTCACGGAGCAACATTTCGGCTGGACGATGGAACGCCTTGTTCTTTTCCAGCAACGACAGGGGTGGCCACCTATCACGTAGCAGTTCGAGACGGAATGGTTGAGGTGACCTTGCCATGAGTAGCCATGAATTAGTGATTTCTCATCTGACAGCCACTGCGGCGGGCAAAGAAGTCCTGACGGGAGTAAATCTCACTGTAAAGAGTGGCGAAGTCCACGTCATCATGGGTCCGAATGGATCGGGAAAGTCAACGCTGGCTCACGCGCTGATGGGTCGACCCGGCACGGTCATCACCGGAGGATCAATCACGCTTGATGGCAAAGAACTCGTAGGGCTCGCTCCCCATGAGCGAGCTCAGGCGGGGCTCTTCCTTGCTCTTCAACAGCCAGTGGAAGTGCCAGGAGTTTCTGTCCGTGATGCACTCGTGGCCGCTGGAGTCGGAGCATCTGACATCGAAGGAACCCTGTTGCGCGAAGCCGCAGCCGTGGGTCTTCGCAGTGACCTTCTCGATCGTCCCTTGAATGTTGATCTTTCGGGAGGCGAAGCGAAGAGGAACGAAATTGTGCAATTAGCTGCGCTCCAGCCAGCCATTGCCGTGCTTGACGAGATCGACTCTGGGCTTGATGTTGACGCCCTTGGTGCAGTGTCTCGCCGCATCGAAGAAGCGACCAAGGAGTGGAACCTGGGGGTTCTGGCCATCACGCACTTCCAACGCCTCCTTGACGAGCTGCATGCTGATGTGATTCATGTGCTGGTCGGAGGAAAAATCGTCAAGAGCGGTGGACCGGAACTCGCAAAAGAACTCGAAGCAACTGGTTATTCAGCGTTTCAGACCGCTTGAGAATTGAGTGGGAAATAGCTTTTTGGGGCTTGCCAAAAAGATTATGGCTCGCTCATTTGCGACGTCTCAGGCTGTTGGGATGAGCGAATCTCTTGACAGATTTCCCAAACTCCTGCGCTGACCACGTCATCATCACCAACATGGTGCGTACTTCAATGGTGGAGATGTCTGTCGGAAATGTCGTGATGGGGGAACATCGTGATGATGCTTTCTACAAGTTCTCTGTTTCTTCAGATGACGATTAGTCCGGGTACCAGAACTATGGCAATCTCTAGAAGCGGGCAAACTGCTCAACATCAGCAGCTAATACCTCAAGATCAGATGGCGAAGAGCTCACTCCTGAGAGCGTTGTTGCTAGGAGGGAAGGTCGCCGAGAGCTTGGATCAAGGTGTTCCAACTCAAGGTGGCGCATTTGATGCGAACGGGGAACTTCACGACACCTTGCAGCGCTGCGAGTTCACCAAGTGCCTTGAGATCAATTGGCTGTTCCTCTGGGCTTGCGTCGGAAACTTCAAGTTGTGCTTCGTGCACGGACATAAGAGATTTGAAGATAGCGATCGTGGCCTGAGCGTCTTCGACGCTCTTACCCTTCACGGATGCGGACATCATCGAAGCGGAAGATTGGCTGATTGAACAGCCTTGACCGCCGATTTTAATGTCAGTAATCACGCCACCATTGACGTCCACTGTGACGACGACTTCGTCTCCACAGAGGGGGTTGAAGCCTTCAGCACGCAAGGCGGGAGGTGACGCCAATTCGCCTTTGTTGCGCGGTGAACGGTAGTGGTCAAGAATAATTTCTCGGTAGAGTTCTTCGAGTTCAGCCACAACAGTTCCTCTTTGTGCTCACGTAAACAACTTAGCGGCCTGGTCAATGCCTTCGAGGAGCACTTCAATATCGTGCTCATCATTGTAGAGACCGAACGATGCTCTTGCCGTGGCCGGGACGCCCAAGAACCTCATGAGGGGTTTGGCGCAGTGATGGCCTGGGCGGACGCAGACGCCGACGGAGTCGAGGATCTGAGCCATGTCATGGGCGTGCACCCCTTCCAGCGTGAATGAGATCACGCCGCCACGGTGCGCGCCTGGGCCTGGACCGTGGACCGTCAGGCTGTCACCAAAGCGGCCTGCTAATGCATCGAGCGCGGTGGTGGTCAGATGGAGTTCGTGGGAGCGAATCTCATCGATGCCGATGGTGTCGATGTAGCGGATTGCCTCTGAGAGCCCAATGGCCTCAGCGATGGGTGGCGTCCCCGCTTCAAAACGCTGGGGTGGATCGGCGGCGAGGAACCCGTCAGTCTTCACGTCAAGGATCATGCCTCCGCCACCAAGAAAGGGCGGCATGGCAGCCAAGAGTTCGCGTCGACCCCACAGCACGCCGATACCAGTTGGCCCCAGGACCTTGTGTCCCGAGAAGGAAAGAAAGTCGAGATCATCGGCAACTACGTTGGTGCCTAAATGCGGGACGCTCTGGGCGCCATCAACGTGGATCAGGGCGCCTGCAGCGTGAGCGCGAGCGGCGAGTTCCCGGATCGGGTTAATTGTCCCAAGCACATTGGACATTGCCGTGATGCTCAGAAGCTTTGCCCCCTCGAGGAGAGCATCGAGATCATCGAGAATCAAAAATCCTTCGCTGTCGACCGTGATCCATCGGATCTCAAATCCCAATCGAGCGCTCAGCATCTGCCATGGGACGATATTTGCGTGATGCTCCATAATGCTGAGAACGACAGCATCGCCAGGGCCCAGGTTGGTAGCCCCCCAACTATTTGCCAACAGGTTGATGGATTCAGTGGTGTTCTTCGTGAAGACGATTTCCTCGGCTGGATGGACCGCCCCTAGGAATGCTCCGACCACCTGGCGAGATCGCTCAAAGAGGATCGTGGCCTCTTCGGCCGTGGAATAGACGCCACGGTGGACATTGGCGTGGGTCGTGGCGTAGTAGTGACTCATGGCATCGATGACGACATGGGGTTGCAGCGACGATGCACCAGAGTCGAGGTAGATAATGGGTCGATCGTGAACGGTGCGCTCAAGCAGTGGGAAGTCTTTTTTGATCTTGGCGACGTCGAATGTTTTGCTCACGATTGCCATGCCTCGTAGCCGTTGGTTTCAACTTCTGCAGCAAGTTCTGGTCCACCAGAAGCGACGATCCGGCCGTCAACCAAGATGTGGACAACGTCAGGGTTAAGTTCGTTCAAGAGGCGCTGATAATGAGTGACCACCAAGACGCCGAGGTCGGGACGCTCTTGGCGGACGGTGGCGACGCCGTTGGCGACGATCTGCAGCGCATCAATGTCGAGTCCTGAGTCGGTTTCGTCCAAGATGGCCAATGTGGGCTCAAGCAACGCCATCTGAAGAATTTCATTGCGCTTGCGTTCGCCGCCCGAGAACCCTTCATTCAAATGACGCTCGGCAAACGCCGAGTCCATCTTGAGGCGCTCCATCCACTCCATCATGTCCATTCGCACTTCGAGGACGCTGAGCTCGTCGAGACCTTTGCGCGCGGCAACTGCTTGTCGTAAGAATTGGACAACCGAAACACCACCGATGGCTTCGGGGTGTTGGAACGCCAAAAAGACCCCGGCCTTGGCCCGAGCATCGGGTGCCCACAGTGTGATGTCTTCTCCATCGAGTTTGATTTGGCCCTCGGTAACTTGGTAAACGGGGCTACCCATGAGAACTGACGAGAGGGTGGACTTGCCCGCTCCGTTGGGCCCCATGATGGCGTGCACCTCCCCAGCATTGACCGTCAAGTTAAGACCGTTGAGAATCTGAACATCGTCAGCAGAAGCCGCAAGGTCGATGACTTCAAGTAAGGGGTTTGCCATACCTCAAATACTAGCGTTTTGGTCGGGAATTAAATCCGGCGACCTCTCTACCAGCCCCTGGCAACCCATTCATCGAGTTGAGGGCGCTCGGTCCCGATCGTGGTGGCGAGACCATGGCCCGGCAAGACCACCGTCTCGGGGTCAAAAGCGCCAAAGAGTCGATCGTCAATAGAACGAATGATGGTCGAGAAGTCACCAATATCCGACTTTGTGTTTCCGGGACCACCAGGAAACAGGGTGTCGCCGGAGAACAAGAGGGGAGTGCCCAGCACGGAAAAGCACATCGAGCCAGGTGTATGCCCCGGGGTGGCAATTGTTCGAAGTGAGAGACGGCCAACCGAAAGCGCAATATCGTCGTCGAGAATGAGATCGTATGAGGGAAGCATGGCGGCGTCTCCTGCGGCGATTGCTACGTCAATCCCCGCTTCTCGCATGGCTGGAACTGCCTGGATGTGATCGTGGTGCCCGTGGGTTTCAACGACAAAACGGACATCAAGCTTGCGAGCGAGCTCGAGCAGGTAGTCATGTTCGTCAGCCGCATCGATCAAGACGGCATCGCCGGTTTCCTTGCAGCGAAGGATGTAGACGTTGTTTTCGAAGGGCCCTACGACGGTTTGGTGAACCTCGCAGAGCCCATCGCTGTAGACCAGTTCGCTTGAGAGCATTCCTTGAGGTTTCCACATTTTCCTGGTGGGAGGGGAATCGTAGGGATTGGCGGCGCAAGTGGAGAACTTCTCCACCGCCCGGTAGGGTAACTTTGGCGTGATCTCCAGGGTTTCCTTGGAGGACGAGGAAAGGGTCAACTATGAATTTTGCGTTCAACGAAGAGCAGGACGAACTTCGCCGAATGGTGAGCCGATTTCTCGAGGAGAAGTCACCAGAGACGGAAGTCCGACGCCTGATGGCAACCCAAGACGGGTACGACTCCGCCGTGTGGTCGCAGATGGCAGAACAGCTTGGGCTTCAATCCTTGGCGATCCCCGAAGAGTTCGGTGGCGCGGGCTACAGCTACGTTGAATTGATTGTCGTCTTCGAAGAGATGGGAGCGGCTCTTCTCTGTGCTCCTTACTTCTCAACCATCGCACTTGCTGCCAATGCGCTCCTCACGAGTGGCGATGACGCGGCGAAGGCGGCGTATCTTCCTGGCATTGCTGCGGGAGAAACAATTGCCACGCTGGCCTACACCGAAGACTCTGGCCGATGGACTATTGCCGACATTGCGATGGAGGCTACGAAAGCCGGTGACAGTTGGACACTCAGTGGCGTGAAGAACTACGTCATTGATGGCTCGACAGCGAACCTAATTTTAGTGGTGGCACGCACGGAGAATGGTGTGAGTCTTTTCGCCGTTGATGGTGACGCAGCGGGACTCTCTAAAGAGGCCCTGAACACCATGGACCAGACTCGGAAGCAGTCTCGTCTGGAATTTGCCTCAACACCCGCTACCTTGATTGGCACAGAAGGTGGCGCAGCGGATGGCATCATCAAGACCTTGCAACTCGCTGCCGTGGCTCTGGCCGCCGAGCAGGTAGGTGGAGCGCAACGCTGCTTGGACAACGCGGTTGATTACGCCAAAAACCGTATCCAATTTGGTCGACCCATCGGAAGTTTCCAGGCAATCAAGCACAAGTGTGCGGACATGCTCCTCGAAGTTGAATCGGCCAAGTCTGCTGCCTACTACGCAGGATGGGCAGCAGCGGAAGACAACGATGAACTTCCGGTCGTGTCATCGCTGGCCAAGTCCTACTGTTCAGATGCTTACTTCCATACTGCGAGTGAGAACATTCAAATTCACGGTGGTATCGGCTTTACCTGGGAGCACCACGCACACCTCTACTTCAAGCGAGCAAAGTCATCGGAACTCCTGCTCGGTGATCCTGCGTATCACCGAGAGCTCATTGCTGATCAGCTCGGGATTTAGTGTTGCCAAAAGCCCTTGTCGCCGCAGCGAATTGATATCGCCGGCGCCGCCGGGAGTATAGAGACATTTTTTTCTCAACCCGAGAAAGCCGATGGCTCCGAGCCGCTCCTTTTGCTGTGTCATGGACTCCCTCTCAGCCGAGGAGGAGGTCGAGTGGCCAGTCTGCAGTTACCTGAATTGGGCGAACGGCTCACCGCGGAATCGGGATGGTCCGTCGGTGTTGCCTCATTGCGTGGCGTTGGCGATTCGCCAGGGACATTTTCGATCCCTGGCTGGAAAGACGATTTGACGACCGTCATGAACGCGCTGCTTGGTGAACGAGATCATTTGGCGCTTGCCGGTTTTGGGCTTGGCGGGGCATTGGCCTTACGCGTCGCAGTTGAAGACGAGCGAGTTCGTGGCGTTGCGACCCTTGCCACCGCTTCAGACCTCACAGATTTTTGCGGAGACCCCAGCGAGTTTGCCCGAGCCTGTGAGCGGGCTGGCGTGGTGGGACCTGAGGAGATCAACGACTCTGGGCAACTCGCCAGAGATGTCGTGGGTCTTGACCCTCTGGCAGCCGCAGCGCTTCTGCCTCCACGGAGGCTGCTTTTTGTTCACGGTTCAAACGACCCGATCGCCCCGGAGCAGTCAGCACGTGCGCTCGTTCAGGCTGCCGGTGGCCACGCAGAGTTACGCATCATTCAAGGAGCGGGGCACTGGCTTCGTGCCGATCCGCGCATGTTCGCAACTCTGCTCGGTTGGCTTGATCGCCAGCACTAAAGCAAATCGATAGCTAAGCGCAGTTTCTCGGCTTGACGTCGGGGATCAGTCGCGTGCGTGAGTGAACGAACCACGACAAAGTGACGAACACCGTGCGCGCCGAGTGTGGCCACTGATTCAGGCGTCACACCACCGGTCACAAAGACGGGGACTTCGGCATGACTGAGTGCGAACTCGATGTACTCGATACCGGTTCCTCGTCGACCAGGCTTTGTTGGTGTGGCTTCGACGGGTCCTGCAGAGAGGTACGTCACGGCTTGTGTCGTGCCATCGAGGAGTTCGTCTTCCGCGTGGGTCGAGAGTCCGACGATCACGTCGGGACCTAAGAGACCTCTGCAGGTAGCGACCGATTGATCGTCTTGGCCGACATGGACGCCATCGGCTCCGACAGCCAATGCCAACTCGGGATCATCATTGACGATAAAGGGAACGTTGAACTCATGGCAGATAGACCGACAGAGCTCGGCGCCTTCGCGTCGTGCCTGGGCGGATGCGTCTTTTTCTCGAAGTTGGACAATGTCTACGCCTCCATCGAGACAGGACCGCAAGAACGCGTCAAGGTCGTCTCGCAGCGGTGTGCACAGATAAAGCGATCGGTCCCCAAGGGAGATCATTTGGCGGCGTTTTTCTTCGCCGCCATTTTTGAGGAGCGCACCTTGTCAAGACTCGAAAGGTCGACGACGTCAGCAACTGAGCGGAACACTCCAGCTTCTCCATAGGGAGCGCAGACCGATTGCCAGTCAGCAGTATTCAGGCCTACCTGCTTCCCGAGCAGCGCTATAAAGATCTTTGCCTTCATCTCTCCGAAACCGGGTATCTGTTTGACGCGCTTATAGAGATCGTTGGCATCGGAGGCTCGATCCCAAATCTGTGAAGCGTCGCCGTCGAACTCGTCGACGATGAGTTGGCAGACGTCTTGAGTCCGCTTGGCCATTGATCCGGGATAACGATGCAGCGCGGGCTTTTCGCTAAAAATCGTCACGAAGGTGTCAGGATCCATTGCGGCAATAGCTGCGGCATTGAGTTTGCCTCCCATCCTGCGTGAGAGTTCGAGGGGACCTCGAAATGCCCACTCCATAGTCACCTGTTGATCGAGCACCATGCCGAGAAGAAGGGCCAGGGGATTTTTTGAAAGGAGTTCATCAGCGTCGCGTTCGCCGGTGATGTGGATATCAACAGAAGCCATAGAAGGATTGTCGCGCACATTCCCCCCGACGATCGCCACACCATCACTCGTTGTCGGGCAGACTCAATGAGTGATCAGTTCTGCCTCAAGGAGTGGATAAGTGCCGTTGACGATTTATACCGACGGCTCGTGTTTGGGGAACCCCGGTCCTGGTGGTTGGGCCTGGGCAATTCCCGAGGGGGCCTTTGCCGCCGGAGCCGAGCCCACGACGACGAACCAGCGTATGGAGGTCTTGGCCGTCATCGAGGCTCTGCGAGCGAACGATGCGCCAGAGATCGCCATCGTGAGTGACTCCACCTACGTCGTGAAGTGTTTTCAGGACGCTTGGTGGGCGGGGTGGCAACGTCGGGGATGGAAGAACTCACAAGGAAAGCCAGTAGCGAACAGGGACCTTTGGGAGGAGCTTTTTGAGCTGGCTCTTGATGACGCACGCACCATTTCTTGGCACTGGGTCAAGGGCCACAGTGGAGATCAGTGGAATGACGTCGTTGATGTGCTGGCCAACGATGCTGCTCGGCTCCAACGCTCAACGAAGGGCTAAGCGACGAAGTACTTCGATTGAGGGTGATGGCAGACGATTGCGTCGGTTGTTTGCTCGGGGTGCAATTGAAAACCTTCTGAAACTTCGACACCAATCCGTGAGGCTTCCAAGAGGGCAGCGACTTTAGCGTTGTCGTTGAGATCTGGACAAGCAGGGTAGCCCCATGAATAGCGCCCCCCTCGATACTGCTGGCGGAAAAGGCCAGCGACGCTCGGACCGTCTTCATCGGCGATGCTGAGCTCTTCCCTGATACGACGATGCCAGTATTCGGCCAGTGCTTCGGCCATCTCAACGCCGAGTCCATGAAGAAAGAGATAGCTCTGGTACTCATCGGCGGCGAATAGTTCGGCGCAGCGATCAGAGATGCGGTTCCCCATCGTCACCAGCATGAAACTGGCGTAGTCGGGACGCCCTGATTCAGCAGAAGCAAAAAAGTCCGAGATACAAAGCCACGGTTCAACTTTTTGTCGAGGGAAGTAGAAGCGGGTTTCTTCAGTTGTCCTCGTGTCATCGGTGTACACCACGAGTTCGTTGCCTACCGCGTTGACGGGATAGTGGCCATAGACAACTTGAGGGACCAGCAGGTCTTCGGCGACGGCGCTGCTTAGCTGACTGCGTAATTCTGATGAGACGCGTTCTTTGAACGCTGCATCGTCTTCGCCATGTTCAGGGCGAAAGCCCCACTGGTTACGAAAGAGTGCGGTCTGGTTCAAATACGGGACAATCTCATCGATGGCGATTCCTTTTGCCACACGGGATCCCAAGAAGGGGGGTTTCGGGATGAGATTATCGACGGCCACACTGGGAGCTCGATCGGGTTGTCCTTCAACGGGTTCAAAACTGGGGTCCTTGAAGCGGCGCTGAACCTTCTTTTCGGAAAGGACGCGACCGAAATCAGGATCGTCGAGGCCCTCTTTTTTGATCACCATCAACTGGTCCATCGTGCGCAGACCTTCGAAGGCGTCCTTGCCGTAAAAAAGGCGGCCGTTGTAAACCTCTCGTAGGTCACGTTCAACGTAGGTTCGCGTCAAAGCGGCTCCTCCAAGCAGAACCGGAACGCGATCGAGGCCGCGCTCGTTCAACTCTTGGAGGTTCTCACGCATAATCAACGTTGACTTCACGAGCAAGCCACTCATGCCGAGGGCGTCGGCGTCATGTTCTTCGACGGCAGCAATCATTTCGTTGATGCCGACTTTGATACCGATGTTGATGACCTCGTAGCCGTTGTTCGTGAAAATAATATCGACCAAGTTCTTTCCAATATCGTGGACGTCACCCTTGACCGTGGCCAAGACAATGGTTCCTCGGCCTCCTTGGTCACTTTTCTCCATGTGGGGCTCGAGGTACGCCACCGCTTGCTTCATGGTCTCCGCCGATCCCAAGACAAAGGGCAGTTGCATCTCTCCAGAAGCAAAGAGTTCGCCCACTGTCTTCATGCCATCTAAGAGAAAATCGTTCACGATAGACAGCGGAGCGATCTCATTGGCCAGAGCTTCATCGAGATCAGCCTCGAGCCCGGTACGGTTCCCGTCGATAATGCGCTGGACCAATCGTTGCTCGACCGGCCAATCGGCGTGGTCATCATTGGCAGTACTGGCCAGAGTCACGCCCTCAAAGAGCCCCAGGAGTTCTGTCAGCGGGTCGTAGCCCTCACGACGGCGGTCGTAGACCAAGTCCAAGCAGACTTCTCGAACGTGGTCGTCAATCTTCGAAAGAGGAAGAATTTTTGATGCGTGCACGATGGCAGCGTCGAGGCCTGCTTCGACACACTCGTGCAAGAAGACACTGTTGAGGACTTGTCGAGCCGCCGGGTTCAGCCCGAATGACACATTCGAGAGTCCAAGGACCGTCGAGACGCCAGGAAGATTCTTCTTGATCAGGCGGATTCCTTCGATGGTTTCAATACCGTCTCGACGAGACTCCTCCATCCCCGTCGACAAAGGCAGCGCCAGAGGATCGATCATGATGTCCGTCGACGACAGGCCGTAGCGCTCAACGGCTAAGTCATGGATGGCTTTTGCCGATCGAAGCTTCCACTCAGCGGTCCTGGCTTGGCCTTCCTCATCGATGCAGGTGGCGACCACGGCAGAACCGAACTCACGGGCCAGAGTCAAAAACTTGTCGAGACGGGTCCCTTCGCCATCTCCTTCTTCAAGGTTCACCGAGTTCAATAATGCTCGTCCGCCAAGCCAGCGCAGCGCGGTCTCGGCGACCGGGGCTTCGGTGGTATCCACCATGATCGGAACGCTTGACTGTGTGGCTAAGCGACTGATGATGTCTTCCATGTCGGCGACCCCGTCGGCACCCGTGTAGTCCACGCAGACGTCAATCAAATGCGAGCCTTCTTTGATTTGGTCCTTGGCCATTTCCACGCAGGTGTCCCAGTCGCCTTCGAGCATGGCTTCACGGAACTTCTTCGATCCGTTGGCGTTCGTACGCTCCCCAATGACCAAGAACGACGTATCTTGCTGAAAGGGCACAGCGGTGTAGATCGAGGCAGCGCCGGGTTCGCTGAGGGGAGTGCGAACTCGAGGTTTCGTTCCGCCGACGCGTTCGATCACGGCGGCCAAGTGCTCGGGCGTGGTTCCACAACAACCGCCGATGACGCTGACGCCAAATTCGCTCACAAACCGTTCAAGGTGTTCGGCGAGGCCTTCGGGAGTGAGGTCGTAATGCATCTTGCCGTCAACCACACTCGGGAGCCCGGCGTTCGGGAGGCAAGAGATCGGAATCAAGGAGTTTTCGGCCAAGTACCGAAGAGGTTCTCCCATTTCGACCGGACCCGTTGCGCAGTTCAAACCGATGATGTCGATCTGCATTGCCTCAAGTGCGGTCAGCGCCGCCCCAATTTCGGTTCCGGGAAGCATGCGTCCGGTTAACTCGATCGTCACTTGGACCTGCAGGGGCACGCGCCGTCCGACCTCCGCCATCGCCAAGCGGGAAGCATTGATTGCGGCCTTAGCGCCGAGGAGGTCGAACATTGTTTCGATGATCAGAACGTCAACGCCACCTTCGAGAAGACCGCGCGCTTGTTCTTGGTAGGAGTCCCGAAGGTCGACGTAACTGATCTGACCCAAGGTGGGGAACTTGGTTCCCGGTCCCATGGAGCCCGCTACAAAGCGCGGTTTATCAGGAGTGCTGTACTCGTCGGCCAATCGGCGAGCGATGTTGGCTGAGTTGCGAGAAAGCTCTTCTGCGCGTGCTTCCAGATCGTATTCGGCTAACACGATAGAGAACGACCCAAAAGAATCGGTCTCGATGACATCGGAGCCGACGTCAAGGAAGGAGCGATGCAGTCGCTCTATGGCGTCGGGCCGGGTGTCGACGAGGAGCTCGTTGCACCCTTCGAGTGCGGGTCCCCCGAAATCGTCGACCGTGAGATCCATCAATTGCAGGTTGGTTCCGGTCGCGCCGTCGTAGATCAAAACCCGCTGCGCCATGGCGCCAAGGTAGGGATCGGTTTCTGCTGTGAGACGTGGGAAGTGAGGGATCCGTGCAGCCATAAGGAATAAGGCTACCGGGCTACCGGTAGCCTTGAGCCAATGAAGATATATACACGTGCAGGTGACGATGGAACAACGGGCCTTCTCTTTGGTGGGAGGGTGCGGAAAGACGCAGATCCTATTGAGGTAAACGGCGCCGTGGATGAAGCGCAAGCCATGTTGGGCATGGCTCGGGCATTGGCAGGCGAGGCGAGCGAACTCAATCAAATCTTGACCTCGCTCGAGCGTGACCTCTATGTGTTGATGGCTGAAGTAGCAACCCTGCCCGAGAGTCGCTCGAAGTTGAAAGAGGGTGCGTCATTGGTGACCAAAGAAATGGTCGACGCCCTCGAAACACAAATCGACGCCATAAGTGAACGATTTGTTTTCCCGAAGGAGTTCGTCATACCAGGGCAGAATCCTGTGGCAGCGGCGCTTGACGTGGCGCGCACGGTGGTGCGCCGAGCCGAGCGGTTGAGTGTGTCCTACGGGCTTGAAAATTCTTACGTCACGCCGTATTTGAATCGATTGAGCGATTTAGTTTGGTCGCTCGCTCGTTGGCAAGAAGGTGATGAATTTATTTTGGCGAAGGAGAAATAATCATGGCGAGCACCCTTCGAGTGAGTGCGGATCTCACTGGCCCGCTTTCTGAGAGCGACGTCGTGGTGGTCCCTGTCGTGAAGGTCGATGAGTCATTCTCGATTGCAGCTGGAGTTGAATCGGCGCTCGCAGAACTAGATTGTTCTGCGGACATCGACGCCGAATACGCCAAGCGTCAAGGATTTGATGCCAAAGGCGGCGAACTGCTTATCCTTCGCCAACACCAAGATGGCCCCGTCATTCTGGGAGCAGGTTGCGGTGATGGAAGCGACCTTGAAAGCTGGCGCTTAGCTGCAGCTGCTGTGGCGCGTCGAGCCAAAGGTTCTCGAGCCGTCCTTATCCTTCCTCCCAACGGAGCGTTTGACGTCGTCGTCGTCGGCGAAGCGGTGGCAACCGGGGCGCTGCTGGGATCGTACTCATTTAGCGTGCGATCGACTGAGCCGAAGCCGAGCCTCAAGGATCTCGATGTTGTCACCATGGTCGATGGCAAGGTGGGCACGACATCGGCATTGAGCGAAGGCGTTACTCATGGCGTGTCGATTGGCGGAGCAGTTGGTTTTGCCCGGGACTTGGTCAATGATTTTCCAAGTTCCATGACGCCGGAAGCCTTGGCTGACGCAGCGATCCAGCGATTGAGCTCGTCGACGCGCGTTGACAGTGATGTGTGGGGTCTTGAGCGCATCGCCACCGAGCGCCTCGGTGGCCTCGTGGGCGTGAATAAAGGCTCAACGCTCGAACCACGATTTGTCGTCGCCACCTACATGCCAGAAGGCAACCCGTCCAAGCACGTGATCCTCGTCGGTAAGGGCATAACCTTTGACTCGGGAGGTCTGTCACTCAAGCCAGCGAACGGTATGATGACAATGAAGACGGACATGACCGGCGCGGCCGTCGTCCTCTCGGCACTTTCTGCGTGTCAATCACTGGGTATCAATGCCAAAGTTACGGCGATTGCCCCGATGACGGAAAATATGCCGAGTGGCTCGGCGGTAAAACCAGGTGACGTGCTGACGGCACGTAATGGCGTGACGATGGAAGTGCTGAATACCGACGCCGAAGGTCGCCTCGTGTTGGCCGATGGATTGAGTTATGCCGTCGAACAAGATCCTGACGTGATCATCGATGTCGCCACCTTGACGGGAGCGGCCGTGGTCGCACTGGGCTCGGAGGTTGGAGTATTTTTCGCCAACAACGAAGAGTTGGCGGAAGGCCTTGATGCCTCGGGCAATGCTTCGGGGGAACCGTGGTGGCGTCTTCCTCTTTACGAGCCCTACAACGCGCATATCAAGTCTGAGATTGCTGACATCAAAAATATCGGTGCCTCCGGAGAAGCCGGAACCATTTCTGCGGCCTTGTTCCTTCAGAGGTTTGTGGGCGACGTGCCCTGGGCCCACCTTGACATTGCTGGGCCCTCGCGCTCCGACAAAGAACGTGGTCTCTACCCCGTAGGTGGGACAGCCTTCGGTCTGCGCACAATTCTTGAGTATCTTCGCTCGCTCTAAGGGGGATTAAGCCTGAGAGCGATAACGCACAACGCGTTCGGACCGAGAGGGACCGGGTCGATCAAGCGATGGCGATCGATGGTCGCCATTGTCGGGCCGGCCGATCAAGACTGCTCCGTAGATCTGTTGCGCCCGAGGAAGAGCGAAGGTGTCCTGAATCTCATCGTGGTTGCGAAATGCCCCGAGAAATGAAGCGGAAAGTCCTTGGGCTTCGAGGAGCAGGAGCGCGGCCATTGTCGCGGCACCGGCATCGCCAACCCAGTAGGGGAGTGGCCAGGCGGACGGGTCGCTTCCGAGGCCCGAGGACACTTTGTCGGATTCGCCATAGCGCTGGACGTAGCGATCCGGCTCCATCACGCACAGGGCAACCGCTGACGCACGTGCCAGGCCGGCAAAGCGGGCTGAGTTGCTCCGCCACGTTGCGTCGGTGCTGGCCAAGAAATAATCACGGACTGCAGGGCTGCCGATGCCAAGGACCCAAGAGATACCGCGCGCGTTTCCCGCGGTGGGGGCTCGCAACGATTCTTCGAAGAGTTTCGTGAGCTGCTCTTCATCGACGGCAGATCCGTCGAAGCTGCGGACCATTCTGCGCCGCTGGAGTGCCTCGTCAAGATCCATGATGGAACTTTAGGCAACGTTTGCTCGCTTCCCCTCGTGAATGGAATGTTGACCTATCTGGTAGGGTATTAGCCAAGACCCCAAAGAACGTCCCCCGGAGGTGAAACGTGGCAACCCCTCGTGAACTACTAAATGATGCCAAGGCACAGATTCGTGAAGTTGAGCCCGCCGACGTCGTCGACCTGATCGGTTCAGCCACATTCCTTGATGTTCGAGAGCCCGATGAGTACGAACAAGGTGCGCTTCCTGGAGCCGTGCACATCCCTCGCGGCCATTTGGAGTTCCAAGTCGAGGGGCGCCTGACCAACAAAGACGAGCCCATTGTTGTGTATTGCGCTGGGGGAACTCGCTCAGCTTTTGCTGCCAAAACCCTCCAAGAGATCGGCTACAGCGATGTGGTCTCAGTCATCGGTGGATTCAACCGATGGAAAGACGAAGGGTTGGTGTGGACCACGCCAAAGACCCTGACACCTGAACAGCGCAACCGCTATCAACGCCACCTTCTCTTGCCCGAAGTAGGCGAAAAGGGCCAGCAGAAACTTCTTGACGCCAAAGTGTTGATGCTCGGTGCGGGTGGGCTGGGATCACCTTCAGCGCTGTATCTCGCCGCAGCTGGAGTGGGGAATATCGGCATCATCGACATGGACGTCGTCGATGCCTCCAACATCCAGCGTCAAATTCTCCACAACATGGATCGTGTGGGAGAGCGCAAGGTCGACTCAGCGAAAAAAACGCTCACGGCCATGAACCCAGATCTCAATGTGGCGACCTATGACGTTCGCCTCGGCGCCGACAATGTTCTCGACATCATTGACGGCTACGACGTCATTGTCGACGGTACCGACAACTTTCCGACCCGCTATCTCGTCAACGATGCGTCGCTGCTCAAGAAGATCCCGGTCGTGCACGGATCGATCTTTCGCTTCGAGGGCCAGGTCACGGTCTTCGACCCTTACAACGGTCCCTGCTACCGCTGCATGATCCCTGAGCCTCCTCCGGCAGAACTCGCACCGAGTTGCGCCGAGGCTGGTGTGCTCGGGGTATTGCCCGGAATCGTCGGTTCGATCCAAGCACTTGAAACACTCAAGATCATTCTTGGCATCGGCGAAACCTTGGTAGGCCGCCTCTTGGCGTTCGATGCCCTTGAAGAGTCGTTCCGCACCTTTAAGGTTCGTCGAGACCCACAATGCCCGGCCTGTGGAGAGAACGCTAAAGCGATCATCATCGCCGAGTATGACGATCTCTGCATGCCGCACGCCGGCTAGCGCAAGGGTAGGTTCCCCTTTGTGAAGTCCCTTTTCGGTACCGTTGCGGTAATGTGAAGGAAGAAATCTCTTTGAGGAGGGAACGTTATGGCGAAGCAAACAAAAGGATCGATTGGCTCTCAGCAGGGCTACAACCGCTTAGTCAGCGAATTTGGCCGCCAAGGAACCGCCACGGCGACCGCTGTCCAAACAGCAGCTGGCACTCCAGGGTCAACGTTGCCACCCGTGAGCGATGCTGCTCCGTTTGTCGCCAATGCCGTACTTGACAAAGTCCTGGTTCTGGCATTGGTCGCCTTGGCCTGTGGCATCGGATCAGCGTTCTTGAAGGTCTCAGTGGGCTGGGCCTTTGTCGCCATGCTCGCCTCAGCCGGGTGTTACTTCATCGGGTTTTTTAAGCCCAATGCCGCACGGATCACTGCACCGCTCTACGCCGTCTTGATCGGCATTGCGTTGGGAGTTCTTTCGGGGTTCTACTCTCACGGCAGCGCCACCGTGGTTCCCTTGGCGATTGCCGGGACGACGGCAGTATTCTTTGCCACGCTGTTTATGTACCGAACGGGAATCGTTCGGGTATCGACGTCGTTTGTTCGAGCCACCATGATCGCAGGCATTGGTCTCATTGTGGCGATGCTGGTTGCCTTTATCGTGGGGATGCATGCCTCAGCCGGGCACCAGTCCTTGCTCTACATCATCATCTTCGGCTATCTCTACTTGGTCGTCGGTGTCATGTCGCTCTTTGTGGACATTGCCTATCTCTATCAAGCCGAACAAGCGGGCGTTTCCAAGCAAGGCGAGTGGTTCGGTGCCCAAATGGTTTTGGCGTCGATGGTCATGATTTATCTGGCCCTTCTGACCATTTTTGGCGGGAATCGATAGCTCTCCTGTCAGCCCCCAAGACGTTTACCGGGGAGGGCGAAGCAGAGAGTCAGGGTGGTGTCCACCACCCCTCGCTGAGCGCGTAACCTGCTCATTGTGAGTAACCCAAAAGAGACCATCCAACGATTTACCGATTCGGGAATTGAGATCAAATCTCTTTACGGCCCCGATGATCTAAAAGGCTTCGACGCCGACCAGGAACTTGGTGCACCTGGGTCCTATCCGTACACCCGTGGTGTGCACGAAGAGATGTACCGCCAACGCCTCTGGACCATGCGTCAGTACGCGGGCTTCGGTAACGCAGAGTCGACAAACGAACGCTTCAAGTTCTTGCTTGATGCCGGCCAAACCGGCTTGAGCTGTGCATTTGACTTGCCCACCCAGATGGGCTTTGACTCAGACCATCCTCGCTCAGAAGGTGAGGTGGGCAAAGTAGGCGTGGCGATTGACTCACTGGCCGACATGCGGCTTCTGTTGAAAGATCTTCCCCTCGACCAAGTAACGACCTCGATGACCATCAACTCGACGGCGTCCACACTGTTACTGATGTACCAGTTGGTCGCTGAAGAACAAGGCGTTGGAGGACCAAAGATTCGCGGGACGATTCAAAATGACATTTTGAAAGAGTACGTAGCGCGTGGGACCTATATCTACCCCCCACGACCATCGATGCGTCTCATCGTCGACACCTTCTCCTACTGTGCAGAGAACTTGCCGAGTTGGAACACGATTTCGATCTCCGGGTATCACATTCGCGAAGCGGGTTCGACGGCGGTCCAAGAGATTGCCTTTACGATCGCCAACGGAATTGCCTACGTCGAAGCAGCCCAGGCCGCCGGCTTGGACGTCGATGCCTTTGCGCCTCGGCTGAGTTTCTTTTGGAATGCGCACAACAACCTCTTTGAAGAGGTGGCAAAGTTCCGAGCAGCACGTCGCATGTGGGCCAAGATCATGACCGAGCGCTTTGGTGCGAAAGATGAGCGCTCCAAGATGATGCGATTCCACACCCAAACGGGCGGGTCAACGCTGACGGCTCAGCAGCCCGAGAACAATATCGTCCGTGTTGCCGTTCAAGCGATGGCTGCGGCCATGGGAGGGACGCAAAGTCTCCACACCAATGGTTACGACGAAGCGCTGGGACTTCCGACGATGAAGGCCGCCAAGATTGCGCTGCGGACCCAACAGATCGTGGGCTACGAATCAGGTGTGGCCGATACGGTCGACCCGCTCGCCGGCTCGTATTTCATCGAGACCCTTACGGATCAGACGGAAGCCGCAGCCTTTGCCTACCTGGAGCAGATTGACGCCATGGGTGGAGCTGTCGATGCCATCGAAGCGAGATTCATGCAAGATGAGATCGAATCAGCGGCCTATGCCTATGCCAAAGATATTGATAGTGGTCAGAAGGTCGTGATCGGGGTGAACAAGTTTGTCGATGAGAAGAATGAACCGACTGACGTCTTCCCGATTGACCCTCAGCTTCAACTCGATCAAGTGGCCCGCCTTCAAAAAATACGAGCCGAGCGAGACCAATCAGCTGTTGATGCAGCAATGCGTGATCTTGAAGCGGCTGCACGAGGGACGCAAAATGTACTCGTGCCGATGAAAGAGGCGCTTCGTCACATGGCAACGCTCGGTGAAGTCGCCGATGTCCTCCGTGGCGTCTTCGGCACCTATCAGCCGGGAGGCTGATCGCCACCCCTCTCGTTAGGGTTTATGGGCAACCTCGGTGAAGTGTTCGAGTTCCGGCGCGTGGGCGAAGAAGGGCTGGAGACCACTTCGCCACTTGGCAAAGGCCTCAGAGTTCCGAAAGCCTTCCATATGGTCGTCGATGGTCTCCCACTCGACGAGCAAAATGTACTGACTCGGCGATTCAATGCCGCGCATCATACGAAGCGAGCGAAAGCCCTTCGCTGATGAAATATGGGGGATGGCATCACCAAGCGCACGCTCAAAGGCTGCTTCTTCTCCAGGAGTAATGGCGAACACGGCGTGTTCAACGATCATGACGCCCTTCTCACATTGGTGGCGAGAAGGCGTTGGCGGATGTCGTGGTCTTGTGCAGCATCGATGGCCGTTAACGACAAGGCAATCGATCCGTCAAGGACGGCTTTATTCGCCGAAGGCCCGAGACAGGCGGCGGCGAACTCTGGTTGGTGGTTCACCGCACCGTGGGTTTCGATGCCGACGAGTGGGTGAATCGACGGAATCACGAGCGAGATGTTCGACATGTCCGTCGAATAGGTCGGCTGCGGATCGCCTCGATCGTCAGCATCAAATGATCGGCCCCGTTCTTCAGCGTGCCTGCGATAGAGCGCCAAGAGATCAGAATCCTGCTCCATGTGCGAGTACACCGGGGTGATGTCTTCAAGGGAGAGTTCGCATCCCGTTGCCAGCGCGCCCGCTTCGAAACAGTGGTCGACTCGCGGCCGCAGCGCAGAGAGACCATCCAGGGTGAGCGAGCGGCACATGAAGCGACCTGTGACCTTGGCCGGGATGATGTTGGCTGCTTCGCCTCCGAGCGTGACGATGCCGTGGACCTGGTCGCCAGGGCGCAGTTGTTGGCGAAGGAGACCAATACCCACTTGAGCAATGGTCATGGCATCGCTGGCGTTGATTCCTTGCGCAGGAGCCGCCGAGGCATGGGCCGTGCGGCCAGTGAAGGTGACATCAAAGTGGTCAACGGCCAAACATGATGAGTTCAATCGATCAAACGACCATGGGTGCATCATCAGCGCAGCGTGGATTCCGTCGAAGACTCCTCGATTGAGCATCAAAATCTTGCCGCCGCCACCCTCTTCTGCGGGAGTTCCAATAACGTGCACGGTCAAATCGAGATCGTCAGCAACTCGCTGTAAGCCAAATCCGGTGCCCAAGCCTGTTGCCGCAATGATGTTGTGCCCACAGGCGTGTCCAACATCAGGAAGGGCGTCGTATTCGGCAATGGCCGCGACATGAAGTGATCCCGAGCCGTAGACCGCATCAAATGCAGTGGGAAGCTCGCCCACGCCCCGCTGAACTGCGAAGCCTTCGCTCTCGAGAAGTTGGGTGATCTCATCGGCGGCGTGGTGCTCGACGAAACACAACTCCGGGTTGGCATGGAGATCGTGCGACAGTGCGGTGAGTTGAGGAATCTTCGACGCTATGGCTTCAGTTGCTTGCTCGGCGAAGGAAGAAGCCATCAGGACTATTCGATCACGATGACGACGTCGCCACCCGTGACGGCATCGCCGGTCGACACTTTGACTTGGGTCACGGTTCCCGCCATTGTGGCCTTGACCTCATTCTCCATTTTCATGGCTTCAAGAACGCAGAGGGTTTGCCCTTCTTCAACGGCGTCGCCTACTTCGACCATCATTTTGACGATGGTTCCCTGCATCGGCACCGCAACCGAACCCGTTCGCCCCGTCGTAACGGACTTCGCGGAACCACGACGCTTGGCCGCTGCTTTTCCGGCGCCATTACCGGCTGACTGCTGCGCTTCAGGAAGCCAGACCTTCACCTCGTAGCGACGTCCCGCAACTTCAGCGGTCACCGAGCGCAGCACGCTCTCGGCTACCTCGCCACTTTCTTGCGGGGTGACGCTGAGCTCAGAGAGATCTAATCGTTCTTCGACCCATTTGGTTGAGTGAATACCGTTCGCAAAGTCAGGATGCGCCAAGATGGCCTCGGCCGCAGGAATCGTGGTGGCGACCCCTTCGATGACGGTCTCTTCAAGAGCCCGAAGCATTCGTCGACGTGCGTGTTCTCGGGTGTCTGCCCAGACAACGAGCTTGGCGATCAAGTTGTCGTAGTACTGCGAAACAGTATCGCCCGATTCGTAGCCGGCATCGAGACGCACGCCAGGACCCGACGGCTGTGAAAACTTTGACAGCGTCCCTGGCGATGGCGTGAACCGACCGCCGCTGGGGTCTTCAGCGTTGATGCGGACTTCGATGGAGTGGCCGTTGCGCTGGACGTCATCTTGACCGAAGGTCAATGGCTCACCGGCAGCAATTTTGAGCTGCCACGCGACGAGGTCAAGACCGGTTACAAGTTCAGTGACGGGGTGTTCCACCTGAAGGCGAGTGTTCATCTCGAGGAAGAAGAATTCACCATCTTGGTAAAGGAACTCAACGGTTCCCGCGTTGGTGTAGCCACAGGCTTTTGAAACCTTGACCGCGGCAGCCCCCATGGCTTGGCGGACCTCGTCAGGGAACTGAGGTGCTGGGCTCTCTTCAATAAGTTTCTGGTGTCGTCGCTGACATGAGCAGTCACGCTCACCGAGCCACAGGGTGTTGCCGTGGGTGTCGGCAAGAACTTGCATCTCAATGTGGCGAGGCCAGGTGAGGTAGCGCTCGACGTAACACTCATCGCGTCCGAAATAGGAGAGTGCTTCACGCTGTGCAGATTCGAGTGCAGCCTCTGCTTCATCAGGGCCTTGGACGACTTTCATGCCACGGCCTCCGCCGCCAAAGGCAGCTTTGATGGCAACGGGCCATCCAAACTTGTTGCCGAAGGTCACGACTTCTTTTGAAGACTTCAGAGTCTCAGAGCGACCAGGAACGCCCGCCACGCCCGCTTTTTCTGCAGCAATTCGCGAACTGATTTTGTCACCCATGACTTCGATGGATTCGGGAGGTGGGCCAATGAAGGTGACGCCTTTGGCCGTAATGGCGCGGGCAAAGTCAGTGTTCTCGGAGAAGAAGCCATAGCCAGGGTGCACGGCGTCAGCACCAGAGGTTTCAATCGCAGCCAGAATTGCCTCGGTGTTGAGGTAGCTCTCCTGAGCGCTTTGGCCACCCAATGCATAGGCCTCGTCTGCCAAGCGGACATGAAGGGCATCTCGGTCAAGTTCTGAGTACACCGCCACGGTGGCAATGCCCATCTCCTTGCAGGTGCGAATAATCCGCACAGCAATCTCACCACGGTTTGCGATTAAGACCTTCTTGAGCACGCCGACCCTTTCTCTCGTTTGAGGCATTTGTCCGCCTCCATAGTCACACGGAATCTAGGGTATGTGCCATGTCCGTTCCAGAATTCACGATTCACCGCTTTGAGGCTATCGATTCCACCAATACTTTTCTTGTTTCTGAGGCCCAGAAAGGGGCTCCCGACAAGACCGTTGTCGTCGCAGCCCACCAAACAGCGGGCCGAGGGCGCCGTGGACGGACCTGGGAGGCGCCTCCAGGTTCCTCGCTCCTCGCTTCGGTGCTCTTGCGGCTGCACCTTCCCGATGATCAGTTGATGCTGGCTACCGTGGCGGTGGCACTGGCTGCTCGAGCAGCGTTGGCAAGCCTCACCGGGAGCGCACCAGAGCTGAAATGGCCGAACGATCTCCTCTACGGCGAGAAAAAGGTCTCAGGAGTCTTGGCCGAACTTGCCTCCGTCGACGAAGCGGAACAAGCCATTGTCATCGGCATTGGCATCAATCTGACCTGGTCAGGCCCCAACGGCGTGAACGCCACATCCGTCGCCGAAGAGACCGGGATTTCGCTCAGTCCCGAAGCGCTTCTTTCGGAACTGCTCCTTGAACTCTCGACGAGGGCGTCGCTCTTGGAGAACGAGCAAGGGCGGAAAGATCTTCAAGAAGAGTTTGCGCATCACTTGGTCACCATTGGAACGCGGGTGCAGGTCGAACTGGCCGATGGTGTCCTCACGGGCCTTGCTCAAGGTGTGAACCAAGCAGGACATCTGATTCTTGAGACGTCTGAGGGCCAGCAGATCGTGATGACCGGCGACGTTATTCATCTGCGTTCTACCTGATTCACCCTTCAGGGGCCGACTAACCTAGAGGGAATGCGCATTCTTGTCACCGGTGGAGCCGGTTTTATCGGTTCGGCCTTCACTCGCTATTGGACCGCTCACCACCCTGAAGACTCGGTCGTGGTCTATGACGCGATGACCTATGCAGCGACGATGGAATCGCTTGAGAGCGTGCGAGATCGCATTGCCTTCGTCCAAGGCGATCTCTGCGACTTCGATGTAGCCGAACGGACGATCCAGGAGTACGGCATCGACACCATTGTGAACTTTGCGGCAGAGTCGCACAACTCACTTGCGGTCTTAGACCCTGGGCGTTTCTTTATGACCAATGTGATTGGCACCCAAACCATGCTCGAAGCGGCACGACGCAGCGGCGTACAGCGCTTTCATCACATCTCAACCTGTGAGGTTTACGGCGATCTTGATCTCGATGCGACCTATGCCTTCAATGAAGAAAGCCCTTACGCACCGCGCACGCCCTACAACGCATCGAAAGCCGGCTCCGACCATGCCGTGCGCGCGTACTTTGAGACTTACGAACTGCCCATCACGATCACGAACTGTGCGAACAACTATGGGCCCTACCAATTTCCAGAAAAAGTTATTCCTGTTTTCACCACGAAGGCATTGGCTGATCAGCCACTGCCCCTCTACGCGACGACGCAGAATCGACGCGAGTGGCTGCACGTTGACGATCACTGCAGCGCTATTGAAGCGGTGTTGCTCAATGGGAGAATCGGTGAGACCTATCACGTCGGTTCTGGAATTGAAGCGTCAATCGAACAGATCGCCGACGCAGTCCTCGATGCGCTGGGTAAGCCACAGTCGCTCAAGACGATTGTTCCCGATCGCCCCGGCCACGATCGCCGCTACTTGCTCGACACGACCAAGATCCGCAGCGAACTGGGCTGGGCGCCCACGGTTGAATTCCACCAAGGAATTGCCGAGACGGTTCAGTGGTACGCCGACAACGAAGCATGGTGGGCGCCGTTGCTTGAGCGAGCACCAGTGGTGGAAACCAGCTGGGGTAACGCTCCGGCGTAGCGCGTGCGCGTCCTCATCACTGGCGCGGCCGGTCAGGTCGGCCAAGACTTTTGCGACGTGCTCTCTGGGCTCATCCCCGGTGGCGGCAAAGCAACAGCACTTCTCGGTACTGATCCTGTTGCCGAGGGAGAGTTTGAATTAATCCCTTGCGACGTGGCGCAATTTGACCTTACCAATCACGACCACGTCGCGACCAATATCGCGCAGGCTGCACCCGAGGTGATTGTGCATTTAGCCGCCTATACGGCGGTCGATCGAGCTGAAGAAGATCCCAAGGGTGCGCAAGAGCTCAACGTCAATGCGACCAGGTACGTCAATGACGCAGCGCAAGCTTGTGGTGCTCACCTCGTCTATATCTCAACGGACTATGTCTTTGCCGGAGATCTTGGTCGTGCCATGGTCGAATCGGATGAGACCAATCCCTTGAGTGTCTATGGGGCAACAAAACGAGCAGGGGAGTTGGCGTGCGACCCGTCGGCCACCATCGTACGGACCTCGTGGGTGGCAGGACTTCGGGGTAAAAACTTGTTTCATTTGGCAACGGGTGCCGCACAAGATGGACGTGCCTTACGGTTTGTTGATGATCAAGTAGGAACGCCCACGAATGCTGCGGACTTGGCCGCTGGTCTCGTGGCCTTCGTGCGCGAGCGACCTTCTGGCGTCTTTCACGTCGCCGGCTCTGGCCAAGCGAGTTGGTTCGAGACGATTCAATTTGCCGTTGAAGCCGCCGGTGGGTCTCCCGATCAGGTCTCGGCAATTTCTACGGCCGAGCTTGATCCCCAGCCCCTGGCAACTCGCCCCGCCTTTTCGCCGCTGCTCTCAGAACGGCTGGGTTCGGTGGGTCTTGTGCCACTGCCGGACTGGCACGAGGGGGTTGAGCGTTTGGTACGCGCTATTGAACTGCGAGACCACAGGTCATGACCGTTGGGGCGGTGGTGGTCGACTATAACGTCGGCCCAGCGTTAGTCGATGCGGTTCGTTCGCTGCTTGATGAAAAAATTGGCGAAGTGATTGTTGTCGAAAATGGCGACGCCGGATCGACGGCGTCAGCACTCGGAGCCTTGGCCGAAAAGGTGACCATCGTCCACCCAGGAGAGAACCTGGGCTTTGGGGCCGGGGTGAACCGTGGCGTGGCAGCGTTATCAAGCAATGTTGACTTGGTCGTCGTCGCTAACCCTGACTCGGTCGCCCACGAAGGTTCCGTCGCAAAACTCGTCCGTTCGATTGGCGACCATCCAACGTGGGCCGTCGTCGGGCCGACGATCAAGACCAGCGATGGGGGGATTTATCCATCGGTTCGCCAATTCCCCTCTCCACTCGATGCGGCCGGACATGCGCTGCTCGGTGCCATCGCCCCTGAGAATCGCTTTACCAAGCGCTACCGGTCCGCGAGTCCAAAGAGTGACGGCGATGTGGACTGGGTCTCGGGTGCGTTTTTCCTCGTTCGACGCAGCGCCTTTGAAGACATTGGTGGCTTTGATGAGGCGTACTTTATGTTCGCCGAAGACATGGACTTCTGTTGGCGGGCCCATCAACGCGGCTTTGGCGTTGGCACCGCACCTGAGGCGATCGTCAGCCACATTGAAGGTGTTGCTCGTCGAGCACACCCCTACGCCATGGTCGTCGCTCATCACCGCTCGGCGTTTCGTTTTGCTTCAAAATCCCAGACCGGGTTCTCCAAACTTCTGTTGCCGCTTGCAGCAGTCGTTCTTTGTCTTCGCTTTGTCGCTGCGATGGCTCAGACGGCTGTTTCTCGCCGGGCCTAGGAGGGCGCTGAGCGCACGGGTCCAAGTATTTTTCTAAAGTTGACAAGATTGGTCATATTTGGTCAACTAGGACTCCTGCGCAAGAGCAGAAAGAAGTTCCCCAGATCAAAGGAGTACCAATGTCCGATACCCGAGGTTTTGAAACTCGCCAGATTCACGCCGGCCAAGAGCCCGACCCCACGACGGGGGCGAGAGCAGTTCCGATCTATCAGACCACCAGTTTCGCCTTCCGTGACACTGCTCACGCCGCCGCACTCTTTGGCCTCGCCGAAGCGGGAAACATCTATACCCGAATCATGAACCCCACCCAAGGGGTCTTCGAAGAGCGCATTGCCAGTCTGGAAGGTGGAGTGAACGCGTTGGCCACCGCCAGTGGTCAAGCCGCTGAAACCTTGGCGATCCTCAACTTGGCCCAGAGCGGCGATCACATCGTGGCCTCGCCCTCACTTTACGGAGGTACCTACAACCTTTTTCACTACTCGATGCCAAAGCTCGGCATCACGGTCGACTTCGTTGACGACCCCGACAACCTTGATGACTGGGCTAAAGCCGTCAAGCCCAACACGAAGGCGTTCTACGGTGAGACCATCGGGAACCCTCGTGGTGACGTGCTGGATATTCCAGGGATCTCGCACGTGGCCCACGCCAACAACGTGCCGCTCATCGTTGACAGCACGCTGGCCACGCCCTACTTGGCCAACCCACTGGCCCACGGGGCAGACATCGTTGTGCACTCAGCAACGAAGTTCATCGGTGGACACGGCACAGCAATTGGTGGCGTTATCGTCGATGGCGGTTCGTTCGACTTTGGAGCGTCGGGTCGACACCCCGGGTTCACGGAAGCCGACGCCAGCTATCACGGTTTGAAGTACTGGGAAGCCCTCGGACCTGGCGCCTATGGCATCAAGGCGCGAGTCCAAGGCCTGCGGGACTATGGCGCAGCCATAACGCCGTTTAACGCGTTTTTACTCCTGCAAGGTCTCGAAACCTTAAGTATCCGCATGGAACGTCATGTGGAGAACGCGGTCGCCGTTGCCGAGTTCCTTGAGAACCACAGCAATGTCGAATGGGTCAACTACCCAGGCTTGGCGTCGTCTCCTTGGCACGAACGAGCACAGACGCTCCTTCCAAAGGGATCAGGAGCGGTGCTGTCGTTTGGCATCAAGGGTGGCGCCGAAGCGGGAGCGAAGTTCATCGACTCGCTGGAACTCTTTAGTCACCTGGCCAATGTCGGCGACGTACGAAGCCTCGCGATTCACCCCGCGTCAACGACCCACAGCCAACTCACGCCCGAAGAGCAGGCCAAGTCGGGCATCGACGCCAGCATGATTCGTCTCTCAGTCGGCATCGAGTCAATCAGCGATATTTTGGCTGACCTTGACACCGGATTCCGAGCAGCGAACGCCTAAGGGGTTACGCTTCTCTACTTGTGAGCGACTTTCTCTCCCCCGACGGCGATGGCTTGCCACCGGCGTCGGGGGCGTGGAAGCCTGGCGACCCTGTCGGGAAACGCACGTTCGTCGATGTTTTTGATCAGGAGCCTCTTGCTCTCGAAGCAGGTGGCACCTTTGGCGGCAGCGCCGCGCCGATCACGGTGGCCTATGAATCGTGGGGGACCCTCAACGCCGCATGCGACAACGCCGTGCTGGTACTCCATGCCTTGACGGGTGATAGTCATGTCGTCGGCGAGCGTGGCCCAGGCCATCCGACACCAGGTTGGTGGGACGGCCTGATCGGGCCCGGCAAGGTTTTTGACACCGAGAAGTACTTCGTGGTGGCGCCCAACGTCTTTGGTGGTTGTCAGGGAACGACGGGGCCTTCGTCGCTGGGTCCTGATGGCGTTCCTTACGGCAGCAGTTTCCCCTTGATTACTATTCGAGATCAGGTGGCCGTTGAGCAAGCCTTTGCCACCGCAATTGGCATTGAGCGATTCCACACCATTGTCGGAGGCTCCATGGGTGGTATGCGTGCGCTCGAATGGGCAATTATGGCGCCCAAGCGTGTTGAGCGACTGATCTTGTTGTCAACGGGAGCGTCAGCAACCGGTGAACAGATTGCCCTGTGTTCGATTCAAAGCCACGCCATCAAACTCGATCCCAATTATCGCAACGGTGATTATTACGATGCGCTTGCCGGCGAAGGGCCATGGCGCGGCATGGGCGTGGCGAGAAGGATTGCACAACTGTCCTACAGAACGCGTGACGAGTTCATTGAACGCTTTGGCCGAGATCCTCAGCCGGGTGAAGATCCGATGGAAGGTGGGCGGTTTTCTGCTGAGGGCTACCTCGACTACCAGGCGAAGAAGTTGGCGTGGCGCTTTGATGCCAACACCTATTTGGTTCTCTCTCGGGCAATGGACCTCCACGATGTCGGTCGAGACCGAGGGGGCCTCGAGGCAGCCTTGGCTATGGTTGAGGCCAAGACCTTGGTGGTTGGTTTCAGCACTGACCGGCTGTATTCGATTGATGAACAGCGATTTCTCGTCAACGGGATCCGCAGTGCTGAAGGCCTGGTTGAGCTTGATTCATTCCTCGGCCACGACGCGTTTTTGCTGGAAGTAACAGCCTTGTCGCCCTCCGTGGCGGCGCATCTTGCCTGAAACGCTCCCGGGGGAACGAAGGCCAAGACGGAGGTTAGGATTGGCGGTTCATGAGCGTCTTCTCAAAAGTTCTCCGCGCCGGTGAAGGCAAAAAGGTCCGTCGCCTGGCAGAGCTGGTCCCTGCGGTCAACGAACTCGAATCAGCGATGGAAGCACTCAGTGACGAGGAGCTTCAGGCCAAGACCCAAGAATTCAAAAATCGCTTAGCTGACGGCGAGTCGCTCGACGACCTCCTCATTGAGGCCTACGCCGTAGTGCGAGAAGCTGCATGGCGTGTGTTGGGCCAGCGGCACTTCGACGTTCAGATCATGGGCGGCATGGCGCTGCACTTTGGTTGGATCGCAGAAATGCGAACCGGCGAAGGAAAAACCCTTGTCTCAACGTTGCCGGTCTATCTCAACGCCTTAGCCGGCAAGGGCGTGCACGTCGTGACGGTGAATGACTACTTGGCGACTCGTGACTCTGAGTGGATGGGGCGATTGCACACGTGGCTCGGCCTCACGGTTGGACGAGTCGGTCCAGATGTCAATGACTTTGATCAAAAACAAGCGGCCTATGCGTCCGATGTTACCTATGGAACAAATACCGAATTCGGCTTTGACTACTTGCGCGACAACATGGCAAGAACGCGCGAACAAATGGTGCAGCGCGGCCACTCGTTTGCCATCATCGATGAGGTTGACTCGATTTTGATCGATGAGGCGAGGACGCCGTTGATCATCTCGGGACCGGCTGACGAAGCGGCCAAGTTGTATTACCAGTTCGCCTCCATCGCTCGTACTCTTACCCCCGAAGCCGATTACGAAATCGATGAAGAGAAGAAGTTGGTCGTGCCGACCGAAAGTGGGGTAGAAAAAGTCGAGAAGGCCCTTGGCGTGACCAACCTTTATGACGCTGTCTCCATTAACTACGTCCACCAACTCACCCAGGCCTTGCGGGCGAAAGAACTCTACAAGCGTGACAAGGACTACCTGGTCGCTGACGGAGAGATCAAGATCGTCGACGAGTTCACCGGCCGAACCTTGGACGGACGACGCTGGTCGGACGGTCTTCACCAAGCAGTTGAGGCAAAAGAACGTGTGCGAATCCGTGAAGAGAACCACACCTGGGCGACGGTCACGATCCAAAACTACTTCCGCCTCTACGACAAGCTTTCTGGGATGACTGGTACCGCAGAAACTGAAGCAGGAGAGTTTGCCAATACCTACAGCCTGACCGTCGTGCCCATCCCGACGAACCGTGAAATGCAACGCGACGACAAGGCGGACTTGATCTTCAAGACGGAAGCCGCGAAGTTCCAGGCGGTCATCGATGACATTGAAGAGCGCCAACAGCAAGGCCAGCCGGTCTTGGTTGGTACGGCGTCGGTGGCAAAGTCAGAAGAACTCTCTCGCTTGATGAGCCAGCGAGGGATTAACCACGAAGTCTTGAACGCGAAGCAGCATTTCAGAGAAGCCGAAATCGTCGCGCAAGCAGGGCGACCAGGGGCCGTGACCGTAGCGACCAACATGGCCGGTCGTGGTGTCGACATTCTTCTTGGAGGAAACCCTGGTGGGCTGGCCCTTCGCCAAGTGCAAGCCGAGGGACTGGACCTGCACAGCGAAGAAGGTCACGCCCGCCTCGCGCTGCTTGAAGCACAATTCGCCAAAGAGTGCGAGGAACAAGGCGAGACAGTCCGTCAAGCAGGTGGGCTCTACGTCGTTGGCTCGGAACGACATGAATCACGCCGGATCGACAATCAGCTCCGTGGGCGGTCGGGTCGCCAAGGCGAACCAGGGGAGAGCCGTTTCTTTCTCTCGCTCGAAGACGATCTCCTACGACTCTTTGCTTCAGGAGCAATTAGTTGGGTCATGGACCGAGCACTTCCTGAAGATGTACCGATTGAAGCCAAGATGGTCACCAAGGCGATCGAACGAGCCCAAAACACCGTTGAAGGACGTAACGCCGAGACACGAAAAGAAGTCTTGAAGTACGACGAAGTCATGAACCAGCAGAGAAAAGTGATCTATCAGCGTCGTATTGACGTGATCAATGGGGATGACCTTCACGATCTCACCGTTGAACTCCTCGTCGGGGCCATTACCAACGTCGTTGTTCTTTGTTGCCCGACGGATTATCCAGAAGAATGGGATCTGAACCAACTCGTCGCAGAGTTGACGCAGTACTACCCAACGAAGTTCTCCGTTGCTGACCTTTCCCAGGCATCAACGCAAGATCAACTGATCGAATCGATCGAAACCGAAGCCTTGGCGTTCTATGAGGAACGATCTGCCACCTTCCCGGGAGGAGAAGAAGCAGCTCGAAGTCTCGAACGCGACATCATGCTGCAGATCATTGACCAACGTTGGCAAGAACATCTTTCCGAGATGGACTACCTGCGTGAAGGAATCAACTTGCGAGCAATGGGCCAACAAGACCCCCTGGTGGCGTGGCAGCAAGAAGGTTTTTCAATGTTTGGCAAGATGATGGAAACCATCGACGACGATTATCTTCGCTACCTTTTCCATGTTGAAACTGTTGCGCAAGAGGTACAGCCATCGTTCGATCAAGCAACCTATGTGGCGGCTGAAGACCCCGTCGACGACTTCACCTTCGCTCAAGCAACCTTGGCAAGCCAGCAAGGTGTTGGCACAGCGGTAGCGCCCGAACAAATCGACCCTGCAGAGTTGGAAGCCTTTATCCCTGTCGTCAAAGACGACGCCCAAAAGACTGGCCGAAATGAGCCGTGTTGGTGTGGAAGCGGCAAGAAGTACAAGTTTTGTCATGGCGCAGCCTGAATCCGCTAGTGGCGGAAGCGATCCCGGCGAGAGTATTGACGATCTCTCAACTCGGGTAGCCGAGGCTAAGGGCTATCTCCGCATCGACGAGCTCAGGGGTCGTCACGAAGAACTCGAAGCGCTGGCTGCTGCCCCAGACCTCTGGGACGATCAAGACCGGGCACGAGCGGTCACAACGGAACTTGGGCGATTAGCGGATGATGTCAGTCAATTCGATGGGCTTATGGCCTCTCTCGAGGATGTGCGCGTGTTGCTCGAAATGGTCCATGAAAGTGCAGCAGCGGGTGATGCCGATGCCTCGTTAGAACGTGAGCTGACGACAACGGTGCAGGATCTCGAGCGAGCGGTCGGCCGCTTAGAGCTGCAAAGTCTTTTCCAAGGTGAGTATGACGAGTCCGACGCCATTGCTGAGGTCCACGCAGGAGCGGGCGGCACGGACGCGCAGGACTGGACCGAGATGATGCTTCGGATGTATAGCCGCTGGGCCGAACGACGTGGCTTTAGTGTTGAAGTCGACGAAGTAACAGAAGGCCAAGAAGCCGGCCTCCTGTCGGCAACGTTCATCATTAAAGGGCGCTTTGCCTACGGACTGCTCTCCGCCGAACGTGGCGTCCACCGCTTAGTCCGCATGAGTCCCTTCGACTCCCAGCACCGCCGCCAAACCAGTTTCGCCTCCCTCGATGTCACGCCCTTCGTGGAAGACCTCTCGTCGGAGTTAGAAGTTGATGAAAAGGATCTCAGAATCGACACCTACCGAGCCTCCGGGGCGGGAGGGCAGCACATTAATAAAACCGACTCGGCGGTCCGATTGACGCACTTACCAACCGGGGTCGTTGTCTCTTGTCAGAACGAGCGCAGCCAGCACCAGAACAAAGCGCGCGCATTGCAGATCCTGACGGCAAAATTGGCGGAGCGTGCACGTGCGGAGCGAGCAGCAGAGTTAGACGCATTAACGGGCGATCGAACCGATAATGCTTGGGGTAGTCAGATCCGAAGTTATGTGATGGCACCGTATCAACTCGTGAAGGATCTGCGAACCAATGTTGAAACCGGAAATGTCGATGCAGTGCTTGATGGCGATCTCGACGATTTTATGGAGGCGGAACTGCGCCGAAAAAGGGAGAACACCCCCTAGTCGTACGCTGTCTCTAGGGGACACCACTTGAGGTGGTGTCCCCACTACGCTGAGAAGTGGAAGATTCGTTTCAACTCACGTCAAACCACGTTGGTCGAAACAAACAATCCACCTAACTCATGATTCGCTTCGAGAACGTCACCAAGGTCTACAAAGGCTCAACCGTCGCTATTCGCGATCTGTCTCTTGATATCGATAAAGGTGAGTTTGTTTTCCTGGTGGGCTCATCTGGATCAGGGAAGAGCACGTTCTTGAAGTTGCTCCTGCGAGAAGAGGTCCCGACGTCGGGAAGGATCATCGAAGCGGGGCGAGACATTGTAGGTCTGCCGAAATGGCGAGTGCCGTTTCTTCGGCGCAATATCGGCTGCGTCTTTCAAGACTTTCGGCTACTGCCAAACAAGACTGTTTTTGAGAATGTGGCCTTTGCTCTTGAAGTCATTGGGCGACCAAAGAACGTCGTCAAGTCGCAGGTCCCTCAAGTTCTTGAACTTGTCGGCTTGGGTCACAAACACGACAGCCTGCCAACAGAATTATCAGGTGGAGAACAACAACGCGTTGCCGTCGCCAGAGCGTTCGTGAACCGACCTTTGATTTTGCTCGCTGACGAACCAACGGGAAACCTTGACCCGTCGACCTCTGAAGGCATTATGAGTCTCCTCGATCGGATCAATCGAACGGGGACGACCGTGGTGATGGCAACGCACGACAAAGCACTCGTTGACCGAATGCGCAGACGAGTCCTCGAACTCGATCACGGGACCATGGTGCGTGACCAGTCTCGAGGTGTCTACGGCATCGATGAGACGATGGCGGGTCAGGCATAATGCCGGTGTTCGCGGAGTACGCGCTCAAAGAAACGACGTCGAACCTGTGGCGTAACCGTTTGATGACGATGGCAGCCGTCTTGACCGTGGCTGTTTCGCTGGCCTTAGTGGGCTCTGCGTTGCTCCTCAAGCAAGGGGCCGCAAATGCCGAGGCCGAATGGCAACGAGGAACTCAAGTAACCATCTGGATGTCGTCGACGGCGTCAGTCAGTGAAATTCACTCGGTGGGGACTCAGCTTCAGACCTTGCCTTATGTGAATAGTTGCGTCTACCACGGCAAGGTCTATGACTATCGTGAGGCTCGACAACTGCTGACCCCGGCTGAATTTTCCGTCTTGACGCTCAATGACATGCCCGAGTCATACCGCTGCACCCCTAATCAACCGCAAGACGCACAGATCGTAGTGAATAGATTCACTGGCCAACCCGGTGTTGACTCGGTCGCTGCGCCGTTTCAACAGATTCACTCGATGGAGCAGACCGTTACCGTCCTGCAATGGGTCTTCCTCGTCGTGGCGGTGGTCTTGCTGACGTCAGCGGCGGTGTTGATTCTCAACACCATCAGACTGGCGATTTTCGCTCGCCGGCGTGAAGTGTCGGTCATGAAGCTCGTGGGGGCCACGAACTGGTTTATCCGTATTCCTTTTATGTCAGAGGGTCTCGTGCAGGGACTCTTGGGGTCTGCCGTGGCATCGGCGGTGGTCTTTGGCCTCCATGAGTGGCTGAACACCTTGGGCAATCCCAATAACCCCAATTCGGTGCTCACCCAGATGCGCCTTAACGGGTGGGAGGTCTTTTGGACCTGTTCGGTTCTGGTTGTGGTTGGGGTGGGTATTGGGGCCGTTGGGTCCTATGTCGCCATCCGCCGATTCCTCGACGTCTAGGCAGCGCGTTCCTTCTTGATGGGCGACCGATGTGCTCGAGAGCACACTGAAGTGCTCACGACAAGGAGGATCGAGATGAACACCACCACCCTGGCCGGGAATTTGACCCGTGACCCTGAAATTCGCTACTTGGCGGATGGCGTTGCCACCTGCAGTTTTGGGCTGGCCGTCAATCGCCATTGGCAGGATCGCGAGTCAGGGGCATGGAGCGAAGCGACTTCATTCTTTGACATTGTGGCCTGGCGGGATTTGGCTGAGCACATCGCACTCTCGCTCAAGAAAGGAGCGCGCATTGTGGCAACGGGGCGGCTCGAGCAGCGCAGTTGGACTGGTGACGACGGACGAGTACGCACCCGGGTAGAGCTCGTGGCTGATGACGTCGGCGGATCGATGAAGTACACCACCATTGAGTTCTCGGACTCAGCGATTGACTAACTAGGCCTCAGGCGAAGGATCGAACTCAAGCGACAAGGAATTGACGCAATAGCGCAGGCCCGTGGTCTCACGCGGACCGTCGTTAAAGACGTGGCCAAGGTGTCCACCGCAGTTCCCACAGAGGATCTCGGTGCGCATCATTCCGTGGCTGTGGTCGGGTCGCTCAAGGACGGGCCCGACAGCAGAATCGAAACTCGGCCAACCGCAACCCGACTCGAACTTTGAGTCCATCGCGAAAAGTAGGGTCTCGCAGCCGGCACATCGAAAGGCACCCTCACCGTCGACATGGAGCAGCGATCCCGAGAAAGCGGGCTCAGTGGCGGCCTGACGGAGGATGGCATAGCGCTCGGGACTTAGCTGGCTCTTCCATTCGCTGTCGCTCTTTTCAAGGGAAAATTCGCTCATTTTTACCTCTTATTCTTGGGATCTGACGACGCGTCAGATAGTAGGTCGTTCTCTAGGTACGCTACCGGGCGATGGAGTTTGCTGATTCACCCGCCGATGCCGCCTTCCGGGCCGAGGTCGCTCAATGGCTGGCTGAGCACGTGGTCGGGGAATACGCCGAGATCGGCGGGCGCGGAGGCTCAGGGGACGAGAGCTTTGGTTTTGATGTTCGCCGAGCGTGGGAACGAGAGTTGGGCGCTGGTGGCTGGACCTGTCTTGGCTGGCCCATCGAGTATGGCGGTCGCGGGGCGAGCATCGCCCAACAAGTGATTTTTAACGAAGAATACGTGCGAGCCAAAGCCCCAGGGCGAGTTGGCGTGCTCGGTGAGGGACTGTTAGGTCCAACCTTGATCCACTACGGCACCGAAGAGCAGAAAGCGCGTTTCTTGCCACCGATTGTGGCGGGTGAAGAACTGTGGTGCCAGGGATACTCAGAGCCCAATGCCGGCAGTGACTTAGCATCACTGGCGACGCGCGCCGTACGTGACGGCGACGAATGGGTCGTGACTGGCCAGAAGGTATGGACGTCGCTGGCGCACCAATCGGATTGGTGCTTTGTCATGTGTCGAACGGACCCAACGAGCGAGCGACACAAAGGGCTGTCGTATCTTTTGGTGCCGATGAATCAAGAGGGAATCGAAATACGACCAATTCAGCAACTGACCGACACGTCAGAGTTCAACGAAGTCTTCTTTGATGGCGCACGCACCTCCGTCGACAATGTCGTTGGTGAGCCGGGACAAGGCTGGATGGTCGGGTTGGCAACGCTGGCCTTCGAGCGGGGAGTCGGGCTCTTGGGCCACCTTTTGTCGTTCCGCCGAGAATTTGACGAACTCTTAGCGATCGCCCATGCCAACGGGGCGGCAAATGACCCCCTCATGAAAGATCGTTTAACGAAGTCCTACGTCGATCTTGAGATCTTGAGAGTGACGACGTTACGGAGTTTGACCGGAGTGGAGGGACCAGCGGCCGCTCCTGAAGCCTCGATCCTCAAACTGTTCTGGTCAACCTGGCATCAGGACTTTGGAACCTTGGCAATGGACGTTACGGGCATGGCCTCGACGATCGTGGGTCAGGCTTATGAGCTCGACAGCCCCCAACGGACGTTCTTGTTCTCGCGATCTGAGACAATCTACGGAGGGTCGAATGAGATCCAGCGCAATATCATCGGTGAACGGGTTCTCGGACTTCCCGCAGAGCCCAAGGTGCAACTCTCAGGGAGCGGCAAATGAGTCTCGATAATCACTTTCCCCCAGCACCGATCCCCGAGGCGCCAGAGGGTCACGGCCTCTTGAGTGACAAGATCGTGCTCATCACGGCAGCTGCGGGAACGGGTATCGGGATGGCAACCGCACAGCGTTGTCTTGAAGAAGGCGCCCACGTGGTGATCTCAGACGCCCATGAGCGGCGCCTTGGCGAGACCCAAGAGACCTTGAGCGCCCTCGGGCTCGGAGAGGTAGTCGGTGTCCCTTGTGACGTCACGAACGAAGACGCCGTTCAACATCTCTACAGCGAGACCCTGACGCACTTTGGTCGCTTAGACGTGGCAGTCCACAACGCTGGTCTCGGTGGGACGGCGTTGTTGACCGAAATGAAGGACGAAGAGTGGCACAAGGTGATCGACGTGACGCTGACCGGATCGTTCCGCTGCACTCGAGCAGCGCTCAAACTCATGCAGGCGCAAGGCTCGGGTGTGATCGTCAACAACTCGAGCGTCCTTGGTTGGCGTGCCCAACCCGGCCAAGCACACTATGCCGCAGCGAAGGCTGGTGTGATGGCACTGACCCGCTCAGCCGCCGCTGAAGGTGCACCGTTTGGTATTCGGGTCAACGCGATTGCCCCCTCATTAGCCGAACACCCTTTTTTGAATAAGGCAATCAGTGACGACGACATCGCAATTTTGCGAAACCGAGAACTCTTTCACCGTGGTGCTGAAGTGTGGGAGGTGGCGAACGTGGTGATCTTCCTCGCCAGCGGCTACTCCTCCTATCTCTCGGGAGAGATCATCTCTGTGTCGAGCCAACATCCATGACCATGATCCCGGCGCCGGTTATCGGCAGCGCAGAAGATCCGCGTGGTGATCTCGTCTGGGGCACGATTCCCCGTTTGGTGGAATGGGCTGGCGAAAACTTCGGTGATTCTGTTGCTGTGATTGACGGTGAAACTCGCCTCAGCTTTGTCGAACTCGCCAGCCAGGTTGATGACGCAGCAAGAGGATTCGTGTCCATGGGGCTGGAACCAGGCGATCGGGTGGCCCTTTGGGCACCGAATTGTGTTGAGTGGATCATCGCCGCTCTCGGTGCGCTGCGGGCCGGAGGCGTGGTCGTCACCTTGAACACCCGCTACAAGGGCAGTGAAGCGGCCTACATCTTGCAAAACTCTGGAGCCAAGGTGCTCTTTACGGTCCAAGGATTCTTGGGCCTTGATTTTGTCTCCATGCTGCACGGCGAGGATTTAGGTCAACTCGAGCACATTGTGATGCTCAAAGGCGACGTTGACGCGCCACCGAAAGGAATAGCGCTGACGTCCCTCGGCGACGTGATCGCTGGCGGCCAAGACGTTCCTCCTGAAAGAGTTGCTGCTCGAGTAGCGGCGATGGCGTCTGATGATATTGCCGACATGTTCTTTACGTCGGGCACGACGGGTTTCCCGAAAGGAGTGATGACATCACACGCCCAGACCCTGAGGGTCGTTGGAACATGGGCCTCCATTGTGGGACTGCGCCACGATGACCAGTACCTCATTGTGAATCCGTTCTTCCACACCTTTGGCTATAAAACAGGTCTGATGGCATCGCTCATGGCGGGCGCAACGGTTATTCCGGAGCCTGTTTTTGACGTCGACAAGGTGCTCCACCACATTGACCATTTAAAAATTTCAATGTTGCCCGGCCCACCAGCGCTTTATCAGTCCATCCTCAGTCACCCCGACAAAGCCAATTTCGATCTGTCATCGCTACGCCTTGCGGTAACGGGCGCAGCGGTCGTTCCCGTTGAGTTGGTCGCAGCGATGCGAGAAGAACTCAAGTTTGAAACCGTCGTGACGGCCTATGGCCTCACCGAATCGGTGGTGGTCACGATGTGTCGTAGTAGCGACAGCGCTGAAGTCATTGCCCATTCTTCGGGTCGAGCAATTCCTGACGTTGAGGTTCGGATTGTCGACGCGCAAGGGGTCGAGTTGCCCCGTGGTGACGCAGGGGAGATTGTGGTCAGGGGTTATCCCTTGATGCGGGGCTACTTCGGCGACGACCAAAAGACAAAGGAAACCATCGACGAAGAGGGCTGGCTGCACACCGGCGATGTGGGCACTATGGATGGTCACGGCAACATTGCGATCACGGACCGCATCAAAGATATGTTCGTCATGGGAGGCTTTAACGCATACCCCGCCGAAATCGAAGCCATGCTGCGCCCGTTCCCTGGCATTGCTGACATTGCCGTGATTGGTGTTCCTGATGAACGGATGGGTGAAGTGGGCTGTGCGGTGGTGGTGCGAAACACTGAAGTAGCCAGTAATGATGACGTCTTTGCTGAAGCGATCAAAGCCTTCGCCAAGGAGAAGATGGCGAACTTTAAGGTTCCTCGCTACGTCGAGTTCATCGGGGAACTACCGAGAAATGCCGGGGGCAAAGTCCTCAAACGAGAGCTTCGAGACACGTTTGGCTCTCCTGTCTAGAGAAGTGAGAGAATCAATGGAGCGCAACGAGAGGGGTACATGATGAAGGGAATTGTCTTTACCGAAAATGGTGTTGAGGTCAGCGATGAATTAGAAGTCGCTGCACCTGGGCCAAAGCAGGTCAAGGTCAATGTGATGGCCGCCGGGGTTTGTCACTCAGACGTGTCAGTGATCAACGGCACCATACCGTGGAAACCCCCAGCAGTGTTGGGACATGAAGGTGCGGGAATCGTCGCTGAAGTTGGATCTGAAGTGACGTCGGTCAAGCCCGGAGATCACGTCGTGATCGCTACGCTGGCCAACTGTGGTGTCTGTCGGGCTTGTTCAAGCGGTCACCCCACCTGGTGCATGCGCTCACTGGGCAACGTCTCGCAACCTTTTACCTACAAGGGCCAACCAGCATCGAACTTCGCGGCGGTCAGCGTGTTCGTCGAATCGACGATTATTTCTGAGATTCAAGCCATCAAGATTCCCGACGATGTGCCCTTCGCCTCGGCCTGTTTGATTGGTTGTGGGGTCCTCACTGGCGTCGGAGCGGTCTTGAATCGCGCCAAAGTGCGTCCCGGTGAAACTGCCGCAGTCTTCGGTGTTGGTGGCATTGGCCTCAATGTCATTCAAGGTCTTGACATTGCCGGTGCGACCCGCATTGTTGGGGTTGACATGTTGGCCTCAAAAGAAGGGCTGGCTCGAGAGTTCGGGGCCACAGACTTCATCGATGCGTCGAAGGAAGACGCCGTAGCCAGAATTCATGAGTTGATCCCGATGAACAGCGAGTCTGCTGCGGGAGCGCTGAGCCCCTTTGGTGGCGTGACGTACTCCTTCGACTGCGTGGGCCATGCTGCAGTTCTGCGCAATGCCCTTGACGTTCTCGATTGGGGCGGCACCGCCGTTGCCATTGGCATTCCTCCCCAGGGGACCGAAGTCGGCGTGGACATTAATGCGTTGGCCTACGTGGACCGCACCTTAATGGGATGCCGTTATGGTTCAGCCCGCCCGCACCAAGACGTGCCATTAATGGTCGACCTGTATCGCTCGGGGAAACTGAAGCTCGACGAACTCGTCACCATGAAGCGACCCATCGATGGTTTCCAAGAAATCATCGATGCTATGCACGAAGGAAAAGTTGCCCGTGGCGTTCTCGAAATCGGAGCGCTGTAGGACCGAGCATGCGCGGGATTCTTTTGGCCGGGGGTACCGGCTCACGGCTCAAGAGATTGACGCGGATTACGAATAAGCACCTGCTGCCGATCTACGACCGCTCCATGGTGGAGTGGGCCGTTGAGGCAATGGTGGCTGCAGGTATTGACGAGATGCTCCTCGTCACTGGCGGAGAGCACATTGGAAGTTTCTTGCGTATTTTGGGCGACGGGACGAGCTACGGACTCAAAAGTCTGTCGTTTGCGGTGCAAGAAAAAGCGGGAGGCATTGCCGAGGCCCTCGGTCTCGGTGAGCAGTTCGCCGATGGGAAGCCCGTCGTTGTCATGCTGGCAGACAACATCTTCGAACATTCGTTCAAGCAAACCATTGATGCGTTCCGCGGTGATGACACGACATGTCGTCTTGTCCTTTCTGAGATGGAAGATCCGGCGCACCTGGCCCACTTGGGCGTCGCCGCATTTGATGAGAATGGTTCGGTGAAATCAATTATCGAAAAGCCCTCTGATCCGCCCAGCAACTTTGCCGTGACCGGCGTGTACTGCTACCCGGCCGACGTCTTTTCCATCGTGAAGACGCTGAAGCCTTCTGCTCGCGGTGAGTTGGAAGTGACGGATCTCAACAATCACTACATCGCTGAAGGATCAATCGGCCACGATGTGCAACCTGGATTCTGGGGTGATGCTGGAGAATCGATTGATGCGTACCAACAAGTGGGCGAATACGTCGCACGTAACGGAGCGAATCACCCCGTAAACCGTTGAGCTACTCCCCGGTACTGCGGTCAGGGCGAGGAGTATGCATGGGAACGGCACCGACAGGGTCGGGCTCACCGCGCAGACAGTGCAAAGCACTTTCGCTTATACCGGCTGCATCAAGGCCAAGCATGCTCAGCAATTGATCGGGATGACCATGGGTCAGGTACTCCTGAGGGATTCCGAGTACTCGAACAGGGGGGAGTGCCACACCGCGTTCAACAGCGAGTTGGGTTAAGCGCTCTCGCATAAACGAACCTGCACCACCCACTCGGGTGCCATCTTCCACCGTGATGATTGCGCCATGATCGAGCGCATCAGCCAGCATGGCTTCATCGGGTGGGCTAACGACTCGCGCATCGTAGACCGTCGCGTTGATGCCGCGCTCAGCTAAGAGTGCACCGGCTGCGGCACACCGCTGGGTCATCTTGCCAACGCCAATGAGACAGATCGACCCATCGCCTTGGTGGAGGCGTCGAGCGAGCAACCCTTCTCCGACTTTCCCGTCGAGCGCTACGGGGGCAGTTTTCGGGAAGCGAATTGACGCCGGGCCTTTGAGTTCCAGGGCCGAACGCAACATGACGCCTACTTCTTCGGGAGACGATGGCGCGAACACGGTCATGTTGGGAATCGATAAACAGAGCGCCATGTCGAGGACCCCGTGGTGGCTCGCCCCGTCGTCACCAGTGATACCCGCGCGATCGAGAACGAGCGTCACCGGGAGTTGATGAAGGCCAACATCGAAGTAGGCCTGGTCGATGGCGCGGGTCAGGAAGGTTGAATAGACAGCAACCACGGGGCGAAGGCCACCCATGGCCATACCCGCAGCAGCGGTCATCTCGTGCTGTTCAGCGATTCCTACGTCAAAGAATCGATCAGGAAAGCGCGCCTCAAAGGGCAACAGACCAGTTGGCCCGGGCATCGCTGCGGTCAGCGCCACGATCGACGGATCGGCATCGGCCGCTCCGAGGAGGGCTTTGGTGAATGCATCGGTGTAGGTCGTGGCTTTGACGTCGTCAGACGATGGGACGTGAGTACTCTTTTTGACTTTGTAGTCATGGAGGCGCTGAACGTCATCTTCTTCGGCAGGGGCGTAGCCTCGACCCTTTTTTGTGGTGACATGAACCACAATCGGTCCATCCCACTCAGCGGCGTTGCGCAGTGCAGTTTCAAGCGCTTCGATGTCGTGACCATCGATGGGACCCGCGTAGCGGACGCCGAGCGCTTCAAAGAAGGTGTGAGGAGTGATGAGTTCACGCAGAGCGCTGGTCACCCCATGAACGCCAGAGTAGGCAAACTCTCCAACGGCAGGAATTTCTCTCAGGAGGCGCCGCACTCGTTCGCGAGTCTGCGTGTAGGTCGGGTTCAATCGCAGAGTGGTCAAGGACTGGGAAAGTTGTGAGACCGTGGGAGCGTAACTCCGTCCGTTGTCGTTCAGCACAATCACCACACGTTGTCCGGAATGCCCGAGATTATTGATCGCCTCGTAGGCCATACCTCCGGTGAGCGCGCCGTCCCCGACGACGGCGACGACGTGGCGCTTGCCTCCGCGGCCCACCAGTTCACCCTTGAGATCAAATGCGGTCGACAGCCCGTAGGCATAACTCAAGACCGTTGATGCGTGTGAGTTTTCGATCCAGTCGTGATCGGACTCTGCCCGGTTGGGATACCCCGACAAGCCGCCAGCTTGGCGAAGTTCTTTGAAGCCGTAGCGACGTCCGGTAATAAGTTTGTGGACGTAAGCCTGGTGACCGGTGTCCCAGAGCAAGGCATCAGAAGGAGAGTCAAAGACCCGGTGAAGGGCCAAGGTCAATTCGACCACGCCCAAATTTGACCCAAGGTGCCCACCAGTGGCAGTGACGGTTTCGACGATAAAGGTCCTGATTTCTTCAGCCAGCTGTGTCAGCTCTTTGGGCGTCAGCCCTTTGAGGTCGGCGGGTGTTTCGATTTGGGGCAGGATCATCAATGGTCAAGTCTTTCCGGTTCTAAGGTTACCGCCCCTGAGGGCCCTTCATCTCAGTCAGTTTCCAAGAGAACATCTCAGGTGGCGCCTCAAAGGCGCGGTGAGGGGCGACCGTGACCGGTACGATGAGAAGCCGTGACCATCGCCCCTGAACTCGTAGCCCCAGATGTCCTAGAACGCGTCCTCGCCGTTGCTGTTGAGCGGGGAGGTGAGATGGCGGAAGTGTTCTGTGAAGAGCGCTCAAACCGTAATGCTCTCTTTGATGACAACAAGGTAGAAGAACTGGCTTCGGGTCAAGAACGAGGGGCAGGGATTCGCGTCATCGTTGGTGAAACCACGGGATTTGCCCACACCGCAGATCTCTCCGAAGAAGGTCTCATGGCCGCAGCTCGAGCCGCAGCGGCCGTGGCAAAAGAAGGCGGCGGCGGCACACGGCGTATCGCTTTAGAGTCCCGCCGAGTTCATGAGTCCTCAGTGCGTGAGTTCCCGGCCTCGGTAGCGATGGCTGACAAACTTGAGTTGTTGTCACAAGCGAACGACGCTGCACGAGGCAGTGGCGACGCCATTAGCCAAGTACAAGTGAGTTATGCCGAAGGGCGGCGGCGCATCTTGGTGGCAACCACAGAAGGAACGCACGCCTCAGATGATCAGGTGCGCACCCGCTTTAACGTGGTGTGCGTAGCAACGGGTGACACTGGGCTGCAGACCGGGTACGAGTCCTTGGCCAAAACAGAGGGCTTCGAGATTTTTGATGACGTTGACGTTGCTCAACTAGGTCGCACCGCAGCGGGGAGAGCCTTGGCCAAGTTGACCGCACGCCCAGCACCCTCCGGGGAAGTGCCCGTGGTGTTGGCCGGAGGAAGTGGTGGCATTTTGTTCCACGAAGCCTGTGGCCATGGTCTTGAAGCTGACCACATTGTCAAAGATTCATCGGTTTACTGCGGACAGCTCGGACAACTTGTGGCCAGTCCTCTCGTGACCTTGGTCGATGACGGCACAGTGACCGGAGAGTGGGGGGCGTTCGCCATTGATGACGAGGGCCGGCCGGCTCAACGCAACGTGCTCATCGAAAACGGAATCTTGACGGACTACATGTGGGACTGGCTTCGCGCGCGCAAAGAAGGTCGAGCGAGCAGTGGGAACGGTCGTCGAGAGAGTTATGCGCACCTGCCAATGGTCAGGATGACCAATACATATCTCTTGGCCGGTGAAGAAGATCCAGATGAAATTGTGGCCCAAACCCCCCATGGCGTCTATGTCTCAAAACTCGGGGGAGGTCAGGTCAACACCGCCACCGGAGACTTTGTCTTTGGTACGACCGAGGCGTATTTGATCGAGAATGGCAAGATCACCGAACCCTTACGAGACGCCAACTTGATCGGCAACGGCCCCGACGTATTGCGGAAGATCGATGCTATTGCAACCGACTTTTCCATGACGCCGGGTACCTGTGGCAAAGACGGCCAGAGCGTGCCGGTGGGTTGTGGCCAGGCCACGTTACGGATCACCGGTGTGACCTTTGGAGGGACAGCAGCATGACCGAGCTTTCGGCCATTGCTCAGCGGATTGTTGACCGGGCCAACGACGGCGAAGCGTTGGAAGCCTATGTTGCTCGAGGAACTGACACCGAACTACGGGTCTATGAAGGGGAGATCGAATCGCTGGCCACCGCAACATCTGCTGGAGTGGGGATTCGCATTCTTCTTGCAGGTGACGACGGAGCGCGGGCTGGGTTTGCGTGGGCTGGATCGCTCGATCAAGACGCCATTGACCTTGCGTTGGATAATGCTCGTGAAAACGCCCGCTTTGCCGCACCCGACCCATTTGTCGCACTGAGTGAACCCGACGGAGTAGCGGCCAAAGAGATTTCGCTGCGGGCCGCTGACTTCGATGACGTCTCGCTCGATGACAAGATTGCCATGACCAAAGAGCTTGATCGCCTGACCCGCTCGGCAGATCTGCGCATTCGCCAAGTCGATTCGGCGGACTACGGTGACTCGATCGTCGAGTCCGCAATCGCCTCGACGAATGGGGTGGCAGTCAGCTCTCAGCGAACCAATGCCTTTCTTTCGGTCTCGGCCCTAGCCGGAAGCGATGACGAGACCCAGACTGGGAGTGGCTTCAGCATTGGCCGCCGTCCGCAAGATCTTGATCTCGCCGATGCTTCGTCACAAGCGGTGGAGCGCTCTGTGCGGATGCTCGGTGCGAAGAAAGTTCCATCGATGAAAACCACCGTCATTTTCGACCCTCGGGTTGCCTCCACGCTTCTCAGTGTGATCGCCGGGGCGTTGTCGGGAGAGGCGGTCGTCAAGGGACGCTCATTTTTCGAAGGACGACTCGGCGAGATGGTCGCTGGGAGCGATGTCTCCATTATCGATGACCCCACTGACCTGCGGGCCTTTAGTGCAAGTCGTTTTGATGGTGAAGGGTTAGCCTGTCGACGCAATGTCTTGATCGAGAATGGGCGCTTGACTAACTTTGTCTACGACACCGTTTCTGCCCGTCGGGCAGGTACTGTCTCGACCGGATCGGCGGTCCGTGGCGGTTACGCAGGCACACCGGGAGCGGGATGCCGGGCAGTCGTGTTGAGCCCAGGAAAGCATTCGTCCCAAGAAATTCTTTCCTCGGTTGGTGATGCGTTCTATGTGCAGTCGATCACCGGAGTCCATTCAGGGGTCAGCCCGGTGAGCGGCGATTTTTCCGTAGGTGCTGAAGGTCTCTTGATTCGAAATGGTGAGTTTGCCGAACCCGTTCGTGAAGTCACCGTTGCTTCAACACTGCAAAAGATGCTGCTGTCGATGGTGGCCATCGGCAATGACGTGACCTTCCTTCCCGGCGTGGCCTGTGGCCAGACATTGGCGATCAGTGATTTTCAACTCTCTGGGAGTTGATGGCCGCCTACCGCAGGGTGGGAATCAGTCGCTACTGGAAGCTGGCGTACTCGAGGCAGGCTTTTCCGCTGGCTTTGCTGCAGGCTTGTCGGTTGAAGTGCTGGTCGACTCTGATGAAGACGATGATCCAGCAGATGTGGACTTAGAGGAGGAACTCGATCCTCGGCTGTCGGTCTTGTAGAACCCGCTGCCTTTGAACACAATGCCGACGGAACCGAAGACCTTCCGAAGCGGACTGCCACACTCAGGGCAGGCCGTGAGGGCGTCATCATGAATTGACTGAACGATCTCGAATTGATGGTCACATGAAGTACAGGCGTATTCGTAGGTTGGCATTGTGCTCCGCTAGGTCGAAGGAGTGGGCGCCTTTTGAGGGGCGGTTCCCATTCTACCGTGCTGACCTCGGGGGTATTTCCCTCTCCCAGAGATGGAATGCCTGCGCTTCTCTCCCTGTTCACCGCAGACCGATCCTCGTAGAGTGCCCCGAGGGAGTCAGTCGATCGGGCCCCCGTCGGGGTCGGCACCCGGTGTCAGCGCAGCGCCACGACGTTCTTGTCGCTGGGCGCGCTCGATGGCACGTTCGACATCGATCCAGTGCAAGGGTCCCGAGTCTTCAGGCTCTTCTTCTGGGGCGCGCATGAACAAGGCAAACGCCACACTCCAAAGAACGCCGAAGAACCCGAGTTTCGAGAGATACCCAGAGAGTTGTTGATCACCCAATGGATTAAGCCCAAGTGCAGCGTGCTGTCCGTGGAGTGAGTGGTACAGCGCATGGGGAGCAAAGACCCATGCGAAGGAGAGAAACGTTGGGGCGAGCGATTGCGCCATCAGGTAGACCGCTTTACTCATGGGTCGAAGATGGGGCACCCCGGGGACGCGGTTGATGACGGGAAGCCACAAGACGATGCCTGCGAAGAAGGTAGCGAGAATCATCACACTGCGCACCCATGCGTGAGACGTACCGTAGGTGACCACAGGGGGGACGGCAGTCACCATGAAGACCACCGTTGTTGTGACGAGTGCCGGTACCGGCTTCGCTGCGCGGGCCGCGATCCAGTCGAGTGGTGCTGGTCGACTAAGACGAGCGGCAACCATTGTTGGCAGGCCCAACAAAAGGAGTGGGGCCGCCACCAGGACAATGAGTTCGCGTTGGAAGACGAGCGCGAGGAGCGATACCGACGACGCAAGGGAGTTGAGTGGCCAACTCGTAGCGATCACCAAGGTCACCACGCCAAGAAGGAACCAGAGCCTCTGGCGAGTCGTCGCATGGCTCGCTACTCTGTGAGTGGCCTCGTGGTACCAAGCGAGAAGCCCCAGCCCAGTCACGAGCGGCAGGGCCGAAAAGGTGGGGTCAGCCCAGGCGAATCCCACGACGTATCCTGTGAGGTATGGCTGGAGATGACGCAAAACTTGAGAGAATCACAGACCTTATCTTTGCACTTTTAGACACGGCACAACCCATTCCGCTGAATCAGATCGCCGAAGACATCCCGGGATACCCCGAAGGTCACGAAGCTCGACGCCAAGCATTTGAGCGAGACAAGCGATTACTGCGCGAAGAAGGCATCATCGTCGAATCCGTGCCCATCGACGGCCCAGAGCAGTTTGGCTATCGCATCGACCCGGCCACGTTCTTTCTGCCCGATCTTCACCTTGATATGGAAGAGCAAGCGGCACTCAACTTGGCCGTTGCAGGAGTCCACCTCGACGATGAGCGAGGCGAAGACGCATTGCGCAAACTGGGTATCGTTGAACTTTTCGATGTTCAACCCGTTGCTTCACTTGGTGTTGTTCCAGGACTTGACCGGCTCTTCCAAGCTATTGCCGCCCAGGCAGAAGTGCGCTTCAGTTATCGAGGTGAATCACGGGTCGTTGCTCCGGCTCGACTGCAACTGGTGAACGGACGTTGGTATCTAGCAGGGTGGTCGAAAGAACGCGATGCCGGACGGAATTTCCGCGTTGATCGGATCGAAGGGGCGATCAGCGTTGGCGTTCCGGGAAGCGGCGAGGTTTCAGCGGACAAGAGAATCACCTTGAGCCTGCCCGACACGGTGATTGAACGCGACGATGACGAAGGTGCCCACGTCACCGCCGCGATCAAGGTTGATGGGCTTTATGCATGGAAAGTCACGAGCGATACCGGTCCGGAGCGAATTGTGGAACGTCACGATGATGGCTCGGTCACCCTCGAGATCGACATTGGTGAACCCTTGATTTTTCGCTCTTGGGTGCTCTCACTTTTAGACCATGTCCAGATACTCAGCCCGAGTGACCAGCGCCAAGACATTGTTGATTGGCTCAATGGAATCGTTGCCCAACCCATCTCTCACCTGGCCCCGCCTCGTCTGGAAGAGTTGATCGCTGCCAGCCAACAGCAAGGTGATGGTGCTCCTCGAGTTCCTCCAGCTCAACGACGGGTACGTCGCCTGCTCGCCATGCTTGAGTGGTTGGCCTCAGTGGGTAGTTCATCAACGAGCGAGATGGCGCAACGCTTCTCCATGACCAAAGAAGAGTTGGTGGCGGAACTTGAGCTTGCAGCTTGTTGTGGCAGGCCACCCTATTCACCCGGCGAACTCATGGACATTATCGTTGACCCCGAAGAAGTATCGGCTCGACTTCCTGAGATGAATCGTCCTCGCCAACTCACTCCCGCTGAAGGCGTGGCTGTGGCGGCTGCGGCGAAAACAATTTTGGCGATCGAGGGTGCTGACGCAAACGGCCCACTCGCTCGAGCAGTTGTCAAACTTGAAGAGGCCTTAGGCCGTCAGCCGGCGATTGAAGTCGAAATCCCGCATCCTCCGCTCCTCGACGCACTCCGTGATGCCGTTGACCAACAACGACAACTCAACGTGGAGTATCTGTCGCTTTCGTCTGATGCGTTCACCAAGCGAACGATTGACCCGTTGTCGCTGGTGACGTCGAATGGACGGTGGTATCTCACGGCCTACTGTCACAATGTTGATGGGACGAGAACGTTCCGAGCAGATCGCTTTAAGTCGGTGACGGACTGTGGCAAGCAACCACCGCACGAGGCCGTGCCCCCTCGCAGGAGTGAGTCGTTTATTCCTGACATCGAGACCGATATCGTTACCGTTCACGTGGATGCGTCTGCTCTGTGGGTCGCCGACAGCGTTCCAATTCTGGCCCGCCGAGATGAACCTGATGGAAGCGCAACGGTTGCCCTTTCGGTTTCAGGAACAGCGTGGTTTGAGCGGGTGCTGCTCCAAGCCGGGACAGGGCTTTCGATTTTGGGCCCTCCGCAGTGGCAGAACACTGCGCGAGATGCTGCAGCAAGAATTCTCTCCCACTACAGCAGCTAAGAGGTCACCAGCGAGCGACTGTGTGTGGCTATGGAGTCACCATCGTGATTCGTGTTCAGCCCCTGAGCACCCATTCTGGTCGGTACTACGTGGACGATCCTGCCCGAGAGGTTCGTGACGTCACCAATGCAGGGTCAGGCGGAGTGTGGGTAGGCGCCGGAGCGAAGAAGCTCGGGCTTGAAGGTTCAGTTGAGTTGCAGACCTTTGATCGAGTTCTTGCCGGCCAACCTCCCGGATCCACCCTGACCGGATTTCCACGACGTCAACGTACAGCATTTGATCTCATTGTCGCAGCCCCAAAGTGCGTGAGCATTTTGTTCGCTGCACCCGACCATGAGGTGGCGCGTGCGGTTGTTCATGCGCATCATGATGCCATTGATGCCGTTGTTCGCTATCTCCAGGATCGAGCTCTTACGGTTACCAGGAGAGAATCCCACACGGGTGAGGTGCGAGCCTTGCCTGTCGATGGAGCGATCGCTGCGCGATTTACCCACGGCGTCTCTCGAAGTGGCGATCCTCACCTGCATAGTCATCTGATTGTGGCCAACATGGCCCACGACAGCGATGGCCGTTTTGGCGCACTCGATGCTCGAAGTCTTACGGCGCACCGACACGCAGCCGATGCTCTCTATCGAGCCCATTTGCGCGAACGCTTGGCTCGTGATCTTTCGCTGACGTGGGAGCGAGACCTTCACGGGCGAGAGCAAATCGCCGGGATCGATAACGCCACCATTGCATGTTTTAGTGGGCGCCAAGCGCAACGTCGTCAAGGCGATTGGATGATGCCGGACAAGGAGCTGCACTCTCGGGCGACCTTCGAAGAGCGTTGGGAGGAGCGCCGCCGCCAAGCCCCACTCTTCGAGGGCTCCCCTCGAGTGGTGGTCCGGGGCGAGACCCTCGATGAGCACCGTTTCTCCGGCACGCTCTATGGCGGAACGATTCATGCTCGCCGACTCATTGTTGCTTGGGCTGAGAGCGCGCCGGGCGGGGTGAGGGCCTCGACGATAGACCACGTGCTCAGCAAGCTGAATGACCCCTTAGGCCGAGGAGTCTACGAAACGCCGCTTCGGCGCGTGGATGTTCAGCCGTCGCAGCACCTGTTACGGGTATTGGGGAGTCGGCCCACCGATCGCAGCGAGCTTGACCGATGGTGGGCGCGCTCTCGGCTTATCGAGCGCGTTCAGGAGAGCCCCCGGCGCGCCTTGTCCGGGGATCGTGAACGACCTCGTCGTGATCACGCTGTGGATCGCTTAGGAGTCGGTCAAAACCTTGGTGGCCAACGCCTTGTCGGCTTCGATCGGCGAGAAGATCTCGCCAGGGAGCATCCCGGTAGGACGCGGTGAGTTCAATCCATCCGAGTTGCTTCCGGTCATCTACTAAGAGCCCCGAGCCCTGGCGACCCTGGGCGATTTGATCAATATCGAGTCGAGGTTGTCGTGACTCCGTGACACTTTTGCTTTTTGATGCTCGACCCTTCCTGTCGAATGACAAGGATTCGCTGCTGTGCAGCGCCACGGATCTGCCGGCAAGACTATGGAGCGAGCGCAAGGTGTTCATGTCGGCAATACCGGGCAGGACAAGTGTGGTTGAGAAGAGTGACAGAAGTCCATCAGCCTCACGACCCCAACGAGCACGCGCTTGACTGAGATCCTGCAAGCACCCAATCGTCAAGACGCCCTGGCCTGCACCTTCGCTGACGAGTTGAGGCAAGTCGGGGAGGGGAGCGATGTTCGCGAGTTCATCCAAAGCAAACAGCGTGGGCGGCGCCTCACGAGGACGCCGGTACGCAGCATGCTGAATATCGGTCAAGAGGCCAACGACGATGGGGGCGATGAGCTGCTGTTGGGATGCTGGGGCGCAGATATACAGGGTATTGGGGCCCTCCACAAATGACTGGGGGTCAATGAGGGAGCCCTCAGTCGAGCGTAAGACGCTTTCTGATCGGTATGCCCCGAGTACTCCCGAGGTGGTCGAAAAGATCGCTGATCGCTCTTTGGCTTCGGTGGAAAGGATCCCTTCCAAGAGGGCCACAGATGGATGCACATCACCTACTTGGGTAATGAGGTTCTCAAAGGCTGGCTCGGCATGGTGACGGTCGGTCCAATTCAGTACCGAGGCCATGGGCTCGTCCCCTCGTCGAGCGCTGAACAAGAGACAGGCAAGCAACGCGCTCGAACGTTCACTCCAGTGATCCATCCCGCCCGAGTCACTTTGAGAGCGTTGCTGACTCGACCGAACCATGGATCTCGCCATGGCCAGGGCACCGTCCCAGGTAGAACTTGCATGAAGTGGAGACCAACCAACTCGCTCCACTGAAGCGGCTGGGGAAACGCTATTGAACGGATCAAAGACGATGCAGTGTCCCGATCGCTGGCGCGCTGTAGCGGTTGCATCCATGACGTCTTGCTTGGTTGACGTGGCAACAACGGCACCTGGTGCACAAAAAATATTAGGGATGATGATGGATGTTGTCTTTCCTGAACGAGTGGGACCTAAGACGAGGGCACTGCGCTGCGAACCACTCCAAACCCAGGTAGAAGCATGTTTTCCGAGCAAAATACCGCTCTGGGGCGCAGTCAATGACGAAGAATCGGTGAACGAATACATGTTCGCAACGGTCGCAACAGCGCGTGGACGAGCGTAAATGCTTGACATGGGTGCTTTCAGCCATTCAACTGTTAGGTAGCCAATGAAAAGAGGTGACTAGAAATGAACACCACGAACGAATCGTTGAGCCTGCGTGGCGCGTGGAAACATGCTCTTCGTACGCTGAGTGATTCGCTTTGTCGTTCATGGAATGTCAGTTCAGTTCGGAGGTTGTGTTCCGCTCCGTTGAGATCGACAACAGCGATGTTGGCGATTTGGGCGCGTGGCAACACCCAACTGCAAGTGAGTATGAAGGCGGCCATCGCACCACGTGGGATGTACACCGGCTCCATGGTCAGTTTGTAGGAAATAAAACCTAGGAGGTGCACCTGTGGCAATCGCCGCGAAGAAAAGAAGGGCGCCGGCTCGCAAGGCCGCTGCTAAGAAAGTGACAAGGAAAGCTCCCGCTCGCAAAGCTGCGAAGCGTCGGGCACCAGCCCGCAAGGCGGCTGCCAAAAAGGCAACCAAGAAGCGTGCTACCAAAAAGCGTGCTCCTGCACGTAAAGCAGCTGCAAAGAAGACGACCAAGCGTCGTGCTACCAAAAAGCGTGCTCCGGCTCGTAAAGCAGCTGCAAAGAAGACGACCAAGAAGCGCGCAACCAAAAAGCGTGCTCCTGCTCGTAAAGCAGCTGCAAAGAAGACGACCAAGAAGCGCGCA
>CAIKCI010000013.1 GCA_903825895.1 uncultured Actinomycetes bacterium
GTGGCAGAGCACCTCCATGGTAAGGAGGGGGTCGTGGGTTCAATCCCCACCGAGGGCTCGCCCTAGCGGCGTAGCTCAGTTGGTTAGAGCACACGGCTCATAATCGTGTTGTCGCGGGTTCGAATCCCGCCGCCGCTACCAAGTCGACCGGTCTTGAAAAACCGGGCAAAATAGAGGAATAAGGAAGGAATCGCTATGGCGAAGAATGAAAAAAGGGTGCAAGTAACGCTGGAATGCCAGGACTGTAAACGGCGGAACTACATCACCACCAAAAATAAGATCAACGACCGTGAGCGCATTGAAATGAAGAAGTTTTGCTCTCATGAGCGTCGGCACACGGTTCACAAAGAGACCCGCTAGACGGACCCCTTCGAGAGCGGTGCTAACATTTGGCTTCGCTCAGGTGTCCAACGGACGGTAATTCTGAGGCCACAACGAGCGGCCCACAAAGGGCAGTAGCTCAACTGGTAGAGCACCGGTCTCCAAAACCGGGGGTTGGGGGTTCGAGTCCCTCCTGCCCTGCTCAGCAAGCAGAACCATTAAACGCTGAACGACAAAGGTAAGCATATGAATCGCGAGCAGAAGCGTCAGATGCAGCGTCAGGGCCAAGCGGGCCCTGATGGAGCACCGCAGAATCGTCGCGCCCAAGCCACCGCCACCCAGCGTCGTCCTGCCAAGCAACGAGCGGGAATCCGACAATTCTTCCGAGAAGTTCGAGAGGAATTACGTCAAGTATCATGGCCTACCCGTAAGGAATTGATTAACTACACGAGCATTACGCTTTTTGTTCTGCTTGTCATGATCGGTTTGATCTACGGGCTGAATATTGGATTTGGAAAATTTGTTGTTTTCCTCTTTTCGAAATAACACCTAGGGATCGGCAACGTTGTGACTATTGAAAACGAATCGATGGAAGAGATTGAGGTTGATGTGAGCATCATCGAAACCCCTGAAGGTGACGTCGCGGTCGTTGACGTGATTGACGTTGTCGAAACTGCTGATGGGGTTGAAGTAACCGAAACCGTCGAAGTCTTTGCCATCGTTAACGACGAGACCACCGACGCAGACGATGACTACGACGATGATGAGGACTTTGGTCCGGTTGTCGAAAGTCCTTACGACCGACCTGGTCGTTGGTATGTCGTGCACACCTACTCGGGATACGAAAACAAAGTGAAGGGAAACCTCGAGAACGTCATTGCATCACGTGCGATGGAAGACTCGGTCTACGAAATCGTGATCCCGATGGAAGACGTTGTTGAGTTCAAGGGTGGCAAAAAAGTTACCGTTGCGAAAAAAGTTTTCCCTGGATACATCTTGGTTCGCTGTGATCTCAGCGACGAAGCATGGGGGGCTATCCGCAGCACGCCAGGCGTCACCGGCTTTGTTGGCCCTGGCACCAACCCGGTTCCCTTGTCTCGCAAAGAAGTCGAGAACATTCTGCACGTCCAGATCGAAGGCGAAGTCGCGCCCACTAAGCGCAGCCGCCCGCGTTCAGAGTACGAAATCAACGAAACCGTTCGGGTTAAGGAAGGCCCCTTCGCTGACTTCTCCGGCCAGATCGCCGAGATCAACGAAGATCAACTCAAACTCAAGGTATTGGTCAACATTTTTGGTCGTGAAACCCCTGTGGAACTTGAGTTCAGTCAGGTCGCCAAGCTCTAGTTCGCTAGAGCTCAGAATCGAAACAAGAAGGAAGAATCACTATGCCCCCTAAGACTCCTATCGCTATCGTCAAGATCCAACTGGAAGCTGGTGGAGCAACGCCTGCACCCCCGGTTGGTACCGCACTTGGACCGCACGGAATCCAGACCATGGACTTCTGCAAGCAGTACAACGCGCAGACTGAATCAATGCGGGGATCAGTTATTCCTGTAGAAATCTCGATTTATGAAGACCGTTCGTTTGACTTCATCTTGAAGACTCCTCCGACGCCCGTCTTGCTTCGCCAAGCTGCTGGCATCGCGAAGGGGGCATCGACGACGGGTCGTGAGACGGTCGCCACGGTGACCGACGCGCAGGTTGAAGAAATAGCGAAGACCAAGCTTCCTGATTTAAACACTGACGACATTGAACAAGCCAAACTTCAAGTTGCGGGTACGGCACGTTCCATGGGTATCACGGTTTCGAAGTAGTTCGAAGAACGATAGAGAGAAGAAGGAAATGACTCAGCACGGCAAAAAATACACAGATGCGGCAAAGAAGATCGACCGCGAGGAAGTCCACACCATTCCTGCAGCAGTTGCACTGGTGAAAGAACTTGCTCCGGCCAAGTTCGATGAGACGATTGAACTCGCTGTTTGTCTAGGGGTTGACCCTCGTAAAGCCGAGCAGGCCCTTCGTGGCACCTTGTCGCTTCCTTCGGGCAGTGGTCGAACGGTGCGAGTGGCGGTGTTTGCGGCTGGTGATCAAGCACAAGAAGCACGAGATGCCGGCGCTGACGTAGTGGGCGCTGACGACTTGGTTGCTCGCGTGAACGACGGTTTCCTTGAGTTCGATGTCGTGATTGCTACCCCTGATCTCATGGGTCAAGTTGGAACACTGGGACGAAGCCTTGGACCACGTGGCCTGATGCCAAACCCGAAGACGGGAACCGTGACGATGGATGTTGGCAAAGCCGTGACGGAGTTCAAGGCCGGCCGTGTTGAGTACCGCACCGACAAAGTGGGCAACGTCCACGTTCCGGTTGGGAAGGTCTCGTTCAGCCAAGAAGACATCATCAGCAATGTCCGTGCCGTTATTGAAGAGCTTTACAAGGTCAAGCCAGCCTCGGCGAAGGGTCGCTACGTGAACTCTGCGGCACTCTCGTCAACCATGGGACCTGGCGTCAAGCTGGACCCAGCATTGGTGCGAGAAGCCGACGAACTCGCTGCAGCGAGCGCGTAAATTCCCAATTGGCGTCGCGGCCCGGTGGCCGCTACAGTAGAAATTCCTGTCGAGAGCATGTTCGCTCGACACACAGTTTGAGAAGCAGTAACGCCGAAGACATCCGGTGCCAGCAATGGCTCAAAGGACCAAAAACGGTCCGCCTGACGAGGTGGTGCGAAACGGGGAAATCACCCCGTGGACGCCGCTCTCGCCCGGATTCTTCAGCCGATATCGGTGATGTTGATCACGTGGAGGAAGAACGATGGAAGGTCCGAAGCCAGAGAAGGTAGCGGTAATCGACGAGGTGCGAGAGCGCCTCAATGGGTCAACGGCGTCAGTCGTGACCGAATACCGTGGCCTGACCGTTGCCGATATGGCCAACTTGCGCAAAAACATCCGTTCGGTGGGCGGCGACTTCAAAGTCTTCAAGAACACTCTGGTGCGTCGAGCGCTGGAAGGATCGAATCACGAAGGACTTTCTGACTTTCTCGTTGGCCCCACGGCGATTGCCTTTGTTGAAGGTGATGTCAGTGCGGTCGCCAAGGCTCTGAAGGATTTCGCGGACGCTAACCCTGCTCTCGTTATCAAAGGTGGGGTGTTCGAGGGAAGTGCGCTGAGCGCAGATGCCCTGAAAACATTGGCAAATCTCCCTTCTCGAGATGTGCTCCTGGCTCGTTTGGCCGGATTGATTGCCTCGCCGATGCAGACGTTTGCAGGCTTGATGAAGGCCGTTCCGCAAAGTTTTGCTTACGGACTCCAATCGCTCATCGATTCAAAGCCCGCCGAAGCAGCCCCGGCTGCCGAGGCCCCAGCCGCAGTCGAAGAGCCAGCAGTCGAAGAGCCAGCAGGCGAAGAAGCGGCACCAGCACCGGTTGCTGACGTAGCGCCTGAGGCAACTGAAGAGATCTCTGAAGAAGGTAGCGACGCTACCGGTGAAGCAGCAGCACCCGAGGCCGAGGCATCAGCCCCAGCTGAAGAAGTTGCTGTTGAGGAAGCACCATCTGAAGAGGTAACCGCCGAAGAGGCCGGTGCTGATGCACCTGCTGACGAGGCATAACGAGTTTTTCTCACCCGTAAATAGTCCACCTGATCGAATAAACGAAAGGAAACACCATGGCCGGAACCCTGACCAAGGACCAAATCCTCGACGGCATCGCCGAGCTCTCAGTTATTGAGCTCTCCGAGTTGCTCAAGGACTTCGAAGAGCGCTTCGGCGTAACCGCAGCAGCCCCTGTGGCCGTTGCCGCAGCACCTGCTGCTGGCGGTGGCGACGCTGGAGGCGGCGGTGGCGACGAGCAGACTGCCTTCGACGTCATTTTGACCGATGCTGGCGACAAGAAGATCCAGGTGATCAAAGAAGTTCGTGGCCTCACCAGCCTCGGCCTCAAAGAAGCCAAGGACCTTGTTGACTCCGCACCGAAGCCTGTCCTCGAGAAAGCCTCGAAGGATGACGCGGAAAAGGCAAAGGCCGCCCTTGAGGGCGCCGGCGCCACCGTCGAACTTAAGTAATCCCCTTCTTTTCAGGAATTCTCACCCTTTTCGGCTGCTTTTGGCCGAAAAGGGTGAGGGTCCTTGACTCGGAGTAGGTCCGTCTCTAGGGTCAAGCACAGCACGGGGTCTCCCCGGGGCGCTTGCGAGGAATCTCGTAGGTCTCTGTTGTGCTCACTCTAAAACGGGACTATGATTGCTCTTGGTCGTCCTCCCTCTGTCAGCTTCTCGCGAAGCCTGCTTTCGCGTCTCCGCTCTCAGAACGGCGTGTCGACCCAAGTTGTACCAGCCCTTCTAGTTAATCCGTCCACCGTTTCTCAACAGTGAGGAGTAGGCCGTTGTCTCCACGGTCCAGTAGTCCTGAGCGCGTTTCATTTGCCAACATCGACGAGGTATTGCCACTTCCTGACTTGATCGCTGTTCAGCGTGACAGTTTCAAATGGTTCCTCGACAACGGTCTGATCGAGACCTTTACCGACATCAGTCCGATTGAGGACTTCACGGGACGCTTGAGCTTAGAGCTCGAGTTCGATCCTGACGATCCTGACCTTCGACCACCACCGAAGTACACGGTCGAAGAGTGCAAAGAGAAGGACATGACCTACGCGGCGCCTGTCTTTGTGCGTGCCCGTTTCATGAACGCCGACACCGGCGAGATTAAAGAGCAGACCGTCTTCATGGGTGACTTCCCGATGATGACAGAACGAGGAACCTTCGTCGTCAACGGCACCGAGCGTGTCGTGGTCTCGCAGTTGGTGCGTTCACCAGGAGCCATCTTCGCTCCGGGCCGAGACGCCAAAACCTTGTTCACTGGAACGATTCACCCTTACCGTGGTGAATGGATTGAGTTCGACATTGAGAACAAGCCAAACAAAGACGTCACCGCAGGAACGCGTGTTGCTCGAAAGCGTCGTCTGTCGCTGTTCGTGCTGCTTCGTGCCTTGGGCTACGAAGACGAAAGTTTCTACGACAAGTTCGTGGGTCACTTCGACTTCCTCGAGGGCCAATGGGCCAAAGAGCAAGGCTCGATTGCCACCAAGGAAGACGCATTGCTTGAGATCTACAAGCGTGCACGTCCAGGTGAACCCCTTTCAGCTGAATCAGCGCGTCAGTACTTTGAAAACGCCTTCTTTAACCCGAAGCGTTACGACCTCACCCGTGTTGGTCGGTACAAGCTGAACCGAAAGCTCGGACCAGAGATTGAAAAGATCCAAGACATTCTCGGCATCAAACTCGACAAGCCGGCAATTGATCAAGGAACCTTGGCACCGAGTGAAATCTTGGCCGCATCGACCTACATGCTCCACTTGGCGAAGCACATGGCCGACCCTGAGACGACGTATCGCATTGACGATCAAGACCACTTTGCTAACCGCCGAATTCGTAGCGTTGGTGAGTTGATCCAAAACCAGGTTCGAGTGGGGCTTTCTCGCATGGAACGCGTTGTGCGCGAGCGCATGAGTACCCAAGACGTTGAAGCCATCACCCCGCAGTCCTTGATCAACATCCGTCCTGTTGTGGCGTCGGTGAAAGAGTTCTTTGGCACCAGCCAGTTGTCGCAGTTCATGGACCAGAACAATCCGCTGTCGGGACTCGCGCACAAGCGTCGTCTTTCCGCGCTAGGACCAGGTGGTCTTTCTCGTGAGCGTGCCGGTTTCGAAGTTCGAGACGTTCACAGTTCGCACTACGGACGTATGTGCCCAATTGAAACGCCGGAAGGACCAAACATTGGTCTGATTGGTTCGTTGGCCACCTATGCCCGCGTCAATGAGTTTGGATTTATTGAGACCCCTTATCGTGAAGTGGTTAACGGACGAGTCACCGACAACGTTCGTTACTTCGCTGCTGACGAAGAGGAAGAGCATGTTATTGCTCAGGCCAACGCGCAGGTAGATGAAAAAGGAAACTTCACCGAAGACCGAGTGTTGGTTCGTCGAGGACCCGCAGGAACTGGTCTTCGTATGGGTTCGATGAATACGTCGTATGGGACCACGTCAGAGATTGACTTTGTGCCACCGAGTGAAGTTGACCTCATGGATGTCTCACCGAAGCAGATTGTTTCTGTGTCGACCGCATTGATCCCCTTCGTCGAGCACGACGACGCAAACCGTGCCTTGATGGGTGCCAACATGCAAAAACAAGCAGTGCCGCTCGTTGTTCCTGAAGCTCCGTATATCGGAACAGGGATCGAAGCGCGTGCCGCTCGTGACGCAGGGGACGTGATTGTCGCCGAAGCCGACGGAACCGTCGTTGACGTCACCGGTGATCATGTGGTTGTCGAGTACAAGGCTGGATCGAAGGATCGTTTGGGCCACGCACTCAACAAAAAGACCTATGACTTGGCGAAGTTCCGTCGGTCGAACCAGAACATGTGCATCAACCAGCGCCCCCTCGTGAGCGCTGGCGACAAGGTCGACAAGGGCGACCTTCTCGCCGATGGCCAATCGACTCACAACGGTGAGTTGGCATTGGGTAAGAACCTGCTCGTGGCATTTATGCCGTGGGAAGGGTACAACTACGAAGACGCCATCATCCTGTCTGAGCGTTTGGTGAAAGACGACGTGTTGACGTCGATCCATATTGAAGAGCACGAAATCGATGCTCGAGACACCAAGCTTGGAACCGAAGAGATCACTCGGGACATCCCGAATCTCTCTGAAGAGATCCTGGCTGACTTAGACGACCGTGGCATCATTCGCGTCGGCGCTGAAGTTGGTCCTGGCGATGTGCTTGTAGGAAAAGTCACCCCGAAGGGTGAGACCGAGCAGACGCCAGAAGAGCGACTGTTGCGAGCGATCTTTGGTGAAAAGGCGCGTGAAGTGCGTGACACGTCACTCAAGGTTCCTCACGGTGAATCCGGCAAGGTCATTGATGTACGCGTCTTTAGTCGTGAACTCGGAGATGAGTTGCCTCCTGGTGTGAACGAACTCGTTCGTGTCTACGTGGCCCAGAAGCGAAAGATCTCAGAAGGAGACAAGCTCGCCGGTCGTCACGGGAACAAGGGTGTTATCTCGAAGATTCTTCCGATCGAAGACATGCCGTACATGGCTGACGGAACGCAAGTGGACATCATCTTGAATCCGCTTGGCGTGCCGTCACGAATGAACGTCGGTCAGGTATTGGAGAGTCACTTAGGCTACGCAGCACGTCACGGCTGGAAGGGTATTGACGTCAATGATGGCGTTGGTACCTCAGGCAAGGGCGATGACGCTTCTCGCAAGACCCGTCCTCGCACCACGCCAGCAGCATGGGTGGCAACACCCGTGTTTGACGGTGCTCACTGGGACGAAGTTGAAGAGGCGGGTAAGCACCCAACGATTCAGCAGATCTTCCGTGACCTGAACTCAGATTCAGCCAACGGCGATGTGATGATGGGCGACGACGGCAAGATTACCTTGTACAACGGACGAACTGGTGAGGCTTATGACAACCAAATCTCGGTTGGCTACGTCTACATCTTGAAACTCGCTCACCTTGTCGATGACAAGATCCACGCTCGTTCAACCGGCCCATACTCAATGATTACGCAACAACCGCTGGGTGGAAAAGCTCAGTTCGGTGGTCAGCGATTCGGTGAGATGGAAGTGTGGGCCTTGGAAGCATATGGCGCTGCCTATGCACTCCAAGAACTCCTGACCATCAAGTCGGACGACGTGTTGGGTCGCGTCAAGGTCTACGAAGCCATCGTGAAGGGCGAGAACATTCCTGAGCCAGGTATCCCTGAAAGTTTCAAGGTGCTGATCAAGGAAATGCAGTCGCTGTGTCTGGACGTTGAGGTCTTGAACCTTGAAGGTCAACAGATCGAGATGGCCGAAATTGATGAGGACGTCTTTAGGGCGGCCGAGGAACTGGGAATTGATATCAGTCGACCTGAACGAGGGTCGGATGAAGAAGATGCACGCCGCGCGGCAGAGAGGGGCTTAGGTCAATGACAAAGCTCGATGTAAATACTTTTGATCAGTTGCGCATCGGTTTGGCGACTGCGGACTCAATCCGTAGTTGGTCAAACGGAGAAGTAAAGAAGCCTGAGACGATCAACTATCGAACGCTGCGTCCTGAGAAGGACGGACTCTTCTGCGAGAAGATCTTTGGTCCTACCAAGGACTGGGAATGTTATTGCGGAAAGTACAAGCGAGTTCGTTTTAAAGGCATCATCTGCGAGCGTTGTGGTGTCGAAGTCACGCGGTCAAAGGTTCGTCGTGAGCGAATGGGCCACATCGAATTAGCGGCGCCAGTTGTTCACATCTGGTACCTGCGAGGGACTCGTTCTTGGTTGGCCTATCTCTTGATGGGAACCGAACCACGCGAAGAACTCAAGGCTAAGCAGTTGGAAAAAGTCATCTACTTCGCTGCCAACTTGGTGACATGGGTCGATGAAGACAAGCGTCACGCTGATCTTCCTGAACTCGAAGTCGAATTACGCGAAGAAGTCGCTGAAATTGAAAAGCGTCGTGACCTCGACCTCGACCGCCGCTTCAAAGCCCTCGAGGCCGAACTGGCTCAGATGGAAAAAGAAGGTGCGAAAGATACTGAGATCAAAGCGCGCCAACGACTGGTTGAAAAAGAAATCGGTTCAATGCGTGAGCGCTCCGATGACGAAATCGACATCGCCAAGCGTTCGCTCGACGAACTGAAGTCGCTGCACAGCCGCAAGATCATCGAAGACGAACTGCTTTGGAGGGAACTCAAGATCCGCTATGAGGACTACTTCGAAGGTGGCATGGGTGCCGAAACGATCGTCTCGCTGATTGACCGCATTGACTTTGACTCAGAAGAGATCAAGTTGCGTGAAATGGTCGAAGCCGCCGATGGTCGCAAGCCCTTATCGGCGCAGCGTCGTCAAAAAGCCATCAAGCGTCTGAAGATCGTCTCGGCCTTCAACCGCCGCGACGAAAGCGGTCGTCGTATTAATGATCCTGCCGCAATGGTTCTTGGGGCAGTTCCGGTCATCCCACCAGACCTGCGCCCGATGGTGCAGCTTGACGGTGGACGATTTGCCACTTCTGACCTGAACGACCTTTACCGTCGGGTGATCAACCGAAACAACCGTCTCAAGCGACTGTTGGACTTAGGCGCACCTGAGATCATTGTCAACAACGAGAAGCGCATGCTTCAAGAAGCCGTTGACGCGTTGTTCGACAACGGCCGTCGTGGACGCCCTGTCTCGGGACCGGGTAACCGTCCGTTGAAGTCACTTTCAGACATGTTGAAGGGGAAGCAAGGTCGTTTCCGCCAAAACCTGTTGGGTAAGCGAGTGGACTACTCGGGCCGTTCGGTCATCGTGGTTGGTCCAAACTTGCTGCTCCATCAGTGTGGTCTGCCCAAGTTGATGGCACTCGAACTCTTTAAGCCCTTCGTCATGAAGCGTTTGGTTGAGAAGGAACTCGCGCAAAACATCAAGTCGGCAAAGCGTATGGTCGAACGACGCAAGCCTCAAGTTTGGGACGTGCTCGAAGACGTCATTAAAGAACACCCCGTGCTCTTGAACCGTGCACCAACGCTTCACCGTTTGGGTATCCAAGCATTTGAGCCACAGTTGGTCGAAGGAAAAGCCATTCAGATTCACCCCTTGGTCTGCACCGCGTTTAACGCAGACTTTGACGGTGACCAGATGGCGGTCCACCTTCCACTTTCAGCCGAAGCGCAAGCTGAAGCACGAGTGTTGATGCTGAGTGCGAATAATATTTTGTCGCCAGCAACGGGTCGTCCGATCACCGTTCCTTCGCAGGACATGGTCTTTGGTGCGTACTACTTAACCCTCGAGGTTGACGGTGCCAAGGGTGAAGGACTGGCGTTCCGCCATGTCTACGAAGTCGAAGCGGCCGTTGACGCGGGCGATGTCGCACTTCACGCCAAGATTAACTTGCGTCCTGATGTTGACTCAGCTCTCGGTGACCGTTTGGTTGCTGCTGGTCATGTGCCCAACGACACGGGAATCCTCAGCATTGAAACCACGCCTGGTCGCGTGCTCTTCAATGAGGGTCTTCCATTTGCGTTCCGCTACGTCAACACCTTGGTCGGAAAGAAGTCAACGCCGATTGGTGAGATTGTCGAAGAACTGACCGCTGGTTGGGGAAAGCAAGAAGTTGCAGCATCACTTGACCGCATCAAGGCGCTGGGCTTCCGCTATGCCTCACAGTCGGGTCTGACCGTTTCGATCAGCGACGTGCAGACTCCTCCTGAGAAGCAGGCGATTTTGGACCGCTACGAAAAGGAAGCCGAAAAGGCTGAGATGCAGTACAAGCGAGGCATCATTACTGACGACGAGCGTCGTCAAAAGGAAGTCGAGATCTGGACGAGTGCAAACTCTGAGGTCGGACAAGCCATGGAGAAGACGCTCTCAGGACTGACGTTCAATCCGCTCGACATGATGGTGGACTCAGGTGCTCGTGGTAATGCGCAGCAGATCCGACAGATTGCCGGCATGAAGGGCCTGGTTTCGAACCCTCGTGGTGAAATGATTCCTCGTCCGATCAAGTCGAGTTTCCGTGAAGGCCTTTCGGTCTTGGAGTACTTCATCTCGACGCACGGTGCCCGAAAGGGTCTTGCTGACACTGCACTTCGTACCGCTGACTCTGGGTACCTAACTCGTCGTTTGGTTGACGTTGCGCAGGAACTGATCATTCGTGATCTCGACTGCGGCTCTATTCGTGGAATCTGGCTTGAAGAAATCGTGCCAGACACAGCAGGTAAGCGCTCCTACACGGAGACTCGTGCCTACGGTCGAGTAACGCTTGATGAGCTTGTCTTGGCAGACGGAACCGTGATTGCCGTTGGAACCATGCTGACCGATGAAGACGTCGCAGCGCTGCGTGATGACGCCGTCATTGACCGGATCCGTGTTCGCTCCACACTGACGTGTGAAGCAAGCAAGGGGATCTGCGCCGCTTGTTACGGACAGTCATTGGCAACCACCAACTTGATTGAGCTGGGTGAAGCCGTTGGCGTCATTGCCGCGCAGTCCATTGGTGAACCAGGAACGCAGTTAACCATGCGTACCTTCCACACCGGTGGAGTTGCAGGTTCTGACATCACCCACGGTCTTCCTCGAGTCGTTGAACTCTTCGAAGCGCGGACCCCGAAGGGTGCGGCAATCTTGGCGCACCACTCAGGTGTGGTTCGTATCGACGAAGAAGACAGTGGCCGAACGATCACGGTGGTTGCCGACGACGGAACCGAGCAAGTTGACTTGGTGCCGATTCGTGTGCACTTAGAAGTCAAGAACGGCCAAGAAGTCGCCGCAGGTGATGCACTGGTTGAAGGTCCAAAAGACCCGAAAGAACTCCTTGAGGTCAAGGGTGTCCGTGAGACGCAGCAGTACTTGGTCGAAGAAGTCCAGAAGGTCTACCGAGACCAGGGCGTGTCGATCCACGACAAGCACATCGAACTCATTGTTCGCCAGATGCTTCGCCGGGTCAATGTCGCTGATCCAGGTGACTCCTCGTTCTTGCCAGGCCAACAAGTCGATGCTCAGATCTACACCGAGGTCAACCGTGAACTTGTTGCCGAAGGCAAGAAGCCAGCGGAAGCTCGTGTTGAGTTGATGGGGATCACCAAGGCCTCATTGGCAACCGACAGCTGGCTCTCAGCGGCCTCGTTCCAAGAGACCACCCGAGTCTTGACCGAAGCAGCCATTGAAGGCCGATCGGACAACCTCTATGGTTTGAAGGAAAACATCATCATCGGCAAGCTCATCCCGGCTGGTTCTGGGATGGAGGACTATCGAACGATTCGTCTTGATATGCCTGACGCTGAACCCATCGTGGCCTATGGCCAAGAAGATGATGACCTGGCCGCTTGGCTTCTTGAAGGCTTCGAGGGAACCGATGAATCCCTTGAAATTGGGGCTTCTTGGACCGGCGACGCCCCTCAAGTCGATGAGGGACTGGGCGGCGGCGCTCAAGCCGGAGCGTGATCGTGATGGCGGCCAAGGCAGGGGAGCGAAGCCCTTCAAATCCCAGCGTTGGACGTACCCTCACTTTTGCGCCTAACATAGAAAACCCTGCCCCGGGAGGTTGTGAGACCGTCCGAGCAGTGAACCCCCGGAAATGCAACGAAGAAAGTCGATGAGGTAACGCGTGCCCACAATTGAGCAGTTGGTTCGAAAAGGCCGACAAGCCAAGACCACCAAGACCAAGACGCCAGCGCTGAAAGGCGCGCCACAGCGTCGGGGCGTTTGCACTCGTGTGTACACGACGACACCAAAGAAGCCGAACTCAGCCCTTCGGAAGGTCGCGCGTGTGCGTCTGACAAGCGGTGTGGAGATCACGGCCTACATCCCAGGTGTTGGCCACAACCTCCAGGAGCACTCCATTGTGCTGGTTCGTGGTGGTCGTGTGAAAGACCTTCCTGGTGTCCGTTACAAAGTCATTCGTGGCGCATTGGACACCTCTGGTGTGCGTGACCGTGAACAAGCCCGTAGCCGTTATGGCGCCAAAAAGGAATCCTGATGCCGCGTAAAGGTCCCGCAATTCGTCGTGAACTCGCTCCTGACCCGGTCTACCGGTCAGTGCTCGTTACCCAAGTCACGAACAAGGTGCTCTCTCGCGGAAAGCGAACGATCGCTGAGCGCATTGTCTACACCGCCCTCGACACTGTCAAGGAGCGTACGGACTCAGACCCCGTTGCTGTCTTGAAGCGTGCGGTTGAAAACGTCCGCCCTGAGCTGGAAGTGCGTAGCCGTCGTGTTGGTGGAGCGACCTACCAAGTTCCGGTCGAAGTTCGCCCTCGTCGTGCCACCACATTGGCGATTCGTTGGTTGGTGAGCTACAGCCAAGGACGTCGTGAGAAGACGATGGCAGAGCGTTTGGCAAATGAAATTCTGGATGCGTCGAATGGCGTCGGTGCTTCAGTAAAGCGACGTGAAGACCTCCATAAAATGGCGGAAGCTAACAAGGCCTTTGCTCACTACCGTTGGTAGACACGGCAAGAAGACGTTGACACCCCCCCTTTAAGAAAAGACTGGACGAATGGCAGACGTATCCCCACGCAAAATCTCCCTCGAAAATACGAGAAACATTGGCATCATGGCCCACATCGACGCGGGAAAAACCACGACCACTGAGCGCATTCTGTACTACACGGGGAAGAACTACAAGATCGGTGAAGTCCACGAAGGTGCGGCCACCATGGACTGGATGGTCCAAGAGCAAGAGCGTGGAATCACCATCACCTCTGCTGCGACGACGTGTATGTGGAACGATCACATCATCAACATCATTGACACTCCGGGACACGTTGACTTTACGGTTGAAGTGGAGCGTTCGCTGCGAGTCCTTGACGGCGCCGTGGCAGTCTTTGACGCCGTGGCTGGTGTAGAACCCCAAACTGAAACGGTGTGGCGTCAGGCCAACAAGTACAACGTTCCTCGGATCTGTTTCGTGAACAAGATGGACCGAACCGGTGCCGACTTCGCCCGCTGTGTCGAAATGATTATCGATCGTCTTGACTGCGTGACCGCAGTTATCCAACTTCCTATTGGTGCTGAAGGAGACTTCCTCGGCGTGGTTGACCTCGTGAGCAACAACGCACTGGTCTGGGAAGAAGGAATGGGTGAGGACTTCAAAGCCGTTGACATTCCTGACAACTTGAAAGCCGCCGCTGAAGAAGCTCGTCAAAACTTGATTGATGTTGTCTCAAACTACGACGACAACGTGATGGAGAAGTACTTAGGCGACGAAGAAGTCACCGCAGATGATCTCAAAGCAGCGCTGCGAACGGGAACGCTCGCCGGCTCTATTGTGCCGATCCTCTGTGGTTCAGCATTTAAGAACAAGGGTGTCCAGCCCATGCTTGACGCAGTGGTTGATTTCCTTCCTTCTCCTTTGGACATCCCTCCCACGGAGGGAATCAAGCCAGGGAAGGCCGAAGAGGAAATAACCCGTGAACACAGCGACGATGCTCCTTTCTCTGCTTTAGCCTTCAAAATCATGACCGACCCTTATGTCGGCAAGCTCACCTACCTGCGGGTGTACTCGGGCACCTTGGAAAAAGGTGGCACCGTCGAGAACACCACAAAGGGCAAGAAAGAGCGTATTGGTCGCCTTTTGCAGATGCACGCCAATACCCGTGAAGATGTCGATGTTGTCCGTACTGGAGACATCATTGCAGCGGTCGGGATGAAGCAGACCACGACGGGTGACTCGCTCGCAGACCCGGCTAACCCCATCATCCTCGAGGCGTTGGAGTTTCCTGAGCCCGTTATCCACGTAGCTGTTGAACCCAAGACTAAGGCTGACCAAGACAAGCTGTCGAAGGCCCTCTATGCCTTGAGCGAAGAAGACCCGACCTTCCGTGTCCGCAGTGACGAAGAGACGAACCAGACCGTTATTTCGGGAATGGGTGAGTTGCACCTCGAAGTCCTCGTTGACCGAATGTTGCGAGAATTCAGCGTGGATGCCAACGTTGGTAAGCCCCAGGTGGCCTATCGAGAGACCATTCGGAACAAGGTTGAGAAGATCGAAGAGAAGTATGTCCGCCAGACCGGTGGTAAGGGTCAGTACGGCCACGTTGTCATCTCCTTTGAGCCCACGGGCCCAGGTGGAGGTTACGAGTTCGTCGACGCCATTACCGGTGGTGTGATCCCCAAGGAATACATCGGCTCGATCGACCAGGGGATCCGTGAGGCCTTGACGTCGGGCGTTTTGGCTGGCTACCCCATGGTGGACGTCAAAGTGACCTTGACCTACGGCTCCTATCACGACGTTGACTCTTCTGAAATGGCGTTCAAAATCGCTGGTTCACTGGCCGTTAAAAAAGCCGCCCGAGCTGCTCGCCCGGTTCTCTTGGAGCCAGTGATGGCCGTCGAAGTGGTGACGCCTGATGACTACATGGGAGACGTTATTGGTGACCTTTCTTCACGCCGTGGGCGGGTAGAAGGCATGGATCAACGGGGAAATAGCCAGGTTATTCATGCCCAGGTTCCCTTGGCCGATATGTTCGGCTACGCTACCGATCTGCGCTCTCGTACTCAGGGGAGAGCAACGTATTCAATGCAATTTGAGGCCTACAACGAAGTGCCAGAGGCGGTTTCGAAAGAAATCATCGCTCGGGCAACGGGAGAGTAGGTCTCTCGGGGAAACCCGGATCAGTTGAGAAGATTTCTAACAACCATCGCCCCGCTGGAAATCAGCGTGCGCTGGACGTGAGAAAATAGAAAACAAGTAAACGACATGGCGGACTCGAAAGGGTTCCGCCCGAAACCAGGGAGAGGTTCCCGCATCATGGCAAAGCAGAAGTTCGAGCGAAATAAGCCGCACGTCAACATCGGAACAATGGGTCACATTGACCATGGAAAGACGACGCTGACTGCCGCAATCACCAAGGTACTGTCCGACGCCAACCCTGGTACGGAATTCACGCCATTCGACATGATCGACAAGGCGCCTGAAGAGCGTCAGCGTGGTATCACGATTTCAATTGCTCACGTTGAGTATGAGACGGCGAACCGTCACTACGCCCACGTGGACATGCCGGGTCACGCTGACTACATCAAGAACATGATCACTGGTGCCGCGCAGATTGATGGAGCCATCTTGGTGGTTTCGGCGGCTGATGGACCTATGCCTCAGACCCGTGAGCACGTGCTTCTGGCACGTCAGGTCGGTGTGCCGTTCATCGTGGTTGCCCTCAACAAGTCCGACACGGTCGACGACCCTGAGCTCTTGGAGCTCGTGGAGTTGGAAATCCGTGAACTCTTGAACGAGTACGAATTCCCTGGTGATGACACCCCAATCGTGAGTGTTTCAGCGCTGAAGGCTCTGGAGGGCGACGCCGACTGGGCAGCCAAGATTCTCGAATTGATGGAATCAGTTGACTCCTACATTCCAGAGCCAGAGCGTGACGTTACGAAGCCATTCTTGATGCCAGTTGAAGACGTTATGTCAATTACTGGTCGTGGCACGGTTGTGACTGGAAAAGTTGAGCTTGGAATCGTTAACGTCGGTGACGAAGTTGAGATCGTTGGTCTGAAGGACACCGAGAAGACGACCGTGACCGGAATTGAAATGTTCCGTAAGCTTCTTGACCAAGGTCAAGCCGGTGACAATGTTGGTGTGCTTCTTCGTGGAACGAAGAAGGAAGACGTTGAGCGTGGACAGGTTCTCTGCAAGCCAGGGTCAATCACCCCGCACACTGACTTTGAAGCCAGCGTGTACGTGTTGACCAAGGAAGAAGGAGGCCGTCACAAGCCCTTCTTCTCGAACTACCGTCCTCAGTTCTACTTCCGTACGACTGACGTCACCGGTTCGATTGAACTGCCTTCAGGCACCGAAATGGTGATGCCTGGTGACAACACCGAGATGACCGTGACGCTGGGCAAGCCCATCGCTATGGACGAAGGCCTTCGATTCGCTATCCGTGAGGGTGGCCGAACTGTTGGTGCCGGTCGAGTCGTCAAGATTCTCAAGTAGTTCACCAAACTAGGTAAAAGGACCATCCTCCATGGCAGCACAGAAGATCCGTATCAGGCTGAAAGCCTATGACCACGAAATTCTCGATCAATCGACCGAGAAGATCGTGCAAACGGTTCTTCGTACCCAAGCCAAGATCCAGGGTCCGATCCCTTTACCCACCGAGAAGCACCGGTACACGGTTATTCGAAGCCCCCACAAATACAAAGACTCACGTGAGCACTTTGAGATGCGGGTGCACAAGCGTTTGGTGGACATTATCGAGCACACCCCAAAGACGGTCGACTCGCTTCAGCGTCTCGATCTGCCAGCTGGGGTCGATATCGAGATCAAGATTCAGTAATTCTTAGACCTTTTCTGGCGTCGAGTCCCCAATTGGCGGGCTCGGCCCAGAAGGTCTAGAGTAAGTAGCCCTGCCCGCAAGGGTGGGAATCAAAAATCGAGAAATCGGTTTTTGGACAGATGACGTGCTTGGCAGCCTGGGAAACCAGGGACACCAAGCCAAAAAAGATCGAGCGCTCCGCTCGGGGGATCCCGAGAGGAGCGTTTTCTTGTCGGCTGAGAGGTCGAGGATAAGGAAGGGTTGCAACGTGGCAACGAAGGCGATTGTCGGCGAGAAGGTCGGCATGACACAAATCTGGGACGAGGAAAACCGCGCGGTCCCGGTGACGGTGGTCAAGGTCGCGCCTGTCCGCATTGTTCAGGTCAAGACGCCTGAGACTGATGGCTACTCCGCACTTCAAGTGACCTGGGGTACCAAGCGTGCGTCCACCCTGAACGCTCCTGAGACTGGTCACTTTGATAAGGCCGGTGTGCAAGCGGGTACCAAGTTGGTAGAACTGCGTCTTGAAGACGTTGCTGACTACCAAGTCGGTCAAGAGATTACCGCAGAGATTTTTGAAAAAGGCGAGCGCATCGACGCAACCGCCGTTTCTAAAGGAAAAGGTTTTGCCGGTGGAATGAAGCGCCACAACTTTAAGGGTCAAGGCGCATCCCACGGTAACCACAAGGCCCACCGAGCTCCTGGTTCAATCGGTGGTTGTGCGACACCCGGTCGAGTGTTCAAAGGAACCAAGATGGCCGGTCGTATGGGTGGCAATCAAGTCACCACGATGAACCTTGAAATCGTTGGTGCTGACCCAGAGCGTGAGATTGTTCTCGTCAAGGGTGCGGTACCTGGACCACGTGGTGGCGTTGTCGTTCTTCGTAACTCTGTCAAAGTGGCGACACCTGCTGGTAGGTCTGGAGGTTCCAAGTGAGCGAAACATTGACCTTACGTGGACCGATCAAAAAAGATCGCCCAGCTCCCGCAAAGCGAAGCGTTGAGCGTAAAGATATTGCCGGCAAGGTGCTCGGCACCGTAGATCTCGATCCCAAACTGTTTGGGATCGAACCAAACAAAGCAGTACTCCACCAAGTGATCACGGCACAACTTGCCGCTAAACGATCAGGTACGCAGTCAACCAAGACTCGCGCGGAAGTGCGCGGTGGCGGAGCCAAGCCCTTCCGTCAAAAGGGAACAGGACGAGCCCGTCAAGGTTCAAGCCGAGCGCCATCAATGGTCGGTGGTGGTGTTGCGTTAGGTCCGAAACCTCGGAGTTATGCCCAGAACACCCCGAAGAAGATGGTCCGGCTCGCTCTTCGATCGGCACTGTCTGACCGGGCAAGCGAAGGCAAAGTAGCCCTGGTTGACAAGTACTCCTGGAACGAGCCAAAGACCAAAGATGCCGTTGCTGCGCTCAAGGCATTAGGTCTTGATGGCACCGTGCTCATCGTCTTAGGAGACGAAGACTTTGAAGCTGCGTTGAGTTTCCGAAACCTGCCACACGTCACCCCGGTGGCGATGGGTGAGATCAACGCCTATGACATCATCAAGTGTGACTGGGTCCTCTTTACCGACGAGACTCTCCCAACGAGCGACGAGGTTGATGACTGATGCGTGATCCAATGTCCGTTCTTGTCTCTCCCGTTGTGTCGGAGAAGACCTACACCTTGATGGATCAAGGAACCTATGTGTTCGTTGTTGACTCTTCAGCCACCAAGATCGATGTGCGGAACGCCGTCGAGCAAGCGTTTGGCGTCAAAGTGAAGAACGTCAACACATTGAACCGTAAGGGGAAGACCACTCGTAATCGCCGCACGAACACCACAGGCTCACGACCGAACACGAAGCGCGCCTTCGTGACGCTCCAAGCCGGTGACTCGATCGATTTGTTCGAGAACTAGAGAGAGAAGATTCATGGCACTTCGCTCACGTAAACCAACCAGCCCCGGTCGTCGGTTCCAGACGGTCTCGGACTTTTCTGAGATCACCTCAACCACGCCTGAGAAGTCGCTGTTAGCTCCGAAGCCTAAGAGTGGTGGACGAAATGTCCACGGACGCAAAACGTCACGTCACCGCGGTGGAGGCCATAAGCAGCAGTACCGCATCATCGACTTCAAGCGCAACAAAGATGGCGTTCCTGCCACGGTTGCCACGATTGAATACGACCCAAACCGAAATGCTCGCATTGCCTTGTTGCACTATCACGATGGTGAAAAGCGTTACATCCTGGCTCCAGCAGGTTTGAAGGTCGGCGACAAGCTGCAAAACGGTCAAGGTTCAGACATCAAAGTTGGCAACGCGTTGCCCATGCGCTATATCCCCACCGGTTCGGTAATCCACAACGTGGAGCTTCGTCCTGGTGGCGGCGGCAAGATGGCTCGTGGTGCAGGTATGAGTGTTCAGCTCGTGGCGAAAGACGGTGGATTCGCCACGCTGCGTCTTCCGTCGACGGAAATGCGTCGAGTTCCTATCGACTGTCGCGCCACATTGGGCGTAGTCGGTAACGCAGAACACGAACTCATCAAGATCGGAAAAGCAGGACGAAACCGCTGGAAGGGCGTTCGTCCGCAAACACGTGGTGTCGCCATGAACCCTGTCGACCACCCACTCGGTGGTGGTGAAGGGAAGTCTTCTGGTGGACGTCACCCTGTGTCTCCATGGGGAAAGCCGGAAGGCCGTACGCGTGCAGGAAAGAAAGCCTCAGATCAACTCATTGTCCGTCGTCGTCGTACCCGCGGGTCAAGGCGCTAGGGAGCTTATATGCCAAGAAGCCTTAAAAAAGGTCCATTCGTGGACGACCACCTGCTCAAGAAGGTCGACGTCTTAAACGAGTCAAACGAAAAGCGAGTGATCAAGACCTGGTCACGTCGCTCGACGATCATTCCGGACATGGTGGGTCACACCATTGCCGTCCACGACGGACGTCGTCACGTTCCGGTGTTCATCACTGAATCAATGGTTGGGCACAAGTTGGGCGAGTTTGCTCCAACGCGAACCTTCCGATTCCACGCTGGCCAAGAAAAGGTCGGGAGACGCTAATCATGACCGCAACAAAGACCAACGAGCGTCCAGGAACCCGCGCCGTACTGCGCCACTTCCACATGTCGGCCTCAAAGGCACGTCTTGTGCTCGGACTGATCCGTGGAAAGTCCGTGGACACCGCTGCAGAAATTTTGAATGGTACCGAGCGTGAAGCTGCGCGAGTGATTGCGAAGGTTTTGGCCTCCGCAGTCTCAAACGCGGTCCACAACGATGGGCAAATCGCCGACGACCTCTACGTAGCAGCGGCGTATGCCGACGAAGGTGCGACCATGAAGAGGTGGCGTCCTCGAGCTCGTGGACGAGCAACGAGAATTCGTAAGCGCACCTGTCACATCACGGTGATTGTCGCCCGTATGGACGACGATCAACTTGAGCGTCGTAGCGTTGCTCGCCAGTCAGCAAGTTCACAGCGCTCGAGCCGAGTCGCGGCATCGCAGCGTCGTGCTGACCAGCAACAGCGTGGGCGCCGTCGTGACGCAGCGCGTGAAGCAGAGATCGAAGCAGTGGAGGCAGAAGCAGGGGCTAACGAGGATGAGGTCGAGAACGAGGTTCTTGATGTCCATGTCGACGAGGTCGACGTTGTTGAAACGCACGAAGAGGAAGCTGCGGCCCTAGAAGACGACAGCGCCGAGGAAGCAGCACCTGTTGCCAAGAAGGCACCAGCGAAGAAGAAGGCTGCAGCGAAGAAGGCAAGCGCTAAAACGGCACCTGCCGAGGAGACCATGAAGGAAGCAACTGCGTCGAGTGACGCCGACGAGTCTGAGGAAGAGGGCAAGTAATGGGCCAGAAAGTAAACCCATACGGTTTCCGTCTCGGCATCACGACCGATTGGAAGTCGCGCTGGTTCGAAGAGCGTAATTACCAAGCATTCGTTGTCGAAGACTGGAAAATTCGCGACTACTTGACCAAACAACTTGAGTCAGCAGCAGTGAGTCGTATCGAAATCGAGCGCACCCGCGACCGAATTCGCATCGACATCCACACGGCCCGTCCAGGAATCGTGATTGGTCGACGTGGTGCCGAAGCAGATCGGCTCAAGAAAGATCTTGAGAAGATTACTGGCCTACCCAATGGTATTCAGTTGAACATTCAAGAGATTAAGCAGCCTGAACTCGATGCGGCACTTATTGCTCAGGGAATCTGTGACCAGCTGGTTCGTCGTGTGGCTTTCCGTCGTGCGATGAAGCGAGCGATCCAAACGGTTCAAAAAGCAGGTGCACTTGGGGTGAAGGTTCAATGCTCAGGCCGTTTAGGTGGAGCAGAAATGAGTCGGAAAGAGCAGTACCGAGAAGGTCGGGTTCCTTTACACACCTTGCGAGCCGACATTGATTACGGCTTCCGTGAAGCACGTACCGTTGCCGGCCGTGTTGGTGTGAAGGTGTGGATCTATAAAGGTGACATCCTTCCCTACAAGGTTTCGATTGAAGAGAAGATCACTCGTGAAGCAGCAATGGCGGTCGGAGAGACCTCAGGTTCGACTGGCGCAATCGTGAGCGAAGAGCCATCTGCGCCGCGTCGCTTGGTGACTGCTGGTGGTGGACGTCGTAAGGCCGAGATGCCCGCTCCTGGTGCTGCACCAATTGAAATTGATGAGGAAGAGCCATTGGAGGAAGCGGTCAAGGATCTCGTTGAGACCCCTAACGAGCCCGATGAGCTTGAAAAGCGTCTTGCGAACGAAGAAGAGATCGAGCGAAAGACTCTTCATGAGCACCACGAGACGCCGCACTTTAAGAGGGAGAACGACTAACCATGTTGATGCCCCGTAAGGTCAAGCACCGTAAGCAGAATCGTGGCCGGATGTCCGGTATGGCGAAAGGTGGAACGGAAGTTTCTTTTGGAGACTTCGGTATCCAGGCCCTTGAGCCTGCATGGTTGACGGCGCGACAAATTGAAGCGGCACGTATTGCCATGACTCGTCACGTAAAGCGTGGTGGAAAAGTCTGGATTCGCGTGTTCCCAGACAAGCCCGTGACGGAGAAGCCTGCTGAAACCCGTATGGGTTCGGGAAAAGGTAACCCTGAGCACTGGGTTGCTGTGGTGAAGCCTGGTCGCGTGATTTTTGAACTCGCAGGTGTGGATGAGCCGTTGGCACGAGCTGCGATGGAACGAGCAATTCAGAAACTTCCGATGCGTGCACGTTTCGTTATCCGTCCTGGAACCCACGGAACCTCGGAGATTCAACTATGAGCACCAAAGTCGACGAAATGAAGGCCCTGAGCTCGAATGAGCTCGTAGACCGGTTAGCCGAAGCACGGCGTGAGCTTTTTAACTTGCGCTTTCAGCTTGCCACCGGACAACTCGATAACACCGCTCGTATGAGCATTGTCAAAAAAGACATTGCACGAGTTCTGACGATTCTTCGTGATCGAGAGATCACCGATGCCGAGTCGTTAGCCAGCAACGGAGGAAACGTATAATGGCGCCCGAAACCACAGAAACCGAAGAGCGTTCACAGCGCAAAGTCCGTGAGGGCATTGTGATCTCAGACAAGATGGAGAACACTGTTGTTGTGGCCGTGGTGGACCGTGTCAGCCACCCTCGTTATGGCAAGACCGTTCAGCGCACCAAGAAACTCTACGCCCACGATGAAAAGTTCGAAGCCAAGATGGGTGACCGAGTGCGAGTCATTGAAACCCGTCCGCTTTCGAAACTGAAGCGATGGCGTGTTGAGGAAGTATTGGAGCGTGCACGATGATCCAGCAAGAATCCCGTCTTCGCGTCGCTGACAACTCAGGTGCCAAAGAAGTTCTGTGCATCCGTGTTCTCGGTGGTTCGCGTCGTCGCTACGCCTCAATCGGTGATGTCTTCATCGCCACGGTGAAAGACGCCATCCCAGGCGCTGCCGTGAAGCGTGGAGATGTTGTCCGTTGCGTGGTGGTGCGCGTGAAGAAAGAAAAGCGCCGTGCCGATGGCAGCTATATCCGCTTCGATGAGAATGCCGCTGTGCTGATCAACGAACAGAGCCAGCCCCGTGGGACCCGTATCTTTGGCCCAGTTGGTCGAGAATTACGTGACAAGAAGTTTATGCGAATCGTTTCACTTGCTCCGGAGGTGTTGTAATGCGCATCAAGAAAGGCGACGATGTCGTCGTCCGTACTGGAAAGTGGGCCGGACACCGAGCAGAGGTTATTCGTGCCATTCCATCGAAGGATCAAGTGATCCTCGATGGGGTCAACATCGCGAAGCGCCACTTAAAGCAGCAGAGCCAGACCACCCAAGCGGGGATTATCGACAAGTTTATGCCCCTTCCTGTGTCGGCCGTTTCGTTGTGGTGCAAGAAGTGTGACGCACCGACCCGAGCTGGGATGAAAACAGATGGTGACAAGAAAGTCCGTGTCTGTCGTAAATGTGGAGCAGATCTATGAGCACAACGATGAACCCTCGCTTGAAAGAGCGCTACAACAATGAGATTCGCGCTCAACTTAAAGAAGAGTTAGGTCTCGAAAACATCATGCAGGCTCCGCGCCTCGTCAAGATCGTGCTGAACTCCGGCGTCGGAAAAGCCACCCAGCAGCAGTCGTTGCTTGAAGGCGCTCAAAAAGACCTTGCGGCGATCACCGGCCAAAAGCCAGCGGTCACCGTAGCGAAGCAGTCAATTGCAGGATTCAAACTTCGCGAAGGTCAGGCCATTGGTGTCAAGGTGACCATGCGCGGCGACCGTGCCTGGGAGTTCTTTGATCGTCTTGTCTCGTTGGCGATTCCTCGAATTCGTGACTTCCGTGGTTTGTCGCCGAAGTCCTTTGACGGAAACGGTAACTACACCTTTGGTGTCACCGAGCAGCTGATTTTCCCTGAAATTGAATACGACCAAATCGACACACCACGAGGGATGGACATCACGATTGTGACGTCTGCCCGTAATGACGAAGAAGGGCGAGCGTTTTTGCGAGCGTTTGGCTTTCCGTTCCGACAGGAGAACCGTTAATACCATGGCAAAAAAGGCATTAATTAACAAGCAACAGCGCACGCCAAAGTTCAAGGTCCGTGCCTACACCCGCTGTCAGCGATGTGGACGACCGAAAGCCGTCTATCGCAAGTTCGGGCTGTGCCGTATTTGCTTGCGACAGATGGTCCACGCCGGCGAAATTCCCGGCGTGACGAAGGCGAGCTGGTGAGGGAGGTACTGCGATGACAATGACTGATCCAATCGCGGACATGCTTACCCGTATGCGGAACGCCAACAAGGCGCAACACGACTCGGTAACCATGCCAGGCTCGAAACTTAAAGAGTCGTTGGCCAAGATTCTCGAACGAGAAGGCTTCATTGCTGGACATGAAACCAGCACCGTTGAAGGCCGACCCGGGACGAACCTAACCATCCAACTCAAGTACGACGTTGAGCGTCGAGCCACTATTGCTGGTCTCAAGCGTGTTTCGAAGCCTGGTCTTCGTATTTACGCCCCTGCAGACAACATTCCCCGAGTTCTCGGTGGATTTGGTGTGGCCGTTCTCTCAACTTCTGCTGGTTTAATGACGGACCGTGAAGCTCGTCAGCGCCACTTGGGCGGAGAGGTGCTTTGCCATGTTTGGTAACAGTGCAACGTTGAGAGGGGAGGCATAGATGTCTCGTATTGGAAAGAGTCCAATTCCTGTTCCTTCTTCAGTGACCGTGGAGATTGCGTCCGGAAACATCACCGTGAAAGGCCCAGGTGGCACCTTAGAACGGGCCATTCCCGGAGCAATCACTGTTCGTCAAGATGGTGACACCTTGTTAGTGGAGCGACCGAATGATGAGCGCGAGCACCGTGCACTGCACGGCTTGACCCGTTCGCTCGTGAACAACATGGTGGTTGGCGTCACTGATGGCTACACAAAAGAACTCGATATTGTGGGTGTTGGATACCGTGCGCTGGCGAAAGGTCCAAGTTCGCTTGAACTCTCACTGGGTTTCAGTCACGTTGTGAACTACGACGCTCCTGACGGGGTCACCTTTGAAGTGCCAATCCCTACCAAGATCTTGGTGAAGGGTGCTGACAAAGAGAAAGTCGGTCAAGTAGCCGCAAATATCCGAAAGATTCGTAAACCAGAGCCTTACAAGGGCAAGGGTGTGCGGTATGTCGACGAGCGCGTCCTGCGTAAGGCCGGAAAGGCAGCGAAGTAGTCATGGCAAATCGAACGACCAGAGAACTGCGAATTCGCCGTCACAAGCGAGTGCGATTCAACCTTGAAGGAACGCCAGCGCGTCCGCGCGTTGCGGTGTTCCGTTCGAACAAAAATATTTCAGCTCAGATCATCGACGACCTCAACGGCGTGACGCTTGCGTCGGCATCGTCGGTCGAAAAGAGTGTCGGCGCAACGGGGTCGAACCGAGATGGTGCAAAGGCCGTCGGCAAGGCTCTTGCCACTCGCGCCAAAGCAGCAGGGATCTCAAGTGTGGTGTTTGATCGTGGTGGCTTCGCCTATCACGGTCGTGTAGCGGCACTCGCCGATGCACTTCGTGAAGAAGGACTGGAGTTTTAATGGCTGAGCAGCAGCAATTCGAAGAGCGCACGATCAATGTGAACCGTGTCGCCAAGGTTGTCAAGGGTGGACGTCGATTCAGTTTTGCCGCCCTGATGGTGATTGGTGATGGGAAGGGCAATGTTGGTTTGGGCTACGGCAAGGCGAAAGAAGCTGGTCTTGCTGTTCAGAAGGGCATCGAAGAAGCACGCAAGAACATGTTTGAAGTTCCTCTTGCTGGTTCAACGATTACCCACCAAGTCCTTGGCGAAGCAGGTGCTGGTCGCGTGCTGTTAAAGCCTGCCGCCCCTGGTACGGGTGTGATTGCCGGTGGTGCTGCTCGGGCCATTCTCGAAATGGCTGGCATCCACGATATTCTCGCCAAATCGCTTGGTTCCTCGAACGGCATCAACGTGGCCCACGCCACGATTGCTGGATTGAAGGCCCTTCGTCGACCAGAGGAAGTTGCTGCGCTGCGTGGCAAGACCCCTGAAGAGGTTGTTCCTGGTGGCGTCCTTCGTGCCTATCGTGAAACCAAGCGCGAAAATGATCTTTACAAGGAAGTGAGTTAGTTCAATGGCTGGCGCAGAAAACACCATCAAGGTCACGCAGGTTCGCTCGTCAATTGGCACCATGCCGAAGCACCGTGGCACCTTACGTGCCTTGGGTCTTCGGGGAATTGGCCAAAGCAATGAGCTCCCTGACCGTCCTGAGATTCGCGGCATGATCGCTCGTGTTCCTCATCTCATTAGCGTTGAAGAGGTAGGAAAGTGAAACTTCACGATTTAACACCCCCAGAAGGGTCCAGGAAAACAAAGCACCGAGTCGGTCGTGGTATCGCCGGTAAGGGCGGAAAAACTGCTGGTCGAGGAACCAAGGGTCAAAAGGCTCGTGGTCAGATCCGTGCTGGCTTTGAAGGTGGGCAACTCCCTTTGATGCAGCGGCTTCCAAAGTTGAAGGGATTTACCAACCCCTTCCGCGTGGAATACACACCAGTGAACGTCGACGCCATAGCTGCTCTCGGACTGAGCGAAATTACGCCAGACGTGTTGGTTGCCAAGGGACTCGCCAAAAAGGGCGAATTTGTAAAAGTTCTTGGACGGGGCGAACTTTCCGCCTCCATGAAGGTTTCAGCACATGGCTTCTCCAAGTCCGCTGAGGCAGCGATCACCGGCGCAGGCGGATCTATCGAAAAAGTCGCCCTTCCGTTCGCTGTGCGTCCAGCCGCTAAGGGTAACGCCCACACCAACCGCTAGGGTTAATTCTTGTGCTGACGCGACTCGCGAATATCTTCCGGGTCCCCGACCTGCGGAACAAGGTGATCTTCACCTTGGCCGTCATTGGGCTCTATCAACTCGGTGCCAACATTCCCGTTCCGGGCGTGTCCTACAGCGCGATTCAGCAGTTGCAGAGCCAAGCTGGCGGTAAGGGCGTCCTTGGGTTCTTGAACTTATTCTCCGGCGGAGCATTGACCCGCTTGGCCATCTTTGGACTTGGCGTGATGCCCTACATCACCAGTTCAATCATCATCCAATTGTTGACCACGGTGATCCCAAAACTCGAAGAGTGGCGTGAGCAAGGGGCGGTTGGTCAAAAGAAGATCACGCAGACCACGCGGTATCTCACGATTGCCCTGGCGCTCTTGCAAGCTACGGGTCTGGTCTACGCCTTCCATGGCCACGACCAAGCATTGATTGGTGTCACCTTGGACTTGATTCCAAAGATGACCCTGCCCCTTGGTGTCTTTATGGTGCTCTGCTTGACTGCTGGAACAGCGTTTGTCATGTGGCTCGCTGAATTGATTACGCAACGTGGCATCGGGCAAGGAATGTCAATTCTGATCTTTGCCAACGTCGTCGCAGCAATCCCAGCGGGTGCGAAGTCGATTTATCAAGAAGGTGGGTTGTTAAAGACCCTGGCCATCTTGGTGGTCTCATTGGGCTTACTGGTCTTCATTGTCTTCATGGACCAAGGGCAACGTCGAATCCCGGTCACGTTCGCAAAGAAAGTGGTGGGTCGCAAGATGTATGGCGGGTCGTCGACCTATATTCCGCTCAAGGTCAACCAAGCAGGGGTAATCCCGATCATCTTTGCCTCCTCAGTTCTCTACATTCCTGTCTTGTTGTCCAACGTGATTCCCTGGGCGTGGTTCCAGAACTTTGTGACGAAGTCACTGACGCCAACGAGTTTTCTCTATATCGGCGTCTACTTCCTTTTGATCGTGGCGTTTACGTTCTTCTACGTTTACATCGCTTTTGAACCTCACCAGCAGGCCGATTTGATTCGAAAGCAGGGTGGATTCGTCCCTGGGATTCGCCCCGGCCCTCCAACCGAGCGGTATTTTGCTCACCTTTTGAGCCGCATCACCGTTGTGGGAGCGTTGTTCTTGGGTTCGGTTGCGGTGATCCCGAGTTTGCTCATGGCACTCTGGCACCTGAACCGCTTCCCCTTCTACGGCACAACGCTTTTGATCAGTGTGGGTGTCGCTCTCGAAACCATGCGACAGATCGACTCTCAGTTGATGATGCGCAACTATGAAGGATTCTTAAAGTAATCCCATGACTGCCGGGGTCAGGCTGGTCGTCCTCGGAAAGCAGGGGGCAGGAAAGGGGACGCAGTGTGTCCGCCTTTCTCATCGCTATGCGGTTCCGCATATCTCAACAGGTGACATGTTACGCGCAGCGGTACGCGAGCAGACGGAACTTGGACTGAAGGCGAAGACGCTTATGGATTCTGGGCAACTCCTTCCTGACGAATTAATTATGGGCGTGGTGGCGGAACGTCTTGGTGAGCGAGATGCTCGCACTCGTGGTTTTTTACTTGATGGATTCCCGAGAACCATCGGTCAAGCTGAAATGCTTGAGTCAACAGTGGCCGAAGCGCCGTTGGACTGTGTGATTGATCTGGAAGTCCCTACGGAACTCGTTATGAATCGACTTGTTTCACGGCGTGTCTGCACGGCGTGTGGAGCAATCTATTCAACAAGTCAACCTCCCATTCATGGTTGGGTGTGCGACAACTGCGGCGGCGAAGTTATCCAGCGGAAAGACGACACGGCCGATGCGATCATGGTGCGATTGCAAGCCTATGAAAAAGAGACTCGTCCACTGATTGAGTTTTATCGAGACCGTGGTCTGTTAGAGACCATTGATGGGAGCGAAGATCCCGACAGTGTCTTTGCCGTCACCGTTGCCATCATCAAAAAACGCCAAGCTGATCAATCACGATGACAAGGAAGTTTCTATGAGACGCAATGAAGGTGAACTGATCAAAATGCGCAAAGCCGGCAAAGTTGTCGCCGAGATGCATGAAGCAACACGTGCGGCCATTCGCCCCGGTGTGACCACGATGCAATTAAATAACATCGCAGCGGATGTGATCGCCAAGCGAGGAGCAACTTCAAACTTCTTGAATTATCACGGCTTCCCAGCTGTGATCTGTACGAGCCCCAACGACATGATCGTTCATGGGATCCCCAGCGATGACGTCATACTCAAAGAAGGCGACATTATTTCGATTGACTGTGGTGCCATCATCGAGGGATATCACGGTGATGCGGCCTACACCGCTGGAGTGGGGGAAATCTCGAAAGAAGCACAACGACTTCTCGAGATCACCGAACGGAGTCTTTTCGACGGGATTGATCAGCTCAAAAAAGGGAACCGCCTCAACGAGGTGGGACGTGCTGTCCAGAAAACGGCCGAGGGAGCTGGCTTTACGGTGGTGCGGGAATATGTAGGCCACGCCATCGGTACTGCCATGCACGAGCAACCCCAAGTCCCGAACTATTGGCCTGGATCACCAGGACCCGCTTTGAAAGAGGGCAATGTCTTCGCCATCGAGCCGATGGTCAATATTGGGGGTCCTGAGACCTATACCCTGGACGATGGTTGGGGGGTTATGACCCAAGATGGCGGCCTTTCAGCCCATTTTGAGCACACCATTGCCGTGACGGCCCACGGCCCCGAAATCTTTACCCTGCCTTAGGAATGACGGGGGTTTGCCCAGTAATTTTCGGCCAGTTGGCGGAGGGTCAAAAAACCTGAGTAGTATGGGAATCCGCCCATCGGAGCCCTTCGGGGGTACCAGGTGGGTGAAACCCCCAGAAATTTTGCAGGCGCTTTTGTGGCGCCTGTGTCATGTCAAGAAACGATTTTAAGGAGAGAGACCTGTCCAAGCCGAAAGAAGATGCCATCGTCCTCGAAGGAACCGTCGTTGAGCCATTGCCGAACGCAATGTTCAAAGTCGAACTAGAGAACGGGCACAAAGTTCTTGCCCACAGTTCGGGAAAAATGCGAATGCATCGTATTCGTATTCTGCCAGGAGACAAAGTCCAAGTAGAGATCACTCCCTATGACTTAACTCGTGGTCGTATCACTTACCGCTACAAATAAAGCAAGTTTCGGATTTAAAAGGTCTTTGAGGAGCAACTGAGATGAAAGTACGACCGAGCGTCAAGCCCATGTGCGAGAAGTGCAAGGTCATTCGTCGGCACGGCAACGTGCAGGTGATTTGTGAAAACCCCCGGCACAAGCAGCGCCAGGGTTAAGAGAAGAGGTAGAGGATTTAGATGGCTCGAATTGCTGGTGTCGACATTCCCCGTGAGAAGCGGGTTGAGGTCTCATTGACCTATATCTTTGGTATTGGTCTCACGATCTCGAAGCGTGCCTTGGAAGCAACCAACGTGAACCCCGACACCCGCGTGCGTGATCTGACTGATGAAGAAGTCGCCGCCCTGCGAAGCTGGATCGATGAAGAAGTCACCGTTGAAGGAGACCTTCGCCGTGACGTAGCTCAAGACATTCGCCGAAAGATGGAAATTAACTGTTACCAAGGTGTGCGTCACCGCAAGGGACTTCCCGTCCATGGCCAGCGCACGCACACGAATGCTCGTACTCGTAAAGGTCCTAAGAAAACCGTGGCAGGGAAGAAGAAGGTCATCAAGTAATGGCAAAACCCCAAGGAACCCGTCGGCCCCGCCGCAAGGAGCGCAAGAACATCGCCTATGGCGTTGCGCACATCAAGAGTTCGTTCAACAACACCATCGTGTCAATCGCTGACCCTGAGGGCAATGTCCTTTCCTGGGCCTCAGCTGGAAACGTTGGCTTCAAGGGATCAAGAAAGTCCACGCCCTTCGCAGCGCAGCTCGCGGCAGAGCAAGCAGCCAAAAAGGCAATGGAGCATGGCGTACGTAAAGTCGATGTCTTGGTTCGAGGTCCTGGTTCAGGTCGTGAGACCGCTATTCGTTCAATCGCCGCTGCCGGCATCGAAGTTGTGGGAATCAAGGACGTGACTCCCATCCCGCACAACGGCTGTCGCCCGAAGAAGCGACGAAGGGTTTAGGTCGGATCATGGCTCGTTATACCGGACCCGTTTGTCGACTCTGTCGTCGTGAGCGCACCAAGCTCTTCTTGAAGGGTGAGCGCTGCTACACCTTGAAGTGCCCAGTCTCTGATCAAGCCCAAGAGCGCACCATGCGTGCCTACCCACCAGGTGAGCATGGTCGTGATCGTATGCGTCAAGGTTCTGAGTACCTTTCTCAGCTCCGTGAAAAGCAGAAGGCTCGTCGTATTTATGGTCTCTTAGAGAAGCAATTCCGTAATCTCTACGAAGAAGCCAACCGTCGACCCGGTATCACCGGTGAAACGCTCCTGCAGATGCTTGAGACCCGTCTCGACAACGTGGTTTACCGCGCCGCATGGGGAGCGAGCCGGTCGGCTTCCCGCCAGTTGGTTCGCCATGGCCACGTCTTGGTCAATGGCAAGCGAGTCACGATTCCTTCCTACCGTGTGCGTAAAGGTGAAGTCATCACTTTGAAGGCGCCGACCCGCGAGAACTTCCATGTTGTACGGAACCGAGACGTTCTCGACCGTCAGCTTGTTCCGTGGCTTGAATCCGGTGAAAACGGATTCCAAGTCACTGTGCTCTCTTTGCCAATCCGTGAACAAATCACGGAACCGGTAAACGAGCAATTAATCGTCGAACTTTATTCGAAATAGCAATAGCACCCCGAGCCAACTCACTAACGAGGAGCCAGAAAAAATATGCTCATCATCCAACGACCCACCGTCGAGTCAATCGACGAGGAACGACACAATCGCCAACGCTTCGCCGTTGGACCATTGGACCCAGGTTTCGGACACACGCTGGGTAACTCCCTGCGTCGTACGCTCCTGTCGTCCATTCCAGGTGCCGCAGTTACCCAAGTCCGTTTCGACAACGCACTGCACGAATTCACCACCATCGAAGGCGTCAAAGAAGATGTCACCGATATCATCTTGAACCTCAAGGACCTCTTGATCCGCGTGAGCGGCGATGAGTCCATTGTGCTCCGCCTTGAAAAGAAGGGTGCAGGGGACGCAACAGCCGCAGATTTTGTTGCGAACGCTGACGTTGAGATTCTTAACCCTTCGCTTCGCATCGCGACGGTGAACGCTGGCGCCACCTTGGCGATCGACGTGACCGTTGACCGTGGCCGTGGCTATGTCTCAGCTGCTCGAAACCAAAAGTCGAATGTCATCGGCGTGATTCCGGTCGACTCGATCTTTTCGCCAGTCCGACGTGTGACCTATGCGGTCGAGCCAGTGCGTGTCGAGCAGTCAACAGACTTCGACCGCTTGATTCTGGATATTGAGACTGATGGTTCGATCTCACCTCGTGAAGCACTGGCTTCTGCAGGTGCCACGTTGGGATCCCTGGTTGGGCTTGTTGCCACCCTGGACGAAGAAGCACAGGGCCTCGAGCTCGGTGACGTTGGCGCAGCGCTTGGAGCATCGAATGAACTTGATGCCCGTATCGAAGACCTTGGTCTTACCGAGCGAGCTCGTAACTGCCTCAAGCGTGGTGGGATCAACTCCATCGGCGAACTGGTTGCTTGCAGCGAGAAAGATCTGCTGAGTATTACGAACTTCGGCCAAACCTCTCTGAAGGACGTGAATGACCGTCTTGACGAGCGCGGGTTGGCATTAGCGACGGAGGGCTGACATGAGAGGTACTCCTAAACGAGGGCGACGCTTTGGCGGAAGCGCATCACACCAGAAGGCAATGATGGGCAACTTAGTTGCGTCATTGATCGCCGCAGAATTTGTGGTGACGACGGAAGCAAAGGCGAAGGCTCTTCGTCCTGTGGCTGAGAAGTGCATCACCGCAGCGACCAAAGGTGGCGTCTCCAACCAACGACGCGTTGTTGCGTTGATCCGTGACAAAGACATGGCTCACAAACTTTTTGCTGACATTGGTCCTCGTTACGCAGACCGTCCAGGTGGCTACACCCGGATTTTGAAACTTGGACCTCGTCCAGGTGACAATGCGCCGATGGCGCGTCTCGAACTGGTCTAAGGAGTAGCCCTGATGGGCGGAACTGCACGCTGGCGGCTGGATCTGAGTTATCGCGGAACGGCGTTCCACGGCTTCGCCAAACAGCCTGGGCAACGAACGGTGGCTGGTGATCTCGCTGACGCGCTTGAGAACAGTGCACGATGCGAAGCATCACCGCTGATCGTCTGTGCTGGGCGAACCGACACGGGCGTTCACGCTACGGCACAAGTGATCCACGTCGATCTTCCCGATCCTTTGCTTTCGACGAGAGGCGAGGACATCGCTCCCGAGAGCCTGCGTCATTCGCTGAACCGGCAGATCGGTCCTGATATCTCGGTCACGCAAGCTCGGAAGGTGGGCATTGACTTTGATGCTCGCCACAACGCCACCTGGCGCAGGTATCGCTATTTGATCCTTGAAAGCCCCGCTCCGCATCCTCTTTTGAGCGACCTTTCTTGGCACGTTTTAGACTCGCTGGACCTTCGGGCGATGCACCAAGCCGCCGGTTCGGTCATAGGGAATCACGATTTCCGCTGTTTTTGTCGCAAAGTTGCGGGCACGTCGTCGGCCGAACCCATTGTTCGCACGGTTACTGAAGCCCAAGTGAACGAGGTTCCTACCTCGGGAGTTCTAGAGATCCCCAACGGACGATTACTGGCCTTTGAGATCCAAGCGGGGGCGTTCTGTCACCAGATGGTTCGCTCGATTACTGCCCAACTCGTTGAAATTGGCCGGGGGGGCTCGAATGCTGCCGATCTCGTCGCCCTCCTGCGGAGCCATTCTCGAGAACATGCGGCTCAGCCAGCACCGCCCCAAGGCCTTTGCTTGATTGGGGTCGGTTATCCCGATGAGGGGCCCAGTTTGCCCTCGTGACCTGGGAGACCTAACATAGGACTCCCTAGTGAGGAAGGGAACTTCCTCATCCACAGGGACGAAGCCCAGAGGTACTCAGGCAGGGTTCCTGTTTCCAAAGAAAAAGAGAGAACTTTAGTGCGCACTTACTCCCCGAAAGCTAGCGAGATCAATCGGTCCTGGTACTTAATTGATGCCGACGGCATGGTCCTTGGTCGTTTGGCCACCGAAGCTGCACGACTCCTGCGTGGCAAGCACCGTCCATACTTTGCTCAGCACATGGACATGGGTGATCACGTTGTCGTAATCAACGCAGACAAAATCGTCATGACCTCGAACAAGGCTGATGACAAGTTGGCGTATCACCACTCTGGATACCCCGGTGGTCTGCGGTCGAAGAGTTACGCGAAGTTGATGGAAGAAGACTCAACCATTGTGGTGGAGCGTGCCATTCGCGGCATGATCCCAAAGAATCGTTTGGGTCGCCAGCAGTTCACAAAGTTACAGGTGTACGCCGGTGCGGAACACCCACACCAAGCACAGAACCCTCAAGCCCACGACGTCCCCGGCGCACGCCGGGCGAGCGCGTAATCAAGGAGAATAAGTAGATGGCCATCCCTTTGACGCAGTCGACCGGTCGACGCAAACAAGCAGTTGCTCGAGTCCGCTTTCGTCCCGGTACTGGAAAGATCACAATCAACAAGCGTCCATTCGAGGCGTACTTCACTTCAGCGACGCACCGCATGCTGATCACTGAGCCACTGCGTATCGCCAAGGTCGATGAAAGCTATGACGTTGACGCCACAATGGATGGTGGAGGAACGTCAGGACAAGCCGGGGCGTTACGTCTCGGTATTGCTCGTTCACTTCTTGAACTGACGCCGGAAATCCGCGGCGAGCTGAAAAAGGCGGGCATGTTGACCCGTGACGCTCGTGAAAAAGAGTCCAAGAAGTACGGACTCAAGAAGGCCCGTAAGGCGCCACAGTACTCAAAGCGATAACCCAATGGCTCAGCCCCGGTTTGGGACTGACGGGATTCGCGGGCGAGCTCCCGAAGACCTCACGGTCGAGCTCGCAGTTGGCGTGGGGAGTGCTACCGCACAGGTACTCACTCCAGTCCAGGTTCTCATTGGCCGTGACACGCGCGCGTCAGGCCCAGCACTGGTCGACGGCCTGACCCAGGGCCTCACTTCTCAGGGTATCGACGTTGTCGATCTCGGCGTCATCCCTACTCCCGGCGTTGCCTATCTGAGCGCCTCGTTGGGATGTCCCGGTATCGTGGTCTCTGCGTCGCACAACCCAGCGAGTGACAATGGAATTAAGGTCCTTGGGGCGGGAGGAACAAAACTCTCTGTTCGCGAAGAACGAGCGATCGAAACAGCATTGGAAGCCACCCAGCCAGGGCCTCAAAGAACATCCAGCATCGGAGCCTTACGCCGAGACGATGCGTTGGTGACTCGGTATCTTGAGCACCTTGTAGGAACGATCGACGGCACGCTCGAAGGGATGACGGTTGCCCTTGATTGCGCTCATGGTGCAAGTGTCACGACGGCACGGACTGTCTTCGAACAACTTGGCGCGAACGTCGTCGTCATGGGCGAAACACCGGATGGTGCGAACATTAACGATGGCGTGGGATCAACCCATCCAGAGGCGCTCGCTGACCTTGTTCGTGCGTCGAAGGCCGACATTGGTTTGGCCTTCGACGGTGATGCCGATCGGGTTGTGGCGGTTGATCACACCGGCGTCATTGTCGATGGCGACACCGTGCTTGCGCTGTTTGCCCACGATCTTCAACAACGGGGTCAGCTCCACGAGTCGACCGTGGTGGTCACCGTGATGAGCAACCTGGGCTTTCACCGGGCAATGGCGAACGCCGACATTGCTGTACGAACCGTTGCCGTTGGCGACCGGAACGTTGTCGAAGCACTTGATGCCGGGGGGTTGTCCTTAGGTGGTGAACAGTCGGGGCATATTATTTTCCGTTCGCTGGCCACCACGGGTGACGGCGTACTTTCCGGCTTACTTCTGGCGGATCTTGTAAAACGCTCAGGCACCACGCTGGCGGTACTTTCCGATGTGATGCTGCAACGTGTGCCTCAGTACTTGGAAGCGGTTCGCGTCCAACCAGGAAGCAATCTGGAAGGGGCGACCGAGCTGAATGATCGCATTGATGCCCTTCAACGTGATCTTGGAGACCGTGGGCGTATTTTGGTGCGAGCGTCAGGAACAGAGCCGGTCATACGGGTGATGGTTGAGGCTGATGATGACCAAGAGGCCCGTCAACTCACGAAAGAACTCGTCGATCTCGTGCAATTAACGATGGGAACACCTGCCTAAGGAGAAGGCTTGTATCCTTGAAGACATGTGCGGCATTATCGGCGTTACCGGTGCTGCCGACGCCCTCGACATTTTGCTCGATGGCCTCGAGCGGCTTGAGTATCGAGGCTACGACTCAGCGGGCATAGCCCTGATCGACAACCAGGAGATCTATCGAGTCCGAGTGGCTGACGGGACGCACTCCGTCGCCACCCTGCGCTCATCAACGGCCAATGCGCCGAGCGTTGCCTCGACCGGTATCGGCCATACGCGGTGGGCCACCCACGGAAAACCCAATGAAGGCAATGCCCATCCCCACGTTGACTGTGCGGGACACCTTGCGCTTATCCACAACGGCATTATTGAGAACTATCAAGAACTGGCAACCACCTTGGTCGGCCAAGGTCACACCATCATCTCGGCCACTGACACTGAAGTCTTGGCCCACCTTATTGAAGAGTGCCTCAAGAGTGCAGCGACACTTCCGGAGGCTGTCCGTGCTGCGCTCACGATGGTGCGCGGCGCATTCGCTATTGGCGTTATCGAGCTGAGCGATCCTGAGTTAATCGTGGCCGCGCGGAAGATCTCGCCACTCATTGTTGGGATCTCCGGGGACGCGAGTTTCCTTGCGTCTGATATTCCAGCACTGCTCGAGCGCACGCGAGATTTGATGGTCATCGAAGACGATCAAATTGTCGAATTGCGACCTGGTTCAATTGTCGTAAGTGACCTTGACGGCAAGGTCGTGACGCCGAAACCCCTCCATGTCATGTGGGACGTCGAAGCAGCGCAGAAAGACGGCTTCGATGATTTCATGACCAAAGAGATCAATGAGCAGCCACGAGTCATTGCCGACACGCTCAGGGGGCGAATCACCGATCAAGGGGCAATTATCCTTGACCAATTGAACCTCTCTGACGATGTCCTCCGTTCAATCACCAACGTGACAATCGTGGCCTGCGGGTCGAGTTACCACTCGGGACTTGTGGCAAAACTTGCCATTGAGCGAGCGGCTCGGGTAGCGGTCGAGGTTGATATCGCCAGTGAGTATCGCTACCGAGACCCCGTGGTGTCAGCCACGACATTAGTGATCGGTATTTCACAATCAGGGGAGACGATTGACACGCTCCAAGCACTTCGTAAAGCGAAAGCACTTGGAGGCCATGTCGTGGTCGTCTCGAACGTCGTGGACTCATCGATGGCAAGAGAAGCTGATGGTGTGCTCTATACCCGTGCGGGTCCAGAAATCTCCGTTGCCTCAACAAAAGCGGTGGTCGCGCAGATGGTGGTCTTGGAATTATTTGCCCTGCACTTCGCCACGCTGCGCGGCACGATGACGCCCGACAATGTTGCCCAAGAAATCTCTGACCTCGTGGGCCTCGAAGATGCCGTTGCCACGACACTGGCCCGCGACCCAGCGGTCGCCGCAGTAGCGAAGGAACTCATCGATGCACGAGATTTCTTCTTTCTTGGTCGCCACGCAGGCTTCCCGACTGCTCTCGAAGGTGCACTCAAGCTCAAGGAGATCTCCTACCTCCACGCCGAGGGCTACGCCGGAGGCGAGTTAAAGCACGGTCCTCTTGCAGTGATTGAACCTGGCTGCATTGTGGTGGCGATCGCAACCGGAGGTGAGATGCGCGAGAAGATTCTCTCGAACGTTTCAGAAGTGAAAGCCCGAGGAGCGACCGTGGTGATGCTTGCCGAAGACGGCGACTCGAACGCGGCAAGTTTGGCGGACTATCTCCTGTTGGTTCCCGCAACGAGCCCGATCGTTTCGCCAATAAAAGATATTGTTCCTCTCCAGCAACTGGCCTATCACTTGGCCGTTGCTCGAGGTCTTGATGTTGACCGGCCTCGCAACTTGGCCAAGACGGTGACGGTTGAGTGAGTGATCACGGCATTCATCCCGGCGGGCTTGTCGTCGACACCGGTATCGATGTTGTTGCGATAGATCGTGTTGCTGCCCTCTTAGAACGCCGCCCCAATGTTCTCAGCCGACTTTTATTGGCAGGTGAGCAGGAACGCTTGAGGAGTGTAAAAAACCCTTCTGCTTTTGCAGCGTCCGTGGCGGCTCGATTGGCCGCAAAAGAAGCGGTCATGAAGGCACTTGGCGGGGGAATTTGGGATCTGGGATTCTTGAGTGTTGAAGTCGAAGGTGGCCGAGACATAGCCCCGTCGATTCGTCTCCATGGGAAGGCACAGCTACGAGCAGTGCAGCGGGAAATCGACATGGTGAAAATCTCTCTGTCGCATGACGGTGGCATCGCCATTGCCTCAGCCACGGCACTCAGGTGGTGTCCATGCGCCCCGTCGTAAGCGTCGAAGAGATGAAGGCCTTTGACGCGAAGGCGCTCAAGGTCACGTCTCATGAGACCTTGGTGCGCCGAGCGGGAAGCGCTGTTGGCTATGCAGCGATTGTTTTTCTCGGTGGCGTGAGTGGGAAACGAATTACCGTGATCGCTGGTCCAGGATCGAACGGAGCCGATGGACGAATCGCCGCCTCATTGTTGCGGCGACGTGGGGCAAAGGTTCGGCTTCTTGATCCGACGGCCACGAGCGCCGAGATTCTGCCTGCAGATCTGGTTATCGATGCGGCCTACGGTACGGGATTGTCTCGATCCTTTCACGCAGCGTTCGTACCCGATTCTGTTCCGGTCATTGCTGTCGACTTGCCCTCGGGACTCGACGGAGACAAGGGAAGCACACTGGGTACACCTCTTGAAGCCTCGATGACGGTCACGATGGCGGCGATGAAATCGGGCCTCCTCTTAGGAGACGGCCCATCGCTCTGTGGCGAGATCACGGTCGCTGATATCGGAATTCCCACCGAGCCCCACACGATGGAACTTATGGAGCAACGCGACCTTCATCTTTTGGCTCCGCGCGCACGCACCGATAACAAATGGAGTGCTGCGGTGACTGTCGTGGCGGGGTCTCCAGGTATGGAAGGAGCCGCCGCGCTTTGTTCGATGGGAGCGCTACGGGCTGGTTCGGGCATGGTGCGCTTGGTCACGCGCGCCACTGACACTGGGACGCCGTGGCCTGAAGACATTGTCCGACGAGAAGTAAACGGTGCCGAGTTCGTTGATGTTGTGCTGAGCGAATCGTCACGCGCCAAGGCGGTCGTTATCGGCCCTGGACTTGGCCTCGATGAAAACACTCGCCAAGCAATTCGTGAGCTCATGCGCCGTCGCTCTTGCCCCATGGTGGTCGATGCCGATGCCATCACCGCGATTGGTTCGCAAGAGAATCTCAAAGAACTTGTCGGCGCAAGTAGTCACCCGCTCTTGATCACCCCCCACGATGGGGAACTCAAACGACTCCTGGGGAGAGATCTCGACGCCGACCGCCTTGGCGAACTGCGAGAACTTGTTGCCTCGACCGGTGTGTGTGTGCTGTCAAAGGGCGCAACGACGGTGATCGTTGCTCCAGACGATCTTGATCCCATGGTCCGTTTTGTCACTGCCGGAACTCCGGCGCTGGCGACGGCGGGAACGGGAGATGTCCTCAGCGGCGTCATCGCAGCGTTCTGTGCTCGAGGTCTTTCGTTACCACTCGCTGCCGCCCTGGGGGCATTTGTCCACGGTTCTGCCGGTGCTTTAGGGAGCGGCACGATGGTGGCCACAGATCTTCCTAACCTGGTGGGAGAAGTCGTCAAGGAGGAGCAAGCGTGAGCGTTGAAGGCCAGACCCGCCCTACCTGGGTAGAAGTCGACCTTGATGCACTTCGCCACAACGCGGGCGAGGTGGCTTCACGGCTAGAGAACACCGCGCTCTGCGCGGTTGTGAAGGCCAACGGCTACGGCCACGGCCTTGTCGATGCTGGAATTGCGTTTCTTGAAGGTGGAGCGCAAGGACTGGCGGTTGCCCTCGTCGACGAGGGTCTTGAACTGCGCCAAGGCGGTGTCACCGCGCCAATTCTTTTGCTTTCGGAGCCGTCCCTCGATACGTTTAACGCGGTCTTTGCCGCAGTCCTCACGCCCACCTTGGCCACAGTTGCCGGTGTTCAAGCAGCCGCGGAGTCGGCCAAGACCATGGGAAGTATGAATCCCGTCCACGTCAAGGTGGATACCGGGATGTACCGCATGGGAGCACAACCCGATGAACTTGAAGCAGTCTTCAAGGAAATCGCTCGCTACCCCCAGTTGGTTCTTGAGGGCTTGTGGACACACTTTCCTGTGGCTGATGAGGAAGACGACGACAGTGTGCGCTTTACTGAATACCAAATTGAGCTCTTTGATTCGGCAATTGACCAAGCCAGAGACCTTGGAGCAAATCCAACGGTCTTTCACATTGCCAACTCAGCGGGAACGATGGCCTACCCAGCTGCACGCCAATCGATGGTCCGTTGTGGCCTAATTCTCTATGGGATTTATCCCAATGACGCAGTGCGAAAGGCCGCCTCACGCGAGGGGGCTCTCGATCTTCGACCGGCACTTTCGATTCGCTCGCGCGTCATTGCCGTGCGTGACCTTGAACAAGGCGCACGTCCAGCCTACGGACGCCGTCGTGCCCTGCCTGAAGCAGGTCGGGTTGTCACGGTTCCGATGGGTTACGCCGACGGGTACCCCCGCGCACTGTTCGCCGCCGGTCAAGAAGTGTTGATTGGTGGACGGCGTTTTCCCTTAGCGGGCATGGTGACCATGGATCAGATTGTGGTTGATGTCGGTGATGCGCCGGTCAATGTCGGAGACGAAGTGGTGTTACTGGGAACCCAGGGGAGTGAAACAATTTCGGTCGAAGAGTGGGCTGAGCATCTCGCTACCATTCCCTGGGAAGTGGTCTGTGGCATTGGTGACCGCGTGCCGCGCCGTTATGTGGGAGCCAAAGCAGAGGCGCAGCCAAAACCCGCCCGCCGCTGGTGGCGGACCGGGAGATGAGTCTGCTTCCTCAAGAGACCCTCAGCGAACTCTCAGAACGTGCCCAGACATGCACCGCATGCGCTCTGTCGCAGACGCGCACCAAGGTGGTTTTCGGCTCGGGCTCGCCAACTGCGTCTTTGGTGGTCCTCGGCGAAGGCCCTGGAGCCAAAGAAGACGAACAAGGCCTGCCGTTTATTGGCCGCTCGGGGAACCTTCTCCAAGAGTTACTCCTTGAGGAACTCGGACTGGCGCGCGATGAGATTTACATCACGAATATGGTCAAATGCCGACCTCCCGAGAATCGCAATCCTGCACCTGAAGAACTTGATGCGTGTCGACCCTTTCTCCTCGGCCAACTCAAAGCCCTCAACCCTGTCGTCATTGTGACCCTTGGGAACTTTGCGACCAAGACCATGTTGGACACGAAGCATGGCATCACGACGCTCCGGGGCAAAACCTATCCTTCAACCCTCTGTGACGCGCCAGTGGTCCCCACCTTTCATCCCGCCGCAGCACTTCGAGGTGGGCGTGACAAAATTGTTGCGATGCGCGAAGACTTGTTCTTGGTTAAAGGACTGCTTGAAAAGGCCGGTCGATGAAACGCTCGGCAACAACGCACTCGGTCGAAGAGACCAGAGCATGGGGAGCAGCGCTAGCGACTTTATTAGAACCAGGCATGACCGTCTTGCTCATTGGTGACTTGGGAGCCGGTAAGACAGCTCTCACGCAAGGGATCGCTGCGGGGCTTGGCATTGATCGCGCGGTGACGAGCCCAACCTTCACCATGGTTGCCTCCCATGAGGTCGACGGTCGGCGAGGAATCTCCACGCTTCTTCACGCTGATCTCTATCGAGTCGGCTCTGGTGTCGAAGCCGACGACTTGGCACTTGGTGAACTGGTCGAGGAAGCGGCAGTTGCCGTCGTCGAGTGGGGAAATGTCGCTCCCGAGTTGGTGGGCCACGATCAACTCATCGTTACCTTGACGCAGGGAGAGGGCGATGAGGATCGGATCCTTGAACTGACTGATGAGCGCAACCTGTGTAACGAAAAGTTAGCTGGCGAAGCCTTTACGCCATGGGAGCATTCATGAAGCTCCTCTGCATTGAAACAGCAACCCCCGCAGGGGCCGTGGCGATTGTGGTCGATGGAACGGTTCTTGGCGAACGGGTCGTAACGAATGACCGCCAGCACACCGAGACGATCATCCCAGCGACCAAAGAACTCCTGGGTGGCGCCGAACTCACTCCAGGTGACCTTGATGGGATTGTTGTTGATGTTGGGCCTGGGCTGTTCACGGGATTGCGGGTAGGGATCGCTACGGCGCGCTCCCTGGCCTTTGCAACGGGCACGGTGCTCTATCCCGTCAGCAGCCTTGAGGTATTGGCGAACGACCCAGCTCTCGCAAGCGTCGAGCAGATCGTGAGCGTGGTTGATGGTCGCCGGGGCGAGGTCTTTGTGCAGTCCTTCCGACGAGGGTCGTCGATTGAAGCGATCGATGAACCACGAGTCATGAAGCCTGAAGTTCTTCGCGTCGAGCTCGAGAGCCGCAGCGATGGCGTCACGCTCTCGGGGGACGGAGCAGAGCGTTATCGTTCATTCTTTGATGATCTGAAAAACATCTCACTTCTTTCGGTGCCGCTGCCCTCACCTTCGGTGGCTGGGAGCCTGGTTGAGCGAGGTGTCATCGGACCCGTCGCAAACCCGGCGGACCTGATGCCGATTTACCTAAGAGACCCTGACGCCATTGCGAACTTCACGGTGGCATGGTCGTCGACACCCTAATGAGCGGCATAGAGATTCTGCCGCTGGTGAAGCGCGATTTGAAACGGATCGTCGAGATTGAAAAAGAATCCTTTCCTGAACCGTGGTCGATGACGGTACTGCGTAGCGAGATCGAGGCGGGTGAGTCTCGCCGCTATACCAAAGCTGTTCTTGACGGAGAACTCGTGGGATATCTCGGATTGATGTTCGTCGACGATGAAGTCCATATCAACACCTTGGCCGTTGTGGCTGAGCACCGTCAGCATGGCATTGCGTCACGGCTTCTTCTTGATGGTATTGATGCTGGACTCGATCGTGGTGCTCGCCACGCAACCTTGGAGGTGGCGGTGTCGAACGCCGCCGCCCAAGCGTTGTATCGAAGCTTTGGATTAGCGCCAGTAGGGCTGCGTCGCGGCTACTACGCCAAAGGTGAAGATGCGATTGTGATGTGGGCGAGAGACCTTGATGCTCCACAAGAAGTTACGCGTCGAACCGCCATCAAAGAGTCCCTAGGCTAAGTCCATGGATGCGCTCGCACTCTTAGCGATTGAGACGAGTTGTGATGAGACGGCTGCTGCTGTGGTGACTGAGGACCTTCACGTCCTCTCGTCAGTGATCTCCTCGCAAATTGAACTCCACGCAGCCTTCGGGGGCGTTGTTCCTGAAATCGCCGGTCGTGCGCATGTGGCACTGCTTGAACCAGTCGTTGCTGAAGCCCTCGAGCGAGCGAATCGATCAGCAGGCGATCCTCGGATCGCCGCCATTGCCGTGACCTCAGGTCCGGGACTTGTCGGTTCGCTCTTGGTCGGCCTCTCGGGGGCGAAAGCATTGGCCTATGCGTGGGACGTTCCTTTTGTTGGCGTGAACCACTTGGAGGGGCACCTTTTTGCTGCGCAACTAGAGTCCGAAGCACTGAGTCCGCCCTATGTGACGCTGTTGGTTTCTGGTGGGCACACCATGCTGATCGCCACCTTGGGTCCTGGTGACTATCGCCTGATGGGCCAAAGCATCGACGATGCCGCAGGCGAGGCCTACGACAAGGTGGCTCGTTATTGCGGATTGGGATATCCGGGTGGCCCTGCGATTGACCAGCTCGCAGGCGAAGGTGATCCAAAAGCGCTGAAACTCCCGCGGGCCATGAAAGCCGAGGGCTTTGATTTCTCTTTTTCCGGATTGAAGACGTCGGTTATCCGCTCAATTGAGAAGGATCCTTCTCTCGCCGTTGCTGACGTTGCCGCAAGTTTTCAAGCAGCCGTGGTCGATGTGTTAGTCACCAAGGCGATGCGTGCCGTTGAGGCCATTGACGCAACAGCGATCGTTCTCGGCGGCGGAGTAGCGGCAAATTCGTCACTCCGACAAGCCATCAGTGAAGCCGCTGTTGAGGCAGGGGTGCGATGCGCGTTGCCCTCATTGACGATGTGTACCGATAATGCCGCCATGATTGGTGCGGCAGGGTGGTATCGCTTCCGAAGCTTCGGCAGTGATCCGTTCACGCTGAGTGCTAACCCATCCCTCTCACTAGAACTGGAGCACCTTTCATGAGTTTTTCCAAACCGCGTTGGATCCCCTTAGACGAGAACACCCTTCATCCCAATCCCTTTACTCAGTTTGAGTTGTGGTGGGCTGAAGCCGTTGACGTGGTGCGTGAACCTGAGGCAATTTGTGTTGCCACAGCCGATGCAAGCGGCCAACCCCGGGCCCGTATGGTGTTATTGCGAGGGCGCGACGAGCGAGGGTTTTGTTTCTACACAAACTATGAAAGCCGCAAAGGCGAAGATTTAGAAGAGAACCCAAGGGCATCGCTGCTTTGGTATGTCGAGCCCCTGGGGCGGCAAGTGCGCATCGAGGGAAACGTTGAAAAGGTGAGCATCGAAGAGTCTGATGCATATTTTGCTGATCGCCCCCGAGGCCACCAGCTCGGCGCGCATGCTTCACAACAGAGTCGACCCATTGAGAGTAGGTCGGCGCTGCAAGATGCCGTTGACGTGGTTGGTGGAACGTTTGAGGGCAAGGATGTGCCTCGGCCGAACCATTGGGGCGGCTATCGAATTGTGCCGACGTTCTTCGAGTTTTGGCAACACCGCGAAGATCGAATCCACGACCGGGTTTTCTATACACCCCAAGGTAATGGGACCTGGAACCTGAAACGTCATCAGCCGTAAAACCTTGGAAGCGCCTTGAGGTTCGCTAGTGTGAAGGGCACGCTCGAGGAACGGAGTTAGTCATGGCATTTTGTGCGAAGTGTGGACAACAGAGCTCTGGCGGTGAAAACTTCTGCGGGAACTGTGGGACGGCGCTCGGCGTCGTAGCCGAACCAGCCCCTGATCCATCTGGGACGGCAAGTGCACTGCCGAAGGCTCCACCTTTTGACGCCAGTGCAACTGCAAACGCCAACGCCGTCACCCACGCCAACGCTAAGACGATTCCTGGCCCTGACGGGCAGACCTACACTTTGGCAAAGTACGGCTCGCGTTTTGGTGGGTATCTCCTTGACGGTTTGATTGTCGGAGTGGGCTCGTTCGTCATCTTTTTCGTGCTGGCGTTGACGCGAGTTGCGCTTTTGAGCGTCCTTGGCTTTTTGATTCTTTTGAGCGCGAACTTCTTTTACGGGTGGTTGATGATTGCCAAACGAGGCGGTCAGACAATTGGAATGCGCGCCGCCAAGATTAAAGCGGTAAACGCCCTCGATGGAGGCCCTTTGTCGATGAAGCGAGCAGCTGGGCGATCAGCGGCTGCCTATCTCTTTAGCGTTCTCGGTGTGGTCTCACTTTCATTGGCACCGATTCTCGACCTCCTCTGGCCACTTTGGGACGAAAAGATTCAGACCATTCACGACAAAATGGCATCAACCATTGTTGTCTATGTCGACGACCGACCGACAACCGTCACGTTCCCGAACTAGCTCTGGCTGACACGACCGAGGCCAAGTCCGGCGATGGCGCGCCAAACGAGGCTGACGCCGCCGCTAGGGTTGGTGGTGAACGGTTGAGGAGTCGCTAATGGATGATGTCAATCCCAGAGAAGGGGACTTGCCGAGTCCGGTCGACCCCGTAGATCCTCCACCCTCCTCAGATCAGTCGGCCTACACGCCTCCTACGTGGGACGTCCCTGATTCCGAGGCCACCGAAACGTCGGGCCAGTATGCCGGGTACGGATGGCGGGTTCTGGGCTACTTGATCGACGCAATCATCCTGGGAGCGGTCCTGGGTATTGCCTCTCGACTGTTATCGCTGGGTGTCTACGGCGACTTTGCGGTCGGCTTTGTGTTGCGGGGGCTTTATGCGGGAATTCTGATTGCCTCATGGCGTGGTCAGACTCTTGGAATGCGCGTGGCCAAAGTTGTCTGTGTTGACGCGGCGACACGAGGACCAGTGCCACTTGCTCAATCAATGATTCGAGCTTTTAGCGCTGAACTCTTCGCGGCGATCAGCCTGTTTGGTCTCGTCGGGTCTCTCGCACAGTTGACTGACTTCGTCTGGCCAATTTGGGACAAGATGAATCAGACGCTGCACGACAAGATCGGTCGCACAGTCGTTCTTCGTTAAATACCGCTAACGGCGGTTAAGCCCCCGTCGACGACAAGGCTGGCACCGGTAATAAAACTTGCTTCATCTGAAAGCAAGAAACGCACTGACTTTGCGATATCGGAAGGATCTGCCAGTCGCAGAAGTGGCGTACGGGCTTCGAGATTCTCACGCACTCCATCAATCGCCAAGAGTGGCGCAAGCAGTGGCGTGTCAACGGCGCCCGGACAGATTGAGTTCACGCGTACCCCACTTGGCCCCAAGGTATGGGCGGCCGAACGCGTGAGGCCTAAGAGTCCCGCTTTAGATGCGGCATACCCTGGCAAGAATGTGTGGCCAAAGAACGCCTCAATCGACGAGAGGTAGACAATGGCCGAGCCCGGGCCGTTTTCGATCAAGGAAGGGGCAAGTTGCTTTGTCAGAATCGCGGCGGCACGCAAGTTGATGTCCATCACCTTGTCCCACGCCTCATCGTCCATGTCGGTGATCATGCAGGCGCCATCAATTCCTGCTGCGTGCACCAAGCCACCGATCGGGCCGCACACATTGGCGGACGACACAATCGCTTCGGCGAAGGTGGAGGAGTCGGCGACATCCAACGTGACCGCATGGGCCCTGACGCTGTGGCGGCTGCGGCAAAGCGCCGCCACGCGCTCTGCACCCTCGTCATTGCGGTCCCAAATGGCGACCGGTCGTCCTGCTTCGGCCAAAGCCAAGGCGCAGGCTTCGCCGATGCCACTGGCTCCTCCGGTCACCACGACGGCGGAGCTGGGGTGACCTAAATGGGGCCAGGGGGCCCTGCGGGGGGCCACACGCCTGGTGCGCGCCGGTGCTCCATAGGCATTGGGTTTCTTTTTGATGACTCCCCGAGGCCGAGCTGGTTTGGCAGCAGTTTTCTTTGTCTTTGTGGGCTTCGCAGTGGCCATGGTTTCCCTTTGGTCGATGGGCTTCCTTGAGACTACCGAGAAGGCTGAGGAGGGAGTGGCGATGCTGGTTGGCACTCTCCGCGTTAGTCTGCTAAAGTTGGCAGTCTAAAGGTTAGAGTGCCAATAGACCCCAAGGAGTAGTACCAATGAACCTGAACCCCCTCGACGACCGCATTGTGGTCCGACCAAACGAATCTGAAGAGAAGACCGCTTCAGGCCTGGTCATTCCTGACACCGCCAAGGAGAAGCCCCAACAGGGTGAAGTCCTTGCCGTTGGCCCAGGACGCCGTGCTGAAAGCACCGGTGAGATCATTCCGCTTGACGTCAAAGTTGGCGACACCGTCGTCTATTCAAAGTACGGCGGCACCGAGATTGCCGTGGACGGTGAGGACCTGTTGATCCTCACAGGCCGTGACGTCCTCGCCAAAGTTTCTAAGTAACCATCACCTCTTGCACTGAGAGGGCAGTCTCGTACCCCCTTTCGGGGCTGTCCGACCAGTGCGACCTAACCCCATAAGGGAGTTGAAATGTCAAAGATCCTAAAATTCGACGAAGCCGCACGACGTGGTCTTGAAGCTGGTGTCGACAAACTTGCTGACACTGTGAAAGTAACGCTCGGACCAAAAGGCCGCAACGTGGTCATCGGGAAGTCATTCGGTGCACCGACCATCACCAACGACGGTGTCTCCATCGCTCGTGAAATCGAACTTGACGACCCCTTCGAAAACATGGGTGCTCAGCTCGTTAAAGAAGTAGCGACGAAGACCAACGATGTTGCTGGTGACGGCACGACGACAGCGACTGTGCTCGCTCAAGCCCTGATCAAAGAAGGTCTGCGTAATGTTGCTGCGGGAGCAAGCCCAACGGGTTTGAAGCGTGGCATCGACAAGGCCGTGGCCGCAGCAGTTGCTGCGATCGCTAAGCAGGCCAAGGAAGTTGGCGGCAAGGAAGAGATCGCACAAGTTGCGTCGATTTCGGCTGCGGACACCTTGATCGGCGAAATCCTCGCCGACGCCATTGACAAAGTCGGAAAAGACGGCACCGTGACGGTGGAAGAGTCGAACACCTTCGGCCTCGAGCTTGAGCTCACCGAAGGGATGCAGTTCGATAAGGGTTATCTTTCCCCTTACTTCGTCTCTGACCCAGAGCGTCAAGAAGCAGTTCTGGAAGACCCTTACCTGATCTTCGTCAACTCGAAGATCTCGTCGGTTTCTGATCTGGTTCCTGTGCTCGAAAAAGTTATGCAGACCGGCAAGCCATTGTTGATCGTCGCTGAAGATGTTGACGGCGAAGCACTGGCCACGCTGGTTGTGAACAAGATTCGTGGCACGTTTAACTCCGTGGCCGTGAAGGCTCCTGGATTTGGTGAGCGCCGTAAGTCAATGCTGCAAGACCTTGCAGTCTTGACCGGTGGCCAAGTGATTTCAGAAGAAGTTGGTCTCAAGATTGAGTCAACTACCCTTGACCTCCTTGGCTCTGCTCGTCGTGTTGTGGTGACCAAAGATGCCACCACGATCATTGACGGAGGCGGAACTGAAGCCGACGTTGCTGGGCGGGTTTCACAAATCAAGCGTGAGATTGAGGACACCGATTCTGACTGGGACCGTGAGAAGCTTCAAGAGCGTCTCGCCAAACTGTCTGGTGGCGTTGCCGTCGTCAAGGTCGGCGCAGCCACTGAGGTTGAGCTCAAGGAGAAGAAGCACCGCATTGAAGATGCCTTGAGCGCGACTCGTGCGGCGATCGATGAAGGTATCGTCGCCGGTGGTGGAACCGCATTGGTCCGTAGCCGTGAAGATGTCGTCAAGTTGGCGGAAACGCTCGAAGGTGATGAAGCAACTGGTGCACGCATCGTTGCCCACGCCCTCGAAGCTCCACTTCGTCAAATTGCGCAGAACGCTGGCATGGAAGGTGCTGTTCAAGTGCAAGCCGTGGAAAACGCCAAGGGTTCGATGGGCCTGAACGCTGCGACGGGTGAGATTGTTGACCTGGTCAAAGCTGGCGTCATTGACCCCGCCAAGGTGACTCGATCAGCTCTGCAGAACGCAGCGTCAATTGCTTCGCTGTTGTTGACCACCGAAGCACTCGTTGCCGACAAGCCCGATGAGGGTGGCGACGCCGCTGCAGCCGCTGCCATGGCAGGTATGGGCGGTATGGGTGGCATGGGCGGCATGATGTAACCCACACTCTTTTGAGTGTTGTTCTGACACTGGCCGGGTCGCTTCTCATGAGGGGGGTGACCCGGCCAGTTTTTTGTCACCAGCGTTCTTCCCGCAGGGACGCTCCTGAGTCATCACTACTGCTCAGACGCTTGATGAGGTCATCGAGAATACGCATGAAGCAATCCCGTTTTAGTTTGAAGGAATGCGACTGCCCGGCGATCAACTCCCTGAGCCGCTTCCTTTTGTGAAGACAATTCGGGTTGCTTGTTCCTACCAAGCCGCCCGGCGACAGCGTGTTGTCGTTCATTATGTTGGCGAACACCATGTTGGCGAACACCATTGTCATGGTCTCTCGGTAGGATGAGACGTGGCCAACTACCCCCAAATCATCCCTCGGCCCCCTACCTGGAAGCCCGGAAGAGTTGCACCCTGGGCTGGACTTGATCGTGCTGCTCGGCCATCAATCTCGATTGAGCTGATCACTAATGGCTTGGCCAATCGAGGATTGGAAGGACTTCCTCGTGAGAATATTTCGGCTCGAGATGCCGATGTGGAGATTCTCGATGGACTCGTCTCCCGCGGAGAATTACGCCATTCCGCCGTCCTCATCGCGCTGTTCGAAGAAGCCGGATCGGCTCGCGTGGTCTTGACCCGGCGTTCCACAAAGCTTTCAAGTCACCAAGGTGAGGTGAGTTTTCCAGGCGGGAGGGTTGAGCCCGGTGAACGCCTGGTTGACGCTGCTCTTCGAGAAGCTCAAGAAGAAGTAGGGCTGCTCGCCAACGAGGCGAGCATCGTTGGGCACCTCCATCCCATCGTCACCCTGGTCTCCAGATCGCTGATTCAGCCCGTCATCGCTGTGTTGGACGCTCGGCCCGCATTGACAGCTGACCCGAGAGAGGTTGATCGAGTTTTTGATGTGGCGCTTGATGACTTATTGGTCGACGGTGTCTTTCATGAAGAGCGATGGAGTCGTCCCGAGCGGCCCTCACCGCGAACTGCTGACGGCTCGTTCCCCCTGTGGTTCTTTGAGGTCTCGGGCGAGATGGTTTGGGGGGCCACTGGGAGGCTCCTGGTGGATCTGTTATGTCTGAGTCTCGGCGTCGAGGTGGCTCCAGAAACTTGACCGGGAGATGCGACAATGACAACGCGTTGGGCGAGTAGGATTGATTAACGCCGGAGGGTCGGCCCGGCGTTTTCGTCCAAACAAGCACGAGAACCGGAGGCAATTCAGGTGGCTGAAGTAGAGATCGGAATCTACAAATCGGGGCGTCAAGCCTATGGCTTTGATGACATCGCGATTGTCCCGAGTCGACGTACCCGTGACCCAGAAGATGTCGATATCTCCTGGAGAATCGATGCCTACAACTTTGAACTTCCCGTGTTGGGCGCAGCGATGGACGGCGTCATGAGTCCCCGTTCAGCAATCGAAATGGGCCGCCTTGGTGGTCTTGGTGTCTTGAACCTTGAAGGTCTGTGGACTCGTTACGAAGACCCCCTTCCTCTTTTTGAAGAGATCATGACGATTGATAACGACAAAGCCACGGCGCGTATGCAGCAGATGTACGAAGAACCCATCAAGATGGAGCTCGTTACGGCACGAATTCGTGAAATGAAAGAGGCAGGGATCACGTCTGCGGCATCAGTGACGCCTCCCCGAACAGCGTCGCTTGCCGATGCCATCGCCGAAGCCGAACTCGACATCTTGGTGATCCAAGGGACCGTTGTCTCGGCCGAACACGTCTCGAAGACCAGCGAGCCGCTAAATCTCAAACAGTTCATTCGCGAGTTTGATATCCCTACCATTGTCGGGGGCTGTGCGTCGTATCAAGCAGCACTCCACCTCATGCGCACGGGTGCAGTCGGGGTACTCGTTGGCGTCGGTCCAGGAAATGCCTGCACCACCCGAGGAGTTCTTGGACTGGGTGTTCCTCAAGCTACCGCTATTGCTGATGTTGCGGGTGCTCGAATGCGGCACTTGGACGAAACTGGTGTCTATGTGCACGTCATTGCTGATGGAGGAATGTCCAAAGGTGGCGACATCGCCAAGGCGATCGCCTGTGGTGCTGACGCTGTGATGCTGGGTTCGCCCCTTTCTTCAGCGACGGAAGCTCCAGCCCCGGGGAATCACTGGGGGATGGCAACCTTCCACCCCACACTTCCTCGCGGCACGCGTGTCAGCACGCAAGTGCGAGGCTCACTCAAAGAGATTCTCCTCGGCCCAGCTCACCAGAATGATGGCCGGATGAACCTCTTTGGTGCACTGCGCACCTCGATGGCAACCTGTGGCTTCGAGACCGTCAAAGAATTCCAAAAGGCCGAAGTCATGATCGCCCCAGCACTGCAGACTGAAGGAAAAGATCTGCAACGCTCCCAAGGCGTCGGCATGGGCCATTGAGCCAATCAAGCGATACCGTTCTCGTTGTTGACTTTGGTGCACAGTACGCGCAATTAATCGCTCGTCGTGTGCGTGAAGCGCATGTCTTCTCAGAGATTGTCCAGAGTTCAATTTCTGCTGAAGCGATAGCGAAGCGCAATCCGTCGGCCATCATCTTTTCGGGTGGGCCAAAATCCGTCTACGAAGAGGGTGCGCCCTCAATCGACCAGGGAATCTATGACCTTGGGATCCCTCTTTTGGGGATCTGTTACGGCGCACAGTTAATGGCTCGTGATCTCGGCGGCACGGTTGAAGCAACGGGTCGTGGCGAATACGGCCGCACCACAATCGACGTGCAACAAAGCGCTCGACTGATCGAAGGTTGGCCGGGTTCGAGCACCGTGTGGATGAGTCACGGTGACTCAATTACTCAGGCACCTCCTGGTGCGGTTGCGATTGCATCGACGCCAGAAGCACCGGTGGCGATTTACGCCGACGATGAACACCGCCGTTATGGTGTGCAGTTCCATCCTGAGGTTGCCCACACCGAGCGTGGGCAAGATCTCCTCGTGACGTTCTTGCGAGAGATTGCTGAACTTCCTCCTCGTTGGACCCACACGTCGATCATCGAGAGCGAAGTTGCAAAAATTCAGGCTCAGATCGGTACCGAACAGGTGCTTTGTGCACTTTCAGGTGGAGTGGACTCAGCGGTGGCCGCAGCGCTGGTCCACAAGGCAGTCGGTGATCAACTGACCTGTGTCTTTGTTGACACCGGCTTGATGCGCTCAAACGAAGCGGATCAAGTCGAAGAGACGTTCCGTCGTCAGTTCAATATCGAGCTGATTCACGTCAAAGCCGCAGATCGGTTCTTTGACGCCCTTGAGGGAGTGACCGATCCGGAGCGCAAGCGCAAAATCATAGGGGAGTTGTTCATCCGAATCTTCGAAGAAGTGGCGCGCGATCTGGGAGCAGGAACAAAAGGCTCTGGTCCTCGGTTCTTGGTGCAAGGAACGCTCTATCCAGATGTCATTGAGTCGGGCTCGGGCCACGCGGCCAACATCAAGTCCCATCACAACGTGGGTGGCCTCCCGGAAGATCTGGACTTTGAACTGTGTGAACCGCTACGTGATCTCTTCAAAGACGAAGTAAGGGCCGTGGGCGAAGAACTCGGTCTCCCCGAATCGCTTGTCTGGCGCCAACCGTTTCCAGGCCCAGGCTTAGCAGTGCGGATCGTGGGTGAAGTGACGAGAGAGCGCGCAGAGATATTGCGAAACGCTGACTTTGTAGTCGTCGACGAGATTCGCAAAGCCGGTCTCTACCGGGATCTCTGGCAGTCGTTCGCTGTTCTTCCGGCAGTGCGAACGGTGGGCGTGATGGGTGATGGCAGAACCTATGCCTATCCCATCGTGATTCGTGCGGTGACTTCTGACGATGCCATGACCGCCGACTGGGCACGTCTTCCTTATGACTTGCTCGAAACCATTGCCAATCGCTTGATCAATGAAGTCGACGGTGTGAATCGGGTGGCGTTGGACATCACCTCAAAGCCACCGGGCACCATCGAGTGGGAGTGAGCTGGCCAGAACCCCTCGCTGCAGACTTGCCCGGCCTCGGCGACGAGCGAATCAATCTGCGAGATGGCTATGCACTCGATCCTGATCAACTTCTGGAGGGACTCACCGAACCACAGCGTGCTGCGGTGCTCCAGAGAGGAGGTCCATTGCTGGTCATTGCCGGCGCCGGATCGGGGAAAACCCGGGTGCTCACGAGGCGTATTGCTCACGTGATGGCCACCGGAGACGCAGCAGCCTATGAAATCTTGGCCATTACCTTCACGAACAAAGCAGCCAGCGAGATGCGATCCCGAGTGGTTGATCTTGTTGGACCAGTCGCTAATCGGATGTGGGTCGCTACCTTTCACTCGGCGTGTGTGCGACTTCTTCGTGCGTCGGCCACTCGGGTGGGCTACGAATCAGGGTTCACCATCTATGACGCAACTGATTCAAAACGTCTATTCGAGTTGGTGCTTGATGATTTGAATATCGACAAAAAACGTCTTCCTGCTCGGGCGGTCGCGGCAGTGGTGAGCCAGGCAAAAGCAGAACTGCTCACGCCGGAACAATTTTCGGCAGATGTTTCAGGCTCGGCTGATCCCTTCCGAGGTCGAATTGGTGAAATCTATGCCGAATACCAACGCCGGTTGCGTGCAGCGAACGCCATGGACTTTGATGACCTCTTGATGGTGACGGTGCAGTTATTCCGCAACTGTCCCGATGTTCTCGAGAGTTATCAAGAGCGGTTTCGTTACCTCTTGGTCGACGAGTACCAAGATACGAACCGAGCACAGAATGAGTTAGTACTGATGCTGGGAGCAAAATATCGCAACGTTTGCGTTGTTGGTGACTCTGACCAATCCATCTACCGTTTCCGCGCCGCAGATATTCGCAACATCTTGGATTTTGAGAAGACTTATCCGGATGCCACAACAATTTTGCTTGAACAAAACTTCCGTTCCACGCAGGTGATTCTTGACGCTGCTAATGCAGTCATCTCGAACAACCCTGGACGAAAAGCCAAGAACCTCTTCACGGAAGGGGAAACCGGGTCGCTCATCACGCGCTATCGGGCAGAGGATGAACACGATGAAGCGGCATGGATTGCCTCAGAGATCCGACGCTTAGAAACGGACGAGCAGTTGGTCTATGGCGATGTTGCGATCTTCTATCGCACCAACGCACAGAGTCGTGCGATCGAAGAAGAGCTCGTGCGCGCTCGAATTCCTTACAAAGTCATCGGTGGGATGCGCTTTTATGATCGCAAGGAAGTCAAAGACATCTTGGCCTACGTCCGCCTTCTGGCGAATCCTCGCGATGAGATCTCGGCTCGTCGCGTGATGAACGTACCAAAGCGGGGTATCGGGGCGACATCCATAACCAAACTCGGCGAGTATGCGGCCCGTAATGGCATGTCCTTTGGGGACGCGGCAGGTCATGCCGTCGAGGCAGGAATTACCGGTAAAGCACTGCGTGGAGCCCAACAGTTTGACGTGATGTTGTCAACACTGCGCCACGACATCGAAGCCATGAAGCCCAGCGATCTGATTGAACGCATCATTGTCGAGACCGGCTATCGAGATGAACTCAACGCCGAGAAGACCCACGAGTCCGAGAGCCGCTTAGAGAATTTGGCCGAACTTGTTGGTGTCGCCGGGAGTTACGAAACACTTGATGACTTCCTCTCGACCGTGGCGCTCGTTGCCGACTCTGATGAACTCGACGAAGAAACGACACGAGTTTCGCTCATGACCTTGCACATTGCTAAAGGACTTGAATTCCCGGCGGTGTTTTTGGTGGGTCTTGAAGAAGGTATCTTTCCCCACTTCCGCTCACTGAGTGACCCGAGCGAATTAGAAGAAGAGCGTCGGTTGGCCTACGTCGGGGTGACACGCGCCCGCCGTTTTCTCTCCCTCAGTCATGCCTGGATGCGAAGCCTCTGGGGACAAACCCAGCACAACATTCCGAGCCGATTCTTTGGTGAGATTCCTGATGAACTGTTCCGTGACGTTGGAGGCGATCGCCCGAGTCGACGCGAATCGTCATCGTGGGAGAGAGATCGTTCGAGTGACCATCTCGACCGCCCTCGCTCGGGGGACGACAGCGATGGGGGTCACGTCTTCGGCTCAGGGGCGCCAAAGATTGCTCCCCCGGTTTCGAGTGGAGCGCATCTCCTCGGTATAGAGCAGGGTGATCTCGTCGTGCACCAGCGCTGGGGCGACGGAATCGTGCAGTCAGTGACTGGAGAAGGTGACCGAGCAACTGCGGTCGTGACCTTTGGCAAGGTGGGGACGAAGACGCTGATGCTTTCGATGGCCCCCATAACAAAAGCCTAAGAATCCGCCGTTTTGCGCCCCAACATTGGGGCAACGGGGTGTAAGAATGGAACACCAATGCCCGAGTCACGCCCACCATCGGGTCCCAATCAGGACCCACGTCCACGACGATCAAACCCTGTGGGATCGACGCGCTCGACGTCAAGTCCAAGTCCTCGGGCATCCTCGTCATCTGCTCAAGCTTCGTCGGGCGGTCCGCCGCCGCCACCACCCCCACGCCAGCGAGGGGGTGGCCCGCCTCGCGATCCGGGGGACCGACCACCATCTCGTCGAGATCTCAAAAAGCGAAGGCCAAGAAAACGGCGGAGTCTGCGGACACGCCGGATTCGGCTCGGGATTTTAGCCCTACTGATCATCGCTCTGGGGTGGTTCGCTGTCTCTTTTGGTTCGGCGTTGACCAATCCCTCCTACGGCGTGTCGAGCTCAGCACGGGCCGCTGAATGGGGACGAAATCATGGTCTTGGCGGTGTGATCACCTGGGCCGAAAACGAGTGGTACAAACTGAATCCTCCTCCAACAGGCGGCAAGCCCCCGGCCCACACTTTCAACGCCAAAGCCCATGCCGGAACGGGCGTCACGGCAACGTGCCCCAATGCCCTTGCCATCCCCCCTCGCATGGTCTCTGCGGCGACACCACCGATTGCGGGAGAAGGCGTGTGGGCGCCGGTCGGTCGGCTCTCTGCGGGGTGCTCAGCGCTTTATGAGACCTTCGTTCGTCCAGACCCCGTTCACACGAGTTATGTCGCCGGCGTGGTGTGGATGGACCCCATGTTGGTCTCAGCCACGCTGTACTCGGGAAGCCAAATTCCCGGTGGTGGTCCCTATACCAATTCCGCTCCGATTAAATCAACGGAAGCGATGACGTTGATCAGTGCGTTCAACGCTGGATTCCGTATGCAAGACGCACAGGGTGGCTACTACACCGATCAAAAGATGGTGATCCCTCTGGTGCCGGGCAAGGCGTCAGCGGTGATCTACAAAAACGGCACCATGGATATTGGGGCATGGGGCACGGATGAACAGATGAACAAAAACGTCGTGTCGGTCCGGCAAAATCTTGACCTAATTGTGAACGATGCAAAACTCGTCCCTGGCCTTCTTGCCAACGATCATTCACAGTGGGGAGTGACCGTTGGAGGTGCAGCGTATGTATGGCGTTCAGGAATGGGTATTACGAAGAACGGTGCGATTGTCTACGTCGCCGGTCCGAGCCTCTCCATCAACGTGTTGGCCGACCTCTTGGTTCGCGCCGGAGCGGTGCGCGGAATGGAAATGGACATTAACGCCGACTGGGTCCAGTATTCGACGTATTCGCCTCCTGTGGGCCAGCCGGCATCCCCATCGAATGGCGTGCCGCTCATGGCGTCAATGGCTGCTGGTTCACAAGGACCGTCGCGTTACTTCCAAACGTGGTGGGTGCGTGACTTCTACACAATGTCAGCTCGTTACGGTGCCACGGCGAAGATGCCGTCAACGCCGACTCTTGTCTTGCCGACGGTGACGACCACGACGGCGCCAAAGAAGAAGTAACTCAGTGACTTAGCTCGGCATTTTTCGCCACAGCACGCCAGGGAGGGACCGCATGACGAGCGCAACCCCTTGAAGCAGTGGTGGCGACCAGATAACGCTGGCCGGCGAAGAAAGTCCCTTGACGATGGTGTCGGCGGCGGGGCCCACATCAGTTGAGAAGGGTGCATCAGCCATTCCCTCGGTCATCTTGGTTCGCACAAAGCCAGGACGGATGATTTGCACTTTGACGCCATAGGGTTTGAGCGAATCGCTGTATCCCTGCGTGAATGCATCAAGGCCTGCTTTGGTGGCTCCGTAGGTGAAGTTCGCTCGTCGAACACGCACCCCGGCAATCGATGCGATCACGGCAACATGTCCCGAGCCCTGGGTAATCAATTTGGAGCGCAATGCCGTCATAGCAGCGACCGGCCATGTGAGATTTGTCGTGAAGAGTGCCGCCGCACCATCGGGGTCGTTGTCGAGAAGATCTTGGTCACCGAGTTGGCCAACGGCGATCAGAACAAGGTCGATGCTTCCTCCAGCCTTTTCGAAGGCTTGGTCAATCACACCTTGCGCGTTCGATGGCTCATCGGCGTCGAACACCAGGGTCTCGACGCTTTGCGCTCCTTTGTCGCGTAGTTCCTGTGCGGCGAGGTCGAGTCCCGAAGGATTACGCCCGGCCAGGACCACTGTTTGTGTCCGAGCAGCGACCAGACGCTCGACGACGCTGAGCGCAATCTCCGAGGTGCCACCGAGAACAAGAACACTTTGTGGTTGTCCAAAAGCATTACGCACTGTTGATTCTCCTTGTGTTGACCGACAACGTCGGGGTTAAGAAATTCCTAGTCGACGAGAGAGGTCTGAAGCCAAGAGACCTTGAGGGTCAATGGTCTTTCTGATTCGTTCGAATTCACCCAACTGTGGGTACATCGCCCGAAATTGTTGGGGTGAAAGGCGAGAGTCTTTCGCAAGATAGAGCCGCCCACCAGCTTCGCCCACCATGAGGTCGAGTTGGTCGAGTACGCCAGCGAGTTGAGGGGGTCCTATCGGGATGTCGAGCGCCAAGGTCCAGCCCTTCATGGGAAAGGAAAGCGGTCCAGGATTGTGGGGTCCAAATCGCTTAAGGACCGCCAAGAACGAGGGGACTTTTTGCGAGGAAAGAAGCTCGATTGCTTTGGTGACGACGTCACCATGAGCATCGCTGACTACGAACTGATACTGGAGAAAGCCTCGATGGCCGTGGAGACGGTTCCACCAATCGACACCATCGAGAGGGTGGAAGAAGGTGCCAAGACTTTGGATTTCGCCATCGCGTTTTTTCGGGGATTTGCGAAACCATGCTTCATTAAACGCCTTGATCGAAAGGCGGTTTAACAGGCCAGATGGCGGCGTGAAGGGAACGGCAAGCTTGGTTGATGCGGGTGGGCTGAGCGGATGACGGGTTTGTTTTCCTTCGAGCATGGACTTCGGAGCGTGGTCGCCACGCGTGATCACGCCGCGACCCATTGACGCACCAGCAGTCATGCAGTCAACCCAGGCGACAGAGTAGCGGTAGTCGTCATCGCCACTGGCCATTGCCGCCATCGTGGCGTCGAGGTTGGGAAATCGTTCGGTGTCGACGGAGATGTAACTCGTCTCGATGGGAATCATCTGCACCGTCGCGTCGATAACGACGCCAGTCAGACCCATCGCTCCGGCAGTCGCCCAAAAGAGTTCGGGTTCGGACTCAGGGGTGATGGTGAGGGTTCCCGTTGGTGTAGCCAGTCGTATCGAGCGAACATGATTCATGAAACTTCCGTCAACGTGATGATTTTTCCCATGAATATCTGCAGCGATGGCGCCACCAATTGTTACTTGACGCGTGCCTGGGGTCACAGGGATAAACCAGCCTGCAGGTATCGAAATGCTCACGAGTTCATCCAGACTTACGCCAGCACCAACGGTGACGAGTCCCGTCAACGGATCAATCGGCGTGAGGTTCCATAGGCCGCGATTCGAGAGCACCGTGCCGCCCGCGCACTGTGCGGCATCGCCATAGCTTCGCCCCAAACCGCGAGCAATCAGTGATCCTGGAGCGTTCTGAAGGTCGGTGGTCACCTCTTCTTCATTGCGTGGTCGCACAACATCAGCCAGTGAGGGCGCGGTATTACCCCACCCAGTTAAGAGTTCTTGGTGATTACTCATCCATAAACTCCGATCAAAACGAGGGCGATCCACACTACGGCGCCAACTTGGAGAATTCGGTCATGAAACGCTAATTCGTCGGGTGCTCCGCCTTCGCCGCGGTCGAGAAGGCGCAACACATGGAGCGCAGCGATGACCACGGGGACGACCGTGAGTTGGATCCAAATCTCGCGCCCTTGCGCTCGGGATAAGAGCCCGGTCTTGTCAAAGGCCCAAAGGCAGTAGGCGGCGACGGTGATGCTGGCTTCCAGAGTCAGCGCAGATTTGAGAAATGATGGCGAGTACTCCTTTAAGACTGGACGTTGTTCGCCACCGGTTCCGTCGGCCTTGGGAAGTTCGGCGAGCCGTTTTCCGGTGACTAAGAACAGCGCACCAAAGGAGATGACCACGATGAACCACACGCTCAAGGGCGTATGGGTCGCCGCTCCTCCGCCTAAGGCGCGGAGTAGGAATCCTGCAGCAACGCAGGCAAGCTCGACGACGGCAATTTTTTTGAGCCAGAAGGTGTAGATCAGGGTGTTCGCAACATAAACCGCCACGATGACTCCGAGTTCCCAGGTCGCACCAAAGATACCGAGGCAGATTGATCCAGCAAGGAGGATGATCGCCAGGCCAATAGCGAGATTCGGCGTAACGAGCCCTGCTGCGATCGGTCGGAAACGCTTTCTCGGATGCGCTTGGTCACTCTCTCTGTCGTGAAGATCGTTGAGAAGGTAGGTCCCCGAGGCGGCCATGCAGAAACTCACGAAGGCAACCAAGGTCTTGAGAAAGACCGATCCGTGGAACAAGGTCCCGGCTGCCGCAGGGGCTATAAAAACAAGGACATTCTTCAGCCACTGAGCAGGCCGCAGTGCTCGGAGGGACGCGACGATCACTCCTCCAGCGCCCTGGTGGGGGCTCGTGGGGGAGGTGACAGGAGGCTGGCCGAGCGGCGAAACCTGGGAAGCAGGATCTTCAGGAATAGCCCAATCTTACCAGCCTCCTCTTGGGATTTGGGTACCTGGGGTCAAATAAGGCCTAACATCAAAGATCGTGAAGCGTCCCTACCGAGTTGTTGTTGCCAAGCCAGGTCTTGATGGCCATGATCGTGGCGCCAAGATCATTGCGCGTGCACTGCGTGATGAAGGATTTGAAGTTGTCTACACAGGGCTGCATCAAACACCTGACCAAGTCGTCCAAGCCGTCGTTCAAGAAGATGCCGATGCTATTGGCCTCTCGCTCCTTTCAGGGGCACACCTCAATCTTGTTCCGCGCATTGTCGAACTGTTGAAAAACGCTGGGCGTGATGATGTCCTTGTCATTGTGGGAGGAATTATTCCTGAAACGGACATCCCGCTCTTGGAAGAGGCTGGGGTAGCACGCGTGTTCACTCCGGGGTCGCCGTTGCCTGAGATTGGCCAATGGCTGGGCGCTGCGCTAGACCAAAGGGAAGTGTCGCTCAACGGGTGATCCCTCTTGTGGTGCACATTGTGTCCCCGGGGCAAAACTATTTTTAGAGAGAAAGAAAGAAGGCAGAGACGTGGATCTCTTTGAGTATCAAGGAAAGCAGTACTTCGCGCGCTACGGCATCCCGGTTTCGCCTGGTGGCGAAGCCGAGACTGTCGATCAAGCGATGACCGTTGCTGAGGGATTGGAGTTTCCTCTGGTCGTCAAGGCACAGGTGCGGGTCGGTGGTAGAGGAAAAGCGGGCGGTATTCAACTTGCCGACACTCTCGATGAGGTGCGGACGCACGCCACGAACATTTTAGGCATGGACATCAAAGGACACACCGTCCATCGCTTGTGGATCGAGCGGTCCAGCGATATCGCCAAAGAGTATTACGTCAGCTTTACCCTTGACCGACCCAACAAGGTCTACATCGGGATGTTGTCCAAAGAAGGTGGCGTTGAAATTGAAACGGTCGCCGAAGAAAATCCTGATGCGATCATCAAGCTCTCCATCAACCCCCTCGATGGACTCTCACTTGAGACAGCAGCAAAGTGGGTGGCCGATGCTGATCTTGACGAAGAAGCTCGAGAGCAAGCCGCAGCGCTGATCGTCAAGCTCTACACCTGCTACGTCGAGGGCGACTGTGACTTGGCAGAAATTAATCCCTTGATCCTCACCACCGATGGTGTTGTGCGAGCACTTGACGCCAAGGTCACGCTTGACGTGAATGCCACCTATCGCCACCCTGAGTGGGAGGTATGGTCAGCCACCGACACCGAAGACGAGCGCGAAGCCATGGCCAAAGAGAAGGGTCTGAACTACATCGGCCTCGACGGCTCGGTCGGGATCATCGCCAATGGTGCAGGATTGGCGATGTCAACCCTTGACGTTGTCCAACAAGCCGGTGGAACGGCCGCAAACTTCTTGGACATTGGTGGAGGAGCGAACGCCGACTTGATGACAGCGGCCATGGAGGTCGTCAACGCAGACCCTGCCGTGCGATCAATCTTTGTCAATATTTTCGGGGGCATTACCCGGGTCGATGAAGTGGCAAAAGGAATTATTGAAGCACTACGACGCGTGGACATCACATCACCCATTGTCTTGCGACTTGATGGGACCAATGCCGTCGAGGGCAGGGCATTGCTTGAGCCGCACTTGAATGCACAATTGATTTCTGAACCCACCATGTTGGCAGCGGCTCGTCGAGCCGTCGATCTCGCTGCAGCACCGAAGGAAGGCTAGTCATGAGTATTTTTGTTGATGAAAACACGAAAGTCATTGTCCAAGGACTGACTGGAGGCCAAGGTCGTTTCCACGGCGTGCGTAATCGTGACTACGGCACCAAAGTTGTCGGTGGCACGTCGCCCAAAAAAGCAGGGACTGATGTTGAAGGCATTCCGGTCTTCGCCAATGTCGCAGAAGCTGTTGACGCCACTGGTGCGACGGCATCGTTCGTTGTTGTGCCTCCCGCAGGGGCAACGGCCGCCATCTTGGAAGCTGCTGAGGCCGGGATTTCATTTATTGTCTGCATCACTGAAGGCATTCCCGCTCACGACGAAGCGCGTTGCTACAACATCTTGAAGCGAGATTTCCCTGGAACGCGCCTTTTAGGGCCGAACTGCCCAGGAATTATCAGCCCAGGGAAGTGCAATATCGGAATCACGTCGGGAGATATTGCCTTGCCCGGTGGTCCGGTGGGAATCGTTTCTCGATCGGGGACCTTGACCTATCAAGCACTTCATGAGCTCTCACAGCAAGGTGTCGGCCAGACGACGTGTGTGGGAATTGGTGGCGATCCGGTTCCGGGAACGAACTTCATCGACTGCCTCGAGGCATTCGAAGCCGACCCCGATACGAAAGCGGTCATGATGATCGGTGAAATTGGTGGAAGCGAAGAAGAGCGTGCCGCTGAGTACATTGCTCACCACATGACCAAACCTGTGGTCTCGTATGTGGCTGGTGTCACGGCCCCTCCGGGACGGAAAATGGGACATGCCGGTGCAATCATTTCTGGGAGTCAAGGAACGGCGCAAGCAAAGATGGACGCGCTGAGTGCCGCTGGTGTCTCGGTGGCGCTCAACCCAACTGAAGCGGGCGAGAAGATGGTGGCGATCGTCAAGAGCCTCTAAGCGAGGTCCTTGCTAGATTTAAACCTGTGAAGATCGCCGTTCTTGTCTCGGGTAGCGGCACCATCCTTGAAGCAATTCTGGATGCTGGGGTCGACGTTGATCTCGTGATCTCCGATCGACCTTGCCGAGGATTGGTGGTGGCCAGTGAAGCGGGAATTCCCAGCGAACTGATTGATCGCAGCGCCTTCGGTGGGTTTTCTGCTTCGTTCGATCGCGAGGCGTACAGCGACGCCGTGCGGGATGCTCTCGCCGGCCACGATATTGACCTTGTGGCGATGGCTGGCTTTGGAACAGTGCTTGGGCGCTCCATCCATCACAGCTTTTCTGGCCGAATACTCAACACCCACCCAGCGCTTCTGCCGCTCTTTCCAGGCTGGCACGGTGTCGAGGACGCTTTGAGTGCTGGAGTGAGCGAGACCGGATGCACGATCCATCTGGCCACGATCGAGATGGATGCTGGGCCCATCCTCGCTCAAGGTGTGGTGAGCGTTGTGGAGGGCGATACCGTAGAGACGTTGCACGAACGCATCAAAGCCGTCGAACGAGTGCTTTATCCCACCACGATCGGCCAAGCACTTGAAGCGTTACAGGCAGGGCAATCGATTGAACACTATTTCTCAACCAAAAAGGAGGCGACGCCGTGAGAGCGTTGCTCAGTGTGTACGACAAGCAAGGGTTAATTCCATTCGCCCAAGGCCTTGAACGCCTGGGTGTTGAACTCGTTGCCTCGGGCCAAACCGCAGCAGCACTTGCCGAAGAAGGTATTGCTCACGTGGGGGTTGAAGCGGTGACCGGAAGCCCCGAGATGCTGGGAGGGCGAGTCAAGACCCTGCACCCAAAAATCCATGGAGGAATTTTGGCGGATCGATCAAAACCAGAGCACCTTGCGGATCTTGAGGCGAACGGTATCGCGCCCATTGATCTGGTGATTTGCAATCTCTATCCCTTCACATCTGATCCTTCCATCGAACTGATTGATGTTGGAGGGCCAACGATGGTGCGCGCTGGGGCAAAGAATTTTGCGCACGTCGGGGTGGTCGTCTCGCCGAGCGATTATGACGTTGTTCTCAATGAGCTGACCACGAACGGTTCACTCAGCGCAACCACTCGTGGAGCGTTGGCACGAAAGGCTTTCGCCCACACGGCCGCCTATGACGCAGCGATCGTGGCGTGGATGAATGTTGGAGGGCCTGATGGTTCGACGATTGATGACGATCCCTTGCTCCCGAGCACGATCCCTCTGGTTCTTGAGCGCCGCGAGATCCTTCGTTACGGCGAGAACCCGCACCAACGAGGTGCTCGCTATGTGGTGAGTGGTGTGGCGACCTGGTGGGACCATGTCGAACAACTCAGTGGGACAGGACTGAGTTACTTGAACCTCTTTGATGCTGACGCTGCATGGCGCCTCGTTCACGAGCTCGCTGACGATGCATCAGGAAATGCCAGCGTGGCCATCATTAAACACGCCAACGCCTGTGGTGCTGCGACAGCGGGTTCGCTGTCGGAGGCTTTCGCGCTGGCACTCGAAGCTGATCCCATGAGTGCCTTTGGCGGCATCGTGGCCCTGAGCCGAGGCATCGACGAACACGTAGCAAAGCAGATTGCCGACGGTCCACAAGCCGACGTGATTATTGCTCCGATGATGGATGAAGTGGCCCTGGAACTTTTGCGCAATCGACGTAAAGCGACGCGTCTCTTGGTCGCCCATGCACCTGAAGCCATCGAGCGTCAGATCCGCACACTCTCCGGAGGGTTTTTGGTCCAAGGTGCTGACGACCTCGAACAAGCACCATCTTCTTGGTCGGTCGTCACACAACGCCAGCCCACCGACCAAGAGTGGAACGATCTGCGATTGGCTTGGCGAGTGTGCGCCCGCACGACGTCGAATGCCATCGCGCTAGGCCGCAACGGGAAGGCGGTCGGCATCGGAGCGGGGCAACAGTCTCGAGTTGTGGCGGCTGAGATTGCTGTGAAAAAAGCCGGAGACGAGGTCGTTGGTTCAGCGGGAGCGTCCGACGCGTTCTTTCCCTTCCCTGATGGACTCGAAGTACTGATCAATGCGGGGGTCACGGCGGTTGTTCAACCCGGTGGATCAGTGCGTGACGATGATGTCACCGCCGTGGCTGATGCCGCAGGTATTACCATGGTTCACACAGGCGAACGCCACTTTCGGCACTAGGAGAACAATGACTGCACAGCTACTTGATGGTGAACTTGTTGCCGGTCGCATCAAGATGGAAGTGGGGGATCGAGCTGCCCGCTTGGCCACGGCTGGGCGAAAGGTTGCCTTAGGCACCATTTTGGTCGGCGACGATGGACCAAGCGAGCGCTATGTGGCGATGAAACACGCAGACTGTGAGCAAATCGGCATTCGCAGTGCCCATCGCCACTTCGGGTCGTCAACTAGTCAGGCCGAGATCATTGAGGCAATCCAAGAGATGAATGCCGACCCTGAAATTGCGTCGATTCTCGTGCAGCTTCCTCTTCCGATTGGAATTAACGAAGAGGAAGTGCTCTTGAGTGTGTTGCCACACAAAGACGTCGACGGCTTACACCCGGTGAACTTGGGCAAACTCGTGATGGGCGCACCGGGACCGCTGCCCTGTACGCCTGCGGGAATTGTGGAACTGCTTTCTCACTACAAAGTGCCCGTCGAAGGAAAACGCGTCGTGGTGATTGGACGGGGACTCACCATCGGTCGGCCCTTGGCATTGTTACTGGCGATGCGTCGTCCTGGATGTAACGCAGCGGTGACGGTCGTGCACACGGGGGTTGACGATATGGCCTCGTTGGTGCGCGAAGGCGACGTCGTTGTGGCGGCTGCTGGTGTTGCTGGATTAGTGACCAAGGACATGATCAAGCCCGGCGCGGCCGTTGTTGGAGCGGGAACAAGTTGGGAAGGTAAGAAACTTCTGAGTGATGTTGCCGATGATGTTGCTGAGGTCGCCGGATGGATTACGCCGCGTATCGGTGGTGTTGGGCCGATGACGCGCGCAATGCTGTTGAGTAATGCCGTGGCTGCTGCGGAGAAAGCCTCATGACGCCAACAAAAGACGCCTTGGGCCGGGAATTCGATGAACGACCGTGGGGGACCTATACGGTCCTTGACGATGAAGCAAAGTTCAAGGTCAAGCAGATTACGGTCCACGCTGGTAAGCGCCTGAGTTATCAGAGCCATGAGAAGCGGTCCGAACACTGGTTTATCGTGAGTGGTGAAGCCACGGTCACGCTCGATGGAGAAGTATCGGTTGTGGGGCCAGGGCACACGGTTGATGTCCATGTGGGAACGAAGCACCGATGTGCCAATGAAGGTACTGAACCATTGATCATGATTGAAGTTCAGTATGGCGAGTCATTTGGTGAAGATGACATCACTCGCTACGACGACGACTTTGGTCGAGCAGATCAGTAATTCAGCACGATGACGCGTATTGCTGAACTTTTGGAATCCTCGCAAACGGTCTCGTTCGAGTTCTTCCCGCCGAAGTCCGAGAGTGAAGCAATCACGCTCGAGGCGACAATTCGAGAACTTGAACCCCTCGCCCCGTCGTTTGTCTCGGTGACCTATCGCGGTGGGGCTGAGTCACGCCAGCGTACCTACGACCTCGTCTCCATGATGGAAAAAGAAACAACCTTGAACCCCATGGCGCACTTGATCTGCGTTGCCCACAGTCGAGCGGAACTCGAAGAGATCTTGCACCAATATCAGGAAGAAAACATCGTCAATCTCATGGCGTTAGGAGGTGACCCACCTGACGACCCTTCAGCGGCGCCGGGTGAGTTGAACTACGCCAGTGAACTCGTGGAACTAGCGCGGTCAATCGGTGAGTTTTCGATAGGCGTCGCGGCACACCCCGCCGGCCACCCGCGTTCACCATCGATGAAAGAAGATCGTGATTATTTGGCCACCAAACTCCAAGCTGCAGATTTTGGCGTGACCCAATTCTTCTTTTCTCTCGAGGAATACTTGTCGCTCGTGAATGATCTGGCTGACCGGTCGGTGACGACGCCTCTTCTCCCTGGGATCATGCCGGTAACGTCGCTGGCATCGGTGCCGAGGATGGCCACCATGGGCGCCCCTGTGCCCCCCTGGGCCATCGAACGCCTCGAAAAGGCCGAACTCCTGGGAGGGCCGGAATCGGTGCGCAGGGAGGGAATCCTGCTGGCCACAGAGCTCTGTGCGGCGCTGTTGGAAGCGGGCGCCCCCGGGCTCCATTTCTATACGCTCAATCGCTCTCTGGCCACAAGAGAGATCGCTGAGGCCCTGCAACTCCGCCAAGGCTAGAACTCCTTCTCCGATTGGAGTTGTCGGGTCCGCACACGATACGGTGAGAGCATGACAACCTCCCCAATTCACGTAACGGTCACCGGAGCGGCCGGCCAGATTGGCTACTCGCTCCTCTTTCGTATTGCCTCAGGCGCACTGTTTGGCCGAGACCAGCCAGTGGTCCTTCGGCTCTTAGAGATTGAGCCAGCGATGAAGTCGCTTGAAGGCGTCGTCATGGAACTCGATGACTGCGCATTCCCACTCCTCGACGACATAGTGGCGACGTCAGACATGGCGACAGCGTTTGATGGAACGTCCTGGGCATTGCTCGTTGGTTCAATTCCCCGTAAAGCCGGCATGGAGCGCGGTGACTTGTTGAACGTGAATGGTGGGATCTTTAAGCCGCAAGGTGAGGCAATTGCTGCAAATGCGGCCAGCGATATTCGTGTTCTTGTGGTGGGAAACCCCTGTAACACGAACTGCCTGATTGCTCGATCCAATGCACCCGAAATTCCTTCCGATCGCTGGTTCGCCATGACTCGTCTGGACCAAAACCGGGCCGAGACGCAGTTAGCGAAAAAAGCAGGTCAGCCGGTGAGCGCAGTGAAGAACCTGGCCATCTGGGGTAATCACTCGGCGACGCAGTTCCCAGACTTTGCAGCATCCACGATTGGTGGAACGCCAACAGAATCGGTCATTACGGATCGTGGTTGGCTTGAAGGAACGTTCATTGAGACCGTGCAGAAGCGTGGCGCAGCCATCATTGAAGCGCGGGGCCTCTCGTCGGCTGCGTCAGCGGCCAACGCAGCGATTGACACTGTGGTCAGTATGACGACGGCAACGCCAAATGATGACTGCGTTTCGGTTGCGGTGTCGTCAAATGGTGAGTACGGCGTTCCTGAAGGTTTGATCTTTGGCTACCCACTTCGTGCCGACGGTAAGGGTTCCTGGTCGGTCGTGGAAGGAATTGAACATGATGCCTTCGCCAAAGATCGCATCGCGATCACCACTGATGAATTAGTTGCTGAGCGCGATGAAGTTCGCTCGTTGGGCTTGATCCCCTAACTCAGTGAACGCGGGGGTGGACATGGAGCGCAGCAGATGCTCCATTACCCGTGGCCGCCCCGGTCGCTGACCCGAGTGCAGAAGCCGTAAAGAAGTCTCTGTTCCAGCTTGACTGGAAATAGCGATCGGACGCTTCGAGTCCTGGAATCACGTTGTTTGCGTTTGCTGGTGATGCAGGGGTGAAACCAAAGGGGCTAAACGCAGAGAACTGAGGGTAGTGAGAGTTTTGATCGAGCGACATGGCGCGCACCGCTCCACCTGCGGCCATGGCTTGGGCGAGTTGGGCGACGGTCAAGGTGGATCCTGCGCCAAAGAGCACTGCGCCGTTGGCCGTCACCCCAACCGCCGAGCGCTTTGTGGTGGGTCCTCCCGGCCAGGTCACACCCCAGGACTCGTAGGGCGCACTCGAGGTAGCCGGGTTGACCGCACCGTTGTCAACAAGGAGGGTGAGGTTTTGGCGAACAGCGACCACTGTTGGGGTCATAGGAATTTCTGTCCCCCACGAGCCAACATTCAACGATCCGTCTGACGAGATCACAGCGGATGCTTGGCCGTTGATCAAGGGAGAGACCGCGCGCCCATCGATGTAATAGCCCCCGTGTGAGTCACCCATCTTGAAGCCGGAGTTAAACGCCGCGACCAAGTTCATCGAGTCGCTTGGGCTCACAGGTGACGTGTGAAAGTAGGGCCCACCACCGGGCATCAAGCTGCTGGCGTAGAGATTGAAGGAAAGTAATTTGCTGTTCATCCAGATAAGCGTGACCCCGTTTAGTGTCGTGGTGTACAACGCGTTGCACCCCATCACTGGACGCCCGATTGGCGTCCATCCGGAGCTTCCCGATGGGGCAGCGGGCGCGGGCAGTGCCGAGGCACACGATGCGGTGACGCCTGGCGGGTAGGTCTTCGCGGCAAAAGAATTCTGCACGTCCACGCCAGCAAACAACACGGCAAAAAGAATGACAGAATAAGCCGCCCGGCACCACAGGGACCAGCGTGATCGAAGGGGTGAAGAGTGAGAGGCCACAGCGTGAAGATCGTAATGCCATACTGGCCAATTGTCCGGTCATGCCCAGGATTCTGGGCAAAGTAGTCTTCGGTAAGATTGGGAATGTGGAGACCGAAAAGATCATTCTCTATTACGGTTTCACCCCAATTGCCGATCCGGAAGCCGTACGGCTTTGGCAGCGGACGCTTTGTGAGACCTTAGATCTCAAAGGAAGGATCTTGATCTCTAAGGATGGGATTAACGGAACGCTCGGTGGCGAGATGAACGCCGTCAAGACCTACGTCCGCCAGACCAAACAGTACCCGGGGTTCAAAAAGATCGATTTCAAGTGGGCCGAAGGAACGGGTGAGGACTTTCCTCGACTCCGTATTCGTGTCCGCGACGAACTCGTTGCCTTTGGTGCTCCAGGAGAGATCAAGGTCGATGAGCATGGCGTCATCGGAGGGGGAGTCCATCTCAAGCCGAAACAACTGCATGCACTGGTTCAAGAGCGCGGTGATGACGTTGTCTTCTTCGATGGTCGTAACGCCTATGAAGCAGCGATTGGCCGATTCAAGGATGCGGTCGTCCCTGACGTGAAGACCACTCGTGAATTCGTTGGTGAGATCAACTCGGGCAAGTTTGATCACTTAAAAGATAAAGCCGTTGTGACTTACTGTACGGGGGGTATTCGCTGTGAGGTGCTCTCGTCGCTCATGAAAAGTCGAGGCTTCAACGAGGTCTACCAACTTGATGGCGGGATTGTTCGCTATGGAACAGAGTATGGCGACAAAGGACTTTGGAAGGGATCGCTCTACGTCTTTGACGAACGCATCAATATCGAGTTCTCCGACGAGACCGAGATCATCGGCCGCTGCGAGCGATGTGATGCGCCAACGTCACGTTATTCAAACTGCGTGAACTTAGACTGCCGTAAACTTATTTTGCTTTGTCCACCTTGTGCAAAGGATGCGATCAATCGTGACTGCCTCCCGAGCCATGCGGGCTATGGCTCGGGGTAAGGCGAACAGGTAGCTATGACACCTGATGACGTCGGCGACGGCCCAAGATCATCATCGTTCCAAGACTAAGAGCACAAAGTCCTACAAGGAGAGTTGAGCCAAGCGGCGATCCGGTTTTAGCCAGCGTTGCTGCTGCTACGGTCACTGCCGGAGCGGCTGGCGTCACGGGAGCCGACGCCGTCGAAGGGCCACTGGCACCAGCTGAGTTCGTCGCAACAACACTAAAGGTGTAACTGGTTCCATTCGTCAGTCCACTCACAACACAAGACGTTGAAGGTGCCGTCGCCGTACAGGTCTGGCCTCCTGGACTACCGGTCACGGTATAACTTGTAGCCCCCGGCGATGCGGTCCAACTCACGGTA
>CAIKCI010000014.1 GCA_903825895.1 uncultured Actinomycetes bacterium
ACCTAAAAGCCCTATTTTTGAATCACTCACGCTTGCTTGCTTTGTTCCAAATTTCAATTCGCCAAGCTTTCCCTAAGTAAGAGGACTCTAGGCTCAAGTTGCGCCACCAGCGAATGAGAAACTCTCACCCTCCGTAATCCACATTGTGCCATCTCCCGCAATGCTCCAGGGTGGCTGAGAATCTCGAGAATCCTGAGCGAAGCCTTAGCCGGGTCAGCTGAAGCAATAATAGCGTCTCGACCATCAACAAAATCTCTGTTTTGAATCATTTCATCAGTCATAACAAGTGCCACTCCGGAGAGTGCTGCTTCAACAACTGTGGTTAACGGAAACCCGTCAAATGCGCCAGGAGCGAGAATACCCGGCTTGTTTAGTGAGATTAACAGGTGCTGTGAAATAAAGAACTCTCGGAGCAAGACGGCAGAGATTTCTCCGCAATAAGTTATCGGAAGTCCACTAAATCGAGTGTCCACATCTTCCGGACTCCAAGGGCCCACGAGGGAAATTTCAAGGGAAAGTCCAGCAGCGTGCAGTTCAGATGCACAAATAAGAAAATCCTCGAAACCCTTGTCGGCTCCATCAGACGTATATCGGTGAGCAGCAAAACATATCCGCAGTATGTCCCTGTTCGAGGCAGGATAATCGAACCGAACACCCGCACCTGGAACAAAATATCTAGGATTAATCGGGACTCCATAAATTTCAGTCACAATTTCCTTTGATATTCGCGCCGAAACAAGTTCAGTCACCATGGGCTGAGTAGTGATGACTCTCCTCAGTAACTTCGAGGACAAAACGCGGTCAAGTTTCTCAAGCTGCTCAGGAAGTTCAAAGTTGAGGCCGCCGCCTGGATATAGCGTAACCACGAACGGCAAATTTTTTCCCTCTAAATCATCCAGGAAATATGATGCATTGTTCAAAAAGTTGATATAAGCGAGTTCATACCCATCAAGATGCTCAGAGCTATAGGGACGGATCTTCGACGCAAGATGAGGGAACGACCGTGAGTATTTTTCAACTAATTCTTCGTGTGCACCAACTGTTGTCAGAACTTGTTGAGCAACTCCATCTTCCAGCATGTAGTTGAATTCAGCGATTCTGAAACCAGTTGTGGCCGAAGGGAACCAGTCATCTAAAATTACTACACTTGGTTGGTCGTACACTTGGATCTAAACCTTCGGTCGCCTGAGAACTTGCAGGGTTTTCAGAGGAACGCGACGTAGGGGGGTCGCCTGAATCCTCCGTTTGACTTCTCCAATTAGTCCTCTGGTTGAAAGTGTTTCAGGGGACATGGACTCCACCGCGATAATTGACTTGCGAATTCGAGCCCCTTCTGTAGCACCAAAACCATGATCCGAATGAATTGGAAGACTCATGTACTCATGCAATTTATGATCTGAAATTCCATAGTGACGGCGAAATAACTCTCTCTGGTTCGGATCCTCGAGAGCTCTCATTAACATCCGTATTCCAACTTCCCTGTGAAGTGCAGACATCGGTTCAGTTGAAGCGAACCAGACTAAAATTTGTTCGCAATTTACAAGCCTATTAGTCTTTACAAATTGATCGGAAAAAATATCTGAAAACCCTTCAGTAAATATATCTTCGGTACAATCTTCAAAAATCCCCTCGAAAATCATCGAACACTCTCGGTAACCCCGGAACGAGTTTTCAGGAGTCACTGAGCTTGCATTACGGTGGCCACTCATGAGTCTGAAATTAACGGACTCAAATGTCCCCATTACGTAGATGGGCCTCCACTTAACAAGTGCTACCCAACGCTCGAAGTCAGGTAATTGCCGAAAGCGATTGTCATACAAGCCTCGTTCTAAGTAGAATTCACGATGGATAAGAACACTTGGGTGGCATAGCGCGTTGCCTTCGTCAAAAAACTTTCGCAACCATTGGCCCTGGGATCGATTCCTCTGGGAAAACGTGTCGAACCATGAAGGTAATTTCTCTGCTCCGATGATATGTCCCTGCTCATCAATGTAACGAGCCGAAGTGAAGACTGCTCCAATCTCAGGATTATGGTCGATTACAGCAATCTGTCTTTCAATTTTGTTTGGCACCCAAGTGTCATCACAATTGATAACCGCTATCAGTTCTCCTCGAGCCTCTTGAACTGCATAATTTAGGGAATCGGCTCCGCCTACATTATTTTCCATTCGGTACGCTCTAATTTTTGCATTGTTATAAGAATTAATCACGTCCCAAGATTCATCAGACGAACAGTCATCAACAATGATCAGCTCGAAATCCTGAAAAGATTGCCTCAGAACAGATTCGATAGCTTCTCCCACAAAATTTGAGCGATTATATGAGGTCAAAAGGACTGAAACTCTCGGAGTCACTTCCCCAAAGATTGGAAGATTAGCTTTCGATGCGATCCTTTGTTTGTGAAAGCCCGGTTCTTTACTCTCCCCCACTTGGTTCGCGTTAATTAGATTGTTGGACGCCATCGAAGGTTGGTTGTCTCCCAAACTTCGTACCGTAAATCGGACACTACGTAAATGCCAGGACAGAGGATTTTCAAGCCTTTCACCGAAGAACGAAATATATTGAGGTATTAGGGACTGTAATTCGTGACAACGTTCGGAGTCGGAGCGGCTAGACCAAACACCATTCCCGTGCTTTCGGTACATGGTTCCCGCAATCGGCAAAAATCCGATGGGTCCACTCGCAGTCACCGCCAGATTAAAGGCCCAGTCATAAGTCGTCATTTCGTAAAGCTCGAAGGGTAACTGCCTAACGACATCCCCACGGTAAACACAAGAACTAAATGAACCGATCGAGTTCTCTTCGGCTAGTGCCTGGTCATCGATCTCAAGCCAAAAACTATCTAGTCCAAGTAGAGGGCGTACGTGTACATCCTCTGGCTCTTCTTGGTTTAGGACAAGCAAGCGAGTGGCGGACATCGATAGATGTTTGTTTTGCTCGAGGAGAGCAACTTGGCGATCAAGCTTGTCACTTGCCAGCCACACATCGTCACCTTCAAGCACTGCAATGTAATCAGCCGTGCAGGCCGACATCCCTCGATAGTAATTCATGGTAATTCCCAGCCGGTTTACACGTGGCAACACCGTGACGTTGCATGTTGGGTGGTCTTGTTGCCAAGAAGCGACGATTGAGAGTGTCGCATCTTGTGACGAATCATCTGCGACGACAATACGAATGTCATGGACCGTGGATTGCAGCCCCACGGAATCCAACGCTTCTCCGATGAATTTCTCGTGATTGTAGGTGATCACTAGTACGTCGATAGTTCGGATTTCAACGTTCACGAGACCTGCTCAATTCTAGGAAGATCAATATCGCCATATCTCCAAACTACTTCATGAGCGGTTTGATCATTTCGTCGCAATGCGGGAACTCGATAGATGGCCCGATAGCGGTGTGAAGGGGCTGGAGAATGCGGAGTAACTTCAATAGCTAGATGCCCAGAAAAGGCTTGAACCAGCACCGCCTGTTAGCGGTAAGTCGATGGGCTTTCGAGCTCGCCATTTAACCAATATATAAGACATTACGTAGAAAAAAATTGGAATAACATCATCAATTTAGGGTTGTATAGGCTGTCCAATCTGTCCTACACCCCAGTGATTGGTCCACTGCTTACGCTGCTGACACCGAGTTAGCAGCGCGCCAATTGTTGGCGAACTTCTCCGGTGTGAGGTAGTCAAGGGGCCAATCCGAATTGGAAATGATCTCGTCCCTTTTCGTTACTGAGAGATTCTGTGGTTGTTGGGTTGAAATCGTGATTGACAGAGAGTGACGAGCACCTGCGCTCAAGGGTAAGGATCGCCAGGACCAGCGACAGAGCCGCCAGTCAGTTCTCGCAATGCGGCAAAGAGCGCTCGGAGATACTGTTTTGTGCCCGGGTCCTCATAGGGATCCTCGTTGAAGTGACGCCATCGGCGTTGTTCATAAAAGAGACAAGTTCTGATCCCATCGACTGAATCAGGAAGCACGCCAGATTTGTCATATTTCTCGCGGGCTTTGTTGGCAATCTTGTCAACGTTGGAGCTCGAACCTAGCCGGTCATAGGCGTTAAACGTCAGGGCGAACCTATCCCCTACGCCCCACCAAGGGTCATCTGGGCCAGGGACATCGATTATTTCGCAAGATTCATCCATATCGTTCTCCTTTCTATGGGCACTGTCTGTTAAATCGTCAATATCCGTTTCACTCTTCAGAATGTTCTTGATGGCCTATGAGGTGACTTCCACCATCTCTGTTCCAGCGATACGCCACCAACTCGCCATCCATGACTGCGCTGTAATCAACGCAAATCGTGTTGGTATTTTCTTCGATTGCCAGCTCTCCGTCTTTCCAGTAGTGACCAAAGACAACAAGCGGCTCTTCGCTTCGGTATTGATAGCGAAGATCCTCTCGTGAAAGGGGTATCGAGGGTAGTGCTGGATACGGCTCACCTTCTTCCGTCGTGGCATCACCGTTAATCTCTGCTAACTCATTCAACGCGTCCGATCCCTCTCTCCACCATCGGATCCGCGCTCCACTTCGAGGCGTTCCCCCCTTATCTAGAAACATTGGCAAGTCGTAGTCAGTCAATGTGAGCTCCGGGCCCTTCAGCAAAATTTCAACAGCTTCGAATTCTTTTGTCTCTCTCGTATTTGCCCGAACAATAAATTCGTCACTCAGCGGTTCCCCCGAGACCAGGACATCGTTGAGATCTTTCATCGCTGGTTCATACCAACAGGCATGAATAATTCGAGGTCCATCTTCGAGGTCAAGCCACAGCGGAAGCGTTTTGAACCATTCGATGGTTTCGTTGTAGAGGGGTGAGTCCAACACAAACTGACGTAAAAACTCCTGGTGGCTTGCTGTCTTTGTTTCTCTGTTGCGCATGAAACAACCTGCTTTCTTGGGATCAGCCGTGGCATAGGAGATGGCATTGAATTCGTGATTCCCCATCGAAATCTTGGCCGTTCCTGCTCTCACCATTTTTTGAACAATATTGACGACTTCAACTTGCCCTGGACCTCGGTCGATCAGATCCCCAACAAAGACCGCTACTCGGGAGGGGTGAGAATAGAGGCCATCGCTCTCGAGCACGTAGCCCATCCGCTCAAGGAGCCTTTTGAGTTCCTCGGCGCAGCCATGGACATCCCCGATGATGTCATACCCATCCATAATCGCTCCTCTCCCTCACCTCTATGTTCGCACGAGGGTGTATCAAAATCTCATTGCTGTACTTGGGTTTTGATGGTTGAACCTTGAGGTTTCATTTCAGCCAATCGTCACAATTGGGTTATGAGAAATCGTCACGATCTGCACCAATAATTCACAGCGCACGAGGAGGGCCTTGCCCGAATTTTCCCCCGATGCCACCTTGCTGTGGACTCATGAGGAGTCATCGAGGCCTCTTTTTTCGGCCGTCGGGCTCAATCAATTTAATAGAAAATAACGTTTAGGTCCGAATTAATAAGCGCTAGAGATCCCTATCCACTGAGCTAACCCAGGCTGGTCACTTCACAATTGTGATTGACGGAGAGTGAACTGACTGTCATGTCCATGAGCGTCGACGAAATCTTTCGACGCCTTCTCTGTGATCCAAGAACACCAAGACCACCGAGCCCGAGCAGGGCTGCGGCGAAAGCAAATGGGAGAGTGACGTTAATGCCGGTGGCGGCGAGCGTTGTTCTCGAGGCTGTTGCCCCTACCGCTGGCGTTACCGAAACAGCTGTCGAAGGATCAGAAGTTCCAGCTGAGTTGCTTGCCGTCACGGTGACTGAGTACGTCGTCCCGTTGGTCAGACCTGTGATGGTGCACGAGGTGCTGGTGGCAGTGCACGTTGCTCCACCCGGAGATGCTGTGGCGGTATAGCTCGTTACTACAGCGCCACCATCACTCGCTGGCGCTGACCAGGAGATTACCGCGTTCCCGCTTCCAACACTTGTTTGGAGGTCGAGCGGTGGGGAGGGTCGTTGGGCTTCATTGATCACGGACACTGTCCCGTCGGAAAGGTTCGCGACATAGACCTTTCCCGTCACCGGGTTGACCGCGACACCATCAGGATGTGATCCCGTCGGGATTGCTGAGCCCACGACCGCGTTGGTCGCTGCATCAATGGTCCAAACTGATGCAGTGTTGTAGTCAGTCACGAAAAAATGATTTGTCGTGGGGTCAAAGGCTATAGCGCTATTGAGGCCTCCCACGGAGATTTCGTCTACTTGGCTGTTCGTTGCCCCATCAATGACTGAAACCGTTCCATTCCCTTGTGCCGAATAAATCAAGTTTGTTGCATTATCGGTGACCATTGATTGAAATGCATTCCCCGCCGTAAACGGCCCCGACATTGACTGCGTCGCTCCATCGAACACTTGGAACGCACCTGGATCACTGTTACTTCCCACGTACACCTTGTCCGTCACAGAGTTAACCGCTATTGCTCCGGTGTTGGTTTGGAAATTCGGATCAAAACGCTGATACACCCCACCGTTGGTCGCTCCATCAAGGACTAACAAAAGCAGCTGCTGAGGGTCGACGGTCTCATTCAAAACAAGCACGTAGAGAGTATTGCTGGTGGGATCCATTGCCATCCCCAGTGACAACCCTAATCCCCCGAGCGTTGTCACTGTATCCGTCGCTCCATCGATGACAAAAAGTGGCTCTTGATCAATTCCACCAGTTGCGTAGATTTTATTCGTGACGGCATCTACTGCGACGTAACTAATCGCCTGCGGAAGCGTGATGGTCGCTGACACCGTGTCAGTGGTGCCATCAATCACTGAAAGTGTCGTTGTACTATTCGCCACATAAATGAGATTGGTCACCGGATCCACGGCAACTCCCTGTGGATTTCCTCCGACGGTCACCTGCGTGACTGCCGGTTTGGCACCGGCGGGAGCAATGGTGCCAACCATTGTCGATCCTATGAAAATGCCAACGGTTGAAAAGAAGAAGACGAGGACCGAACTCGCGCAGCGAACAACTGATTTTCTCATTTTTCCCACGTCCTCAAGTCAGGTGATTTTTTTACAAACAAAAAAAGATCGTACCAAGATCCACTGGAAACGATCGACGACTCCGCCTCAAAGATCGCGTCAGTTGAGATGGTCTACTGCTGGCTTGCATCTCAAGGACGACAATGAATCATCGTGATGACTGAGCGGTGCTGCAATTGGGTCTCGCTCTGGTGTAGTGATGCGGTTTTGCATGTTAAGGTGCAGATATGCCTAAAACGGTACAGATCCGTGATCTCGATGATGAGGTGTACCTCGCCCTCCGCAGGCACGCTGCTGCCGAAGGGTTCAGCGTCCCTGAATACCTCAAGAGACTTGCGACGAATGCTGCAGCTCGTCCGACCCTGTCGGAGTGGATTGAACGGACGAGGACACGACAATCTGACGTTTCGCGAGATTCAATCTTGAGTTCCCTTGACCAACTTCGTGGACCTTGGCCAGATGATCGTCGTTGACGCAAGTTGCGCAGTAGAGGTGCTTTTCGGAACTGATCGATCTGAGGAAATACGGAGCATTATCACAGACGATGGCGACCCAGTAGCCCCTCACCTTCTTGATGCCGAAGTTGCTGGAGTCATTCGACAACATCTCCTCACCGAGAGAATTGATGCAACGACCGCAATGCAGGCAATCGACGCGTTGGCTCTGTGGCCTTTGCAGCGGTTCGGGCATGTGGGGCTCCTCTCTCGAACGTGGGAACTCCGAAATAATGTGCGCACGTGGGACGCTTTTTATGTGGCGCTGGCCGAAGTCCTGGACGCACCGCTCCTCACAGGAGATGCACGGCTGGCCAAAGTTCCTGGGATCCAATGCGATGTTCGCCTTGTTTGATGCCTCCTCGGCAATCTGGCTCTCCTCGGAGGGGATCCAAGAATCCTATTTTCCGAAAATATGAGAATGCTTTATTACTCTTGAGCCATGGCGAGAATGACGTTGAGAGCTAAAGGACAGATCACGTTGCCCGATGACCTACGACGTGATGCCCACCCCGAATCACGCCTCAATGGCTGGCAGATCCCTTCTGCCCCACGGAGAAGTACCGGCTAAGTTACGTACAAGTCAATTCTTTGAGAGGATCCAACATGGCACAGCAGCACCTGTCGATTTGGTCCCGGTCTCAACAGGCCGTGAGTACTCCATCCCGGATCGCAAGGTTGTTCATCGTGACCGCGATGCTTGCTTCGGGTCTCGTGGTGAGCACCGTTGGCTCGATGCCCGCAGGCGCAGATACCAGCATTCCTGTCTTCCAACCTTCAACGCAACTTCCCTCAATCAGTGGCTCTATCTATACCAGCCCCAATGACATGAGCTGCCCGAGTGTGAACAACTGCGTGATTGTTGGCTCTTTTGACGATGGGTCTGAGCACGGCTTTATCATGAGTGAATCCAACGGGACTTGGGGTACCCCTGCCGTGGTTGACTACGGCTCATCTGGAACACCCGTCCGCCTTTTAAATGTGAGCTGCCCCTCGCTTGGGAACTGCACGGCAGCAGGAACTTTTCAAGACCTCGATTTCAACTCCTACTCGTTCGCCCTCTCGGAGCAAAACGGAGTTTGGGGATCAGGGGCGCCACTAAGCCCCGGACTGCTTAGCGGCCCTACGGGATTGAGTTGTTGGGCGCCTGGAAATTGCAACCTGATCGGAGAAAACAACACCGAAGGCGTCTCAGTTGTTTGGAATCAGACGGACTACGTGTGGGATGCCTACCCAGCCCCATTGTCATTCCCAACAGGCCAAACGAACAACTACCCGCAGTCCATTAGCTGTCCGAGCGCTGGAAACTGTACCGTTATTGGGACGAACAACGGGAACTTCTCCATGGCGGTTGAAGAACGCGATGGCATCTGGCATGAAGGAACGAACCTGGCGAATCCTCCCGGCTACGCCAGTACCCTCCTTGCGAGCGTGAGTTGTTCGAGCCCAGGGAACTGCACTGCCGTGGGAAGTGCCTCAGATCAAGCGCCCGCTGGCGCGCCTGTTCACGGTGTCCCGATCATCTTGGAGCAAGGAGCTGGAATCACTGAATCGAATGGTGTTTGGGGGGCATACTCAATCATCCCAAACCCGACCGGCGAAACGGTTTCAGTGCTGAATGGCGTGAGTTGCACGAGCCCAGGGAATTGCACCGCCGTTGGCTTTTCAGGCGCTCAGCCGCCTGCTGCCCCGACGTTGAATGGCGCGCCGCATTATGGTGGAGTCCGATCGAGCACCGGCATCTCACTCACCGAGTCATCTGGCACATGGGGCGGTCTCTCAGCACAACTGCCAAGCGGTTTGATTCTTGATGGCGTCGTGTGCATCACGTCGGCATTGTGCGTCACCTACGGGGCCATCGGATCATCTTCAGTCTGGGTGTCAGCGTCAGTCCCGCAACTCACGCTCTCGGCTACGTCGCCAGCCAACCCAACCCTCGGACTGGCCTACTCGGCGCAATTTTCCGCTTCAGGGGGCGTTTCACCCTATTCGTTTTCCATTTCACAAGGTTCGCTTCCTCCTGGCCTCTCAATCG
>CAIKCI010000015.1 GCA_903825895.1 uncultured Actinomycetes bacterium
CAAGTAACGAATAGTGCACACAAGGAATATTGACTGGATTGTGGCTCTTGATGGGGTTAAAGCGGGAGCTGCCATTAGAGCTAGGCAGAAATGACTACTCAATCTTGTGACGGTGTGGCCCTAACTGGGCTCCCTTCGGGTCCTTGACGAGGCCAGGAAAGAAACGGCATCAGGCAAAGCCCCCGTATCTTGAACGAAGAACATATGCCCCCCCTCGTAGACCTTTAATGTGCTGTCCATAATCCGTTTGTGGAGTGCCTCGCTATTTCCCAATGGGGCAAGTCCGTCGAAACGTCCACATCCGATAAATGTTGGAGCAGTAATGAACTCAAGTCGGTCTGCGACGTCGTGGCCTGACCGAGCAGATAGCTGAGCGTCGAGCCCCATCTGGCGTTCTATGCTCACCGGTTCGAGAGCTGCTTGTTCGATAAAAGTCATGAGAGACTTTTCGATTGGGTGTTCCTCGAGCCACTCGTCGGTAAATCGCTCGTCAGTCAACATCCTTGAGATCCGTCTCCGCTCATCTGGATCCTTGTCTCCCAACGTGTGGAGTGGATAGGACGAGCCAGCACTTCCTCCCGCTGAGGTGCACCAGAGACAAAGGCGTGAAATGACCTCGGGGAACGTCACTGCAAATTCGAGAGCAACCATTCCCCCAAAACTCATACCCATGACGCCACACTGGTCAATATCAAAATACTCAAGGACGTGTTTCGCGTCCCTTGCGTAGTCAGCCATTGTCCAGGGCGTTGGGGGGATCGTTGACTTTCCGAGTCCTCGTTGATCCAAGACTATGAGATCGAGTGACTCGGCTAACTGATCAAGGAGAAACTGTGTTGACGCAATACTCGCCCCAGAGCCATTGAAAAAAAGGACAGTTGGACCAGATCCCGACCGGCGAACATACAGATCACACGCGTCCGTTTGAATGTAGTCCTCAAAGGTTGACGGCGAACTCATGTCGCCAGACTAGGACAATGCATCAGCCGACGGACGCTCCGGAAGACATAGGAGAATCATGACCTCTGAAAGATCACGGGCTGGGTCGTCCGGTATGCTTTCCCATGTGATGACCCCATCCATCCCTGAAAGCCCTCTGCGAAGCCACGTCGTGATTTCTGGAACGGGGCGAGCCGGGACGAGTTTTCTCACACGATTTCTTGGAGAGTGCGGACTTGACATCGGTGGTGTTTCAGACGTTCATGCTCGGGCTCGAGCCGGGTTAGAGCAGAACCTCCTTACTGCTGAAGCGGCATTTGTCGTCAAAGACCCCTGGCTCTTTGCGTATTGTGACGTCGTCGACCTGAAGGAAATCAATATCGAATTCCTTATTCTGCCAATTCGTGACCTTCTCGACGCATCAAGAAGCCGTGTCCTCCAAGAGCGCATTAAAATTATGGACTCACCCTGGGTAGATTTACCTGTCGCAGAAGTTTCGGCCGAGACCCCAGGAGGCATTCTCTACTCACTCGATCCAGTCGACCAAGCTCGCATTCTTGCTGTCGGATTTCATAAACTCGTCCACTGGGCGACAAGAAACGATATTCCAATCATTTTTCTAGATTTCCCTCGTTTCGCTCACGACGGTGACTATCTCTGCGATGCGCTCGCTCCGGTGCTGACGGCGCATTGTTCTCCTAAAGAAGCCCGCAAAGCCTTTGCTGCTATCGCTGACTCAAGCCTTATTCGGATTAAAGATCAAGCGAATGAACATGACTCTGGAGTCGGTGCAGATCTAGAGACCGAGCTGGATCGGGAGGCCTTGAAGATTATTCTTTCTGAGAAGCGCAATGAAATTGGGCTTCTCGAAAATCAACTACATGACCTGTCCCTGCAATTCACGACATCTCAGGCATCACTCGCCCAACGAGAAGAGGCCAGTCTCGAACTCTCCCGCCGCCTCAATGATCTTGAACAGCATTTCAACCGAATGACCGAGCGAGCATCACTGCTCCAATTAGACAGCGATTCAGTCCGTCAAACCCTGAGTTGGAAGATCACAAAACCATTACGATCAGTGAAGCGTTTCTTTACGAAGTCTGATCTGCGTGGAGACACGAACTCCTAAGAGTTCACTACCTCAATCGCACACGAGGACTTACGAACAGCCACTCGTCGTGCCACATGAACTGCAGACATAGCAGGAGCCTGCTCGTTGCATCATGTCGCCACAGCTGTAGCAATAGGGTGCGTCTCGTTGTTCTGGACGAGCAAGTGTTGAAGGAGCGCTCGACATCTCAATGGGTTGCGCTGGCGCTTGG
>CAIKCI010000016.1 GCA_903825895.1 uncultured Actinomycetes bacterium
GGCTTTTTTGTCCTTCAGACTTCCATGAAAGGACTGGCAAGATGGCTTTCTGATCATGCAGGATTCATCCCAGGTTTTAAAGTAACCACGCCGACGTACACCTCGAGTTTTTTTATCGCAGGGACGCTCGTCGGCATCATGATTATGCCCATCATTACTGCGCTCTGTCGTGAGGTGTTCTCCCTCACACCACTTGGCGAGCGAGAAGGGGCAGTCTCACTCGGAGCGAGTCGAGCGCGAGTTATTAAAGATGTTGTCTTTCCCTTCTCGAAGGCGGGGATGGTTGGCGCCATCATGCTGGGTTTGGGTCGAGCATTGGGCGAGGCGATCGCCGTGTCGATCATTATCTCGCTGACCTTTGGATTCCCAAATCACATTTTGCAGCCCGGAGGAACTTCCATTCCAGCGCTGATTGCGGTGAAGTTCGGATCAGGTGGCGCTCTTGGCGCTGCTGGTCTGCTTGCTGCCGGCCTTGTCCTTTTCGTTCTCACCCTGATTGTCAACCTTTTTGCTGCGAATATTGTGCGTCGTCAAGAAAAGAAGCGACGATGAAAAAGAAACGACGAGCAGAAGACACGAAGAATTCAGAGCAAGCAAGTGGACCCCAACGTCGGATCGTGAAGACTCGAGACTTTAAGCCGATTGATGTTGGGTTGCTGACCGTTACCGTGGTGGCGGCGTACTCAATCGTTTGGATTGTCTTCAATCAGCTCACGCTCTTGTCGGGTGAGCCCGGTTTGGTTATCTGTACCGTGGGCGTATTCCTGGCTCTTTACTGGTTCGTTAATCTTCAAATCTATGGACGACACATGGCCGTCGATCGACTTCTCGGCGGTCTGGTGACCCTCGGCGCGCTCTGTATGATGCTGCCACTTGTCCTGCTTGTCTATTATGTCTTTGCAAAGGGACTTCCTCTGCTTTCGCTGAATCGGTTCACAGAAACCCAAGCAGGGGTGGGCCCGTTGAGCCCCATTTCAAAAGGTGGCTTCCTCCACGCCATTGTTGGCACGTTGGAGCAGGTAGCACTCGCAGCGGTGATGGGCATTCCTATCGCAATTTTGACTGCTGTTTTTCTGAATGAAATAGGTGGTCGGATTGCCTCATCAGTTCGTACAGTTGTGACTGCGATGAGCGGGACACCAGCGATCCTGGCCGGTGTGTTCATTTATTCCATCTGGGTCCTTACGGTGCACGACTATTCCGGATTCGCTGCGTCACTTGCGCTGGCGATTCTCCTTCTTCCGACGGTGACCCGAGGAACCGAAGAGGTACTGCGCATTGTCCACAACGACCTTAGGGAAGCTTCAATGGCGCTTGGAGCACCGGACTGGCGAACAGTGTGGTCGGTTGTCCTTCCTACTGCTCGATCGGGTCTGGTGACCTCAATTCTGCTCGGTATCGCCGTGTCCATCGGGGAAACTGCACCCTTGATTATGACGGTTTTTGGTGCGCAAGTGATGAACGCGAACCCCTTTAAGAACCCCCAAGCAGCGCTGCCGTTGGTTGTCTTCCAGCAGATTAAGTTGCCGTCGCAATCGGCAGTGGCCCTCGGATTCACTTGCTCGCTCGTGCTGTTCATTATTGTATTCACGCTCTTCGTCTTGGCTCGAGTCCTCGGAAGCAACTGGCTTCAAAAAGCCTTCCGTGGGCGGACAAAGGGTCCAGGCGAATCATCCAATGAGGCAATCGTTGAAGATTTGATGGCCGTCGCTCTTGCACCAGCGATGTCGATGGGTCTTCCTTCCGATTACGAAAAGCCGAGGGATGAATACGACCCAGACGAAGATACGAGGACGTAATTCAGATGCGGAGGAATCGGTTCCCACTTCCAACCAACGAAAGAATGAGGACGTTATGACATCCATTGATTCGACACAAGAGCCCCGGTTGGTGGCGTCGTCGGCCAAAGTGCAGAGTAATGCTGTTTCACTCGGCGTTGAAGCGGGTGAACTGGTAGCGAAGGGCGTGTGCGCCTGGTTTAGTGGTCGACTGGTCCTCGCTGACGTGGATCTTGAGATGGAGCGCAAAAAGGTCACCGCCTTGATTGGGCCCTCTGGTTGTGGAAAGTCGACCTTCCTGCGCATCTTGAATCGAATGCATGAGACCATCAACGGCGCAGAACTCGCTGGCTCCGTTGAGTTAAATGGAGAGGACATCTACTCCCCGCAGCAGCGGGCGACGACGGTGCGCCGTCATATTGGAATGGTATTTCAGCGCCCGAACCCATTCCCGGCAATGACGATTGAGCAAAACGTTCTCTCTGGGATCCGCTTTAACAGGATCAAGACGGCGAGTAAGGATGATCTGATGGAGGAATGTCTTTCGAAAGCTGGCTTGTGGACAGAAGTCAAGGATCGACTGAGCAACCTTGGCGGAGCGCTCTCGGGTGGTCAGCAGCAGCGACTTTGCATTGCTCGTGCGCTAGCGGTTCGTCCTTCGGTGCTCCTGATGGATGAACCCTGTTCGGCCCTTGACCCCGCGTCGACGTTGCGCATTGAACAGACGATTAGTGAAATTAGTGAAGAGGTGACGGTCGTGATCGTGACCCACAATATGCAACAAGCGAATCGTGTCTCGCATTCTTGTGCATTTTTCCTCTCGGAAAATGGTCAACCTGGACACATTGTTGAAGTGGGAAAAACCGAAAAAATGTTTTCGAATCCAGAAGACCCGAGAACGCTTGACTATGTGAACGGAAGGTTCGGATGATCAACCGAAGTTCTTCTCGCAAACTGCGTTCGCTGTTGCTTGGGCTAATGCTCCTCACCCTTCCTCTCGCTGGTTTGGGAATAAATGCGACGCCAGCAAGCGCGGGGTCAACTGTTACTGGAACTGGATCAAGTTACGCGGCAATTGCCATCAACGCATGGGTTTCCCAAGTGTTTACATCGCTCGGCCTGAACATCAACTATCAAGCCACCTCGTCGGTTATCGGTCTCGAGAACTTTGCCCAGGGCCTTGTGGATTTTGGGGCTTCTGAAATTGGCTACAGTGCCGGGCAAACGCAATCGTCACCGCCCGCTGGCTATCAGTACATGCCCGATGTCGCAGGAGCAACATGCTTGATGTATAACGTCTCGGGGGCGACCGGACAGCAGGTTCAACAACTTGAATTGACGCCGGCGCTTATCGGAAAAATTTTTACGGGGCAAATCACCTACTGGAACGACCCTCAGATCACGGCACTCAACCCGACAGCACTGTTGTCCCACGTCCCCATTGTGGTTGTCGCCCGCTCAGATGCATCTGGTGATAATTATATTTTCTCAGACTACCTAGCGACCGTTGACCCGGGCGACTGGAGCGGATTTACCAGAGCGCTGCTCGGCCAACCAGAAGGGCCGTCAGCGACGTGGCCAACGCCATCGGGTGGTGGGACAACGGTTGGGAATTACAACGAAGGTAACTGGGATTTCCAGGCGGGGTCGGACAACGCTTCAAACTTTGTCGCATCCAGCCTCAATTCGATCACCTACGTAGAAACTGGGTATGCGACTGAACACAACATGCCCTGTGCCTACGTGCAGAACGCCTCGGGAGGCTTCATCCGCCCATCAGAACTTGGTGATGCCTATGCCCTCGAGTCAGACCAGATCAACTTAGCGACGGGCGAGCAAAGTCTTGGCCCAGTGTTTCTGTCGCCGAATCCTCAGGCCTATCCGATTTCTGCTTATAGCTACCTTGTCACGCAAACGAGCGGAATCAGTGCAGCAAAAGGTGCAGTCTTGAGTGCTTTTATTCTTTTCCTGGCGTGTCAGGGACAGCAATCGGCCGGCAAGTTGGGCTATTCTCCCTTGCCCACCAACCTCGTTGTTGCTGACTTCAACGCTATTTCCAAGACCAACGGACATGTGGCTCTGCCGGCGACAATTGATGCGTCAACGTGCCCGAATCCTTACATCACGGGCGAACTGCAAAGCCTGGGCGAGCCTCCTCTGCTTGGCGCTCCTACGGGAAGTTATACCGGTGTGAACGCCTCCGGTACCAGTTCGACAGCGACCTCAAAGGACGCCGGAACCGGAGGTGCTTCGGCGGTGCTGACACCCAAAAAAGGCGCTGGGGGAACGCAAGCAGCGGGAGGCCAAACTCCTGGGTTGGCATTGCTGGCAGCGAATAACAAACTGATGGGGCAATCGGGACCGACCGCCGAAATGATCGGGTGGACACTTGGATTTCTCGCAGTCCTGGGCGTACCCGCCTTCTTCCTCATTACGGCAACCCGGCGACGAACGTCGGCTGCAACGTTGGCGGCCGAGGGAGTAGCGCTGGAAAATGACGAATCGGCTGGTGACGAAGGTAACGAACTCAATGGGAGGAACGAGCGATGAAGAAAGTTTCCATGCGGCGATTTCTCGTCGGCCTTGTCGTCATTCTTTTGGGCATAGGGATCCTGACCATTCAAACGACCAGCGCTCACGCAGATACTCTGACAGCTGCCCCCGATTGCCCAAGCAACTGGACTTGTATATCCATGCCCAACAACGGTGGCACACTTCAGGTGGGCCCGACCCAGGGAGTTGCTCCTCTTGGAGGGGTGCAGCCATTCGTCTATATCAAAGGCTACGGCTTTCATCCAGGCGATGTCCTCCGGGAGCATTTTTGTTCCTTCGCCCCAGCAACCATGCTGTACTGCGTCGTCACTGCTGGAAGTGCTTTTCTCGGCAACCCGAGCGCGACGCTGTCCGTGATGTCAGATGGAACCTTTTCCTACACAACGCAAGTTCCCGTGAATCCTCCGGAAAACGAAACTCCTTTTGATGGCCAAATTCCATCGACGGGTACATCGGGCCCTTTCTACTGCAGTGGGAAATCGGATTTACCCTGTGGAATCGTGATCACCGATGGGAATCTTGCTAACCCCTACACGAATACACCGAATTCGCAGAACTCCGCAGAAGTTCCCATTTCCTACGATCTCACACCTCCCGACTGCCCAGGTGCTCAAACCTTGGTCACAACAGAGTCGGACCAAATGATGGCACCGCTGTTGACTTCTGTCGACAGGGCTGCCTGCGCTTCGAGCCAGCCATTTGTTCTCTTCAACACAGAGTCAACGGGAGGCGCAGCGGTTCACGATCTTTATCAAAGCGTAAGAAGTACGTCGTCAACGGCTGTACGAATTGCCTTCACAACCGATCCAGAAGTGGCTTCACAGCAGGCTGAACTCCCTGCTGGGCACTTCGTCCTCATTCCCGTTGGGCTGACGTCGGTGGTGACGGCCTTCTCTTCTCAAATTGGGGCGTCTTCAAAGTCATTTTTGCAGCCGGAGCAAAATCTCACCGCCAATATGAATGCCGGAATTTTTACGGGTATGTACACTGACGCTGGGCCGCTGACTGATGCCATTGATTGTTCTGGCACCTGCAGCACTCCTCCATGTCTTAATACGAGTAGCTGTTCGTTGCTGCAATTAGTGACGTCCCACCCTGGCTATTACATGGCGAAGACGTTTGCGGCGCAACCCTTGGCAGTCCAAACCGGCGCAACGCAAGCGCTGACAAGTTGGATCTGCAATGCTCCGCAAGATTCAGTTCCTTGGGGGACCACGTCAACGGCTGAAGCTGGAACGGCAGCAGACGTTATGCTCGCTGGCCTCGCGCAAGGGGGTCGCACCATTTCGAGTTGTCCAACGACTGAGATGTGGCCGGCGGAATCAATCAGTAGTTCAAAATGGACGGCGGGGTCGAATCCCTTTGACCAGTTGAAAGCGATGATTGGCGTGCTGCCACAAGTAGGAACAGGGTATGGATCCTCAGTTGCCGACTTTGCGTACATGTATGAACCATGGGCCCATTACCTCGGCCTCCAAATTGCCGGAGAGCTGAATGCATCGAACACATTTCAGTTACCCACTGCTGAGTCAATTTATGCTGCGCTCAATGACGCAACGCTCAACCCAGATGGGACATTGACGCCGACTTATAACAACACCAGTGACACGCAGGCTTACCCGATGCCAGCAGTCATCTACGCAGCAGTATCAACCGACACGATGGCGGCCGATCAAAAAGCCAATATTCAAGGAGCGCTCACCAATATTCTGAATCTCACCGGACCGAGTTCGCAGCAATCTGGGGGCGGGGTGCAAGGGGCAAAAATTAAGGGTGCCGCTGTCTCGTCAGCCACCTTGCCGGATGGCTACTATCCGCTGACGTCAGATCTTTACAAGCAGGCGACGGCTGAAGTCGCTCAGGCAGTCGGTAACCCCTCCTTCCAGATCAGTAGCGTCTTGCCACAGTTAACGAGCAAGGGTGGTTCTTCGAGTGGCTACTCGAGCCCCTCTTTTAACGCGGGAAGCTATGGAGTGAATGGGCAACTGGCCGCTCATGCGGCAGACGGGAAAGGTAGTCAACGCCAGCAAGTACCTTCCTCGAGCCCGCTTTATGGAGCAATTTTCGTTAGCAATAGTGCCTCGCGCCTCTTGATTCCCGGCACGATAGCGGCCGGGGCCATCGCTCTCTTAATCGGGGTGATGATCATGTCGTGGGGTGCCATTACGTATGCGACGAAGAGCGTGTTCTCTCGTCGAGTCTCTGCTGGCGATCCTGAAGTGGATGCTGGCTCTGGAGGAGAAGAGTGACCGCCATCCTTGATCGAGATGATGTGCAACAAGGTGATGAACGCATCGATGCAGAAGTGGTGCAGACGCAAGGTCGTCGGGGAGAGATTCGTCGAACGGTTGGTCTTACTTTCCTAACGATTGGCCTCTGTTTGATTTTGTTTGTCGTCTACGTCTTTGGGTTCACCTCGCTTCAGCAACAGCGCAAGCAGCGACAACTCCTCAACGTCTATACGTCAACAGCCGGTGCAGCGCTCTATACGGGCTCGACTCCTCATGATGGATTACCAGTGGGGGTTCTTCACATCCCTGCACTGAATCTCGATCAAGTGGTTGTGCAGGGAACGTCGCCATCGGATCTCGCGGCGGGTCCGGGAGCGATGCCCAACACCTCGGTATTGGGAACGAAGGGAAATGCAGTCATCGCTGGTCGTAGCTATACGGCGAGCGCACCCTTTGGCCAGTTGAGACAACTGAAGGCCAGCGATCAAATCAACGTGGTGACTGCACTTGGATCGTTTAAGTATCGAGTCGTTGGGTCAGCGAAAGTAGCGGTTCCGGGACAAGTAAATCCCGCATCACCAACCAAGGTTGCCGAGTTAACGCTCCTGACGTCGCAGTCGCTCACCGGCGGTGGAACGCTCTACGTGAAGGCACTTTTGGTCTCTGCGCCGGCTGCTGCGAGTCGAGCAAAAGTCCCGCCGACGACAACGCAACTCGGCGTAGCGGGTGATCCTTCGGCGACCATACCAGCGATCATTTGGGGTGCACTTCTTGTGCTTGTCCTCGCCGCCAGCATCATTGCCTATCGTCAGTCTGGTCGGCGGATTGTCGTGGTCTATCTTTTGTCTACCCCGATCGTCTTGGCGGTGGCCTTGATGTTCTACTCACAGCTCTATCAGTTAATGCCATCGACGATATGATTCGGGTCGTGGGATCTAAAAATATATTTTCTGTAGCGGTTCTTTGCGCAGGCGTCTTGATTGCTGGATGTTCTGGTGGAACAGGCCCGGCTCCAACAAGCTCCACCACATCTTCAACAACGACCAGTACCCCGGCTCAAGCAATAACGACGCCAACAGTGATCATTAATGGTCAAAGCGTGACCGTACCCACCAACGTTCCGGGCAAACCGATTACGCCAAATCTTGAAACTGGTGGACAAGTCATCATCTCTTCAACCGGGATGCTTCCCTACAAAATCTTCGTGAGAGTCGGCCAAACTGTGACATTCACGAATCTCACGGACAAACCTGTTTCAGTGAAGTCAAAGTTTCAGAACTATTTCTCTTCCGGCCCGATTGCCCCTGGGGGAACCTTCAGCTACTCGTCTCCTACGGGAATAAGTATCTTGTATAAAACTTCAACCGGGTTTGAAGGAAGATTAATAATTGGTGCCTTCCAGTAGTCACACCTTTCTCAAGGTGCGACTCTTGGGAGAACGCTCATGAGTGTTAGCCGTGCACCGCTGAAGAATACGAAATCGCCCCCGTTGGGGCGGTGACCGTTACTGGTTTCCCCCAACTATGGAATTTCACTACTTCAGATACTTGGGATCCTGAGGAGTTCAATCCAACTTCACCGGCTGCCACAGGGAGATATGTTTTTGGGTCAACATAAAGTCGCAAGGCCCCAGACTTTACGGTGATGCTCGCTGGGGCCGCTCCCGAAAGAGGGATTCCTGTCACTCCGTTGATGGTTGTCTGGTTACCAATAGTGATCGATTTTCCGACTGGGATGAAGGCTTGAATATTAGACGTAATCGTCAGCGTTGCCGAGATTTCCTTGAAAGGTGGATCATTGGGTGCGATGGAAATCCACTGCCCGGCGTACTTGGTCGCTGCCTCATCGGCAAAGCCAAGGCCGTAGTAGAGCGTGCTGTGGTCACCTCGCACATATGCCAAACCTCCAACAAAGATCACGTCGACGTTTCCACCACCGCGGTCATAGCGGATGGATTCCGCTGAGGCAGGCGCACTGATCTGAGCAGTAAGCGTCTCGACGGGAGCTTTGGCTTGTCCCTTCTTCGGAGTCTGGGTGGCAATGACCTTGTACGAAACAGATCCTGCGCTCAACGTTGCTTGGTTTACTTTCGTAATCAATTCCGCCGCCGTCATCGGCGGGGTGGAGGAACATGAAGCCATGACAGCCGCCAGGGGTAGGGCTGCTAGCCCAGCTAAAACTCGAGATCGCATGGCTCAAATCTACCTCGTAGCGTCAGGGGGTTATCCATTCTGGCGTGATTTCACTGAAAGATAACCAAAAGATCATGAGGGTCGATCACGACAGAGGTCGGCAATGGAAAACTCGTTGAGCCGCAAAAAGACGTCAATCTTTTTACGATGGGAGCCCCAACAATGTCAGTAATCTGCTTTAGCCCTTGATCGTTGAAAACAGCACGGCGTTCGCAGGGGCCACAACCGAAATCGCCTGTCCCCAGGACGTAAAGACTGCACGCTTTTTCTCGGTTGTCTTCCCCGATACCGCAACGAGCGACGCTGCCACCGGCAACTTGGTTGATTTTTGGACGAACAAGGTCGTCGTTTCTGTCGTTGTCTTATTTGGTGCCGAGTTACTGGTCACAGGAATGACCGTGACACCTGCGATGCTCTTCGCTGGCAACTCAGTGGCGCTTGAGCTCTTCGGGTAATAGATGTTTAAGGCTGCATTGACCGTAAGACTTTGGGCAATCGCAGCGGTTGGCGAATCAGAGGGGAGGAGTTCGATCCACTCTCCGACTGCTCCCGCCGCTTCAGAGGCAGTCAGCCCAAGTGCTGATTGTAAGACGCTGCTGGCAGTTGTTTCTATATAGACCGTTGTCCCGATGAGGCGAACCTGGAGGACGGGACTCTTGGCGACAGTGAGGACCTCTTCGGCCTGAGAGGTGCCAACATGGCCCGTGAGCGTCTCTGATCGCTTCCCGATAGTCGTGACATCTATGAAGCTGACGGATCCAGCTTTTTGCACAGCGCTTTGGGTCGCGCTAAGGAGCGAAGCGGCAGCGGGACTTCCCGCAGAATTGCTCGAAGAACTTGAGGAACAACTGGCGGCGACGAGGCCGACGGCAACGAGACCAGCGAGGGGAAGAAGGCGGTTGCGCACGCAATGAACCTACTTGGCTTTTCTTCCCTGCGTCATCGAAAACGCTTTTTCTTTCACATAATTATGAAAACTTTACAATTGCAGGAAGCAAAGCGAGGGGCGAGAACAGCCAAAAAGAGACTGATGCCCTAGGCTACGTGTCATGCACGACCCCTCCCTCGTCTTCAAGGCCTACGACATTAGGGGTACCTATCCCGATCAAATCGATGAAGAACTTTGTCGGGCTCTTGGTTCTGCGGTCGCCATCTTTGCGCGCTGCGAGACGATCTTGGTTGCGCGCGACATGCGGCCTTCGGGGACGGCCTTAGTTGAAGCGTTCCAAGAGGGCGCCAATGCGGTGGGTGTTGGGGTGACCGATCTGGGGATGGCGTCAACTGACTTTCTCTACTTTGCTGCGGGGTCTCTCGATGCCCCGGGGGCGATGTTTACCGCGTCGCATAATCCCGCGCAATACAACGGTATCAAGCTCTGTTTGGCTGGAGCGAAGCCCATCGGCAGAGACACGGGCCTCACCGAGATTGAGGCGTTGACCCGTCAGTTCTTGGTATCTCCCGCAGCGGGCATGACCGCTGTGAATACGAAGCAGGATCTTTTGGCAAACTACGCAGAGCACGTGCATTCTTTTGTTGACCTCAAGGGTCTGAAACCTCTGCGCGTGGTCTGCGACACGGCGAACGGCATGGGAGGTCTTGTCGCTCCGCTGGTCTTCAAGGGGCTGCCCTTTGACGTGAGCATTCTTTTTCCTGAACTCGATGGTACGTTCCCGAATCACCCCGCAGATCCGATTCAGCCTGAAAACTTGGTTGATCTCCAGGCCTCGGTGCTCAAAGAGAAAGCTGACGTCGGTTTGGCCTTTGACGGGGATGCTGACCGTGTCTTTTTGATTGACGAAAAGGCGCAACCGGTCTCGGGGTCGCTCACGACGGCGTTGGTGGCCTCGGCCATGCTCAAAAAAAATCCAGGGTCGACCATTCTCTATAACTTGATCTGTTCGCACGTCGTTCCCGAAACCATTGCGGAACAAGGTGGGGTGGGGGTCCGTACGCAAGTCGGACACAGTTTTATCAAACAGGTCATGGCTGAGACCGGTGCCGTCTTTGGCGGAGAGCACAGCGGGCACTATTACTTCCGTGATAACTATCGAGCAGACTCCGGAATCATTACCGCCTTGATTGTCTTGGAACTCATGAGTCTCTCTGGTCTTCCACTTTCGGCCATGCTCGAACCCTTCAAGCGCTACGTCGATTCCGGTGAAATCAACACCGAGGTGGCAAGCCCGCAAGCATCAGTTGAACAAGTAGCTGCCTATGCGGCAGAGCATGGGGGCATCATTGACCGACTCGATGGGCTGACGGTGGATTACGGAGACTGGTGGTTCAATCTTCGTCCTTCGAATACGGAGCCCTTGTTGCGGCTCAACGTTGAAGCCGCCGATCAAGCATCGTGCGATGCGCACGTCGCTGAGGTCCTCGAGTTGGTCGCTCGACTCGAGCAGTCGAAGTAAGGTTTGTCGATGGCTGTTGACCCGATGTTGCTTGAGATCTTGGTCTGTCCGATCGACAAAGAGCCGCTCTATTACTTCGAGGGCGACAATCTGCTCTACAACCCGAGGACGAAGACCTCCTATGGCGTGAACGACGACATCCCCGTGCTGTTGCCAACCGAGGGAACGGTGGTTGACGCGGCCGAAGCGAAGCGCCTCGACAAGATTCTCAAGACTGCGGTGATCACTGGCGCTGGACGCCAATCGTCTTAGGCGCTTAGTTTAAACGCTCGACGATCATGGCCATTCCTTGGCCGCCACCCACACACATGGACTCCAAGCCGTAGGACTTGTTGCCATCTTCTAACGCGTTGAGCAATGTGGTCATGATGCGAGCGCCCGTCTGGCCAAAGGGGTGGCCTAAGGCAATGGCGCCACCTTTGACGTTGAGTTTGTCCCAGGGGATCTCAAGTTCACGAGCTGAAGGGATGACTTGGGCAGCGAAGGCCTCATTGATTTCAACGAGGTCGATCTGGTCCATCGTCATCCCCGCCCGCTTCAGCGCCTGGCGACATGCCTCAACAGGTCCGAGACCCATGATCTCGGGATTGAGGCCCGAGACGCCACTGGCAATAATGCGCGCCAACGGGGTGATGCCCAGTGCTTTGGCTTTGCTGTCACTCATCACCACAACCGCTGCGGCTCCGTCGTTGAGCGGGCAGGCGTTGCCGGCCGTCACTGAACCACCTTCACGGAAAGCCGGCTTGAGATTTGCCAAGCCTTCGAGCGTGGTGCTTGGCCGAGGGCAGTCATCTTTCGAAATGACGGTCCCATCAGCCAAGGTCACGGGAATGATTTCACGCTCAAAGAAGCCGTTTTCTTGCGACTCAGCGGCACGCATCTGGGATTGGAAGGCAAAAGCATCCATCTCTTCCCGCAAAACCCCAGCATACTCAGCGACGTTTTCAGCCGTCTGGCCCATGGCGAGGTAGTAGTCCGACAAACCCGTTGGCGCGCTCCAGGGAGTTGTGACGGCAGGTGCTCGTTCAGCACTGCGTGCTTCAGCTCCAGCAAAGAGGGGATTGTGCGGGCCGGTGTCGGCGGCGCCATTGCCGTAACGTGAGACGGTCTCGACACCAGCGGCGACGAAGATGTCACCCTCGCCTGCACGAATGGCGTGAGCAGCCATGCGGATGGTTTGCAGCGACGAGGAGCAGTAACGGTTCACGGTCACACCAGGGACGTCGTCCATGCCGGCCAAGATGGCGACGGCTCGGGCCAGGTTGTAGCCGGCTTCTCCAGCGGGCTGGGCGCTGCCCATCATCAAGTCCTCAACCTCGTTGGGGTTGAGTTGAGGGATTTTGGCCAATGTTTCTCGAACCGCCAGTGCCGCTAAGTCGTCGGGGCGACATTCAGCGAGGGATCCCTTGACGGCTCGCCCGATAGGGGTTCTTCCGGTGGCGACGATTACGGCTTCAGGCATGAGTGATTCCTCTCAGTGGACACCCCAGCGGGGCTTTGACGTGATCTTATCTACCAGGCTGTTGTGGTGGCTAACCGGCCCATAAAACTGTAACGTGTTCTAGTGAACCTACTGGACACACCTTAGCCTGGGAGCCCGATATGCAGATTGGATACACGCCGGAGCAAGATGAATTGCGCGCCACGTTGCGTGCTTACTACGACGACCTTTTGACACCCTTGGTCGAAGAAGAGTTGTCCGAGAGCCACGGTATCGGCCCAACGGTGCGACGCATTGTCAAGCAGATGGCCAGCGATGGTTGGCTCGGGATCGGTTGGCCCAAAGAATACGGTGGCCAAGGTCGCAGTCAAGTTGAGCAATTCATCTTTTTTGATGAGTCCATGCGCTCCGGTGCCCCGGTTCCCATGTTGACGATCAATACGGTTGGCCCCACGATCATGGAGTTCGGCACCGAAGAACAGAAAGATTTCTTCCTTCCAAAGATTCTGGCCGGTGATATTCACTTCTGTATCGGCTACTCAGAACCAGGGGCGGGAACAGACCTCGCCGCATTAACGACTCGAGCTGATCGAGATGGCGACGAGTACGTCATCAACGGTCAAAAGACCTGGACGTCACTCGCTGGTGACGCCGACTACATCTGGCTTGCCGTGCGTACCGATCAAGACGCCAAGAAGCATGCAGGAATCTCTGTCTTGGTGGTCCCGATGAACACCCCGGGTATTGAGGTCGTGCCCTTGTCCTTACTGGGTTCCCACAACATCAACCAGACCTTCTTCACCGACGTTCGTGTTCCGGTCTCAAGCTGTGTCGGCGGCGAAAATAGCGGGTGGGGCATGATCACCTCGCAACTCAACCGTGAGCGCGTGACCTTGTGCTCGCCGGGAATTATCGATCGTTCGTTGGCTGATGTGACTGCCTGGGCGACCACCACGATGTTGCCCGATGGCCGGCGCATTATCGACCAAGAGTGGGTGCAGATGCACTTAGGCAGAGTCCGTGCCGAGTTGGAGTTTCTCCGGCTGATCAACTGGAAGGTGGCCTGGCAGGCAACGCAAGACCACCTCGACATCGCGGATGCATCGACGATCAAAGTCTTTGGCACGGAGTTTTATCTGCGTGCATTCAGGCTCCTGATGGAGATTGTGGGCCAAGGGGGCTACCTCCAGCGCGACAGCGTCGGTTCAGTGCTCTTAGGGCGCTTAGAGATGCACGCACGATCGATGGTCATCTTGACCTTCGGTGGAGGAACGAATGAAATTCAGCGAGACCTGATTGCGATCTTTGGCCTCAACATGCCGAGATCGTTGCGATAGGAGAGAACGATGGACTTTTCACTGACCGAAGAACAACAAGCGGTTCTCGAATTGGCTCGGCAAATTTTTGCTGACTACAGCGCTCCTGAACAGTTGCGCGGCCTCGAGCGCCAAGACGACCCCCAAGGCCCCTTCGATGCATCGCTGTGGGCTGCACTGGCGGAAGCAGGCCTCTTATCGATCGGCATTCCCGAAGCCTACGGAGGCGCTGGTCTGGACTTTGTGGCCACGACACAAGTTGCCCTGGTCGCCGGTGAGACGGCAGCGTACGTTCCGGTCGTGGCCACCATGGTCGCTGGCGCCGACACGATTGCTCGCTTTGGAACCACAGAGCAGAAGGCCCTGTGGCTACCCCAGATCGCTTCTGGTGAGGTCATTGCAACGGCGGCAACGTCTGAACTGACCGGTGGCGTGATTGTTGATGCCCTCTCGTCGCTTTCAACGACGGCCAAGAAGGTCGGGGAAGGCTACGTCCTCAACGGCGTCAAAGCCTGCGTACCTGCGGGACTGCGCGCCCAGATTATTCTCATCCCGGCCGCCATAGAAGGGGCTGGCATTGGTGTCTTCGTTGTCGAAAGCTCAAGCCTGGAGAAAGAACGCCAAGAAGGAACCTTCCAACCTGAAGCCCTGTTGACGCTGCGTGACGTGAACGTCAGTGGCGATCGACTCCTGGGCGGTGACGGCGCCAATGGCGCTGAAATTGTGAGCACGATGGCTATCAACGTCACCGCAGCCTTGTGCATGCTTGAAGCGGGTGCCGTGACGTCTGCCGTCAATCTCGGTGCGCAGTACACCGCAGAACGTGAACAGTTCGGCAAGAAGATCGCGACCTTCCAAGCGGTCGGCCAGCGATTAGCCGATGCCTACGTCGACGCCGAAGCGATTCGCTTAACAGCCCTTCAGGCGGCCTGGCGCATTGCCACCGGTGTTGATGCCAAGCAAGAGACCGAGATCGCAAAGTTCTGGGCTGCTGAAGGAGGGCAGCGTGTTGTGCACGCCGCCACCCACGTGCACGGAGGTGTTGGCGTGGACCGGGATTACCCCTTGCACCGCTACTTCTTGTTGACTCGCCAGATCGAGTTGACGCTCGGTGGGGCCACCAAGAATCTCTTGGCTCTCGGAAGTGCTGCTGCGACGAAGTAGTTAGGCGTTAATAATTTCAGCCATTGTGCGCAAGGTAGTGAGATCGCCGTTGATTAACAACGACGTGGCCATGGATTCACGCCAGCCTTCAAGATCATCGCGAATTTTTTCTTTCGGTCCTACCAAGGCGATGTCTTCAACCATGCGGGTCGGCACTGCGGCGGCGGCGTCGGCCTTATGGCCGTCGAGGTAGAGCGCTTGGATCTTGGTGGCTTCTTCTTCGTAACCCATACGGCAAAAAACTTCGAAGTGGAAGTTCACTTCTTTGGCGCCCATGCCCCCGACGTAGAGGGCAATGGCAGGGCGGTAAAGATCGGCCGCAACTTCGACCTCATCGTGGATGATGGTCGGAGCGAATGCCAAGACTTCGAAGTCTTCAGCGCTGCGTCGTGCGTCGGGTCGAGCAAACCCCTCGTCGAGCGCGGCTTGAAAACTGGCCATAGCTTTTGGCGCAAAGAAGATGGGGAACCAACCATCGGCGATCTCGGCAGCGAGGGCGACGTTCTTCGGTCCCTCGGCGCCCAAGATGATGGGAATTTCGTTGCGTAATGGGTGCACGATTGACTTCAAGGGCTTGCCGAGATTCATTCCTCCGGGATAGGGGAGCGGGTAGTGCTCGCCATCGTTGGTGACCGGTGCTTCTCGCTTGACAACTTGGCGGACGATGTCGATGTACTCACGGGTGCGCGCCAGCGGCTTCGGGAAAGGCTGGCCGTACCAACCCTCAACAACTTGGGGTCCTGAGACGCCGAGTCCAAGAACGAATCGGCCTCCCGAGAGGTGATCCATGGTCAATGCCGCCATCGCCATGGCGGACGGCGAGCGAGCGGAGAGCTGACAGAGCGAGGTCCCTAAGCGCAGGGTTGAGGTAGCCGCTCCCCACCAGGCCAAGGGGGTCAGCGCATCAGAGCCGTAGGACTCTGCGGTCCACACCGAGTCGAAGCCGAGGCGTTCTGCCTCGGCGACAAGCTCTGGAGCATTCGCCGGAGGCCCTGAGCCCCAGTAACCAAGTTGCAGTCCAAGTTTGAGATCCTTCATGGCGTTTCCTCTCGTCGTGGTCCCTAGGCCCGTTTCATCGGTTCGATGATTTCTTGCGCAAAGCGCGCCATCTCTTCGTAGCGGCGCTCTTGGATCTGGTCGCTTGGGGTGTCCTGGGGAACCATCATCCACGGGGCGCAGATCAAGTCGGTGACCCCGGCAGCTTCGAACTCCTTATAGAGATCGACACTGGGCATCTCAAAAATTGACATATAAATAGCGAAGTCGTCATTGCTTCGACCTTCTCGCTCGAGGTGTTCTTTCAAGGTGGCCAAATGCGCCCAAGCCTCATCGACGCTGTAGGCACCAGCGGCGATCCAGCCGTCACAGAGCGCAACGGCTCGTCGGAACGCTACATCGGAGTGGCCTCCGCCCAAGATGGGCACGGGTTTCGTTGGACTGGGATTGATCTGACATTCGGGGACGTCGTAGTACTCGCCGTGGTACTCAACCCAGCCACCTGACCACAGGGCTCGCAGTGCAGGGATGATCTCATTGAGACGCTTGCCTCGAGTGGTGAACTCCTGGCCGGTTTGGTCGAACTCTTCTTTGCACCAACCAACACCAACGCCCAAGCGAACTCGGTTGTTCGAAAGCACGGCGGTCGTCCCGACGGACTTGGTAATCGTCATGAGGTCCCTGAGGGGAGCGATGTAGACCCCCGTCGTAAAGGTGATGTTTTCGGTGACGGCGGCCATGGCCGCAATGACGGTCATCGGGTCAGGCCAGGCCATGTCTTTGTCCCAAAAAGGGGCACCATCGGGGGCCGTTGAGTAGGTATAGCGGGACTCGAGGGAGCGAGGATTGAAGAGGTGGTCCGAGATGTAATTCCCATCAAACCCCAGTTCTTCAGTTGCTCGGGCGATAGGGACGAGCTGGTCCATCTCGAGAAAGGTCACCGACTGGTGGAACCGCATAAATCTCCTCCCAGGCCCATTATTGAGCCTAACTAGAACGTGTTGCAGAGATGATACCCGCCGCCATAGGGCACGGTTTGACGGAGCAGAAACTAGGCTAGAAGCCTGAACTAGAACCTGTTACATTTTCCTTATTCCTAATCGCGAGGAGGCAGTTGCCAGATGTTTTTAGAAGAGACCAAAGAACAGCAACAGTTACGTGAAGAGTTGCGTGCGTACTACGGGGAACTCTTGACCCCTGAGGTTCGAGAAGGAATTGCCGCGGGTAATGGTGAGGGTGGCCATGTGTGGCGCGACACCATCATGCGGATGGGAAAAGACGGTTGGTTGGGTATTGGCTGGCCTGAAGAGTTTGGTGGACAAGGCCGTCCAGCAACCGATCAATTTATCTTCTTTGATGAAACTCGTCGTGCTGGTGCACCATTTCCCTTCGTGACGATCAACACCGTTGGTCCAACGATGATGAACTACGGAACGCCGGAGATGAAATCGTATTACCTGCCAAAGATTCTGGCCGGTGAGTTGATCTTTGCCATCGGCTACACCGAGCCGCAAGCAGGCACCGACTTGGCGAACTTGCAGACCCGTGCAATTCGCGACGGTGACGAATACGTCATCAACGGAAACAAGATCTACACCTCAGGTGCTGATGAGGCTGACTTTGTGTGGCTGGCTTGTCGCACCGATGTTGACGCACCGAAGCACAAGGGCATCTCGATGATTTGCGTGCCGACAACAGCCAAGGGTTTCGAGTGGAGTTTGATCACCACCGTTGGAGGGAACACGACGACGGCAACCTACTACGAAGACGTGCGTGTGCCCGTCACCGAATTGGTGGGTCAAGAGAACGAAGGTTGGGGCATGATCACCATGCAACTCAACCACGAGCGCGTGGGGCTGGCTGCCTGGTCGGGACTTGGCCACAAGATGTTCGCTGACGTAGAGAAGTGGGCCCGTGAGACCGTCATGGACGATGGGCGCCGAGTGATTGATCAAGACTGGGTCGCTCAAGACCTGGCCTACTGTGACGCAGAGCTTCAATCGATGTGGCTGTTGAACTGGCGAATGGCAGTGCTGGTTGCGCGCGATGAAGTTGGCGCAGCAGACTCGTCCTTGATGAAGGTCTATGGCACCGAGGTCATCATCGAGATCTATCGACGCCTCCTGGGCATCGTGGGCTCAGTTGGCTACGTTGGCCTTGGATCGCCGGGAGCAATTTTGGGTGGGCGTCTTGAAGAAGCCAACCGCCAAGCACAGATCAACACCTTTGGTGGTGGCGTCAATGAAGTCCAACGAGAAATTCTCGCCATGGCCGGTCTTGGCATGAAGCGCGCCAAGCGTTAGAACGGCGGAGAGCACCCATGAGCGTTGATCATTCTGAGGCCCTCGCGGCGCTCGTCGGCATGTCGACGGGCTTTCCGACGGTTGCCCTTGACCTCGTCAATGAGCCGATGATTCGCCACTGGGCTGAAGCAATGGGGGACACCAACCCCGTCTACTTTGATGCAGTTGCTGGCGTGACAGCTGGCCTCGGTGGCATTGTTGCCCCTCCAACGATGTTGCAGGCCTGGTCCATGGTGGGGTTGACGGGAACGCTCAAACGAGAATCATCACGGGGTGAAAAAAAGGACCTTGAGAACGCCAACGACACGATGATGCGCCTTCTCGACGAAGAGGGACTGACCTCGGTTGTGGCGACGAACTGCGAACAAGAGTATGACCGTCCTCTTCGCCCGGGTGAGCGTATTGCCATGCGGGCAACCATTGAAACAATCTCCGACGTTAAAAAGACCGGCCTCGGGGTGGGACGTTTTACCACCTCGCTGTCGGAGTTCTTCTCCGTCGATGAGTCGTTCCCGAGTGATCCATCGCTCCGAGATGCTGCACTGGCGAAGGCCGAGCGCGTGGGCACTATGCGATTTCGGATTTTGAAATTTGCGCCGCAAGCATCTGCACCGGCAAAACCTCCTCGACCGAAGCCCGCGTTAACCCAAGACAATGCATTCTTTTTTGAAGGGCTCAACGAAGGAAAACTTCTCATTCAACGTTGCACCGCATGCGCGACGCTTCGCCACCCACCGCTTCCAGCATGTGGCAAGTGTGAGTCGCTCGAGTGGGACACGATTGAATCAAAGGGTAGCGGTGAGATCTATTCATTCGTCGTCGTCCACTACCCGCAGGTTCCGTCGTTTGACTACCCGCTGCCCATTGCCTTAGTGGCCCTTGATGAAGGAACGCGTATCGTCGCCAACGTCTCGATCGACCCTGAACACATAGCAATCGGCCAGAGGGTCATTGCCCGAATTGAAACCTTTGACAATGATCTCAGCCTTCCCGTTTTCGATCTCGACACAGGAGCATAACGATGGACTTTGGATTCAATGAAGAGCAAGAAGCGATACGCGAAGCAGCGCGAGGAATCTTTCAAGGGCTGATCACGCCAGATCGAGTCAACGAGGTCGAACACAGCGACGAGCGTATTGACCGTGATCTGTGGAAGGCATTGGCCGATGCGGATCTCTTGGGTATTGGGATCCCTGATGCCTTTGGAGGCATCGGTGGAGGGATGATGGAGATCGGCCTCGTGCTCGAAGAGCAAGGCCAAGTCGTCGCCCCGATCCCGCTGCACGCCACGGTGGTCACCGGATCGATGCCCATCGCGCTGTTTGGATCAGATGAGTTGAAAGAGACCTATCTTCCTGGCGTCGTGAGTGGTGCGACGATCTTGACCGCCGCACTCAGCGGCGTGGCAACCTCGCCAACCTTCTCCCCGACGGTCACCGCTGAGCGACAGGGCGACAGTTGGGCGCTGAATGGAACGGCAGGAACAGTGCCGTTTGCGCACATTGCCGAAGCCATCATCGTGCCCGCCAAGACTCCTGACAACGACGTAGTGATCTTGATTGTCCCCGCCAACTCGACGGGGTTAACCCAAGAACGCGTTCTTACGACGAATCGAGCGATTCACCCCACGGTGCACTTTGACGGTGTGGTCGTGCCCAAAAGCCACGTCTTGGCGGAACCATCGGTCGGCCGTGACGTGACTCGCCAAATCCTTGACCGAGCGATGACGGGTCTTTCGTTGACCCAGATCGGTGTCTGTGAAGCCGCCCTCAAGCAGACCGCAGAGCACCTGAATCAACGTGAGCAGTTTGGCCGCCCGCTGAGCACGTTCCAAGGCACCATGTTGCGAGCGGCTGATGCGGCGATCGATACCGAGGCCTTGCGCGTGACGGCGTGGCAAGCAGCGTGGCGCTTGGACGAAGGCCTTGAATCGACTGAAGCGGTCCTCGTGGCGAAATGGCAAGCATCTTTGCGTGGACAGCGAGTCGTGCACGCCACGCAACACCTCCACGGGGGGACCGGTGCGGATATCACCTATCCGATTCACCGCTACTTCCTCTGGGGCAAACAGATCGAACTGGAACTTGGGAGTCCAAGCCTTCAGTTGGCACGATTGGGCGATTTGATTACTGACCACCCAGACCAGATCGTCCACCGATGAGCCAGCGTACTTTTTCCTCGGTCGCCGTGGGCGATGTGCTCCCCGAGCTGGTGCTTCCCATTACGCCGACCTTGATTGTCTCTGGGGCATTGGCGAGTCGGGACTATCAAGATGTTCACCATGACAAAGACCTGGCCAATGAACGAGGCAGCAAAGATATTTTCATGAACATTTTGACGACGAACGGCCTCGTGGGTCGCTACATCACGGACTGGACCGGCCCGGCAGGCTTGCTGCGACGCGTCGACATCCGGCTGGGTGCTCCGAACTATCCCGGCGACACCATGGTGTTGACCGGTGAAGTTATCACCGTCGCCGAGGACGAGCGAGATGCTGCGTACGGCGTCGTTCATATCGCTGTTGTTGGCGCAAATGACCTTGGAAACCATGTCCAAGGAACGGTCCAGGTTTCGCTTCCCCTCAAGGAGTCCGCATGAGCGCCCACAGTTTTGCCGGAGAGACCGCCATTGTAGGAATCGGTGCAACAGAGTTCTCAAAGGACTCAGGCCGCTCCGAACTCCGTCTTGCCGTCGAGGCAGTGAAAGCAGCGATCGCCGACGCAGGAATCAAGCCCAGTGACGTGGGAGGAATGGTCACCTATTCATCCGATACCAACCCCGACGTCGACATCGCCCGATCGCTCGGCATTGGCGACCTTACGTTCTTCTCCCGAATCCATTATGGCGGGGGAGCAGCCTGTGGAACGGTGCAGCAAGCAGCGTTGGCCGTCCACGCCGGCGTGGCTGACTACGTGGTCTGTTATCGAGCCTTCAATGAGCGCTCGGGTAATCGTTTTGGCGCTGGCGTTCAGGGTCGAGCTCCGATGCCGAATGCTGAGAATGCTCATTTGGCCTCCTACATCCCCGTGGGGCTCTTAACCCCGGCATCATGGGTCGCGCTGGCAGCGCAGCGGTACATGCACGTCAATGGCGCCACCAGCGAAGACCTGGGGGTTATCGCCGTGGCTGACCGCAAACACGCAGCAACCAACCCCAAGGCCTGGTTCTACGAGCAGCCCATCACCTTGGAGGATCACCAAAACTCGCGTTGGATCGTCGAGCCACTCCACCTCCTGGACTGCTGTCAAGAGACGGACGGCGCCCAGGCCATCGTGGTGACCACCAAAGAGCGAGCGAAGGACCTTCCTCATGCTCCGGTCGTCATTCAGGCGGCTGCCCAAGGTTCAGGTGCGGGTCAAGACATGATGACCAGTTATTACCGCGACGACCTCTTGGGTCTTCCCGAAATGTCAGTGGTGGCTCGTCAGCTCTGGGAGTCAAGTGGCATGGGCCCCGATGACATGGACGCAGCAATTCTTTATGACCACTTCACGCCCTACGTTCTCTATCAGTTGGAAGAACTTGGATTCTGTAAGAAAGGTGAAGCGAAAGACTTCATCAAGGGCGGACGCATTGAACTGGGTGGGGATCTGCCGATCAATATGCACGGCGGCCAACTTGGTGAAGCGTATCTCCACGGAATGAACGGGATTGCTGAAGCTGTGCGTCAGGTGCGTGGCCACGCCGTCAACCAAGTCGACGGGCTCGAGCGCATTGTTGTGACGGCAGGCACTGGCGTACCAACCAGTGGGCTCGTGTTAAGCCACGATGCCTAAGGACTGAAGAGCGCAGTACTACAGCACGCGCGATGCAGTTGCCTCATTGAGGCGTGCAATCGTTGCGTGATCGAGCGCCTCATAGGAAAGATCTTTCCCGGGGCGCCACAGAATTGTCTCGTCGCTATTCCACCGCTCGGCACGGAGGGCTTTTTTCACGACCTTTGAGGTTGCGGTTTTCGGAAGATCATGCGTGAGGCGGAGATACTTCGGGGCCCACTTCGTCCCGAGATCTTCTTGAACGCTCAAGAACTCAACGAACTCTTGGGCGTCGAGGTCGTGGCCTGGAACAATCTCCAAGGCGGCCATCACTTGGTCGCCGATGTGCTCATCGGGCACGGCGTAAACAGCGGCCAAGAGAATGCTGGGGTGGCGCTGCAAGATCCGTTCGATGGGAGCAGCGGCAAAGTTCTCTCCGTCGACCCGCAGCCAGTCGAAGTCCCGCCCGGCAAAGTAGAAGAACCCCGCTTCATCTCGATAGGCTAAGTCTCCGGTCCAGTACTGTCCATCTCTCACCCGGGCGTTCACAGCTTCCGTGTTTTGCCAGTACCCCTCGAAGGTGGCGCCTCCGGTGCGAGAGACCAACTCACCGATGCACTCCTCTGCGTTCAGGAGTGCTCCTCCAGGCCCAAAGCGGGCTGGAGGACACTCGACACCCGTTTCTGGGTCGAGGACGACGGTGCCCTCTGGGGCTCTCCCGAGCGCTCCAGGCGGCGTATCTGGGGTCCGATTGACGTTGGCTCCTCCCTCAGAGGATCCGTAGTTTTCTGAGACCACGCAGCCGAAGCGTTGGCCAAACTTCGCCACGTCGTCGTGAGCGCCTTCATTGCCAAAACATGTGGTCAGGGTGGTATCGGCATCGTCGGGTTGCTCCGGGGTGGCCAAAATATAGGAGAGTGGCTTGCCGACATAGTTGAAGTAGGTCACGCCAAACTCCCGGACGTCAGGAAGAAATCCCGAGGCCGAGAACTTGCCCGTTGAGGGGAGGGCCAGCGCTCCGCCGGCAGCCAAACTTGGCCCCCAGTTCGCCATCAGGGCATTCGAGTGAAAGAGCGGCATGGCGCAGTAAAAGACGTCATTGTGCCCGAGGCCCATCATCTGAGGAAGCACGCCAGCGATACCGGCCAGACGTCCTTGACTGCAGATGACGGCTTTTGGTGCACCAGAGGTTCCCGAGGTGAAAAGAAGATAGCCCAGCGTGTTTGGCGTAATGGTCTGGTCGACGACGTCCGACGCATGGGTGTCTCCAAACGGGCGCAGCGCGTCAGCAGCGTCACTACTTCCAGGAATAAACACTCGGTCTGACTCACGCTCAACGACCCCCAGCGCATCACCCAAGTGGAATCCGTCGACCAAGGGGAAGTATTCCTCGGAGACCACGAGAAGTTGACACTCTGTATGGGCCAGGTCTCGGGCTAGTTCTTCACCACGATGCGTCGGGTTGGCGCCGACGACTGCGGCGCCGACCATGGCCGCAGCTTCAAGCCAGAGGGGGTAGTCCAAAGAGTTGTCGGAGAGGACTGCGAGGTGGAATGGACCTGGTCGGCGCATAGCCAAAAGCCACGCTGCACGCTGTGCAGCCATGGCAACTGATTCACGGTGCGAATACTGCCCGCCAGAAAAGATAATTCCGGGGTTATCGTCTTCGGCACGGGCTATCACCAAGCCGGCCACCGTTGTTGAATCCATCATCTCGTACTTCCTCCCAGAACGCCCCAGAAACTATTCCCTGGACAATCTAGACGACGGTTCTGCGAGGCTAATGAGGAAGGCCGGTGACGACGGCAAGGATGCCGAGGAGAGCGCCGGTGAGGAGAATGAGGGGCGTGCCTCGCTTGAGGACAAGCAGCCACACTGCGGCAATCAATGCGATTGGGAGTTGCCAAAGGTGGACGAACCCGAGAGCCAAGAGTACCGAGGTACCCAGGATTGCTCCGATTGCTGCCGGACCAGCGCCGCGCAGAAATGCTTGGGCGCTTGGCGAGTTGCGAATCGCCTCAAAAGAGGGTGCCAAAAAGAGGATGAAGAGAAAGGAGGGAGCGAAGGCAATGACTGCGGCAAGGACTCCCCAGCTCAGTCCGCCAGCGGCATAGCCCACGGCAGCAACCGTCTGTACGACCGGGCCGGGGGTGAGTTGTCCGAGCGCTACGGCAGTGAGAAATTGTGAGTTGGTCATCCAGTGATAGCGATGGACAGCATCAGCTTGCATGAGGGGAATAATGACGAATCCTCCACCAAAACTCAACGCTCCGACTTTGAGTGCGGTCCAGATAATGGGGAGCACTGATCCTGGAGCGATGACCAAGAGAGCGAGGACACTGAGTTTCTTCGGCACCACGCGTTGTTGTGCTCGAAAGATCAGCAGTTCCGCGACACCACAGAACAAAAGGGCGAGGACCAAGAGCGGCCCGAGAAGCAGGCAACTCACCAAGCCCACGATTCCCCAAAGGAAGAATCTTATTACTTGGACTCGCTCTTGGCGCACCCGAGCCATTGCCGGCCGACCGAGATCAATCCCAGCACGCAGCGCAATCAACGGAATGACCGCGCCCGCTCCAAGTGCAGCACCAAGGAGCAGGCCCGGAGGGGATGATCCGAGAAAAAAGATACTGGCAATGAGGATGGCGATGAGCCCGGGGATGATGAAGCACAGCCCACCAAGGACGGCTCCCGGTGAGCGGCGCAGTTTCCATGCGCAGTACATAGCCAATTGCGTAGAGGCCGGGCCGGGTAAAAGATTTACCGTAGCGACGGCATGTTCGAACTCGTCGGTCGACATCCATTGGTGGCGGGTCACCATAAGATCGCGCAACATCACGATATGCGCTTGTGGGCCACCAAATCCTGTGACACCGAGTCGTGTCCAGAGCCAGATAATCCGCCACAACGAAACTCTTTGGGCGCCGGCGTGAGCACCCACTGTCGATTCACTCACGCAGGGAGCCTATTTACCTTTGCCACCCGAAGCCGTGCATGATCGAGGATCCCACGGCTGCAAGGTCGTCACCGCAGGGTTAGGAGCCGCAAAGCCTGGCACCGGCGGGATCGTCGTCGTTGTCGGTGGAGTGGTGGTCGAGGTGGAGTGCCCCTTGGCCTTTGTCGTGGTGCTTGTCACAGGCGCAGTCGTCGTCGTTGGACTGGGTGTGGCGAGCGGGATGTACCAGTTGGTGCCGAGCACAACGGTCACCGGAGCGGTCATTGTCGGGTCGTAGGCCAAGATGGACTGGCCGCTGATTACTCTCTCGGCGTTTTGGGCCTGGGCGACAACATCGGGGTTCAGTGAGTTATAGGTAATAACCGTTTCTGCTGGATTCCCCACTGGCGTCGTGTCTTCAACCGAGCCAATGTGAAAACCTAAATATTGGAGCTGTGACGCAGCGGTCTGGCCTTCACCGCTTTTGCCGCTTCCATTCTGAATGCTCACGGTCGTCACCTGCCACTTGGGCAACGGCTTGCCCGTCATCGTATTCGTGTAGAGGGATTCATGAAGGAATGCCAAGATTGTGCCGTTATCGGCGTAGTTGATGGGGAAGGTGACGTTTCCGTAGTCGGAGCCTTTGTAGATGTAGGAATACGAGGTTGAGGTCATCACGGGCAGGGTGAGTTCAGGGACGGACCCGATGTCGACATTTTGGAAGTGCAGCACCATTGACGCCATATGGCTTGTTGAAAAGCCGGAGTCAACGGTGAGGTGGGGCGCTACTGAGCTAATGATCTTTGTGTCGGTGATTGGGTTGGTGAGGCCCTGTGCCTTCACCGTCGCACCGAGTACTTTCAAGAATTCGTGGTCTCTGCGAATTCGCGCCAAGTCGCTCAAGGATTCTTGCGGCCAGTTCGCTGGGTTGGTTCCCGAGGTGGCCGTTTGATACTGGAGGTGGCGGGCGCGCACCACTTGGAGTGCTTCAATGCCTGTGAGGTGGACACACCCGGTCGTGAGTTGGCGAAGGCCTGAGTAGGCGTCGTAGACCGGTGTGGGGAAGTACATCGAGACGCCGCCTAAGGCATCGACGACCTCGGCAAAGGTTTGAAAGTTTAATTCGACATAGTGCTGAATGGGAATAGCGAAGTCCTGTTCAATGGCCTTGACTAACTGACTTGGACCCTCGGCGAGGGCCGCATCGATTTTCTGGGCGCCGCTTGATCGGGCGTTGGGAATAAAGGTGTCACGAGGTATCGAAAGAATCGTGACTTTGCTGGTCGTCCAGTCAAGGTGCAAGATCATGATGACGTCACTATTCACGCCGGTCACGCCCTGGGAGCACAGTCCGTAGGCCGGATTCTGCACCGTTAACGCACACCGACTCGTGGAGCCCACCAGCAAGATGTTTTCAGTCCCGGCTGCCTGTCCAGTTGAAGGAGCATTGGTCAGATTCTGAACATCAATTCTGTTGACACGTGTCGATTCCCAATAGAGGTAGCCACTTCCAGCAATGACAATGAGGGCCAGTACCAAACAGAGCGAGAGGACAATCTGAACCCACCGTTTGCTGGGCCAGAAGCGACGCCGCTTTTTCGGTGCGGCATGGCGCGGCCCTACTGGCGGGTTGGCCTGGGCGTCACTGCCAGCGCTGTTTTCAGGGGGAGGGCCCGAGATGGACATAGAACTAAACGATATCGGCTTGAGAAGCCACAGCGGTATGCAGGGCCATAATCACCTCAGAAGTAGGCAGGAGCGTAGCAATCAGGCTGTAGGTTTCTTTCAAAATCACGTCGCCGTACTCCGCCGGAACGCCGCAGACCGCATCAGTGGCGAGGAGGATTTGATATCCCAAATTCGCGGCTTCTATGCAAAGACCCAGGACACCAAGATTTAGCGATACCCCTGTGACGACCAGCGTCGAGATTCCCAAATTTCGCAGCGTCGCATCAAGCGACGTTCCAAGGAATGGTGAGACCCCGTGGTAGCGCTGAATGACGAGGTCAGCCTCGGCCAGCTTGAGTTCAGGGATTAATTCAACGAACGGCGTTCCTTCGACCAAGTGCTCATGGTTGCGCAAGACGGCGGCGTGAAGCGGAGTATTGACGATCGTCCCGGCACGATCTGGGCGAAATGCAGCGGTGCAGTGAATGACGGGGAGTGAGAGTTCTCGAGCGGCCGTGGTGAGGCGTCCGGCATTCTCGGGCACCCCGCGCGCACGTGCTGCGTCGCCGAGTTGAGGGAACGAAGCTAAATCACCCATGACGCCACGCTGGAGTTCCATTGTGAGGACGGCAACGGGCAGTGGCGGCTGGACCCCTCGAAGCAGTGCCCTACCGCGCAAGAGATCGACCACGTTGATGGGCATGGCTAACGCACCGGAGTCTGGTGTTCAACAATATCGGCGGCCCATCGATAGTCAGGCTTTCCACTTGGTGAACGAAGGATGGTGTCGACCAAGAACAGGCGTCGGGGAAGCTTGTAGCCCGCCACTTTGTTGCGACAGAACTCTTGCACGGCCGCGAGATCAATAGTCCGGTCGTCCCGAAGTGCCACAATGGCCGCCACTGTCTGTCCCCAGCGTTCGTCCGCTGCGCCAACCACGATGGCGTCATAGATATCGGGATGGGAGCGAACAGCGGACTCGACTTCCTCGGGAAAGATCTTTTCTCCTCCTGAGTTGATGACGACCGAGCCGCGTCCGAGAAGTGTCACCGAGCCGTCTTCTTCGACCGTTGCGAAGTCGCCGGGCATGACGTAGCGAATACCGTCAACTTCAAAGAATGTTTCAGCGGTCTTCACGGGATCGTTGAGATAGCCCACCGGGATATCTCCGCATCGAGCAATCCGGCCGATGACGCCCGATCCGGGCTCGACGAAGTTCTTGTCCTCATCAAAAACGACGGTGTCCCCAAGGATGGTCACGGTCGGTCCCGACTTCATTGTCGTGTTGTCTTTCGAGACCATCGTCATGCCGTTGTTCCCGCTCTCTGAAGAGCCGATGGCGTCGGTGATGAAGAGCGAGGGGAATTTCTTGAAGAACTCGTCTTTGACGGGTGCGCTGAAAATTGCAGCGGAAGAAACCACAGCGAACAACGACGAGTGGTCGTAGCTCACATCATCGTCACTTAATGCTTCGATCAGTGGTTTACCCATGGCGTCACCGGTGATCATGACAGAGTTGGCCCGTTCGGTTTCGACGAGCTTCCAAATCGTGTGGGGGTCGAATTTGTCGACCAAGACGATGCGGTCGCCACAGAAACTTCGTCCCATGACCGACCATTGGGTGGCTCCGTGCATCAGGGGAGCAATAGGGAAGTGAGTTAGCGTCATCGCATGACCCTTGGCTACGAACTCTTCGGGCTCTTGGATCCGTGTGTTCGTCGTGGGATCAACGCCACCGCCTAACGCGTAGACCACGTCTTTGTGACGCCATACAACACCCTTAGGCATACCGGTGGTGCCGCCGGTGTAGAGAATGTAGAGATCGTCATCAAAGCGGGGTTCGAAGTCCCGTTCGGGAGATTCACTGGCCAGTGCGTCTTCATAGGCCAGGACTCCGTCTCGTGGGTCGAACTCTTCGCTGCCATCTTCGATCACGATCAAGTGGTCGAGGCCAGGTAGGTCCGGCAACACCGTTCCAACCCGGTCAGAGAACTCACGTGCGTAGATCAATGCTTTAAGTCCAGCGTTCCCCATGAGGTAGCGGAGTTCTTCTTCGACGTAGCGATAGTTGATGTTGATCCAGATCGCTCGCAATTTAAAGACGGCCCAAAGGGCCTCAACCCACTCAACGGAGTTGTAGGCGTAGATGCCGACATGATCGCCTGGGCCGACACCGAGGCCCTGAAGCTTGTGCGCTAAGCGGTTCGCCCGGTCCTCCATTTCGGCGTAGGTTCGACGTTTTCCGTTGGCGACGAGGTATTCCCGCTCGGGGAATGCATCAACGGCGGCTTCAAAGAGGTCTGCAATGTTGAACGACACGCTAGTGAGAATAGAACACGTTCCCGTTCTTTGTCAGAGTGAGGGAAAACTAGGGGTTTTTAGGCCTTGTCGGCGCGACGCAGTTCATCGATCCACGCAGCCGCTTCACGTTTGTGACGGCCGTAGTCCATCTTGCCTGAGGGCGATCGGCCAATGGTCGCCACGACGCGCACATTCTTTGGCGCTTTGTAACTCGAAAGATTGGCTTTAACGTGGGCGATGATTTCGTTTGAGTTGGGATCGTTTCGCCCCGGTTCAAGCTCGATCATGGCGACGACGCGTTCGCCCGTTTTAGGATCAGGTACGCCAACGACGCAGGCATCAACCACGTCGTCGTGGCGCTTGAGAACCTCTTCGACTTCTTCTGGGTAGACCTTTTCACCGGCCGTATTGATGCACTGCGAACCTCGACCGAGCAGCTGAATGGTTCCGTCACTTCGCACTTTGGCAAAGTCGCCCGGGACGCTGTAGCGATTTCCGTCGATTATCCGAAAGGTCGCTGCAGTCTTCTCGGGGTCTTTGTAGTAGCCCAGAGGATTTCTCCCCCCTAATGCCAAGACGCCGACTTCCTCTGAACCAGCGACCACGTCGGTTCCATCATCGTTGAGAACTCGCACCCCTTCACCGAGATTGAACTCGCCGGTGTGGCGAGCAGAACCTGCTTGTGAGATTGAACTTCCCATGCCAAGGGCTTCAGACGAAGAAAAGAGGTCGAGCAATGCCATGCCATCGTGAAATTCAAGAAGGCCTGCTTTGACTTCTTCGCTCCACATCGCTCCCGACGACATGATGGCAATCACTGACTTAAGGGTGTAGGTCGACGACGGCTCAAGGACCGCATCGAGGAGAGGTCGAGCAAAAGGATCTCCCACGATCACGACCACATTGACGTGGTTTCGATCAATCGTGGCGGCAAGATGATGAGGGTCATACTGTCGGCCCTCCATGAGAACGATTCGTCCACCTTCGGAGAATGTTTCGATACAGGTGAACAGTCCCGTGCCGTGCATGAGCGGACATGCCGGAAGCAAGGCCAGGCCTGGCCCTTCTTTCTCAATCGTTTCGATGAGCCCGGTGATGCCACCGGCTTCGCTGAATCGGCGAAATCCACCGCCGTTAATTTTGGCGAAGAGATCGTCTTGGCGCCACATGACACCTTTGGGCATGCCGGTGGTGCCGCCGGTGTACAACAACAAGAGATCGTCGGGCGAGCGGGTCCACGCGTAGTCAAGATTCTGGACGTTGGCGCTTGCGACGAGGTTGTAGTCGTCGGCCCATGTTGGGCAGGGACCACTGCCGTCATCGACCCAAAGCCAACCACGAATGTTCGGGAGTTGGTCTTTGATGGCTTCGATTTTTTCAGAGAAACTCCCATGGAAAACCACCGCGACGGCATCGGCGTTCTCCCACAAATAACGAAGCTCTTCGGTTTCGTAGCGGTAGTTCGTGTTGACGGGAATGAGCCCTATGCGAAACGATGCGAAGACGCTCTCGAGATACTCCGGAGCATTGTAAAGGTAGAGGGCAACTTTGTCTTGGTGGGTGACATTTTGGGACAAGAGCCACGCGGCCACGGAACGAGCACGCGCATCAAACTGGCCCCACGAAATCGTCCGATCCCCTTGAATAATGGCCGGTTCGTCGGGCTGAACTTGTGCAATGCCTTCCCAGATTTCGGCATAGTTCCACTCCGACATGAGGGCCTCCTTTGCTTCGTTGTTCTTACGTGATGCTTGAGCATACGCTATCCCTTATGGACTCTTCGGCGCTTCTCCACCCCTCGATTGATGCCGTGCGCGCGTGGATCGGCGCGCACCCTCAAGCGACCGGTGCCGAGTTGGCAGCAGCGGGACTGGTTGTTCCTCACTGGCCTGCCCCGTGGGGACTCGGTGCCGACCCAGCACTCCAACTCGCTATTGACCACGAGCTGGCGACTGCACAGATCCATCGACCAATCAACCCAATTGGTATGGGGTGGGCTGGCCCGACCTTGTTAAGCGCCGGTACGAGCGAACAGTGTGAGCGGTGGTTGCCAGAACTGTTGTCGGGGGAAGCATTTTGGTGCCAACTCTTCTCTGAGGCGTCTGCAGGATCGGATCTGGCTGCGCTGGCGACCACGGCAGTTCGCGATGGCGACGAGTGGGTCGTGAACGGATCAAAGATCTGGACGAGTTATGGCCATATCGCCAAGTGGGGCATTTTGTTGGCCAGAACTAATGCCGAGGTTGACCCCCATCAGGGTATTTCGTACTTCATCTGCCCTATGGATGCACCCGGCGTCGAGATTCACCCTTTGGTGGACATGCGGGGTGAGCATGCGTTCAATCAAGTCTATTTCACCGACGTTCGCATTCCTCACGAGAATGTGGTCGGCGCGGTGAACGACGGGTGGCGTTTAGCAAAAGTGACCTTGTCGAATGAACGAGTCTCGCTCTCGGGTGAAGGTTTGCTCTGGGGCAATGGTCCGACCTTGAGTGACGTCGTCATCTTCGTAAAATCGCTCGATCAGCCACTGTCGCCTCGTCAACGCAGTGAACTCGTCAGCTTGTGGATACGAGATCAAACGCTGAGTGCATTAAAGAACCGACTGGTCGCCACCGTGCTCGCCGGGCAGACCCCAGGGCCCGAGGCATCGGTGCGCAAAGCCTTGGCCGATGACTTGGGGCAAGATGCGATGAACTTCATCATCGATGTTCTCGGCATGGGTGGCCAAGCCTTTGGGCCCAACGACATGGGAGCTCTTTGGGAAAAAGGCTTTCTTTTTTCTCCCGCGCTGACTATTGGAGGCGGGACGTCGATCGTGCAGCGATCAATTATCGCCGAGCGCGTGCTGGGCCTTCCTCGAGAACCGGTCGTGAAGTAAAGAACTACGTCGTTGTCAAGGGACCGGCGTGACCGAATCCTTGACGAACGCCTTGCCCAGCGCGTGCCACGAGTTGTTCGGGGTCAAAGAGCATCCAGTAGGCATTACGAGCATGGTCCTTGGTTCGATTCTCAAAGACGGTCGCGAGCACCGCATCGTCATCGGCCTCGTCTTCGTGGACGAAGACTTCTAAAATGGGGGTACTCGTCATGAGCTGCGCCTGCATGATTCCTTGAGCCGCTTCGTGCGCACACTGCTTGTCGACCGGAGCACTTCCCGGCATGCCACAGGCGATCACAATGGATGCTCCATCGACCTCGATCATTCGTTTCGCCGCAACGGCTAAATCTTTGAAACCTGGAACCGTTCGCCGCAGCACCGTAAAGGTCTCGCCGTAGCCAGGGCACGTTGCAAACTCTTCGAGCGCAGCCCCTCCCATATCGAAGCGGGCAAACATGGTGTCAACGACGCCGATGGTGATCATGATGCTCCTTTTTGATTGGGGGACCGCTGCCCTCCAGCGTACTCACCGATTTCGACATGCTGACCGGTTGTGGTGTTGAATCGTGGGGTGACGAGAGAAAAGTCTGTGATCCGAGTCGTGGTCGTCGGCACCGATACCGACGTCGGTAAAACGTGGGTTACTTCCCAGATCATCAGAGAATTACGGAGCGATGGCCACCAAGTGGCGGCTCGAAAACTCGTCCAATCCCGAGATCTTGCCGATGACCCTGCGGGCGACGATCGCTCTCTCTTGGCCGTCGCGTCGGGGGAGCAGCCCAGCACTGTCTGTCCTGATCACTTGATCTTCGACCTGCCGCTCGCCCCACCAATGGCCGCAGAGATCTTGGGCCAAGAAATTCCGGAACTCCGTGACCTTCTTGATGTGGTCCCGTGGGATGCGCAGACCGAGGTGGTGTTCTTCGAAACAGCCGGAGGCCTGCGCAGTCCTCAAGCGAGCGATGCGGACTCACTTGATGTGACGGCATGGCTCGACCCCCACGTGGTCATTCTGGTGGCCCCCGACGTTCTGGGTGTGATCTCTCAGGTTCGCCTCTGCGTTGACGCACTGAGGAATCGCCTTGACGGCGTGCCCGTTATCGTGGCCTTGAACGCTCGCGACAAGACGGGTACTGAGGGCCGGAACGGCAATTGGCTTCGAGATCGAGATGAATTTGTCGTTCTTGAGTCGCCAACAGCAATCAGCGAAATCGCTGGAGCACTCGCTCGCCAGATCGAGGCCTAAGCCTTAGTTCTGAATCGAGCCGTGCTCTTTGCAGGTTGCGGTCCACCCGGTCGGCGTGACGCGCACCGCCATCCAGCCGCCACACGTCGAGCAGAAGTGGGGTGGATCGTCGAGGTGACATCCAGAACACGTTTCAGTGGAGCGACCACATCCCCCGCAGTAGGTCATCGCTACAGCGCCGCCGAAAGAGCTCCGATAGGCATCTCAAGATCCGCCAGCATCTGGATGTCTTCATCGGGAGAGCGACCCAAGGTGGTGAGATAGTTCCCCACAATCAACGCGTTGATACCTGACGTCATCCCCATGATTTGTAGTTCTCGGAGCGTGACCTCACGCCCGCCAGCAAAACGCAAGATGGTCGCGGGCAGCGCCAATCTAAATAAGGCGATCCAGCGGATTGCTTCTAAGGGCTCCATAATTGTTCGGTTGCCGAGTGGGGTGCCAGGACGGGGGTTCAAGAAGTTCAAGGGAACTTCTTCAGGTTCCAGGCTTTGAAGATCAATGAGCAGTTCCAAGCGCTGCGCATCCGTTTCGCCCATGCCGAGGAGAACCCCGCAACAGAGTTCCATGTTGTAGGTGCGCACGAGTTCACAGGTTGCCTTGCGATCGTCGTAGGTGTGGGTCGTCACGATCTCGGGGAAGAACGAGCGTGACGTCTCGAGGTTGTGGTTGTAGCGGTGGACGCCACCTTCAGAGAAACGACGCGCTTGATCTTCGGTCAAGATTCCTGCACTCACTGCCACATTCAAGCCGGTGGTCTCTTTCACCAAGGGGACAAGTTCCAAGATTCGATCCATTGTCCGCTCGTCAGGACCACGAATAGCGAGGACGATGCAGAACTCACTCGCTCCAAGAGCGGCAGTTTCCTTGGCGGCGGTCAGCACTTCTTCGGTGTCAAGAAATGGTGTTGCCTTCACGGGTGTCTCGAAACGAGAACTCTGTGAACAAAAGTGGCAGTCCTCAGGGCAGCCTCCTGTTTTGGCCGAAAGAATTCCTTCGATCTCGACTTCCGGCCCACACCAAGAGAGTCGTACTTCGTGGGCCAATGCGCTGAGTGCCGCTGTACACGCTGGGTCGAGTGCAACCAAGGTGGCGAGTTCTTCGCTGTTCAGGAGGCGCCGTTCTCCGAGCAGAACGTCCTCAGCGCTGCGAAGGATCGATCGTTCTTCGGCGCTGAGCGCACGGGCAGATGGTGAAGAAGGCGTTGCCTTTTTACGCAGTGAAATGGTGCTTCCCATTGGGGTGGCTGAATCGTTCGACATGGCTCTAACGTAGTGGTCAGAGCGACGACGCTGCGAGTTGGCAGCACTGAAGGAGCACAGATGGCATGGGATTTTGAGACAGAGCCAGAATTCGAAGAGAAATTGGCATGGATGCGGGAGTTCCTGGTCGCTGAAATCTTTCCCCTGGAAACCCTTGATCTGACCTACGACCAAATCGCAGTCGTCATCAAGCCGCTTCAAGAGCAGGTCAAGGAACGTGGCCTTTGGGCTGCGCACCTTCCGCCAGAACTGGGCGGCATGGGCTTTGGCCAAGTACGACTCGGCTTGATGCATGAGATCTTGGGCCAGAGCCCTTACGGGCCCGTCGTCTTTGGCAGTAACGCGCCCGACTCAGGCAACGCGGAATTGTTGGCCGTGGGCATGGAGATGTCGGGTCGCACCGAACACCGAGCTCAGTGGCTTGAGCCGCTCTTGGCCGGTTCGCTTCGCAGTGGATTCTCGATGACCGAACCCCACACCGCGGGTTCTGACCCCACGTTATTGAGCACAAGAGCGGTTCTTGATGGTGACGAATGGGTGATCGATGGCCGTAAGTGGTACACAACGAACGGATCGGTCGCTGACTTTTTTATCGTGATGGCGGTTACCAATCCTGATGTGCACCCCTACCAGGGTTCGTCCATGATTATTGTGCCGGCAACGACTCCAGGCGTCACGGTACTGCGCGACGTGGGATCGATGGATGACCCCACGGTGACCTACGGCAAGTTCGGAAACCACGCCGAGATTCTCTATGAGTCAGTGCGCGTTCCCAAAGACAACTTGGTCGGCAATGAAGGTGATGGATTCCAATTGGCGCAAGCTCGCTTGGGACCTGGACGCATCCATCACTGCATGCGCTGGCTCGGCCAATCTCAGCGCGCATTCGACATGATGTGCGAGCGAGCAGTTTCTCGCTTTACTCACGGTACCTTGCTGTCAGAAAAGCAGACCGTTCAAAACTGGATCGCCGACTCTATGGCCGAGATGCATGCGGCTCGGTTGATGACGCTCCATGCTGCGTGGAAGATGGACAAGGTTGGCGCCCGAGCAGCGCGCGTTGAGATTGCGATGATCAAGTACTTCGGGGCTCAGGTGCTTTACAACGTGATCGATCGATCGCTCCAGACCTATGGATCGTTGGGCTATTCATCCGATATGCCGCTCGAGGCGATGTATCGAGCCGCGCGTGCCGCTCGAATCTACGACGGTCCTGATGAAGTGCATCGCCAAACCGTGGCGCGCTCAATGCTGAAGAGCTACGAACCTCGTGAGACGCCCACGGATCACATCCCCACCCGGAAAGCCGCGGCGCAGGAAAAGTTTGCCGCCATGCTGGAGTTCATGGCCGCGAGCGAAGGGTAGCAATCAGTGGAAGGTGAGTGCGGCGTGGTCGATGCCAGCGATAATTGGACTGGGCGACAACTCGACGGGGCCTGAAATCTCAAACGACGTATAGCGATCGAGCATTTCCTCTAAGACAATTCTGAGCTCGAGACGAGCCAAGGAAGCGCCCAAACAGAAGTGCGTCCCAAAGCCGAAACTCACGTGAGGATTGGGATGACGCGTGATGTCAAAGGATTCTGCGGTAGGGCCAAAGGCGGCAGGGTCCCGATTCGCCGCGGCGTAGATCATCAAGACGGGGTCCCCCGACGCAAGAGCGACGCCTCCGAGAGTGGTGTCGTGTGTTGCGGTGCGCATGAATGAGATGACCGCCGTTGTCCAGCGAAGAATCTCTTCGACGGCCGAGGGAATCAGACTTCGGTCATTACGCAGTTGCTCCCACTGTTCTGGGTGCTGCGCCAAGGCCAAGAGGCCTCCCGAAATACTGTTGCGAGTGGTTTCATTGCCGGCAACCAGCAACTGAATCAAAAACATCGCCAGCTCGGGCTCTCCTAAGAGATCTCCATCAATCTCGGCGGTGGCCAACTGTGAGACAACGTCTGAGGTGGGCGAAGCCCTCCGGTCAGTAGCGAGGGTGATGAGGTACTCCCACATCTCCATCTGGTGCTGACCTCGTTCTTCGTCCGTCATATTTCCCGTCCCGGGAATTGATGCTTCAGACCAGTCGAAAAATCGAGGCCACTGCTCTGTATCAGCCCCGAGAAGGGAGCAGATGACTTGAAGCGGAAAGGGAACCGAGAAGCGATGCACAAAATCAATAGATTCATGAAGGGGTACGTCACCGAGAAGTCGCTGTGCCATGGCACGAACGTCAGCATCGAGGGAGCGAACTTCGGTGGGCTTGAAACTTGGCTGGACGAGGCGTCGATAGCGTGTGTGTGCTGGTGGGTCGGTGTGCATCATCGTTGGAGGACTTTCGTAGATGACACCAATCTCATCGGTGATAATCCCACCGCCTGAACGGAAGCGACCCGGATCAGTTGAGATTTCATTCACGAGCGCGTGTGACGTAACGGCCCAGAATCCTTTCGATGCGCACCATGCGACGGGAGCCTCTTCTCGCAATGTTCGATAGAGGGGGAAGGGGTCATTGGCATACAACGCGGGATCGAGAAGTTGTTCGGTGAGCGCGTTGGCTGGATGCTCAATCGTCATTGCAGTTGACCCCCAAGATCGTTTCTCTTTCAAGATTTCTTCTTCTTGCCTAGCACTCTAGGGGCAGAGGTCTCTCGGTTCGCAACTACCCGAGATACGACGAAGTGACATGAGCTAGATACGCCAGAAGATCTTCGCCTTGGCGGGCCAAGGTGTGCTCATTCACGCGGGTTTTCTTCAGGCGATAGAGAGAGCGAGGCTCTCGATCCAGCCAGAGTTGGCCGCCTTGAGGTTCCCCGGGAGCCTGCGTTGCCAGCCACACCAAGGTGTCAACTCCCTGCTTTGGGCTTCGTAACAAGGGCCCCATGACTTTTTGAAAAATTGGGAGTGATTCACTGATCCCTGGGGTGGCGGTCCATCCGGGATGCACCGCACAGAAGGTTCTGTGGTGGGGGAGTTCGTGCGTTTGCCAGGCTAGGTTGAGGACGACTTGGGCTCGTTTTGCTCGGGCATAGGCAACCGAACCCTTGTACGACGTGGGGTCCATCTCCAGATGGGCGAGATCAAACGCTTCGCTATACATCCCGCCTGAGGTCATGGTGATGACCTTGCTCTGGTCCGCCTGCTCCATGACGCTCGCAAGGCGAGTCGTCAGCACAAAAGGGCTCAAAAGGTGAACCGCAAGCGTGGTCTCGAATCCTTGGGGTGTGGTGGTGTGGCTTGCTAACAGTGCCCCAGCGTTATTGATGAGGACATCAATTGCGTCATAGCTGCTCGAAAGCCGATCGGCGAGAGCGACCGTTTGATTCAGGTCCGCTAAGTCTGCTTGTTCTATTGCCACAGAGCCACCGGATGCAGTGATGTTTGCGGCCACTGCATCAAGGCGAGCTTGGTTACGCCCAACGATGATCACGTGGCATTCAAGGGCGGCGAGTTCGAGAGCAGCCTCTTTTCCTAAGCCCGAACTTGCACCAGTCACCACAACGACTCGTCCCGGCGTCGGCTTGGGAGCGACCCAGTGCGCGGTGCGAGATCTGATCGAGGGCCCAATACGCGTAAAGCTTCCGATCACACCGGCTTCGAGACTGCGATCGACCAGGGTGCCAAAGGGCGACGACGTTGAACGAGAAGAATGGCTCACACCCCGATCCTAAAGGTCGCGTCGAAGAGTAAGGACTTGCTTGCGAGATCTCGGACGATCAGTATGCTGATGGGCTGAGCGCCCGGACCGCATCGCCAAGATCCACGCCGATTGGGATGACGGCAATATTTGGAATGGTCACGCCAGCGTCCACGTAGCGAGCGATGTGCGCTCGACACTGATCGAAGGATCCATGAATGATCAGATCATCGATGACCTCAGTGGGGATAACCTCAAGGGCCCGCTTGCGATCCCCTGCTTCCCAAGCCTCCCACATCGGCTCAAGCGCTTCGCCTCGGCCGAGCCAACGGTGGAACGCAGCATAGGCATCGACGTTGAGATATGCCGTAATCATGCGCCGGCCGATGGCATGAGCCATCTCGGTGTCTTCGATGGGAAGAACAAACAAGCGTGCGGTGACCTCAATATCAGGCCCCGTTTCATCCAGCACGGTGGTGACGTCGTTGGCGCTCAACCAGTTCAGAATCACCCCGTCGGCTTCTTTGGCTGCGAGATGAAGCATGCCCGGACGTAACGCAGCGAGAAAGATTTTTGGTTGGACGGGAACGGGTCGCCCTAAGCGAAATCCTTTCACTTCGAAGGTCTCATAGATTTCGGTGACTTTTTCACCGGTCAATGCTTGGCGCAAGAACCGCAGCGTGTCACGAGTACGGGCGTAGGGCTTTTCATACGCGATGCCATTCCAACGGTTCACGATCACTGGACTCGATGCGCCAAGGCCAAAGGTAAAGCGACCAGGTGCGGCTTCGGCCAGCGAAGCAACCGTTTGCGCCAACAGCGCAGGACCACGGGTATAGGCCGGCGCGATGGCCACGCCGAGATTGAGCGACGGTTCCCACGCAGCGGCCAGGGTCAATGGCGTAAAGCCATCGGTGCCATCGGCCTCGGCGGACCAGACGTCGGTGTAGCCCAGTTCGACAAGTTCTCGAAACCAATGCTGATGATCATGGAGTGCAACGCCGTCGAAGGGGATGGTGATGCCGTAACGAGAAGGTGATGAATCCATGCAATAAGCCTGTCAGGTCAACGCGGTGCTCGCCACTCGCTACACGCTGGAGGCGTTGTAGTCGTCCCCTCGAGAATCAGGAACCTCAATGCCTGCCGCTCGCATGCCTTGTTCGATTCGCAGATTCAGTGTTTCAAGAATGTTTACACGCGTAGTTCGCTTGGCGTCAGCACCGATCACGTCCCAAGGGGCTTCGATCGTCGAGGTGCGCTGAATCATCTCATCCATGGCTATCTCATACTCATGACGTTTGGCGCGGTTGCGCCAGTCTTCGTCCGTGAGCTTCCAGCGCTTCAGTGGATCTGCTTGACGAGCGTCGAAACGTTGGAGTTGTTCTTCATCAGAGATATGGAGCAAGAACTTCACAATGATCGTGCCGTCGTGGACGAGGGAGCGTTCGAATGCGTTGATTTCATCGTAGGCACGCTCCCATTGTGTGGGTTCGATCAAGGACTCGACTCGTTCGACAAGCACTCGGCCATACCAAGAACGGTCAAAGACGGTCATGCCGCCGCTCCCGGGAAGATGTGGCCAAAAGCGCCAAAGAAAATGGTGGCGACCTTCGCGTTCGCTGGGGGCAGCGAACGAGGCAACCGAGAGGTGGCGTGGGTCAAGTGCAGAACTGAGCCGGCGAATAGCTCCACCTTTTCCTGCCGCATCCCATCCTTCGAACAAGACGACGACCCCGGGACCAAGCTCATGCGGTTCAAGGAGTCCGGCATTGATAAGTCGGAGGTGGAGTTGTCGACGGCCGGCCAATTTGAGCCGCGCCTCTTCTTCCTCTTTGGAAATTTGACCTTCCATCACGACGTCATTAAGGCGGGTCCCCATAGGGCGACGCTACCTCCTGCGAGCGGCTCTGCTCAGGTCGACAGTTCTTAGGTGGATTCTGGCGTCCAGGTGAACAACGGGGTTCGTTTTTCCTTATATGCCGCCAACCCTTCGTCAAGGTCGTTCGCGTCAGCAAGGAAACGTTTCCATCTTTCAGTAAGTTGACTCGGCGAGGACGTCGTTTCTTGCGCGAGAACTTCCTTGACGTGGAGCTGGGTCAGCAGCGATCGAGAGGCCACCGTCGCAACTAATTTTCTCAGCGAATTCTCGAAGGCATCGCTGTCTACGAGGTAATCGATGAGGCCCAATCTCAAGGCTTCAGTGGCGTCGATGGTGTCCCCCGTAAACAGCAGGCGCTTTGCAGCACTGACACCCACGAGCTGAGCAGTGCGCTCAATCGACAGAGAGGGATAGAGGACCCCAAGTTTTGCTGGCGTGATTCCAAAGCGAGCAGAGGTGTCGCTGATCCGCAGATCACAAGCGAGGGCTAGTTGACACCCTCCACCGATGCAGTTTCCCCGAATGGCAGCGATCGTGGGACGTGGGAACGTGGCAAGTGCAAGTTCGGCACGATCATTCATGGCTCGGTAGCCGTCTTCTACACCGACGTCATTGAGCGAAGCCCCAAGCGAATCGATGTCGGCCCCAGAACAAAAGTGTGCTCCCTCTCCGACCACGACGAGGGCACGACAGCCTTGGCCGAGAGCATGGGCAAGAAGTTCAGGGAGCGCTGCCCACATCTCAAAGCTCAGGGCGTTCTGTTTGTCAGGGCGGGCAAGGCTCAAGGTGGCGACGAACTCGTCAGAGACATTGAGGGAGAGGAACTCGTGTTGATGCATGCTTTGTTCTTATCCGATGATGAAGGGTGTTCGCGTGATGGAGCAACGTGTCACGATGCACTGAACGACTCGATGAAAGATGTTTTGCGTTATTCCATCGCCAATTCGGCACTGGCTTGGGCAGCCAGATCAGCTCCGTCTCGCTTCACGGGAAGTTCAAAACGCACGAGGTGGATCTCCCCTGAGAATGGGAACGAGCCTGTGTAGTCGCTGCAGACTTGCGAAAGCCGGTCGCAGCCGAGGTCCATACCGGTGGAGCCCAAAATTCGCACCAGGGTCGGGATTGGCCCACGAGCAAGATCCACACCGTCGGCGGTGAGCACGATATCTCCAGCCGGGCCGATACGTTCAAAGCGCACTCCGATTTGATGAGCCCCAGGAGTCAGGGTCAACGGCGACGAGATGCGAGTAAGCGATCCGAGAGCGTTGTAAACGAAGGTCAAGGTGTTGTCCTTGAGATAGAACGAGTGGCCCACGTTATGAGAGCCTCGTGCGTAGAGCACCCCTTCGTCGCCGGCAGAAACCGTGACGTCAACGGTGAGCACAAATGGGCGAGCACTGAGCTGTGGCGCCGCATCGGCCGGAATGTGGCTGATGGGAGGGAAATATTCATAGGTCTTGCGCGCATGGGGGCTCCCAGGTCGTGGGGGTGCGCCAAAGAGTTCAATGCTTCGATCGTCTAATGGAAGAACGCCATTGTGCTCGGCTTCACTCCACCACAATGCGATCATCTCTTCAAGTTTCTCGGGGTGCTTTCCAGCCAGGTTCGTGCATTCAGAAAAGTCATCCGGAAGATAAAAGAGTTCCCAGTTGTCATCCTCAAACGGGGTGCCACTTTGATGCCACGTCACAGCCTTCCAACCATCGGCGTAGATGCCACGATGGCCCATCTGTTCGAAGTACTGCACTGATCGAGGAGGCTGAGCATCGCTATCATTGAAGGTCCCAGCCATCGATGCACCAGCCAACGGGATCTGCTCGATGCCATGGAAGATTTCGGGCATGTCGACTCCGGCGATGTCTAACACCGTTGCCGCAAGGTCAACAGCGTGGACGAACTGGGGACGAACCTCTCCGTTGGGTGCAATGCCCTTTGGCCACCGAATCACAAGGGGATCGCGGACCCCGCCGCCGTAGGTGTTTTGTTTGTACCACTTGAGGGGGCTGTTTCCAGCTTGCGCCCAGCCCCAGGGGTAGTTCGAGTGGCTGTGGGGCCCCCCAATATCGTCGAGTCGGTTCGCCACAATGTCCGCCACGTCTTCGCCGATGCCGTTAAAGAAGCTGAACTCATCCATGACACCGTAAGCCCCGCCTTCTTGGCTGGCCCCATTGTCAGACAGCACGCAGATCAAGGTGTCATCAAGGATCCCCATCTCGTCGAGAAATGCGACGAGGCGACCGATCTGTGCATCGGTGTGTTCGAGCATGGCAGCGAATGCTTCTTGAAGGCGGTTGGCAAACCGCTGGTGGTCATCTGAGAGATCCTCCCAAGGAGGCACTCCCCAGTTGCGAGGGGCTAGGTCGGTGGCGTCGGGCACGATACCGATTTCGAGTTGACGGGCAAACCACTCTCGTCGAATGTCTTCGTAGCCCTCATCGAACGCTCCGCGCCAGGCGTCACGAAATTCCTGTGGCGACTGATGGGGAGCGTGCATTGCACCAAAGGCAAGATAGAGAAAGAACGGACGATCAGGTCGCACCGAGCGAAGGTCTCGAATCCATCCCATTGACTGATCCACGATGTCTTCGCTGACGTGATAGCCATCTTCGGGAAGTCCTGGAGGATCAATATGGTGATTGTCTTCAGTCAGTTCTGGAAAGAACTGATCGGTTTCACCTTGCAAGAAGCCGTAATAGCGATCGAAACCTTTTTGCAATGGCCAATTGTCGTGGGGCCCCGCAGCTGAGCACTCCTCCATGGGGGCTAAGTGCCATTTGCCTGCGGCGTAGGTTGCGTAGCCCTCCTCTCGCAGAAGTTCTGGAACGGTGGCGGCGTGAGGCGTAATCCCTCCGCGCATATGGGGAAAGCCGGTGTTCCAGTTCGAGATCCCGCGCATGCCGACGCTGTGGTGGTTTCGACCGGTCAAAAGACAAGCTCTCGTGGGGGAGCACAGTGCGGTGGTGTGGAAGTTGTTGTAGCGAATGCCTTCGCCAGCCAGTCGGTCAATTGCTGGCGTCTTCAGGAGTGATCCATAACAACCAAAGTGAGAAAAGCCCACATCATCAAGGACGATCATGACGACGTTGGGTTTGGCCGCCCCCGAGTGCGGTTCGGGCCACGAGGGGGTGGAGTCGGACAAGGTCTTACCGATCACGCCAGGAAAGTTGGGTTCACCGTGGGTTAGTCGGGCCATGGAAGAAGTGTAGACCGCGTCGGAAAACAGCTACAGTTCCCTCCTATTTGTCTCATGTAATAAGGTCGGCATTGCTAGGCGAGAAAGGATCAAGGAACCATGATGGAGTACCTGCGCACACCAGACGATCGGTTCCAAGATCTCCCAGGCTACGACTTTGCTCCCAACTATCTCGACATCCCTACCGAAGACGGCACGTCCCTTCGCGTCCACCATCTGGATGAAGGCCCAAGCGACGGACCAGTCGTTCTCTTGCTCCACGGCGAGCCCTCATGGTCCTATCTCTATCGCCACATGATCCCGGTCCTGGTGAACGGTGGCGCTCGCTGTATCGCTCCCGACCTCGTGGGGTTTGGTCGTTCTGATAAGCCCACGCAGCAGTCGGACTACTCCTTTGAAGGTCATGTCGCCTGGCTGACAAGCCACGTCCTTGATGCCCTGGAGCTGAAGGACATCACGATGGTGGGCCAAGACTGGGGAGGCATGCTTGGCCTTCGCCTTGTGGCGGCTCACCCTGAACGTTTTGCGCGCGTCGTCGTTGCGAACACAGGACTTCCCGATGGCACAGCCCCGATGACCGATGCATTCTTGGCGTGGCAGAACTTTGCTGCGACGGCGGAGGACTTTCCTGTTGGCGTCATCGTCAACGGGGGTTCAGCAACGGACCTCTCGCCTGAGGTCATCGCTGCCTACGATGCACCCTTTCCCTCCGACGAGTACAAGGCGGGTGCCCGAGTGTTCCCGAGTCTGGTGCCGACATCAACCGAGAGTCCGTCAGCGAAAGAAAACGGAAAAGCATGGACCACCCTCCGGAACTTTTCAAAGCCCGTGATCTGTGCGTTCTCAGATGCCGATCCGATCACGAAGAATGGGTTCAAAGTGTTCCTTAGAGAAATCGCTGGAGCGCAGGGTCGAGAGAACATCACCATCGAAGGCGGAGGTCACTTCCTCCAAGAGGACCGAGGTCCTGACCTTGCGGCCGTCGTGCTTGATGCTCTGAGGGAGCACTAGTGCTCGGTTCAGTTCGCCACAGCAAGGTGCTGGCCTTTTCGGCGCCACGCGTCTGGGAGATTATTGGTGATCCAGCAGATCTGGCGAAGTGGATTCCTGACTTTGCCTCCTGCAGCGTCGAAGGAACGACGAGAACACTCACGACAAAGAGTGGCTTGACCTTTGATGAGGAACTTCTCGTTGTTGACCCCGTGACGCGAAGGATTCAATACGAGTTGAAGTTGCCCATTGCGCGCTTTCACCGGGGCACATTAGACGTTGTGGCAACAGGGGAGAACTCCTGCGTGGTGAGCTACGCCACAGAGTGTGATCCTCGCATCATGGCATTGGTGATTGGTGCACCGACCTACCGCGGATTAGTAGAACTTGAGCGACAACTGAACGAAGGGGAGTAGATGGCAAAGAGAATTCTTTTTATTACGACTGATCAACAGCGCTATGACACCTTGGGCTGCAATGGCGGGATCTATTCACGTACCCCCACTCTTGATGCCCTGGCGGCGTCAGGTATTCGCTACGAGCGGGCGCACCCTCAATCGGTGGTCTGCATGCCTTCGCGTGCCACCATGATTACCGGGCAATATCCGTCGACCCATGGCGTCTGGATGAACGGGGTGTCACTGCCGATTGATGCGCCGAGTGTCGTCGAAGAACTTTCCCGAGCGGGATTTGCCACGTCCTTGATCGGCAAGGCGCACTTTGAGCCCTACGTCGATCCCTTCGCTGCGTTCCCCGAAACACTGATGGCAACGTCACAGACTCATGAACACCTCGACCCTTGGTACGACGGAACCATTGGACCGCACCGCGGCTTTGACTACATGGCGACTGCGGCACACGGTTCCGCGGGGCCCTTGCACTACTCACGGTGGCTCGCAGCGGAGCACCCAGAAGCGGTCGGCATGTTCTACCCGACGCTCGATGGCAACTTGGAGGTTAATGCAGCGGGTGGCGGGGATACCGGAGCCGTTCAAGTAGCAAACAACGCCATTCCTCGTGAGTGGTATCACACCGACTGGGTCGCAGATCAAACGATGGGCTGGTTGGCTGACCGCAGCGACGAAGAAGACTGGTTCTGTTGGATGAGTTTTCCTGACCCTCACCATCCCTGGGACCCCCCAAGTTCTGAGTTGGGACGGATCAACTGGCGAGATATTGATCTTCCCGCGGGCTATATCGAAGACGTCGCACAACGCGAAGCAGTCCTCGGCCAGAAACCCCGCCACTGGATGCAGTGGTACGAAGGATCGCTGGTCTCGAACTTTGAAGCCCCCTTGGAGTGGGTCCCCGCCACGTTGACGGCTGATCAGTTACGCGAAGTCACGGCAAAGAATGCGATCGAGATCGAACTCATCGACGAAGCCGTCGCACGGGTGCTGGCTCAAATCGCTCTTCGCGGCTGGGACGATGACCTTGATATTTTCTTTACGACCGACCATGGCGAACTCGGTGGTGACTTTGGACTGATGTTCAAAGGCCCTTATCACGTTGATGGACTTATGCGCCTCCCACTTATTTGGCGACCTGCACCCTCGAGGAACGTGACGGCGCAAGTGGTGACGAAGCCCGTGGGGCTCATTGACTTAGCGCCGACCTTCCTTTCCGTCGCTGGTCTTCCCGATGCATCGTGGATGGAGGGTAAGTCGCTACCGGTGCATGATGAGGACGCACAACAACGAGGATTCGACAGCGTCTTGACCGAGTGGGACTCCGAGCTCTTTGGCGTTGACGTGCATTTGCGCACAATCACTCGGGACAACTGGACCTGTTCGATCTATGCGCCCGGGACCTCTCACGAAGAGCACGATGGTGAGTTGTACAACATGAATGACGATCCGCTCCAACAGGTGAACCTCTTCCACGATCCTTCGGCAAAAGGGCATCGAGATTCCTTGATCGAAGAACTGCGCCGATCCATGCCGCCAATGCGGTCGCCTCTGTTGGCGGTTGTGGCGCCGGTTTAGCGCTGCGCGGTCCATTCGGAACGCAACTGAGCGAAGAGGACTTCGTCGGTCCACTCACCTTTGACAAACTGGTCGGAATGACAGTGAGATTCTTGGCGCATCCCCAAGGCCGTCAATACCTTCGCTGACGCTTTGTTGCGGGCATCGATGCGGCCGATCACCCGATGCGCATGAAGCATCGTGAAGGCAAGGTCGACCAGTGCCCTTACGGCTTCTCGAGCAATACCCTGACCGGCAACATCGGGGTGCACGATGTAGCCGACTTCAAGACACGCGTCGTCGGCACTCTCAATGACCAGCGACGCTTCACCAATCAGGCCGGGTTGGCCGATGCGCTCGATGGCGACGCAAAGACGATCCCCCTTGATGACGAGCAAGGTCGCGTGAACCTTCTCCTCCAGCCGACGATCGAGTTCTTCGTCATCGGGTGGCTCCCACAAGAGAAAGCGAGCCAACCCAGGAGATCGCTGCAAGCGAGCGAGGCAGTCTCGATCATCAAAACGAAATGGGCGCAGGAGAAGGCGGTCCGTCGTGAGCGTCTCTTGGTGTGAGAAAGGAACGTTGAGCGCCGGTGCGTCGGCTGCGGCATCCACGCAGCTGCCTAGCGCTTAGATTTAAGCCCGAGTCGCCGCAAGAACCATGCTCCGACTTTGCCAGGAGCTTTGTTTTTGTGGTGATCGGAACTATGGCCTTCTCGCCCCAAGCCAACCGATGCGCCGCCACCAAGACCGGCCAGAGGGATGTTGTTGGGCTCTTCGTACTTCGGCACCTTTGGAAGGTGCTTCGCTTTCTTTCGCGCCTTGTCGCCTGAAGATCCCATGAGGTCAGCCTGCTCCTGGGTGAACGGCAATATGGTCGTCATCCCATAATTTGATTCCCCCAAGAATGCCTGCGGTGTTCGAAACGATCGTGACATCGTCAGGGAGAAGGCTCGGGTCGACGCGGGTCGAATTGCCGCCACCGATGTAAAGGTGGTCGAAAGCCATAAGAACCCGCATGACTGAAATCGCTTTTAAGACGCGTTGATTCCAGCGCTTGTCGCCAATTTTTTTTCGCGCTGCATTGCCAATCTGGTGGTCAAAGTCTTGGCCTTTCCGAAAGATCATGTGGGCGATCTCGAGGTGGGGCATGAGGTTGCCGTTGTAGAGCAGGCCCGTACCAAAGCCCGTCCCCAAGGTGATGGTCAACTCGAGGCCCTTGCCCGAGACCACAGCGACACTTTGGACATCGGCATCATTCGCCACACGCGTCGGGACCCCGAGAGTGGTGGTGAGCGCTGAGGCCAAATCAAACGATGACCACTTTTTGACGAGGTCAGGATCGACGGGGCTTCCCGTGCCAGCCTCGGTGGAGAAACTCGGCGCGGTCAACACCACGCCATCGCGCACCATGCCGGGGAAACCTGCTGAGGCACGCTCGGCCTTGGGAAGGTCTTTGACCAGTTCGGCCAAGGACGCCACCAGGGTCTCAGGTGGATTGGGATACGGAGTAGCGATCTTTGCCCGCTCAGCGACATAGTTACCATCTGCATCAAGGACATTTGCCTTCAAGCCTGTGCCGCCGATATCGATGCACAAGGTGTAGGGGCGTTTGCCTTCCGTCGGAGCCAAAATCGTCATAGGAGCACTCTAAACCGTCTTCGGGAAGTCTGCGCTGCGTTAGCGTTTTGCGTTGGCGGCAGCCTCTGCTTCGATGAGACCACTGACCGCCTCGATAAGGGCCAAGTGCGTAAAGGCCTGGGGAAAGTTTCCTAAGTGCTCTCCAGTTTTTGCATCGATCTCTTCGGCGTAGAGGTGAAGAGGGCCGGCCAAGGAAAGAAGTTTCTTGCAAAGATCCAAGGCCCGGTCAAGCTCTCCGATCATGGAGAGCGCAGTGACTAACCAGAACGAACAGATCGTGAACGTTCCTTCTTCACCTTGGAATCCGGTATCCGTCGTGTCGACCCGGTAGCGCAATACGAGATCATTCTCGGTGAGTTCATCTGCGATCGCCAACACGGTCGCCTTCACACGTTCGTCGTCGGGAGGGAGAAACCCCATAATCGGGATGAGGAGTAGTGAAGCGTCGAGTTCGTCGTTGCTGTAGGTCTGGCGGAAGCGTCCTCGATCGTCCACGCCCTTGTCGAGAATTTCGGCCTTGAGTTTGTCGGCGGCTTCGCTCCACGCTGTGGCTCGGTCATCATTGCGTTGGCGAGCAAGATCTGCGCCTTTATCCATAGCGATCCAGCAAAGGACTTTCGACGCGGTGAAGTGTTCAGGGTTTCCGCGAATCTCCCAGATTCCCTGGTCGGGGTCTCCAGCATGGCTAATGGCAGCATCCACAAAACCCGCGAGTACTTCCCAGGTTCCTCGAGCGAGTTCCCCAGCGTCTTGGCGCATCTGAGAGTCAACTGCATCAAGCAGCATGCCCCAGACGTCGTTTTGGTGCTGATTCCATGCACCGTTCCCGACCCGCACCGGGCGAGAGCCTTCGTAACCCGAGAGGTAGCCCAAGGTCCGTTCGCTCAGGTCCTTTTCGCCGCCGATGCCGTACATAATTTGGAGTTCCCAGTTGCCAGATTTCCCCCTATTGCTGTCGGAGACGGCTTCAAAGACGAAGGAAAAATACTCAAGCGCTTCCCAGTTGAACCCCAAGCGATAGAGCGAACGCAAGGTGAAGGCTGAGTCGCGGATCCAGGTGTAGCGATAATCCCAGTTGCGGTCTCCGCCGAGTGTCTCAGGCAACGACGTGGTCGGTGCCGCCATGATCGCTCCCGTCGGGGCGTAGCTCAACCCTTTTAATGTCAAGGCTGAACGCTCGATGTATTGGCGCCAAGGGTGGTCGGGGAATTGCCCATTACTGAGCCAACGCCTCCAATATGAAATCGTCGAATCGAAATCTTTGCGTGCATCGTCGAGATCAAGGTCTCCTTGATCACCCCAGGACAGAGCGGTGTAGACGGACTCACCTTTTTGCAGGCGTGTTCTGCCGTAGGCGCGCCCTTCCATACAGTCCAGACGAAGTGAACTACGCAAGGTGAGGTTCACGTCACCGTCAGGGTGCGCAATGGTGGCGGTGTGGTAGTCCTCTCCTGCGTACTGCCACTCACCGACGGTGCTCCCGTATTCAAAAGAAGGTGAACAGTTGGCAAAGACTTCAACGTTGCCAGAGATACAGGTCGCCACGCGCATCAATGTGCCGACAGCAGCCGAGTCGTCAGGAGCTCGTCGGTATTCTTTACGACGGCTGAGTTCAGTGACCGGCTTGACGACGAGATAGTCCTCAACCACGAGCCATCCCGTCGAGGTGTGCCACGTGGTTTCTAAGACCATGGTGCCTGGGATGTAGCGGCGGTCGTGAGGAACGTGGGTTGAGTAAGGCCCAAGGCGGAATCCTCCGGCGGAGCGGTCCAAGATGGCGCCAAAAATACTGGGGGAGTCGGGCCGGGGTAGGCACATCCACTCAACGGTTCCATCCGGAGCAATCAAACAGTTGTTCTCACAGTCCGAAAGGAATCCGTAATCAGCAATTGGCGGGAAACTACCCATGGTGGCCTCCGGTGGCGATGGACGAGCGGTTAAGGATTTGAATCGAGCAACGAGGTAAAGAGATCAACATAGCGCAGTAGATGTTTATCACCGATGTAGTTCTCGAGAACGTACGCATGGGCTCGTCGTCCCATCTCGTCCATGGCACGGGGACGCGCCAGAAGACCGGCGATGTCGTCACCGAATCTCTGGAGGTCTCGAGGATTCTCGAGCAAGACACCACATCCCGAAGCGATCTGGTCGTTGATGCCACCCACAGCAGAGGCCACCATGGGTTTGGACTTCCAGAGAGCCTCAGTGACGGTAATGCCGAAGCCTTCCGCCAAACTCTTTTGGACCACCACGCTGGCATGGCGCTGGATGGCATTGACCATGGCGGCGTTCTGGCCGAGATCGCTCATCGGGAGAGAGACGAGGGTCACCCGGGATCGCTCAGCATCGCTGAGGCGTGACCATTGCGCCATGACATCACTGAGCACCTGGGCGCCCTCAGGGTCATCACTGACGTCCGAGACCGAAGCGCCAACGAGAACAAGGTGCGCATCGGTCTCGGGGAGGACCCGTTCGACAAATGCGGCCATCACTCCGGGCATGTCCTTGAGTTGGTCCCACCGCGATACTTGAATGATCAACGCTTTGGCGGGGTCGAGGCTTGCTCCGAATTGGACAATTTCAGCGGACTGTTCGACGACGTGGCGGTTGCCGTCGTAGTCAATAAACTCTCCGGGTTGGTCAACGGCGCCATCGAAAAGTCCCATGGTCGTCAAGATACGGCGCACGTCATCGGCGCCGAGTTCTTGATTTTTGGGTGAGAACGGATCGATTGAGGGAGGAATGATCGCCACTCGTTCTCGAGTGATCCACTGCGGTACGTAACTGGGCCGTGAGAAGACGAAGTGATCAACTCGCTCGAGGTAGGGGCGCAGAAATGCCCAAGCTGACTCGGTCCATTCGTTGGACTCGTCGATGCCAATGTGGCACCGCCAGACAACGATGGCGCCATGATCTTTTAATGCATCAGCGAGCCCAGCGGTTTGTGGGTCGTGCAGGAGAACCAGATCGCCAGGGTCAATGAGCTCAAGGAGCTCAGCGAGGTTGGCATCCATCACCTCGTCGTAGTCGTGGCGTTCTTTTTCGCCAAGTGGTCCGCCATCGCCGCCCAGCCCGTGGATCTGGTTGTGAAGTCGTTTCGTGATGGCGAAGAAGTTTCCATAACCTTCGATGACCAGCCATTGCGTATCGATCCCGGCGCTGCGGGCGTAGCCGACGAGCGACTGCAACATCTCGGCAACGCCGCCTCCTTGGGCTGTTGAATTGATATTCCAGATCGTCCGCTCACCGATTCGCTCTTGAAACGACGCAGCCTGCTCGTTGAGCACTGCGATGCGCTCAGACCCCACGAGCGGTACGAGACGAGCGAGTGGAAGATTTGCTACGTCAACGCTGCTAACCATTACCCCCCGTTCACTGTGTTGCCTTGCCTTGCCTGCTCGTGTCCAACATAGGTTGTCGTCGAACGACAACATCCCCACCTTAGTGAGAATGGGCAGAGAACCTTGAGGCGTGTGTGGTGAAGGCTTGATTGGTCGCGTCACTCATGGAGTTTCCGCTGATCAAGCCCAGCGTCGCTTAAGAGCGTTCTCGGTGGGTTCATCGTTGTTTCGCGATCAACAGCCATACTCTTAGATGTGACTTCTTTGCTCGTCAACCCCAGCCTTCTCGGTACGGTGACCGTCGTTCGTGCTTTTGGCAGTCATAACCTTGAAGGAATTTTCATTGTGGGGGCATTCGTCTTTGGCGTCAGTGGAGGTCTCGCTGCTGCTCGGGCTCGATTGGATATTTTTGGCGTCCTGGTGCTGTCAGCCACGGTCGGAATGGCCGGTGGAGTCCTGCGTGATGTGTTGTTGGGAATGCGCCCTTCTGGGCTGTTCGATTGGCGAGTGTTGCTTTCAGTATTTGTTGCGGGAATTCTGGCATTTCTCTTCCGGATCCGTTTCAGCACATGGACCGCTTCGATTGACACCTTCGATGCCATCGGATTGTCATTGTTTTGCGTGATCGGAACGGGTGTGGCACTTGAGTACAACGCTGGTCCAATTCCCGCTGTCGTCCTCGGTGCTATCACCGCCGTAGGCGGAGGGGTAGTCCGAGACATCTTGTTGCGCAAGGTGCCCGAAGTCTTACGGCAAGACCTTTATGCAATCCCCGCAATACTCGGATCGTCAGTGATTGCGATTGGCTACGAACTTCATCAAGACCAATTGTGGTGGTATCTCCTGGGGGCGGGAATCTGTTTTGTGATCAGAATCTTCGGCATGGTCTTCAACGTGTCGTTGCCGAGAGCCGAAATCCCCAAGGAAAAAAACGAGGCGTAGAAACGGAGCGCTCGAGAGAAACTGAATGACCAAACAGGACGCCCGAGAACTGGGTAAGGTTCAGCCATGACAACAGAATCCAGGAAAAGTCCGTTTTATCCAGCCGCCGAAGCAATGGGCGCCACCTTTATGGAGGAGTCAGGGTGGTGGTGGACCGAAGGATTCGGCGATCTCGATGCTGAGTACCAGGGCGTCCGTGAAGACCTGGGTGTCTGGGACGTCTCGCCGCTGAATAAGTGGGAGTTCCGAGGACCCGATGCGGTTGAAGCCGCACAGCGCGTGCACACCAACAACATTCGTGATCTCGCGGTAGGCCAAGTTCGCTACGGAGGATTTCTCGATGCTGATGGATTAATGGTTGATGACGGAACGGTCTATCGCTTGGAAGATCGGCTCTGGGTCATGACCAACGGTCCAGAGCGTGCCGAGTACTTCGCTGATGCCACCCAAGGCCTTGACGTAGACATTGAAGCGGTCACGCTCTCTATGCCGCATTTGGGCATCCAGGGCCGTCGCGCCCGTCAAGCCCTCGCCCCGTTAGTTGGAGTCGACATCTCGAAGCTCGGCTATTTCCGTTTTATCCCTGAAGAGACCACCGTCGGGGGAGTGCCTTGTATCGTGTCACGCACAGGATTTGGAGGAGAGCTCGGCTACGAACTCTTCGTCAAGCCAGACCACGCGATTGACCTGTGGGATGTGGTGGTCAATCAGATGAAGGCCACGCCTTTTGGTGTCGACCTGATCGAAATACTCCGCGTTGAAGCGGGCCTGATTGTGTTGGCCTACGACTACGACGAGCACGAGCGCACCCCGTATGACTTGTCGCTCGACAAGATGGTGGCCATCGACAAGGTTGACTTCCAAGGCAGCGGTGCGCTGAAGGAAGTGGCGTCCAAGCCCCCGAATCGTATGAAGACACTCGTACTCGAGGGCGATGATCTTCCTGAATATGGTGCTGCGTTAACAAAGGACGGACGGGAGATAGGGGTCCTGACGAGTCCCTCGATAAGCCCAGCATTTGGGCCGATAGCGCTGGCCATTGTGGAGACCGGATTGTCGAATGATGGCGAGATTATTGATGTTGACTATGGCAGTTCAACCCGCCCGGCCACCGTGGCGCCGCTTTCGATTCTGGACCCCATGAAAGAGCGGCCTCGACAGTAATTGGGGCGTCACGGCGATGGGGCCTTGGGCTTCTCCGTTCAGTGAATTGGCGAAGAGGACATTCCTGCCCCGGCGTGGCACAATGTGCCTAGTAGTACCAACAGGCTCACGAGAGTCAGTAGGCAAGGGGAGGAATCAGCAATGGCCGATGATAACAACGAGATTGAACTCTCAGTAGAAGAGTTACGTCAACGTTACGAAGCCGAAAAGTTGAAGCGTATTCGTCCCGAGGGAACCGCTCAGTGGAAGAACCTCAAGGAAACGAACGCCAAGTTAGACCAAGATCCTTTCGTCGAGCCCGGCTTTACTCGTGACGCCATTATCGAAGAGACGACGGCGGTCATCGTTGGTGGTGGTTTTGGGGGCATGCTCACGGCGATCGATTTAACAAAGCGTGGCATCCAAGACTTCCGCATTGTAGAAAAAGCAGGGGACTTTGGCGGGACCTGGTACTGGAACCGCTACCCAGGCTGCATGTGCGATGTTGAGTCCTATACCTACCTCCCGCTTCTTGAAGAGACCGGCTACATGCCAACTGAGCGCTACGCCAGCGCAACGGAGATCTTTGAATATACCCAACTGATGGGACGCACGTTTGATCTCTATCCCCACTCGTTGTTCCAAACTGAAGTCACCGATGCCGTCTGGAACGATGAGACGCGTCGTTGGTTGGTCACAACCAGCCGTGGCGACCAACTCTCCACCCGCTTTCTTGTCTTGGCCGGTGGCATCTTGCACAAGCCGAAACTTCCAGGGATCCAAGGCATCGAAGGATTTGCTGGCAAAGCCTTCCACACCAGTCGTTGGGACTACACCTTCACTGGTGGAAGCGCCACGACGCCGATGGACAAGTTGGCCGACAAGCGTGTCGGGATTATCGGTACCGGGGCCACCGCGGTCCAAGCTGTTCCCCAATTAGCCAAGTACGCCAAAGAGCTCTTTGTCTTCCAACGCACCCCAAGCGCCGTTGGTGAGCGAGGACAGCGACCAACCGATGCGGAGTGGTTCAAGAATCAAAAGCCTGGTTGGCAAGAAGAGCGGATTCTCAACTTCACGCATTGCGTCACCGGCGTCCAGCCAGAGGTGGACCTCGTCCAAGACGGATGGACCGAAGTGATGTGGGAGAACACGCAAAAGTTCCCAGAGTCAGAAGATGAAGCTGCAGCATTGGAGCGATCTGACTTTATGACGATGGAGAAGATTCGCCGACGCGTCGACACGATTGTCGAAGACGCTGAAACGGCCGACAAGTTGAAGGCCTATTGGGGAAAGAACTGTAAGCGAGTTTGCTTCCACGATGACTACTTGCCGGCATTCAACCGTCCCAATGTCCACTTGGTCGACACCAATGGTCAAGGCGTCGAAGAGATCACCAAAAATGGACCCGTCGTTGACGGTGTTGAGTACCCTGTCGACTTGTTGATTTATGCTTCGGGCTTCGAAATCAACAACGACTTGAATGAGCGGCTGGGCTTTGACCCGAAGGGTCGAGACGGCGTTTCACTTTCTGAGCGTTGGTCACAAGGCTCGCACACCCTGCATGGTGTCTTGGCCAGTGGCTTCCCGAACATGCTGCTGATTAGCTTGACCCAAGGGGCCTTCGGAACGAACTTTGTTCATATGATCGCTGAAGCGGCGAAGCAACTCGGCTTCATTATCGATGAGTGCGAGTCGAACGGCATCGAAGCCATTGAGCCCGAGGAAGCTGCCGAAGAAGAGTGGTTGATGGTGCTGTACGGGGCTGCAGCGGGCGGAGGACTTTACGTGCAGACCTGTACGCCTGGCTATTACAACAGTGAACTTCAAGCTCCCGACGCCAAAGCGGCCCGAAATCTGGTCTACGCCGGGAGTCTTCTTGAGTGGGCCGGCTACTTAGAGCAGTGGCGCAACAACCCGGAGCTCCCTGGTGTGAAGTTGGAACGGGCGAACGCGTCCTAAACCATTAGCATTCTCGGCTTCACCATTGAGCAAGGAATGACTTCAAACGATGGACGAAAAGGTGGAACTGTTCCTTCGCTAATGTAGGACCATGTCGTCTCGTTCGAATCGAATCGATAGATTGACGCACCTGCAGCAACTTGAAGCTGACAGTATCCAGATATTCCGAGAGGCAATCGCCGAGTCAGAAAACCCGGTGATGCTCTACTCCGTCGGTAAAGACTCAGCGGTGATGTTGCACCTGGCGAAGAAAGCGTTCTTTCCTTCGGTGCCGCCGTTTCCTCTTCTCCATGTGGATACCACGTGGAAGTTCAAAGCAATGTATGAATTCCGAGACCGCATGGTTGCTGAAAGCCAGATGGAATTAATTGTCCACCAAAACCCCGACGCCCTCCTGCGCGGCATCAACCCCTTTGACCATGGGTCAGCCACGCACACTGATGTCTGGAAGACCGAAGGGTTGAAACAGGCGTTGGGCAAGCACGGATTCGACTTGGCTTTTGGTGGAGCCCGTCGAGACGAAGAGCGATCCCGGGCCAAAGAGCGCGTGTTCTCTATTCGTTCGGCACAACATCGCTGGGATCCCAAAAGCCAACGGCCCGAGTTGTGGCACCTCTACAACGCTCGCGTGCAACCAGGAGAGTCCGTACGCGTGTTCCCGCTATCGAATTGGACGGAACTTGACGTGTGGCAGTACATCTATCGCGAATCAATTCCCATCGTTCCGCTCTACTTCGCAGCGAAGCGGCCAGTTGTTGAACGGGACGGCGCCCTGATCATGGTCGATGACGATCGAATGCCGAGAGAGCCTGGAGAGATCACCGAGCGATCAGTTCGCTTTCGCACCTTGGGTTGCTATCCGCTCACAGGAGCGATTGAGTCAACCGCTTCAACCTTGCCAGAAATTATCCAAGAGATGTTGCTGACGACGAGTTCTGAGCGCCAAGGCCGGGTCATCGACCACGATTCGACAGGCTCGATGGAGAAGAAGAAGCAGGAGGGCTATTTCTAATGGCCCATGTCGCCAACGAACTCCTTGAACAAGACATTGAGGCTTACCTGACGCAACATGAGAACAAGTCCATGCTGCGATTCATTACCTGTGGAAGCGTCGATGATGGAAAATCAACACTGATTGGGCGCCTCCTCTACGACTCGAAATTAGTTTTTGACGACCATCTGTCTGCCTTGATTTCTGATTCCAAACGGATAGGGACCCAAGGCGGCGACTTAGATTTTGCCTTGCTGGTTGATGGCTTAGCGGCTGAGCGAGAACAAGGGATCACGATCGACGTTGCGTATCGCTTCTTCTCCACAGAACAGCGAAAATTCATCGTGGCCGACACCCCAGGCCACGAGCAGTACACACGCAATATGGTGACGGGCGCTTCGACAGCAGAACTTGCCGTCATTTTGATTGATGCACGAAAAGGCGTGCTGACGCAAACACGACGGCACAGCTACTTGGTTTCGCTTCTCGGCATCCGCCATGTTGTCCTGGCGATCAACAAATTGGACCTGGTTGACTACTCCGAAGAAGTGTTTGACGGCATCGTTGCTGACTATCAATCGTTTGCCGAGGGGATCGGCATTTCCTCGTTTACGGCGATTCCCATCTCTGCACTTGGAGGTGACAATATTTCCGAGCGCTCACTGCATACCCCTTGGTATAAAGGGCCGACACTGATTGAACACCTCGAAAACGTCGATGTCGATGACGAGCGCTCGCGTGGGCCGTTCCGATTTCCTGTTCAATGGGTGAATCGACCAGACCTCGATTTTCGGGGCTACGCAGGTCAAATTGCTGGGGGAAGAATTCAGGTCGGGGGCGCAGTGCGGATTGTTCCTTCGGGCGCTGAAAGCACGATTACGCGTATCGTGACCGCTGACGGTGATCTCAGCGAAGCGATTACTGGCCAATCGGTGACTCTTTGTCTCGCAGATGCAATTGACATCTCGCGAGGTGATCTCATTGCCGATGCACAAGCTCCGCCAAGCGTGGCCGATCAGTTCGAATGTCACCTCATCTGGATGGCTGAAGAAGAGATGTTGCCGGGTCGGCCTTATGTCCTCAAGATTGGGGGGCGCACCGTAGCGGCAACGGTTTCCCAACCAAAGTATGAGGTGAACGTCAACTCATTGGTCCATCAAGCATCGAAAACCTTGGGTCTCAACTCGATCGGTGTCTGCAATCTCAGCCTTGATCAGCCCATTCCCTTTGATCCTTACGTGGAGAACCGAGAGACGGGTGGCTTTATCTTGGTGGATCGATTCACCAACGCCACCGTCGCCGCAGGGCTGCTTCACTTCGGCCTACGAAGAGCTGACAACGTCCACTGGCAAGCCGTCGAAGTCGACAAAGTTCGCCGTTCGGAGATGAACAATCAGCGACCAGCGGTGATTTGGTTTACTGGTCTTTCTGGTTCGGGAAAATCAACGATTGCCAATACTGTTGAACAGCGGCTGTTTGACCTCGGGCATCGAACCTATCTTCTTGATGGGGACAATATTCGCCATGGCCTCAACCATGACCTTGGCTTTACGGATGCCGACCGAGTTGAAAACGTCCGGCGAGTGGCGGAAGTAGCAAAACTCATGGTCGACGCAGGTCTTATTGTCCTTTGTTCTTTTATCTCGCCGTTTCGAGCGGAGCGTCAACTCGCTCGAGAGTTGGTTGGCGAGGGAGAATTCGTTGAGGTTTTTGTCGATGTCTCACTTGAAGTTGCAGAACAGCGTGACCACAAAGGCCTTTACGCCAAGGCACGCCGAGGAGAGCTCGATAACTTCACGGGTATTGACTCACCCTACGAAGAACCCGAGAATCCTGACGTTCATCTTCACACCAGTGGATCTCTCACCATCGAGGCAGCAGCGGATGAAGTCCTCGGCCACCTCTACCAATCAGGAATCCTTTCAGATCCGAGATGACAACTGCCAAGAGGCACGGAACGAGGAAACGACCTTGCATGGGGAGGCGTCAAACTCTTTAGATTCCTAAGAGTGAGCCTGCGTACACAGCGACGGAGGCTTTAGGGATCATCGATCATGAGATTCACGTTCCAAAGAGTCCCGAGTACCATAAAAGTCATTGCATCCAGGGAGGTGGTGGAATGGTTGAATTAGTTGATCCAGCAGCAGTGGTGAAGCCAGAGCGCGTGCGACTTCATCCCTACGATGTCATGGTTGGGCCAGTCACGCATTTGGCTGAAGAACGCGAACGACTCGCTCAACTCCGATATGAAGGCTTTCGCGTTAAACCCCTTGGGGCGACGATTGGCGGACTCGTCCATGGTGTGGACATCACGAAGCCCCTTGATGATGCGACGATTGCTGAACTGCGGCGCTGCTTACTTGATTTCAAGGTAATTTTTTTTCGAGATCAGCCCTTGACGCCTGGGGGGCACGTGGCCTTCGCTGGTCGATTCGGTGATCTTGAGACGCATCCATTTATTCCCGGCAACACTGACGAACCTCAACTGGTCCGCTTTGAAAAAGAGGCAAAGGTTGGTGGCTTTGAGAATGTCTGGCACTCGGATGTTCCGTGGCGCGCAATTCCTTCGGCCGCAGCGGTGCTGCACGGAATCGAGATTCCATCAATCGGTGGCGATACGGCATTTTGTGACATGTATGCAGCGTATGAGGGATTAAGCGACAAGATGAAGGAACGGATAGCCGATCTTCAGGCGGTGAATGATTTCACCAAGGCGTTTGGTCACTCGCTTGATGATGAACATCGAGCAAAGATGCACGAAGAATTCCCACCTTCAATCCATCCCGTAGTGCGGACACACGGCGAAACGGGGAAGAAGTTGCTCTACGTGAATCGAGCCTTCACCGAAACAATCGTTGGGCTTGATCCCGCGGAAAGTCATGAACTCATTGACTTCCTGAGTTCGCAAACGAATGCCCTTGAATATCAGTGCAGATTCCAATGGGAACCGCACTCGGTAGCGTTTTGGGATAATCGAGCGGTGCAGCATTTTGCGCTCAGCGATTACTGGCCGCAACGCCGGGTAATGGAGCGAGCGAGTATCGTCGGCGAGCGACCGTTTTAGGAAAGAGATTTGCAACGCTTATTCCGCAGCTTGGCTTGAGACGTATTTCAGGTATTCATCGTTCAATGAGACGGCGGGGAGTCGATCTTTCTCCGACCAAAAATCAATGTCATAACGCCATGGCTCTTGTTGACTCGACCGAGGAACGCGATGTGATGACCTGACCAGGTAACCGGGTGAGAACTCCTCAGGGTCGACAAAGGGCCGTAACTCAGTCATGTCGTGATCACTGCCGAGGGTTGGAATGACGCTGCTCGCCCTTTGAGTATCTAATTCGTCAAGCAATCGGCAAACAAAGTCCCCGACGAGTTCCACTCGCATGGTCCAACTCAGACGTAAGGCTCCAAAGGTCCACGCCAAATTTGGAATATCCGAAAAGAGAATGCCGCGGTAGGTAACCGTTGATGAAAAATCAACCTCGACGCCATCAACAAAGAACGCCGCTTCGCCAAAAATACTCAGATCGAATCCGGTTGCTGTGATGACCACGTCGGCGGCAATGTCGGCCCCGCTTACGGTCTTCAGCCCTTCGGGGGTAAAGGTTTCGATCTGATCGGTCACCATGGTGACCGAGCCATTGCTAATAGCGGTGAAGAGATCACCATTGAGGATGCGGCAGATTCTCTGGTCTGCTGGTCCATAGCGCGGCGTGAAGTGAGTGGCTACGTCGTAGCCTTCGGGAAGTTGTGCAGCGACCATGCCAATCAACCCGTCTTTCATGGGCCCCGGAAAGTTTTTCGCCGTCGCGGTTATGGATTGCATCTCATTGACGGCCTTCGTTCGAACGATCTGGTGGATCCACTCTTTTGGCGTATCAAGGGAGCGCAGTTGATTCGCCAATTCATCGATATTTGGGCTTTGGAAATAATAAGATGGTGAACGTTGGAGCAAGGTCACATGCGCACACTGTTCCGCGATCGCTGGCACCAGCGTGGCGGCTGTCGCTCCCGAGCCAATAACGAGAACGCGCTGACCATCAAGGTCAGGTGAATCTGGCCACTGCTGTGGGTGGATCCACCGCCCCAAAAATTGTTCCCTTCCCGGCCACGCTGGCTGGTGGGGTTCGTCGTGTCGGTAGTAACCGTGGCACATCCAGAGGAACCCGCAGGTCATTGTGCTCTGCGATGAGATTCCATCATGAAGGGTCTCAAGCGTGAGCGTCCACTGTTGCTCACTCGTCGACCAAGAAGCAGAAAGTAAGCGCACGCCATAGCGAAAGAAGCGACCAAGATCTTCTTCGTCGATGACTTCTTCTAGGTAGGCCAGAATTTCAGGTCCGCTGGCATAGGGATCTCCTGTCCACGGTTTAAATCGATAGCCGAGGGTAAAGACTTCGGTGTCAGAGCGAACTCCCGGGAAGCGATGAGTACGCCACGTACCGCCCGGACCATCGAGTGCATCAAGAACAACGAAGTCCCTTGGGGTCTGACTGTTCGCCAAGTGATGCGCTGCGCTGATGCCAGCGATTCCTGCTCCGATAACCACAACGTCTTGGTGTTCGAACGACATCGACAGACCTTTCTTGGTCGAGAGGGCGTGGTGGCCGCTCAGTTAGTTCACGCAGTGTACGCAATTGCCTCTCAGACCATGATCCTCGATCAAGGTCATTACGGTTGGTGGAGATCGACAACGACGCGTCCAGTTACGCTCCGGTCACGCAGCGCCTCGAGGGCGCTGGGGACCTCGTCGAGTGAGATGACCCCTGAGACAAGCGGCCGAAACGACCCCTTGGCGATCATGGCCATCAGCTCACCGTGCACGCCCTGCATCAAGGCCCGGCCGGCCTCATCGTGCGCATAAGCCCCAACGTAAAGACCGAGCACTGAGTAGTTGCGGAGGAGCACCTGGTTGGCGGGGATCTGCTGAATCTCTCCTCCGGCAAAGCCGACGACGAGAAGTCGACCTTCTGACGCAATACATTTCCTTGACGCGTCAAAGACGGTGCCGCCAACGGGGTCAAAGATAACGTCAGCGCCTCGACCGTCAGTGGCGGTGAGTACTGCCTGGCTGATGTCGTTCGATGACGAGTCGATACCAACGTCAGCGCCCAGATCCTCACAGAGTTTGGCGCGCTCAGCACTTCCTGCAGTGGCGATCACCCGTGCTCCAGCAATGCACCCCACTTGAATCGCCGCCGACCCGGTCCCACCAGCACCGGCATGGACCAACAGGGTCTCGCCGGGTTGCAGTTGGGCACGTCGGTGAAGACCGAGGTGTGCGGTCGTCCCTGAGATATGTGAGGAAACGGCGGTGATGTTGTCTACGTCATCGGGAATCGGATACGCATTGTGTGCGGCAAAGATGCACGACTCGGCGAGTGCTCCGGAGGGAAGTGCGGGGACGCCGACGACTCGACGTCCGATGAGGTCGGTACTCACTCCTTCACCGACTGCTGAGACGATGCCTGCGGCCTCCATCCCAGGAGAGAAAGGAAGGTCTGGACGAAGTTGGTACTTGCCTCGACACAACAAAACATCGGGTAGTCCCAGCGCAGCCGCACCAACCTCTACCTGGAGATGCCCAGGTTCTGGCTCAGGGAGAGGAACGTCGAGATCAAGGACGAGTGCTTCGCTCGGTTCGCCATAGTCATGGACACGCAGGGCACGCATCGCTAGGAGGCGCCCATATCGCCGAACGCGCCTTCCGAGCGATGTCGATCGATCTCAGCGTCGGAGTAGCCGAGGACAGAACGGAGTACCTCTTCGGTGTGTTCGCCGATGGCCGGTGGTGGGGTGGTCGAGGATTTGCGTAGACCGTTGAAGGTCATAGGTGGGGCGAGGACCGTGCGCTGTCCTAGGTGTGGGATGTCGAGATCAAGAAGGGCATTGCGGTCTCGCAGATGTGGACTCGCCAAGGCCTCATCGATCGTTTGAATGCGAGAGACCGGGATACTGACCGCACCAAGATCAGTGAGCCACTCGTCACTTGTTCTCGTAGCGAAAGCTTTTCGAGCGAGTTCTTCATAGGCGTGGCGGTTGACGAGACGATCCTCACGGGTAGCAAAGCGAGGATCGCTGGCGAGGCCCTCGCAGCCAGTGATGGTGGAGAGAACGGAGACGAGGCGTGCATGGAAGTGCATGACTGTTTGGACCAGCAGGGCCACCCCGTCTTTGGCGATGACGACAAGAGTCGTCGGTGGAGCCAACATCCCTTCCCGATCAGCAACCGACAGCCACGAGAGTAACGATTCGAGCATGCTGACGTCTACGTAGGCGCCTTCCCCAGTTCGATCACGCGCAATAAGTGCAGCGAGAATGCCTTGAACAGCCGTTGCCCCCACGATCAAGTCAACCATCGGGAGTGGAACAGGGAGGCCAAAGTCTCCTGCACTGCCGGAGAGTTCGAGGACCCCACCAAAGGCTTGGACTGCACCATCGGTGGCGACCTGTTTCGCTAACGGTCCGTCGCTGCCGTACCCGGTCACGCTGCAGTAGATGAGGCCGGGCCGAAGTGGGGCGAGGTGGGAATAGCTAATGGCTAAGCGATCGGTAACCCCTGGGCGGAAGTTCTCGAGGACGACATCACAGTGCGGGACAAGGTCGTAGAGCACGGAGCGCCCTGCCTCACACTTAAGGTCAAGGGCTACACCTTTGCGGTCTCGATGGAGAGCGACATAGAAGTCAGAAGGTGGCGTTCCGATCTGACCCCCACCAGCTCTTGTGGGATCCCCTTGGGGTGGCTCAATCCTGATGACGTCAGCCCCGAGTTCAGCCAATGATCGCGCTGCAGCGGGCCCAGAGAGAAAGGTCGTGAGATCGGCAACACGCAGTCCGGCCAAGGGAAGTGCGGCGCTCGTCATGGAGCACCACCGCCATTATCAACCCCCCAAGATTCCACAGTGGGCAACCTAACAGATCGCCCATCTGGCGTTCTCAAAGACCAAGTGACTTCCCGATGATCTCTTTCATAATCTCGGTCGTTCCCCCATAGATGGTGGTCACACGGGCATCTCGATAGGCCCGAGAAATCGGGTACTCACTCATGTAGCCGTACCCGCCGAAGAGCTGGAGGCACTTATCGATCGCTCGTTTTTGAAGTTCCGTGCACCACCACTTCCCCATTGCGGCATCTTCGGCAGTGAGCGTTCCAGCATTAAGCGCCAAAATACTCTGGTCGATGTAGGCCTGGGCTACCTCGATCTCTGTTGCCACTTCAGCGAGGACGAACTTGGTGTTTTGAAACGAACCGATTGTCTGACCGAACGCTTTTCGTTCTTGCACATAGGTCAAGGTCCACTCAAAGGCAGCCTTTGCTGCGGCGACTCCGGCAATCGCAATAGAGAGCCGTTCTTGGGGAAGATTGTCAACGAGCATGGCAAAACCTTGACCCTCTTCGCCGAGGAGGTTTGTTGCCGGGACGTGAACGTCATTGAAAAATAACTCAGCGGTGTCTTGCGCTTTCATGCCCATCTTGTCCAGATTTCGCCCTCGCTCAAAACCTTCCAGGCCGCGCTCCATGATGATCAAGCTCATGCCTTTGTGGCGTTCATTGGGATCGGTCTTCACGGCTAACACCACGAGATCAGCATTGATGCCATTGGTAATAAAGGTTTTCGAGCCGTTGACGACGTAGGAGTCACCGTCTCGCAGTGCTGTCGTTCCCATCGATGCCAAATCCGAGCCAATGCCAGGCTCGGTCATGCCGATCGCCGTGATGAGTTCGCCTGAGGAGATGCCGGGAAGCCATCGTTGCTTCTGCTCGGCGGTGCAGTACTTTAAGAAATACGGCACGCAGATATCGTTGTGGAGCGTCATCCCAAGTCCTGATGCCGTCACACCAGCCATTTGGATTTCTTCTGCGGCAATAGCGTTGAAACGGAAGTCTTCTACGCCTCCTCCTCCGAATTCCTCGGGGATATCAAAGCCGAGAAAACCGTGGTTCCCGGCGTTCGTGAAGAGGCTTCGAGGCGTGATTTCAGCTTTGTTCCATTCGTCGTCATGGGGAACAATTTCATTATCAACCCAACTGCGATAACTCTGGCGAAATGCTTCGTGGTCTTCGTTGTAGATCGTACGGTTCATCAGAACTCCCTCACTTGCCACTTGGTAGTTGGTGAATCTTATGACCTCAGACCGGCTTCAATACAGTTTCTTTGTTTTAGGATCATTCTTTGTTGAAATTTCCTTCGTGTGGGCCAATCAGTGAGTCTGAGAGATCCACGACAGGCAGGGAGATGGGCGGCGAAAGCCGCCGAGGGGGACGACGAAGTGAAGTTGCTGGGGGGGTGTCATGTTCACGCCCCCACCATGTCAATTGTTGGTTACCTAGGGCCAGCGGAAAAAGGCTAGGGAGCTAGAGGTAAGGGCTTCCAGAAAGTTGCGGAGGGGCCTTGATCTCGGGACCCTTTCTGAGCGTGATCTCGCGAATGGGCTGAACGTTCACGATCCAAAGGGCGACAGAAGAAAGTTTTCCTCTGACTGGTTGACATCATAAAGGTTCGAACCCCCTACGATAGAGGGACTTATTGGACTCTCTGGGAGCACCACTATGACGACTATTTTATTCGGATCGATCAGCACGGTCGTTGACACGTCTGAGTTGCAACGCTCAGCATTCAATGCAGCCTTTGCCCAGCACGGGCTTGACTGGCAATGGGAGCAGGAGGAGTATCAATCGCTCTTGAAAGAGAGCGGGGGTCAGGATCGGATCTCGCGTTATGCCCAAGAGCGAGGTGAGACCGTGGACGCTCCTTCGATCCACGAGATGAAGACAATGCTTTTTCAGCAGTATCTGACCGCTGGAAATTTTGAACCTCGACAGGGCGTTGCCGAGCTCATTGCCGCAGCTCATGACCAGGGGCTCAAAGTGGGTCTGGTCACGACGACGTCATCGTCAAATGTTGAGACGCTGCTTGGTGCGCTGGCCCCAAAGGTCCAGCGAGAGAGTTTCGACGTCGTCGTTGATCTCGGTGCTGGCATCCAAGAAAAGCCAGACTCAGCGTCCTATCGACTCGCCCTTGACTATTTGAGTGAGGACGCTGACAAATGTGTGGCTATTGAGGACAATGTTGATGGGGTGAATGCTGCGACGGCCGCTGGCATCGCCTGTGTGGCATTCCCAAACGCCAACACAGCGGGACACGATTTTGCTGGAGCAATATCCCAGGTCGATCACCTTGATCTTTCAGCACTTCAACGTTTGATTGCTAAATAATCATGAGCAGTCCCGCATCTTCCTATTCCTCGACAGAACAAGAGTTCCGAGTGAAGGCCTATGAGCCGATCGATTATGTCCTGCGCTACGCCACAGGCGTGTTTGATCCCAATCAGTCGGCGATCGCTGACATCTATTCGTCGTTTGGTCGTTGCTTGATGGTGATCGACGAGTCTGTGAATGCGCTCTACGGCGAAAATGCCCGTGCGTACTTTGCTTATCACGGCATCGATCTGACGATCTTTGCTCTCACGATTCGTGAGAAAGAAAAATCGTTGGCAACCCTTGAACGCATTGTTGACGCATTCGGAGATTTCGGGCTGTTACGGAGCGAGCCAGTGCTGGTGGTCGGCGGTGGTCTCACGACCGATGTTGCAGGTTTTGCCTGTGCATCATTTCGACGCGCCACAAATTATGTGCGGATTCCAACGACACTTATTGGACTCATCGACGCCAGCGTTGCGATCAAGGTAGCGGTGAACCATCGTGACTATAAGAATCGTCTCGGAGCGTTCCACGCATCTCAAGAGGTGCTCCTCGATTTCTCTTTCTTGAGAACATTGCCACTTGATCAGGTGCGCAACGGGATTGCTGAAGTTCTCAAAATCGCCATTGTCGCCAACCGCGATATTTTTGAACTTCTTGATGAGCATGCTGAGGCACTACTCAAGCATCGTTTTGGTTTTTCTGATGACACTGATGAACTGCGGGCTGTTGGTCATCAAATTACCTACGACGCTATCAATACCATGCTGGAACTTGAAGTTCCTAATCTTTGGGAACTGGAACTCGATCGTGTGATTGCTTATGGACACACCTGGAGCCCGACCCTCGAACTTGCGCCAACGGTGCCCTTCTTTCACGGCCATGCCATCAGCGTGGACATGGCCTACTCGGCGACGTTGGCCGCTGAGCGTGGTTACATCAGCACCGAAGACAGGGATCGAATTTTGTCGCTCTTTAGTCGCTGCGGCCTGACGATTTATTCGCCACTGCTCACCCCAGAGATCCTTCAGCGAGGAACCGATTCGATTGTGCAGACTCGAAATGGGCTTTTGCGAGCAGCGATGCCGGCCCCAATTGGTGACTGCACCTTTGTGAATGATCTCACCCTGGAGGAGATGGAAACAGGCCTGGAGCTCCACGCCAAGATATGCTCCGCGCTTCCCCGAGGAGGGGCGGGTGTCGATGCCTTCGTTGACCTCAAGACGCCAGCCGGGGTTTCTGCGTAATGATTCCGCCACGGGGGCAATCGGCGCGACCGGTCACGCCAATTGGCATAGCGGCACATTCGCTCGGTGCACTTGTTGAGGAGTTGAGCGGGAACAAAATCCCTGCTGAGGCCTGGGAGCGTCTTCATGCGGTTCACCGCATGATTGCTGGGCTTGATCCCTATCTTGAGGCCATGACGACCCCAGCGTCGCCGGATCTCCAGCGCCTGGCGAACCAAACAGCATCGGAAAACTGGGAGCAGCGGTCCGCAGCGGCTGCCGTCCATCTCGAACAAGAAATGGTCTCGGGCCATATCGAGGGTCAGTTTCTTCGCATGATGGTCAAGGCGACGTGCGCCCGAAGCGTCCTTGAGATCGGAATGTTCACCGGGTATTCGGCGTTAGCGATGGCCGAAGCCCTTCCCGATCAAGGCCAACTCATAGCCTGTGAACTTGATCCTGGCGTGGCTGATCTTGCTCGATCAATGTTCCAGAGTTCATCCGCCGGCTCAAAAATAGAGGTGAGAGTTGGTCCTGCCTCTGAGACACTCGAAGAGCTGGAAGCACTGGGGGCTTCATTTGATCTCGTTTTTATCGATGCCGATAAAACTGGCTACGCCGGATATCTTGAGCAACTCTTATCGGGCGGACTGCTTAGTGAGGGGGCATTGATTTTGGTGGACAACACCTTGCTGCAAGGCGAGCCATGGGCCAATCGCAATCCATCGCCACCCGGTGCAGCGATCGCAGCGTTCAATGAAATGGTGGTTGCGGACGCTCGCCTCGAACAAGTTCTTCTCCCATTGCGCGATGGTGTCACCCTCATTCGCCGTGTCACAAACGAGTAACTTGCACGGGACCCGGACAAGGGTCTCGCCCGGCCAGCCTAGAGAGCGGCTTCGAGCGACCTTAAAGGGACCAGCCCCAAAAACTCTCGGCGTCCTCGGGCTCCTTGCAGTTGCGCTTCCGATAAATCTCGCCATCACGGGTCTTGCTTTGCTGCGCAAAACAAAACAAGACAGTCCTCAAGATCTCCAAGCCTCAGGACAAACCATTTTGATTACCGGTGGGAAGATGACGAAAGCCTTACACCTCGCTCGATGTTTTCACCGTGCCGGCCATCGGGTGATACTCGCCGAGAGTGAAAAATATCGCCTCACGGGACATCGATTCAGTCGGGATGTTGACCAGTTTCATGCAACACCAACGCCTGGCGCCGTGGGGTACATGGAGGCAATCGCGCAGATTGTGGCCCAAGAGCATGTAGACCTGTGGGTACCAGTCTCAAGTCCGGCATCGAGTGTTTTTGAAGCTGAGGCGGCCGCAGAACTCGGAATCCCGGTTGTCCACGGGAAGCCAGAGATCGTGCGTCGTCTTGACGACAAAGAGGAACTCGTGCGGATGGCTGGAGAAGCAGGACTCCCCGTGCCCGAAGCGCATCGCATTACCGATCCCGCACAGGTCGCTCCACTCGTTGATGCTTCGACGTGTCGGTATATTCTCAAAAGTATTGCTTACGATCCTCTTCACCGGCTTGATCTGACCCCACTCCCTCGAGCGACGCGAGAGCTCACTGAAGCCTTTGCATATTCAAAACCCATCACCGCAGAGACACCATGGGTCCTCGAAGAACTCCTCGACGGCGAAGAGATCTGTACGCACGCGACGGCGATAGATGGAGTGGTACGTCTCCACGTTTGCTGTGACTCTTCTGCCTTTCAAGTCAACTATGAACACCTTGATCGTCCAGAGGTTGAAGCGTGGGTTGCACAGTTCGTAGCCCACCATCGGATTACCGGCCAGATCTCGTTTGACTTCATTATCGACGAATCTGGGACGGTTCGACCGATCGAATGCAATCCACGCACTCACTCAGCGATCACCGTTTGTGAGGACTACAAGGCAGTCGCACAGGCGTATCTCAACACAAGCGAGCACAGGGTGCTTCCCGGCTCAGATGCTCGCAGCACCTATTGGCTGTATCACGAGCTCTGGCGGATGATGGCGGACCCCCGTCGGATCCCCGAGCGCCTGAAGATCATCGCCGCCGGGCACGACGCGATTTTTGATTGGGAAGACCCGCTCCCATTTCTCTTGGTTCATCATCTCCAAATCCCCGCTCTCCTGCTGGCGAGCTTGAGAAGCGGTAAAGATTGGATTCGGATTGACTTCAATATCGGCAAACTGGTTGAAACCGGCGGCGATTAAGTTTGACTTCGTGACCCAAACCACCCTGCACCTCGTTGGCTCGACCACGACTGAGCTCCTTGACGAGCTCTCGCTGCTCTACGCCCGCGATTGCTTAGCGGTGACGAACTCTCTTCATGAGGCCGTTATCGTCCATGTTGACCCGGATGGTTCATGGCGATTGGTGCGCTCACTTGATGCTGATGAGCTTGACGCCGCTCCTGCATTGACAGCGGCTCAGATGATGGGCGTCGTTGAAGAGATGACGATTGATGCGGTGGTCCCTCAAATGTTTTGCGTCCCTGGTATGACGACTTATCGTTCGATCTGGGAAGTGCTTGGCATCCCCGTGGTGGGAAATAGGGGAGCGGTGATGGCACTCGCCGCCAACAAGGCCTGGACGCGCGCAGTCCTGGGGGCAGCGGATATCGCCGTTCCCGCCGGGCAAATCGCCGAACGCAGCGACAGCCCGACGTGCACGCTGCCTGTAGTCGTGAAACCAGTTGATGCCGATAACTCGGCGGGGGTATCACTCGTGCGAAATGAGGCAGAATTGGCACCGGCCCTCGAAGAGGCATGGAGGTGGTCCCAACGAGCGCTCATCGAAACGCTGATACCTGCAGGGCGAGAAGTTCGCTGCGGGATACTTGATTTAGGCGGCTCTCTGCAATGTTTGCCCATTGAAGAGTACGCATTGAATCCTGATGAACCGGTGCGCAAAGCAAACGCCAAACTCGGGCGCCAGGGCGATGGCTCGTTGCAGCTGATGGCGAAGAACACTGACGTGGCCTGGATGGTCGATCCTGATGATCCGCTCAACACAGTGGTCTCAGCTGTAGCGAAAGCATGTCACCGTGCACTCGGTTGTCGAGATCACAGTTTGTGGGATATTCGCGTTGATCCTGAGGGGCGCCCTTGGGTCCTTGAAGCCTCTCTCTATTGCTCCTTCGCTCGCCAGAGCGTAATTTCAATGATGTCGGCTGCTGCTGGCATCGAACTCGAAGAACTCTTTGCCCGCTCGGTCGCCGAAGCCGTGAAACGCGGTCCACGATAATGCGGTCGCCGAAAAGCACACCGAGCGAGGTAGAGACGATTTGGGTCTTCGGGGATCAGCTCAATCGGGGCCTTGGGCCGTTGGCGACGGCCTCTCCAGGTTCGGTCCGCATTTTGATGGTGGAAAGTAAAGCAAAGCTTGCTTCGAAACACTGGCATCGCCAGCGGGCACATCTTTTGATTGCCTCGATGCGTCGGTTCGCCTCCGAACTCGTCGATGAAGGATTCGACGTCGACTATCGCCATGCAGCGTCGCTTGGGTCAGGCCTAGAAGAACACCGAGCTTTGTTTAAACCCCCACGCGTGCTCGCTATGGAGCCCAACTCCTTTGACGCCCATCTCTTGTGCGAGCGTTTGGGTGTCACGCTCGTACGATCGGATCAGTTTCTCTGCCACTACGACGAGTTTGCTGCGTGGTCTGAATCGAAACGATCAGTCAAGATGGAAGACTTTTACCGTTGGCAGCGAGTGCGCCTCGGGCACCTGATGGACCAGGGTGAGCCCCTTGGTGGCCGCTGGAATTTTGATGCAGACAATCGCGAACGCCCACCAAAAGATGGGCGGGCCTGGCCAGAACCCTTGCGCACTCCTCTTGACGATCTCGACCGAGAAGTCTTGGCTGACCTTCCGACAAGTTGTTGGGGTGCGGATCCTGATGGCACCTGGGCCACGTCACGAAGCGAAGCACTACGGCGACTCGACTACGTGGTCACATCGGTCCTTCCCACCTTTGGTCCCCACGAAGACGCCATGTTGTCGTCAAGTTGGCACCTCTCCCACACTCTGTTGAGCTCCTCGCTGAATCTTGGACTCTTGTTGCCTGGCGAGGTGTGTGATGCGGTCGATGCGGCATGTCGAAAAGGGGCGATTCCTCTCGCTTCGGCAGAAGGATTCATCCGTCAAGTCATTGGGTGGCGAGAGTACGTCTGGGGTTGTTACTGGAAATGGATGCCTGAGTATCGGGTTGTGAATGCACTCGACGCGCATCGACCCCTTCCCCCACTTTTCACTGGATCGCCAACATCAATGCGTTGTGTGAGCCATGTCATGGATGAGGTACGCGACCATGGTTATGCCCACCACATCCAACGACTGATGATTTTGGGCAATCTCGGTCTTCTCGCTGGCATCGAACCGATGGCGCTTAACGAGTGGATGTGGGCCAGTTTTGTTGACGCTGCCGAGTGGGTCATGCTGCCCAATGTCCTGGGCATGGCGCTGTTCGCCGATGGGGGACAGATGGCCACGAAACCCTACGCCGCAGGCGGAGCCTTCATCAACAAGATGAGCGACTATTGCGGATCGTGTCGCTATGACCGTAAGGTCCGAACCGGCCCTGATGCCTGCCCCTTCACTACCCTCTACTGGTCGTTTCTCGATCGCCATCGGGATCGATTTGCTCGGAACGCTCGTGTCGCCCAACAAGTTGCTGGCCTTGGGCGCCTCAGTGATCTTGACGGCGTCCGCCAACGATCCGATGACGTGCTGGCCGCTCTTGACGCTGGGGAGTTGTAGGGCGCCACGCACCCTCGTGTTATCAGAGAAAAGACTTTTCTTCGAAATCCACCCCACGTTCACCGCTGGTACGCATTGCACCCTACTTTCTTGCCTCAACAGAACATAAGACGTTCTGGTTGCTTGGCTGTTTATCGCTCTGTCTCGTTATCCTCTTGGTGCTGATTCCAATCTTCTATATCCAGGCAGCGTGGCTCATTATCTCTATCTTTGTGCTCGGGGGAACGGCGGTGAATCTCTTCAAATTGATTCCCCTGCCCACGAGTTAAAAGGAATCAAGCCTTCATAGGCTTTTTGGTGAAGGGAAGGGGAATTGAACCCCTGATCTCCCATAAGTGATCTTTCGACGCTCTTGTCGTTACTCCTGAGATTTGTTGAGAACCACGGAGTCAGCGAGCACGTGAGGTCCGGGACCGTGCGATGGCTCAAAGTCACCGTGAAGAACATCAGGGTCGAGGTCGACACCGTTTGGCCAGCAGAGTGTTCCGGTGAACTCGTCGATGGTCACCCGGTTGAAAAGTTCTGGGTCTCTCAGTTCCTCAAAAATTCCGCCTTGAAGGGTCAAATCAAAGTCGAGATCGCGCACGCGATGGTCAGAAAATGTAAGTCGAAGCTTGAAGTCCCCCAAGTGACTGATCGCAACGATTCGTGCAGACTGTGCCATGGTGGTCATTCTACTGGAGAGGGGCGATCGGTCGAAGGCTGGATGCTGATTGAGCTGATTCCCAGTTGTCCATCAACTCATCTCGATGAAGTCGTGCCCACTCTTCGACAAGGCCCAAGGCGGTCCTCGGAAGTGATCCTCGCATCACCGACCCGTCGCTGATTCGCAATTGCGCTTCATCGCTTGCGTAGAACGCATGAAAATGGGGAGGAGCGTGGTCTTGCCAATACATATAGATGGCGATTCCATAGAATTCAGAAAGTCGAGGCATGCCTCGAACCGTAAAGATTGGCTGTAACAACGCATCCATTAATGGTCGAAGCAATAGACGAACTACTTTGGTGGAGGTAAGGGGATTTGAACCCCTGACCCCTTGACTGCCAGTTACCTACCCGCCATCCTGCTTGGTGATGCGCAGTTACTCTTCCTTGTGATTCATTGGGTTTCTCATGCAGGCCCTGTTAGTCAGTGATGGCTGATTTTGATCGATTTCGATCCGTTTGGTTGCAAAATGGTTGCATGCCTGGAACCTGGCGCCGCAAGAGCTCCCACGTAGGCCACTCATTTTCACTGGGTGGGGGAGACATCTGAATCACGAGTCTCCTCAAGTCAGAGCTGTCGCAGGAACGGCCCGATGCCAAACCACGCCTTCATGTCGACTGATGCTGACTACTTCCACTGGGCCTCCAACGGTCACATCACACTCAGCCAGCTGTGAACGCAGGCACTGAAGCTGAATGAGTTGATCAGCCAACTGGACCATTTGGGTCATCGACATTCCACTCAGAGCGGCCAGAAAAGGATTGACGAAGTGTTGGCCCACAATTTCATTTACTGCCCCGTCTAATTCCATGCGGAACTTGTGGCGCTCATCATCAGTGACAGTGGTTATCTTGCTCAACAGTTGATCTGCGGCTCTTGTTAGTGCCCATCGGAAATTATCGTCCATCCCATTGGTGAATGCATCAATCGCTGAAGATTGGGCGTTGGACTGAAACGCCGGACCAGAATCACTGCCACCGTTCCTGATTTCTCGAACTCGGAAGCGAATCTTTCCTGCGTAGAAGCCACGAATATCGATTCGAATGCGACCTGGGAAGAAAACGTCTGATCCGAAGCCGATAAAGTTGAGGGTTGCCATGCCCTCTGTTGCTGGAACAAATCGGCAGATGAGATTGCTGAAGAAGTCAATCAACTCGTTCTTAAACCCAGGGCTATATGTCCGATTAGATTCTCCAGTGGCCTCAGCAAAGAGCTTCACCACCTTTTTCTTGAGCGTCTGGACGAGAATTTTCGCCTTCGCCATTGGAAGGTCCTCAAACTCGCTACATACGAAATTCTCAGCTGCATAATTCTTCAGAATCTCAACCATCTGAGCTTCCGATGCAGTGTCATCGACCTCGCCTCGGCTGTGAGCACTAGCAAGGTTTCTAATTTCAGTGATGCCGACAAGGTCCTTCAATTCATGTCTAATCACAACGAGAGCATTGGTCTTGTGGTCCAGCCCGAGATTATTGAGAGTTGAAGATGCCCATCTCGTGAAGGAATCCACGTAGTCACCAAGAGTGTCAAACGGCTCAGCCAGCGATGATGCCCATTCGTGGATCAGCCGCTCAATATGGACCTTGGCAACCTGAGCACAATCGCTAGAAGCTATGGCCAAACGGTGCTGCTCACCCAAGGTAAAGATCTTCGAGTTATTTGGAGAGATACTCCAACCGCCATGGTTATTCCTGTGGCTCACAAGCGTGTCGCTAGCAACAACAGCACAACGCTGATTAAACAGAAAGAGCTGGCTAGTCATCAGTTCACCTCATTCATGACGGAGGCGATGTGGCTACTTCGGGCGTAGAGGCATTTGGCCATCAGTGATGGGCCGATCTCAATTCGAGACATGTTCGTACCTTCCAGACTTTCCAAGTGGTTCAAGACAGAGATTTTCTGTCGGCCCTTGAATACCCCCTAGGGGTTAAAGTCTGTAAGTGGTCTTAAACATCATCTCTACTTTATCGTCCTCAATCTGACTTGTGACCGTTGACGACTGCGTGGCGCTGGGTGCGAGTTCAATTCGTTAAATGCATGACTAAACACAGAGAATCTTAAAAAGATAGAGTTTCAAGCATATGGGAATCGTCCTTACCCCACAGGAAAACACTGCAATTCGTCGAAAGATCGCAAAGGTGCTCGCCGGAGAACCAGGCCTTGGTGCACGAGCTATTTCGAACAGGACTGGCGTCTCTGCTGCCACCTGTAGTCAAGTCCTATTCGGAAGTCCCGATTTTTTTAGTGCAACTGGCTCTCCACCAAATTGGAAGAATCGCCGGTCTCCGGCTGCGAAGAAAAGGGTTGCAAAAAAGGCGACGTACTCAGCGGCAAAAAAATCTAAATCATCCACCAAAGCAAAACCTTCGAAGTCTAAGCCCAGTGACGAGGGTAAAAAGAGACTTAAGAAGTCTGAACGCACAGAGAACTGGGATAACTTCGATATTTTAGGGAAGTTACCAACGATGGCGTCGTTAAAGCTTTATCAATGGCAAAAACAAGCGTTTGCCGCTTGGGTTGAAGCCGGGCGCAGCGGTGTCGTTAATGCGGTGACTGGAGCCGGGAAGACGAGACTTGCACTTGCCGCAATTCGTGATCAACTCGGTCGCAGGGGACGGATCGTCATCGTAGTCCCCAACCAGACACTGCAAGAGCAGTGGTATCTGGAAATTAAGGAACGATTCCCAGGTCGTTCGATCGGAAGATTGGGTTCTGGCCATAAACAGACCTTGCAGGACTGCCAAATTCTGATTGCTGTCGCGGCTTCTGGCAGAAGATACTCATTTGGTATCGAAAAGAACTCCAACTGCCTCCTGATTGCAGACGAGTGTCATCGATATGCGAGTCCTGAGAATCGGAAAGTTCTTGAAGAGGGGTTTAATACACGACTCGGTCTTACGGCAACTCACGAGCGGATGGACAATCTCCACCTCGAAGTCTTATTGCCGTATTTTGGAGGCATTGTTTATAACTTTGGCTATCGAGATGCCATTGATGCAAAAGTAATTGCTCCTTTCAGATTCGCCTTCGTGGGAGCATCATTCACGAAAAAAGAGCAGAAGCGCTATGACGAACTCTCCGAAGAACTGAAAAATCTGCGGTCAAAACTGGTCAAAGGTTTTGGTGCTGCGGATCAGCCATTCAGTGCCTACTTGGCGGACCTACAAAACTTCAAAAATAATGGACCAAAACAAGCCGGGATTCTTTCTGGGATGTGGGAAAAACGATGGACTGAGCGCCGCCACCTCATGGCTGGCTCTCAGGAGAAATTAAAGAACCTTGATCGAATTAGAAATATCTTCTTGGATGCCGATCGCTCACTGGTCTTTACGATGTCAATTGAATCTGCAGAGGAAGTCGTAGCGCTGTTACGGTCCCGTGGAATTGCTTCAGCTGTTCATTCTTCAAAAATTTCAGGCGAGGAACGCCGGAAGATGCTCGATGCATTTGCCAACGGCAGGATCAAGGTTTTGGCTTCGGTGGTTACACTTGAGGAAGGAGTGGATGTACCAGAAGCGGATCTCGGAATCATTATTGGATCTACCGCACAACGTCGTCAAATGATCCAGCGAATGGGAAGAGTTATCCGCAAAAAGCCAGACAAGCGATATGCTCGTTTTGTGTACATGTTTATCAAGGGAACCGTCGAAGATCCGTCCCAAGGTGCCCACGAGTCGTTTCTTCAAGAGCTCTGGCGTGTGGCAGATGAGATTGACTCTTTCAAGATTCCCGGAGATGTTGGACAACTACGGACATTCCTCAAGCCAAAACGACGCTCAAAAGTCATGTCGAAGTCTGGATGACGTGGTTGGCGATAAGGCAATTTCATCTCAGAAGCCAAAACTCGTAGATAAAGCCTCAAATTCTAGTTCGAAGGACTCCATGCTTATGGATTCGCTTATCTCATAGGAGGTGGACCTA
>CAIKCI010000017.1 GCA_903825895.1 uncultured Actinomycetes bacterium
CCGCGACAACACGATTATGAGCCGTGTGCTCTAACCAACTGAGCTACGCCGCTAGGGCGAGCCCTCGGTGGGGATTGAACCCACGACCCCCTCCTTACCATGGAGGTGCTCTGCCACTGAGCTACAAGGGCGCACGGACCCTTGATGGCCGCTTGCCGATGATAGCCAAATTCTCGGGGTCTCATTCCCCGCCCTGCTCGCTTGGCCACATGACCCCCCAGAACTGAGTACCATCCAGGGCCGTGCACACTCGTTTGGTCGAACTTGATGACGCTGAGGCCCTGATGGCCATCTACAACGTCGAAATCGTGGAAACCACTACTACTTTTGACCTGGTCCCCCGAGATCTCAAAGAACAACGTGCCTGGATACAAGAGCACCAGGGAGTCCACGGGGCCATTGTGGCCGTTGACGACTCGGGCCAAGAAGGCCCCCGAGGGGCTCGCGGCGACGTCATCGCAGGATTTGCCTCTCTTGGTATCTTCCGGGTTCGGGCGGCCTATGCAACCACCGTTGAAAATTCTGTCTACGTCGATCAGTCCTTTCGAGGACAAGGCGTGGGACGCCTCTTACTCACCGAGTTGCTCTCGATCGCGGAACAAAGCGGGTTCCATTCCGTCATTGCGCGCATCGTGGGCGAGAACGACGTTTCAATCGCCCTTCATCAAGCCTGTGGTTTTGAAATCGTTGGTCTCGAACGAGAGGTTGGTCGCAAGCACGGCAAGTGGCTTGACGTCATCGAGCTTCAACGACTTTTTGAGAACGAGGCCTAACGAGTCGCTGGAAGAAGAGCGGTGTCAATCTCTCGCCCAATTGCAGTCCATCGCCCAAGGGGTGCGATCACAAAACACAACAACGCGAGAAGGGTGATCGCAATCACAATGGGATCCGCATGAACAAGTTCAACAACCAAGGTATGCGCACCGGGAAGTCCCACAAAGGGTGAAATGACCGACAGGGCAATCAAGGTTGTGCGGATCTTTCCTTCGGCCACCGGAGCCAGCAGCACGAGGCCCCATGTCAGATACCACGGCTGAACCACCGGCCCAAGAATCACAAAGAACATCAGTGTGAGACCGATCGCATTTAACTCCCCGATTCGATCCGACTCTTTCAAAAGCCAGATACCGAGGCCAACGGCAATCACTAAACCGATCAGTCGAGTGACTGACAACACGCCACCTTGCGCAACATTGAAACCAACCACATGCGCCAAACCGGTGAGCGCCATACCAAGACTTGTCGCAGGAGCGTCCCAACTCTTCACGGTTCCCGGGGTCAAAAGATTATTGATCCAACCAAGACCAAGCCCACTGATAAGCGTCAACGCGCCGAGCACCGCAGCCGAAATGACGCCGGCAATCGCTACTGGTCTCAAGCGTTGTCGGAACGGAATACCGGTGCCCAACCACTCCCAGCCGATATAGAGAATTCCCAGTGCAGCAGGGGCTTTTACGGCTGCAGCCAGCGCACAAAGCACGATGCCCCAGACGGGATGTTTGAGACGTGCCGCCGTTAACCCTGCAACGAGTAAGGCCACCATTAACGCGTCGTTGTGCGCTCCCCCGATCAAGGTCAAGATCACAATTGGATTCAAAACAGAAAGTGAAAATGCTTCACCAGCATCTCGACCAAACGAGCGCGCCAGCTTGGGAATGCAGTATGCCAACAACGCAATTGCTGCGAACTCTAGGAGCCGCAAAGCGATGACGGTTGCCATTGCATTGTGCAAAGAGATCGTTGCCAGGAAGCCGTCAATGATGAGAAAGAGCGGACCGTATGGCGCAGGTGTGTTGCCCCATAACGAATCAACCGGATTGACATAGGGACCAGAACCCAAGGTAAAAGGACCGTAGATGTAGGGGCTGATGTGGTGAGAAACCATCTCTCCTTGCGCGGCATACGAGAACACGTCTCGCGAGAACAGCGGCGCAATCACCAGCATGGGAATAACCCACAGCACGAAAATCCACATCAACCATTTGGTTGGTGCGCCTGGACGCGCTTTGAGGGCTTTTGAAAGCTGAATCCAGACTCGCAACAACAACACCAATCCGCCATAGACCAACAGCAACCCGAGCATCAGCAAGGTCTGATTACTTGCGTTCGCAGAAGGATCCGTTGAGGGAACACCAAAGAACCACGTGCCGGGCATGTCAAGTTTGAATGGCGAATTGGGGAACGAACTTCCAACGGCAATCGCCACGAGGGCAACGAAGCCCAACAGCGCAGGGCGGCGAAGCCACGAAAAGTTCTCGGGGTCGCGGTCGTTCTCCGAGGTGCTTTGAATCGGTCGGAAGAGATAGATCAGCCGTTGAGAAAACGCCGAAGCCTCTCCCACCGTGTCGATGCTTCGTTGGGTGACACTGGACAACCGAGACGGCTCTTCATCGATTGGTGGTGTGGGTGAGGAAGCGTCAGACATAAGCAAGTTCAACGGCTCAGGACCCTCCCTTATGAGGGATTGCAACCGTTTCGTAACACCACTGTAACAGAGCACACTGTTCGCCGTCAGGCTGAAATCGGGGCCTCAGCGATACCAAAAAGCCGCCTGTTTCTGGGGTTTCCCAGGACAGGCGGCTTTGGCATTGGTGGGCCGGGAGGGATTTGAACCCCCGTAGGCTGAGCCGTCTGGTTTACAGCCAGATCCCTTTGGCCACTCGGGCACCGACCCGTCCACGATGTTAGCCGGTGCCCAAGGGGGTACGTATCGCAAAGAAAAGCCACTGCCCACTACGCTGAGGTCATGCCTAGTTTCGACATCGTCTCTGAGATTGATCACCAAGAAGTTCGCAACGCCGTCGATCAAGCCAATCGAGAGGCCACCACGCGGTTCGACTTCAAAAATACTGATTCGAAGATTGAGGCAACCGAGAAGGAGCTCATCCTTACTTCAGCCACCGAAGATCGACTCCGTGCCCTTTATCAAGTCCTTGAGGAGAAACTCGTTCGTCGAGAGGTCTCACTGAAGTCTCTTGACCCCAAACCCGTCGAAGAAGCCGCCAAGGGAACTGCTCGCCAGAAAATTGAACTCAAGGCAGGAATCGGACAAGAGCAGTCCAAGAAAATCAATAAGTTGATCAAAGACTTAAACCTAAAAGGCGTCACCTCGCAGATCCAGGGTGATCAAGTTCGGGTGACGGGGAAAAAGCGGGACGATCTCCAAGCTGTGATTAGCGCTTGCAAGGAAGCGGACATCGGTGTCCCGCTTCAATTCAGTAACTTCAGGGACTAACGCTTTCCTTGTTCCTCTAACGTCAAGTGCTCATCGAATTCATCGAGTTCACTGAACTTGAAGAGCCGGTTGAAGAGAAGCAGTTTGAGAACCCAGAAAATACCGAATGACAAGACGTTTGCCACTAAGACCACCAAGGTCGCTTCGATGTGTGACATATGAAACTGCGTGTCGAGATGGCGTGCGTAAAGCGCTCCAAATATCGAAACGAAGATTCCCATTTGCGACATCATCACAAAGGGCAAGACTTCTTTCCCCCAATGTGAGCGGCCAGTTTTCCCCCACGCCCAACGACGATTGAGATAATACGAAGGGACAATGGCGACTTCATTGGCAAAAATTGTGCTTCCTAACTGGCCCCACCATTGAAACACCCCGAAGACCAACAACAAGACCGTCAGCGAAAAAATCGTCGTGATAACCGACACCATGGTGTAGCGAATCAGCTTCTTCCCGGTATGAGAGTCCGCCCATTTGCGAGCGCTAATCACGAGTTCTCTCACGAGAGTGATGCTACGCCGAAATTCTCCAAGGAGAGGAACGCCTCAGTAATCACGAAGATTCACGCCAACGAGGTGCGCCACCCAGCGTTCTACTTTTCGCAACAGATCCATAGAAATCTGCCGATGGTTTCGGCGTTCTCACAAATGTGCTCCGGTCAACGCTTACGAGCCCAAAATGTTGCTGATAACCGAAAGCCCACTCAAAATTATCGAGCAAACTCCAACAGAAATAGCCACGAACGTCCACACCTTCTCGGAGGACTCGGTGGAGCGAACGCAAGGCCCCGTCAAGATACTCAATCCGCTCTTGGTCGTTCGTGGTCGATACCCCATTTTCGGTGACGACGATCGGGAGGCCGGTCATCGCCGCAGCACGACGGACCGTGGCTTCGACGCAGTTCGGCCAAAACTCGTAGCCCATAGGAGTAGATCTTGTTCCCGGACTCCCAAGCGAAAGACCACCGTGGTTAAAGAAGAAACGCGTATAACACTGCACACCAATAAAATCATCGTCTTGGAGTTCTCTGAGATAGCAATCTTCCATCATCTCTTGGAAGTCATCACGCGCTTCTTCGCCACCATCGAGTGCGATGAGCTCGGCCATTGACAAGGTGAGGCCAATAGGAAAGACGCCTGGAGCATTCCGAAGTGCTGTGACCGCTTGATGATGGGCTTCTAAGAGTGTTGCGTTGACAGATCGAACTCGTTCAAAGTCATTGACGATGCCGGGGGGAAACGCCCCAAAGCCATACCCCATGAATGCCACGATGTTGGGTTCGTTGATTGTGCACGCCAACGCAATCTCTGGACCGAGTGTTTCGGCGACAAAACTCACATAGCGAGCAAAACGCTCCGGGGCTTCACTCCATTCAAACCCTCCCCGTTCTGCAAACCATCGAGGTGAGGTGAAGTGATGAAAGGTAACGACGGGAAGAAGTCCACGGGCTCTCGCTCCTTTGCAGATCTGGAGGTAGTGGTCGCGTTCAGCGAAGGAGTACCGGCCTTCTTCGGGCTCAATGCGGGACCACTCGATACTGAACCGATAACTCTGCAAGCCCATTGAAGCGACGAGATCCAGATCCGCTTCCCAGCGGTTATAAGAATCACAAGCGTCGCCACTCGGTTCGGCCACGCTGGAATCCCCTTTATTTTCGAAGACCCACCAGTCGCTGTTGATATTGCCACCTTCGATTTGATGGGCCGCCGTGGCAGTTCCCCAGAGAAAATCAGGGGGAAAGACAAGGGGCTCTGGGGACGTCGACACTCACGTCACGATAGAACCCTTCTTGCCCTGTTTTCAAATGGTTCGCTCTGAGCCAGGGACAGTGACAACATAGGGAGGTGAGCGACTCTCTTGACTTCCTCGTCAACCTTCTTGATCTCGAACCGATTGAGGTGAATATTTTTCGGGGCACCCAGCCTGATGAAGAGCGCCAACGAGTCTTCGGCGGCCAAGTGGCCAGCCAAGCCCTGATGGCAGCAGGGCGCACAGTTGAATCTGGCCGAGTCCACTCCCTGCATTCCTACTTCCTTCGCCCCGGTGATCCAACGGTGCCCATCCTCTATGAGGTCGACCGTATTCGCGATGGACGGTCATTCACCACACGCCGAGTCTCTGCCATCCAACACGGTCGGGCGATCTTCACCCTGGCTTGTTCATTCCACGCAGAAGAGAAGGGAATTGAGCACCAGTTCGTCATGCCCGACGTTCCCGACCCCGAATCGCTGCCCACCTTGCCCGAGCGGCTTGTCGATTGGCGCGAAGAGTTGGCCGACTGGTTTGAGCGACCGCACCCCATCGATCAGCGTTTCATCGGTGATCTGCCATGGAAGGCAACCGAAGGTCGCGAACCAATACAGCGACTTTGGATTCGAGCAGATGGCGAACTTCCTGATGATCCCCTCTTGCACAGTTGTGTGGCGACCTATGCATCAGACATGAGTCTGTTCGATACGATTTTGGCACCGCACTCCATTCGTTGGGACGACCCGAACTTCATGGGTGCGAGTCTGGATCACTGCATGTGGTTTCACCGACCATTCCGTGCGGATGAATGGCTGCTCTACGACACCGACTCTCCGAATGCGCATGGCGCTCGTGGATTAGCGCGAGGGTTTCTCTACAACCAAGCAGGCGAACTTGTCGTGTCGATGGTCCAAGAAGGACTCACTCGCGTTATTTAACGGTTTCTCCGCTTAACGCTGAGAGAATGGAATAAATGTTCGCGCTTCAGGACCAATGTAGAGCTGGCGTGGTCGCGTGATCTTGAGATCTTGCTCCAGAAGTTCTTTGAAGTGGGCGAGCCAACCAGCGGTTCGAGGGATCGCGAAGAGCACTGTGAACATCTCCAGTGGGAATCCCATCGCTTGATAGATCAACCCTGAATAGAAGTCCACATTCGGATAGAGCCGGCGAGAGACAAAGTATTCATCGCTCAAGGCAATCTCTTCAATCTTCAACGCCACATCAAGGAGTGGATTCTTCCCGGTCACGGCAAAGACTTTCTCTGATGTTTCTTTGATGATTCGCGCCCGCGGGTCATAACTCTTGTAAACCCGATGACCAAAGCCCTGGAGAATACGTTTGCCTTCTTTAACTTGCTGAATATAAGGCTCGACGTTCTCGATGCTGCCAATCTCGTTGAGCATGTGAATCACTGCTTCGTTTGCGCCACCGTGACGCGGTCCATAGAGCGCAGCTGCTGCAGCTGCCGTTGCCGAATAAGGATCTCCGTGGGCTGAAGCAACAATACGCATGGCCGTTGTTCCACAGTTCTGTTCGTGGTCAGCGTGCATGATGAACAAGGTCTCCATCGCTCGAACAAGAACAGGGTCAGGTTCGAAGTGTGGTTCAGCGACTTTCCACATCATCGAGAGGAAGTTTGCGCAGTAACCCAGTTCATTGTCTGGATACACAAACGGCATGCCGACACTGAAGCGATGCGCCGCCGCAGCGAGCGTAGGCATCTTCGCGATCAACCGGACGATCTGCTTGTAGAGAATCTCCGGATCGAAAATATCCTTGGCATCGAGATAGAACGTGCTGAGTGCGGCGACCGCTGAGACCAACATTCCCATTGGATGCGCGTCATAGTGGAAGCCATCAAGGAAACGCTTTCGAACGTTTTCATGAATAAATGTGTGATACGTGATTTCTCTCGTCCACTCCGCATATTCAATTTCGTTTGGCAGTTCGCCATTAATTAGAAGATAGGCAGTCTCAAGAAAAGTTGCGTCGTCGGCGAGTTGCTCAATGGGATAGCCGCCATAACGGAGGACCCCTGCCTCGCCATCAAGGTAGGTGATCCGACTTTCACAGGAAGCCGTCGACAACAGTGCCGGGTCATAAAACCAAAGGTCGGGAAGAAGCGCCGAGAATTCCTTTGCTGGAACCCCGCCATTTCTAATTTGAATCTCTTTCGACTCTCCCGTTCGATTGTCGGTAATCGTTATGCTCTCTGACACGCTGTCGTTACTCCTCAGTAATCCTTGATTCGCTTCCTATGTTAGGGCGATACCTGGACGGAACCGCACATTTATGTTTTCAGCCCTTCGGAGGCGATGACGCAGGTGCCACGACGACGGTAAACGACCTTGTCAACCCGGTGCGGTCCTGTTGGCCAGGTGCTGGGTTCAGGGTCACCACCAGCGTCACGGTAGTCCCGGGAGTTAGTCGCAGGACGGGAAGCACCAAACTCACCACTCCTCCTGCCCCCACCGAACTCGACACCTTGACTCGTTGTGAGAGGCCTAATCCCGCGGGTGAGAGCTCTGCCGTTGCCACAACCGGGTTTTCGCCAACGTTCCCATTGTTCGTCACGACAAGCGTCACAGTGAGCGAGTGGGCCGGAGGCAAGGTGATGGTGTTGATGGCCCCCACGACCGGAAGTGGCGTTGGGGTCAACGAGACCGTAGAAAGCGAAAGTTGTTGGGTGACCGTGAGCGTTGATGAGGTTGAGAGAGACGAAACCAGTTGATCCATCGACGAATTCGTGAGGAGCGATGGATCGATGACAAAGGGAGAGCGATGAAGGAGAACCTTCCCGGGTGCGTGAACCAGGCTTGAACGGATTGCAGGTAGCGCGCTCTGAGCGCTGGAAAGAAGTCCGGCTGCCCGTTTTAGGTCAGCCGATGATTGCGTTGCACTCAAGAGCGCCACCGACGTGGGGGTTCCACTTGGACCATTGAGACCAAGAAGTCCGGCGATTCCTTGTTCGATGAGCGTCACGCCTTGAGCACGATCGCTCACCACTGAAGCAAAGGCTGACCCGGCGCCCCCTGAAGGAGAGGGGCTGGCTGCCCGTTGTGCGTTCTTCTGTGACTGATCGGTCGTCAGGAGCAAAGCATTGAGTTGTTGGGTGAGCTCGCTACGCGTCAGGCTCGGCGCGTTGACCAAAAGCGCACCGAGTTGTTGTCCTTGAATTTTTTGCGCACTGATGATGCTATTCGCTTGCAGGCCGAATGACTGATTCACCAACGTTTCATAACTGTTGGATGACCTTGCCGAACTGATGATCCCATTCACGACAAGCCCGAGAAGAATTAAGATCAAGACCCCGACGACGAGAAGGCGGGGCGACACGTTCCAAGACTTACTTCTTCGCCGGCGTGCCATGACCTCCCAAGGTTACTTCTTGTTTGCTTCGCAGTTCTACTTCACCCGAGCAACGAGGTCTTTTGTCCTTGCACGCATTTCCTGGTCGGTCAGATCCGGCCCTTCTTTATTTGTTTGGCGGCAGCGACGAGATGATGTTTTGTCGCCAGGAATCACGATAACGGCGATTACGCCAATTCGTCAGTCTCGTCAATCGGTTCTACAAGGTGAAGATCGTTCAATGCCAAGGAGGGGTGATCTTCGAGAGGGGCTTGTTCTCCGCCCAGCACATCGCTTGCTCGAACATTGAGTGATGGTAATTCTGGGATCTCATCAGCAGACTCTCCGACGACGCCCAAGCGGTTGAACTGACGAGCAGTCGGGAGCACGCGGCGCTCAAGCGACCCCACTGCGCTGTTGTAGGCCCCAACTGATCGATTGAGGGCTTTTCCGAGTGTTTCAAGGTGAGTACTAAACGTCCCCAAGCGTTCATACATCTGTTGACCAAGTTGTTGAATCTCACGAGCATTGTCCGCCAAGGCTTCTTGCCGCCATCCCAAGCCCACCGTCTTCAACAGCGCGATGAGATTCACCGGTCCCGTGAGAAGGACTCGGTTATCCATTGCTTGTTCCACCAAGGTGGGGTCAGCCTCAAACGCCGCCGCGAGGAGCGACTCACCCGGAACAAAACACACAACAAAATCGGGAGTTGGTTCAAACTGTTTCCAATAGGCCTTCTTTGACAACTTATCAACGTGGTCGCGTAGTTGGCGTGCGTGCGCAGCCAAACGCTCTTTTCGTAACCCTTCATCGTCGGTTTCGAGTGATTCGAGATAGGCGTTGAGCGGAACTTTCGCATCAATGACCACTTGTGCGCCGTCAGGCAGTGTCACAACAAGGTCAGGTCGCTGAAGACCATCGTCACTTTCGACAGAGACTTGCTCAATAAAGTCACAGTGTTCGACCATGCCTGCCATCTCGACAACTCGGCGAAGCTGCATCTCTCCCCAGCGCCCTTTCGTCGTTGGGGTTCGCAGAGCCGTCACCAAACTCTGTGTTTCTTTCCGTAACCGATCTTCTGACGCTTGGAGCATCACGAGATGTTTTGCTACCGATTGATAGGCACCCTCGCGTTTTGTCTCTAACTCGGTCACCGATTTTGAATATCGCTCAAGCAAACTACGAAGAGGATCAACTTCGTTCTTGAAACGTTGCTCCCGTAGATCAAGGTCACTCGAGAGAGATTTCGCTGCTCCTTCAAATTTCTCCGCTGCCAAGCTACTCAGCTGTTCACTCCCCAGTCGCACAACTTCATGAGAGACCCGCTGAATCGTTTCATCGAGTGCTGCCTTATGTTCACTGAACTGACGCTCGACACCTGCTTGCGATGCCCGAAGCGAGGCAATGACTTGGATCTGTTCAACTTCACGCTCCCGAAGCGTGTCTCGCTCAACGCTCACCTTCGAGAGCTGATCTTGTGCCGAATTCAGTTGGGCTCGGCGGCTGCCATCTCGACGCGATGACCAACCAGCGGCAAGGGCGGCACCGAAGGCGGCGCCAAGAACGATTCCGATGACCAGTGCAGCAAGGTTCATTGGGCGTCCTTTCGGTGAGAGAAGCGGCCCTCTTAGAGATCAACTCCATCGTAGGGCTTCGCTGTGACAACTCCTTGGTTGAGGCAGCGGCTCATATCCCCCTATAGGGTTAGGGGTAATGACCTTTAGTTTTTCCCGAAAACGCTCGAGTGAAGCAGACGTCGAGGTCACGTCCCTGCCCGGAATGGCCGGCCCGGAACCGGTTATCCCAGAGATTGATGCGGCCTTGGCCCAGATTTTTGCGCTGGTTGGCGAAGGAATCGCTGGGGCAACGCATGCGCTCTTGGCCAGCGACCGGGAAGCTGCCAAAGAACTGGTCGCCCAAGATGAACTGATCGATGATTTGATCTTTGATCTGAACCGCATCGTCGAAGACGCGTTGATCGGCCCGGGCCGACGAGCAGACGAACGTCGTGAACTCATTGTGATTTTGAAGATGCTCCCCGACCTTGAGCGCAATGGCGATCTCGCTGAGCACATCGCTCGGCGGGCCGCACACGGGCTTGGTCTCGAGATGTCAGCGCGCTCTCGAGGACTTGTCGAAAGGATGGGCGAGGTGGCAGCTACCATCTGGCGACAAACGGCTGACGTTGTCGGTGAGCGCTTATCGAATGAGGCGTCAGCCATTGAGGATCTCGATGACGAGTTGGACGACCTTCACATCGCACTCACCGCTGAGATTGTCGCCGGCAACATGACCACACCCGTCGCCATTGAGCTAGCGCTCATTGCGCGGTTCTACGAACGCTTCGGTGACCACGCCGTCAATCTGGCGCGCCGAATGTCTATCTTGAGCGGTGGCATTGACGCTCCACCCACGGGCGGGGCCGATTAAAAACGTCGTTCAAGAAGTGCTTCGGCGATCTGAACGGCATTGAGCGCAGCGCCTTTTCGAAGATTGTCGCCGACGACAAACAGGGCGATCCCATTGACGACCCCTTCGGCGAGGCGCACTCTTCCCACGAGAGACGGATCGATTCCCGCTGCATCAAGAGGCGTCGGCAGGTCACTGAGCATCACACTCGGCGCACTGGCCAGAAGTTCTTCGGCCCGCTCCGGCGAAAGTGGACGAGAAAACGAAGCCGTTATCGATGCCGAGTGACCGGTAAAGACAGGGACGCGCGTGCACGTACAACTCAACGACAACGTCGGAAGTTCTAAAATCTTTCGACTCTCGTTGCGATACTTCGCTTCTTCATCAGTCTCGCCCGATCCGTCATCGAGGAGTGAACCTGCAATCGGAAGGACATTGTGCGCGATGGTGCTTGGAAATTTTTTCGCCGCTGGCATCGTGATGGCGCGACCATCGAGCGCAAGGTCACTCGCCCTGCCCGCGCTCGCGGCAATCTGATCTGCGAGTTCCTGAACGCCTTCGCGGCCTCCACCCGAGACCGCTTGGAAGGTCGTCACGACTAACGACGCCAACCCCGCCTCATCATGCAGAGGCTTCAACACCGGCATTGCCACCATGGTGGTGCAGTTGGGATTAGCAACGATGCCCTTTGGAATCATGTCGAGAGCGTGGGCATTGACTTCAGGCACCACTAAGGGAACTTCAGGGTCCATGCGCCAGGCCGAAGAATTGTCGATCACGATGGCGCCTGCTTGCGCAATCCGCGGCGACAAGGTCCGTGATGACGTGGCACCGGCGGCGGAAAGGACGAGATCAATGCCGGTAAAATCAGCACTTGCGGCGTCTTCAACGGCAACCGGAGACCCTTCAAACAGCAACGATGTCCCGGCCGACCTCTCCGAGGCGAAAAATCGAAGGTCATCAAGGGGGAAGCCTCGCGACGCTAACAGCGCGCGCATCACCGAACCGGCCTGACCCGTGGCTCCAACGACTCCAACTCTCATGGTCTCAATGGTAGAGCAGGATGCAGCCGGGATTAGCCGAGTTCAAACGCAGCGTGCAGGGCAATCATGGCTCGCTCGACGTCTGCTTCATCCACCACGCAACTAATGCGGATCGACGACGTCGAAATCATCTCTATATTCACATTTTCCTCAGCAAGCGTCTCAAACATTTTTGCCGTAACGCCGGGATACGACTTCATTCCCGCGCCGATCAAACTCACCCGGGCAATCGAAGAATCCGTGGTGATACTGGTGAAACCCAACTCTTGTTGAATGGATTCTGCAGCACTGGTCGCGCCGGCAAGATCTGAACGCGGCACGGTAAAGGAGATATCGGTGAACCCCTCTGCTGAAACATTTTGTACGATCATGTCGACATTGATTCCCTCGTTGGCCAACGCTCGAAAGAGCTTTGCGGCGACACCTGGTTGATCGCTCACCCTCACAACGGTGACTTTCGCTTCGCTCACGTCATGCGTGACTGCACTCACAATGGCTTGTTCCATAGTTGGCTCCTCTTCAACAACCCAAGTACCTGGCTCCCAGGTAAAACTTGATCGAACGTGTAATGGCACATGATGATTTCTTGCAAACTCAACCGACCGCAGCATCAACACGCGTCCGCCCGTTGCAGCCATCTCAAGCATCTCTTCGAAACTGACGCGAGGGAGTCGCTTGGCGTTCGGGACAACGCGTGGGTCGGCACTATAGACACCGGTGACGTCCGTATAGATTTCACAGACATCAGCATCAAGTGCAGCGGCCAGAGCTACCGCAGTGACATCACTGCCACCACGGCCCAGCGTGGTCACATCTTTTTCGATAGAGACCCCTTGGAATCCAGCAACAACGGGAACGATCCCTTCGTTGATTGCTTCTTTCAAGCGGTCAGGACGAACATCTAGAATTTTTGCCCGCGTGTGGTCAGTATCGGTGATGATGCCGGCTTGGCTTCCCGTGAATGAAGTCGCTTTGACGCCAAGGTCAGCCAAGGCAATACAAAGCAAACTCATCGAGATTCGCTCCCCCGCCGTCAGCAACATATCCATCTCTCGAGGCGGAATTTCGCTGTTCGAGACATCTCCTGCAAGTCGCAAAAGTTGATCGGTGGACTTCCCCATTGCCGAGACCACGACCACGACGTGGTCGCCAGAACGCTGGGTTCTCGCCACGTGATCGGCCACCATCCGGATCCGATCAGCGTCCCCAACTGAGGTTCCACCAAACTTTTGAACAACCAAGGCCATGCCAGTAAACCTAATAGAACTGGGGTGATCTTTGAAAAATGCTCCGCGGCCACTAGGGTGGCGCCCGTGGCTACTGAAAAACGAGATCGACAGCGTCAGGCTCGAATCGAGCGCAAAGAGCGAGAAACAAAGGCGCAGAAGCAAAAGGCGCGCATTCGCCGAGGAATCATTGTGGCCGTCGTCGCCGTGGTGGTGGTCGGCTCGATTTATGTCTTCTCTCACCGCAGCACCTCGACTCCCGCGACAACGACGACGAGCACAGCCGCCGCAGGTTCGACCATGACCCCAGCAGAAATTACGGCAGCACAGAATAAGGCCAACAAGATTTCTGAAGCGGCTGGTTGCCCGGCGTCGCCGACAACACGGGTCAACAACTTGACGTGGCCTTCAGCTCCAGCGATGACCATTAATACGGCAGCGACCTACACCGCCACGATCACGACTGACCTCGGACCAATGGTCGTGACGCTCAATGCCAAATCCGATCCCATCACGGTAAACAACTTCGTGTTCCTCGCCCAGAAGGGTTACTACCACTGCGTCGTGTTCCACCGAGTTATCCCTCAGTTCATGGACCAAACGGGAGACCCAACAGGCCTGGGAACGGGCGGACCGGGCTACACGATCACCGATGAAAACCCGCCGAAGGCTTCGAACCCAAATGCGCAATATCCATTGGGTTCACTCGCCATGGCCAACACAGGTCAGCCCAACACCGGTGGAAGTCAGTTCTTCATTGTTACTGGCGCTGAAGGCGAAGCGCTCCCGAACACCTACGCACTTTTTGGTGTCATCACTTCAGGGATGAATGTGGCCGAGAAAATTAATGCCCAAGGCACAACCAAGAACAATGGTGTGCCACCTCTCGTCACCCACCGCATTCTCTCAGTGACCATCGCCACTTCATAACGCAACAACTACAGAAAGCAGTTCCTCATGACCACCCCTGAATGTCCAGCCATCGACGGTTCTTCACCGCGCCAAACACAGTTCTCGCAGGAGCCACCGATGTGTATCGACCCAACAAAGCGCTACACCGCAACCATGCAAACCTCAAAGGGAGAAATCGTCATTGCCCTTGATGCAATTGGCGCTCCGAAGACGGTGAATAGTTTTGTCTTCCTCGCTCGCTATCACTACTACGACGGCTTGAACTTCCACCGTGTCATCCCTGGTTTCGTCCTTCAGGGTGGATGCCCTCAAGGAACAGGAACCGGTGGCCCTGGCTACCGCTTTGACGATGAATTGCCCAAACCGGGGCGCTATGAAATCGGGTCACTCGCGATGGCGAACGCTGGACCCAACACGAACGGCAGCCAGTTCTTTGTCATCTCCGGCCCTGACGGTGCGGCTCTGCCCCCTGCCTATGCGCTCTTCGGCAACGTGGTCAAAGGCCTCGACGTAGTGGCAACGATCGATGCCATTGGCACGCGGTCGGGAACACCGACCGAAAACGTGACCATCGACTCGGTCACTATTACCGAAGCAGACTAACGCTGCTCCCACCAAGGAGCGAGAGCTGCAACGCCGTCGGTAACGACGTCGGGTCCGCAGAACACCGTGACCTCGCCATTGCCTAAGAGGTCGTAACCACCGTCGGCTCGGCATCGAAGACCTGCTCCAGACTGAAGCGCCACCGACCACTGATCAGCTCCGAGAAGACTGAGCGTTCTCGCTCGAAGCCCTGGACTGTCGTCCTCAGGCAGGAGAAGAGAAAACGCACGGAGAATGCCAAAACCAAGCGTTGGCGCGCCCCCGCGTGAATCAATCATCGGATCCCCCAGCACGGTAGCGGAACTGCCGACGCCGACAAGTTCGTCCCCCCGCTCCAGCACCGCTTCGAGTTCACGTAACACCGCCGTGCCCTTGAGTGCCGACATGAGATGGATCGGCGATCCATCGCTCACGAAGACCATCGATGCCTCTCGCAGTCTTATCGCCATCTCATCGAGCTGGGCGTCATGGCGAGTACCCACCATCAATCCTTCGACTGTATCGGCCAGATCTCCAAGCCACAGAGCCGTGGCGGCAACCGGAGGTTCCAGGCCGGAAAAGGCCTGGGCAGTTGGTACGACGGCCACTGTTTTTCCCACCTGTCCTTCCATGATCTGGCGGCCAAGATCCTTGTGTTCCAAGGGGTCCGGGCCGAGCAAGATGAGCGTACCGTGAGCGATCTCCATAGGGGAATCCTCGCGCAGATTCGGCCCCGGTCAGTGAACGAGTGACCGACAAGTAACATCTGCGACTATGGAAATCACACGAGTAGGAATCATCGGATCAGGAATCATGGGATCGGGCATTGCCGAGGTCGCCGCAGCAAGTGGCTATGAGGTAACGCTTCGCAGCCGGGCCCAAGAAAGTGCTGATGCCATGAAGACCGGCGTCGAGAAGTCTCTCAACCGCCAGGTCGAAAAGGAGAAGCGAACAGCTGGCGAAGCAGAGGAAATTCTGGCTCGCATCTCAACCACGACCAAGCTTGGGGACCTCGCTGATTGCGACTTGATCATCGAATCAATCGTGGAAGATCTCGACACCAAACTCGCCCTCTTGGCCGAGCTCAATGGCATCGTCAGCGCATCGACCATCGTCGCCTCCAACACCTCAACGCTTCCGGTGGCGAAGTTGGCTGCCGCCATGTCCCATCCAGAGAACGTCTGTGGGATCCACTTCTTCAACCCCGCACCGGCGATGCCGCTCGTTGAAGTGATTCGCCCTTTGACCGTCTCGGACGAAACCTTTAATGCCGCCATGGCGTTTGCTACCTCGTGTGGCAAGGATGCCGTTGAGGTCCAGGACCATGCTGGCTTTATTGTCAATGCACTCTTGTTCCCCTACCTCAACAATGCGATTCGCATGATGGAAAACGGGACCGCCACCAAGGAAGGCATCGACACCGCCATGAAGGGTGGCTGTGGTTTCCCAATGGGGCCCTTCGCTCTGCTTGACCTTGTCGGCCTCGACACGTCGTTGGCGATCCTCGACACGCTCTTTGCCTCCTTTGGCGATGCAAACTATGAGGCGATGCCTCTTCTTCGCCAGATGGTTGCTGAAGGAAAGCTCGGACGGAAGACCAAAATCGGCTTTTACGACTACGCAAAGTAGGTCGTCCGCCCTCCCTCTCATCCTCTAGAAGAATGGGTCAAGAAGGAACTGAAAGAGGCGTCATGAGTGAACGAGCCAAACCTTGGGTAATGAGGACCTATTCAGGTCACTCCACCGCAACGGCCTCGAACGAGTTGTACCGCACGAACTTGGCGAAGGGGCAGACCGGACTCTCTATCGCTTTCGATCTGCCCACCCAGACCGGCTACGACCCCGACGACGTTGAAGCCACTGGCGAAGTGGGCAAGGTCGGCGTTCCCGTGGCCCATCTGGGCCACATGGCTCAGCTCATGGATCAGATTCCTGTTGGCGAGATGAACACCTCGATGACCATTAACGCGACGGCTGCCTGGCTCTTGGCGCTCTATATCGCCAACGCCGAGAACCAAGGCGTGGATCCCCATGTCCTCACTGGGACAACTCAAAACGACATCGTCAAGGAGTACCTCTCGCGCGGCACCTTCATCTTTGGTCCCGGCCCCTCACTCAGGTTGATCGTTGACATGATTGCCTACACCGTCAAGAACGTGCCGAAATGGAATCCCATCAATGTCTGTAGCTACCATCTCCAAGAAGTTGGAGCGACCCCGGTCCAAGAGATTGCCTACGCCTTCGCCACCGCCATCGGCGTCATTGATGCAGTACGTGACTCAGGAAAGGTAAGCGACGAAGACATCCCCCAGATGGTCTCTCGCATTAGTTTTTTCGTGAACTCCGGTATTCGTTTTGTTGAAGAGACCGCAAAAATGCGGGCCATGACCAAACTCTGGGACACCATCTGTCTCGAGCGTTACGGCGTAGAAGACCCCACGAAACGGCGCTTTCGTTACGGAACTCAGGTCAATTCCTTGGGTCTCACTGAGCAACAGCCAGAGAATAACGTTCCTCGAATTGTCCTCGAAACCCTTGGGGTGACCTTGTCCGCCGATGCACGAGCGCGTGCAGTTCAACTTCCCGCATGGAATGAGGCGCTCGGCCTTCCACGACCATGGGATCAGCAGTGGTCACTGCGGATCCAGCAGATCTTGGCCTTTGAGACTGACCTTCTCGAGTACGGCGATCTTTTTGAGGGAAGCATTGTCATGGAGTCAAAAACAGCCGAGCTTATGGAGGCAGCGCAAAAAGAACTCGATGAGGTCTTAGCGTTGGGCGGAGCGTTCGAGGCAATCGACGAACTCAAAAGCCGGCTGGTGCGCAGCCAAGCCGAACGTGTCTCAGCCATTGAGTCAGGTGACCAGCGCGTTATTGGCGTGAACTGTTTCACCGAAACAGCTTCATCTCCCCTCACCGCTAATGAAGATATTGAAACCATCCTCAAAGTTGACCCTCTCGTTGAAGCCGAGCTCAAGCGTGACATCGTTCGCTGGCGTGCTGAGCGAGACCAAGGGGCGGTCGACGCGGCGATTGTCGAACTCGTGCGCGTCGCCAACAGCAGTGACCCGGTTGACAACATCATGAACGCCTCCATTGCGCTCGCCAAAGCTGGCGGAACGACCGGTGAATGGTCCAGCGCGTTGCGCAAGGTCTTTGGTGTCTATCGAGCACCGACGGGCGTCTCTGGCGGCATAGGCCGACGTGGGGACTCGATGGCCTCGGTCGCTAAACGATCAAAGGCGCTGGCTGACGCCACCGGATCGGCGCCGAAACTCCTCGTGGCAAAGCCGGGTCTTGATGGTCACTCGAGCGGAGCCGAGCAGATCGCGGTGGCGGCACGCGATGCAGGGTTCGAAGTGATCTATCAAGGGATCCGTCTCACGCCAGAAGAAATCGTGGCAGCAGCGCGTGACGAGGATGTTGACATCATCGGTATCTCGATCCTCTCAGGATCACATTTGGCGTTAGTTCCCGAGATCATCGACCGCCTCCGAGATCTTGGCGTTGACGCCGACGTCGTCGTTGGGGGAATTATTCCTCCCGAAGATGCCATCGTGTTGAAAGAACGTGGCGTGACCGCGGTCTATACCCCGAAAGACTTTGAACTCCATCAAATTATGGAAGATATGGTGAGCCTTGTCGAAGCCCACCGCGCTCGCTAAAGCGCAGCGAGAACTTCTTCAACACCGCTCACCGTCATTCCACCGCCGGGCTCGACGTTGAGCATCGTGACCACTCCATCTTCCAACACGGCCGCGTAACGCTGCGAACGTGTGCCAAGACCAAAGCCAGAACCGTCCATGACGAGACCAACGGCCTGGGCAAACTCAGCATTTCCATCGGCCAACATCATGACGTCGGTACCAACATTTTGCTGCTCACCCCAGGCGTTCATCACGAAGGGATCGTTCACCGAGACGCAGACCACCTTGTCAACACCCTTGGCACGCAACTCTTCGGCGCGCAGGACATATCCAGGAAGATGAAAGTCAGAACATGTGGGCGTAAATGCACCAGGAACCGCAAAGATGACCACTTTGCCGGTCCCGAGAACATCGCCAGTCTGCACGGGCGTCGGGCCTTCGGCACCCCAGGTCATGACCTTGATATCAGGGATACGGTCTCCTACTTGAATGGCCATTGCATTTCCTCCTTGGACGCGGTGTGCACCAGGAATCGTAACGGGAATTTTTCTCGCCTCGTGCGATGATCAGCCTGGTCGACTTCGGCGGACGACCTGGTGCCTCGAGAACCAGTGCCCCGAAAATCGCCACGTCATGTCCGACGGGGTGGGCTCCGGCGCCACTGCTTCGAGAACAGTGAGTTGGTCAAGGACCACGCTCAAGACCGCCGTGATTTCCGGATCGGGCTCAGGACGACGAGCAATATCAAGAATTTCTTCGCTCACAGGGGCATATTCCCATGCTTGCGCTTCGGCAGCTCTTCGCGCTTGGTCGAAAGTAATTCAAGCGAACGGGTGAGTACCCGACGGGTCTCTTCAGGGTTAATGACGTCATCGACGTAGCCACGTTCTGCCGCGATATACGGCGTTGCGTATCGCTCGGTGTATTCAGCGACTAATTCTGCCCGCAGGGCGTCAGGCTCAGCAGCGTTCGCCAATTCAGAGCGATAGACAATCTCGACTGCGCCTTGGCTTCCCATCACGGCCAACTCGGCGGACGGCCACGCAAACGCCAGGTCGCAGCCGATGGACTTCGAATTCATCACCACATAGGCGCCACCGTAGGCTTTACGGGTGATGATCGAAATACGGGGCACCGTGGCTTCACAGAAGGCATAGAGCAACTTCGCACCGTGGCGAATAATCCCGCGGTACTCCTGATCCGTCCCAGGAAGGAATCCCGGAACATCGACCAGGGTGATGATCGGCACGTTAAAGGCATCACACAAGCGAACAAATCGAGCAGCCTTTTCTGAGGACTCGATGTCGAGCACCCCAGCCAGAATCATCGGCTGGTTCCCCACAATGCCTACGGGTCGGCCGCCTATACGAGCAAAACCAATCGTGATCGATGGCGCGTAGCCCCCCTGGACTTCAAAGAAATCACCATCGTCGACGACTGCCGCGATGATCGAACGCATGTCGTAGGGCTGATTCGGGCTATCAGGAAGAAGATCAATCAACTCAGGACAAAGACGCTCAGGGTCATCTTCGACAAAGCCTCGAGGAGGTTCTTCCATATTATTGGCAGGAAGAAAGCTCAGAAGGTACTTCACGTCATCAAGACAGGCGTGCTCGTCGGGAGAAACGAAGTGCGCAACACCTGACTTTGAGAAATGGCTCATGGCTCCACCGAGTTCTTCGAGTGTCACGTCTTCACCGGTCACTGTTTTCACAACGTCAGGTCCCGTGATGAACATGTGACTGGTCTGGTCGACCATGAAGATGAAGTCAGTCAACGCTGGCGAGTACACCGCACCACCAGCGCAGGGGCCCATGATGACCGAGATTTGTGGCACGACACCCGACGCAAGCGCGTTGCGTCGAAAGATCCCCCCATAGGAGTTCAGCGCCACGACTCCCTCTTGGATACGCGCACCGGCACCATCGTTCAAGCCGATCATCGGGACCCCGATCGACGTGGAGAGATCCATGATCTTATGAATCTTTTCGGCGAAGACTTCTCCCAGTGCTCCACCAAAGACCGTGAAGTCCTGGCTGAACACACAGACTTTTCGGCCGTCAATCGTTCCGAATCCGGTGATCACACCGTCGCTGTAGGGCCGAGTCTCTTCAATGCCCATGCCATGGGCGCGGTGACGCGCCAACATGTCGAGTTCGACGAACGACCCTTCGTCTAAAAGATATTCAATTCGCTCACGCGCTGTGAGCTTTCCCTTTTCGTGCTGACGGGCAATTGCTTTCGCACTTCCGGCGTGACGAGCCTCTTCTCTTCGTACATCTAAATCAGTAAGTCGTTCATCCATCGTTCGATCCATATCTGTTCAGGCTACCTGAGGGGAAGCATGTTTTTACTTTGTACAAAGTGACCGATGAGTCACTTAGCGCGAGTTGTTCTTGTTGCTTGTACCTGAGCACATTCGAAGCGAACATCTCTCGCTCACTTACTCCTGGACAAGTTCAATCAACGTCCCAAACGAAGTCTTGGGATGAACGAACGCCACCGTGGTGCCGCGCGATCCTGGTCGAGGGGCATCATCAATCACTCGACCACCAGTGGCCTTCACCGCTGCCAACGCTTCGGCACAGTTCTTCACCCGATAACCCACGTGATGAAGGCCTTCACCTTTGTTGGCGAGGTACTTCGCCACAGGCGAGTCTTCGCGTGTGGGGGTGAGCAGTTGAATATAGGAATCGGCTACTCGCAAGAGTGCTTCTTCGACACCATCTGAGTCAACGACTTCTTGATGTTCCACTGTTGCCCCAAATGCTTCTTCATACCAAGCAATAGCCGCGGGAAGATCGTTAACCGCAATGGCTATGTGATCGATTTCAGTGAACAGTTCGGTCATCGTCGTCCTTTAGTTGTGTCGCCGGAAAATAGTGAGGCGGTCTTCACCGACCTGCTCACGCAGCTCGCGATTATCAATCCCGAGCCCTTCTTCGGGAGCCGCACAGAGCACCCCAATCTTGCCTTCATGGAGGTTCTTGTGCACTTGCCATGCAGCGTCACCGACCTCATCAAGGCTGTACACCGCTGAAAGAGGCGGAAGGATTTTCCCGTCGCAGATCAACTTATTGGCATGCCACGCTTCGCGGTAGTTCGAGAAGTGCGAACCCTTGATGGTCTTGAGTTTCATCCACAAGTGACGGTTGTCATATTCGATCATGAAGCCACTCGTGGCCGCACACGTCACGATCGTTCCACCACGCTTTGTCACAAACACACTGGCACCCATCGTTTGTCGGCCGGGGTGCTCAAAAACAATGTCGACATCTTCTCCAACAAGACCGCGAATGTCCTTGCCGAGTCGACGCCACTCTGATTCGTCTTGTGTATGTTCATCACTCCAGAACTGATAGTTCGCGGCGCGTCGATCGATCACCGCTTCCACGCCAAGTTCGTTTAAGAGCTTGACCTTTGACTCCGACGAAACAACACCAACTGGAGTGCCCCCACCATTCAAAACATATTGAACAGCAAACGCACCAAGTCCACCGGTTGCTCCCCAGACCAACACGCGATCCCCCTGCGTCATGCGCGCGCCATTGCCAGAAACCAACATGCGATACGAGGTTGAGTTACACAGCGCGTTCACCGCTGACTCTTCCCACGAAAGATGGGTGGGCTTTGGCATGAGTTGGTTGGCCTTCACGACCGTGATGTCAGCCAGCCCACCAAAGTTCGTCTCAAAACCCCAGATCCGTTGGTTGACTGCCATCATCGAGTCATCATGTGCCGACGGGTCTTGGTCATCGACATGGTTGCACTGCACGGTGACTTTGTCGCCGGCTTTCCAGGACCGAACGGCTGATCCCGTTTTGAGCACGATTCCTGAAGCGTCCGAGCCGATGATGTGCTTGTCCAGTGCGTGGCGCTGGCCCCAAACGGACTCTTTGCCCAAGCGATCAAGAAAGCCGAATGTAGGTAAGGGCTCAAAAATCGACGTCCACACCGTGTTGAAGTTGATGGACGAAGCCATCACCAGGACATAGGCCTCGTCGGGCGCAAGTTCAGGGAGCTCGACGTCACCAACGTGAATGGACTTTCTGGGATCTTTCTCGGATGACTCAAGCCCGTCGAACATGCCGACGTCTTCTCGTCGGACAAAGGACGCACGATAGGAATCGGGCATGGCCAAGGCGTTCAATTCGTCGGCCCCTGCTCCTTCAATTGCTGCCTGGATAATGTCAGTCATGAACAGAGACACTAGTTGCCTGATAGGTATTCGCCATCACCAAGGGGTAGAAAAGCCTACGAAATAGGGCCTTTTGAGAAAAAACCTGGAAGAACGGTATTGTCCGCTAAAGTGAACTTTAGGTGAACTATGTGAACGAAAGGGAAACCTATGGTGATGAATACATATCTTGAAGGATGGCACACTGACCCTTTTGGGCTCCACGAAGCACGCTGGATGTCTGACGGTACACCAACCAAATTAGTACTTGACCAGGGAAAAGAGTCCTATGACAGCATCCCCTATGGCGAGCCGATCTTTGTCCCTGAGCCTTTTTTGGCAAGCGCCGGACCCCAGGACTCGTCAGACCTCAACCGAAGCGATGCTCCAATTATCCCTCTGGACCGGGCATTTCGTCGAGCTGGCTTTTCAATCCTGCATAACACCCACGGCTAATCCCCGCGGTTACCAAAGGGTAACTCTGAGCGGCTAGGTTGATCTTTCTTCGCTGAAGTAAGCGAGGACTCATAGAACCAGCGGCACGACCGCCCAAGGAAGACAAAAGGATTCACCATGTCAGGAACCGTCATTGTTTCGGGTGCACGAACCCCCATCGGAAAACTCTCTGGAGCGCTCGCGTCGCAAAGTGCCATGGACCTTGGTGGCGTTGCCATCGCTGAAGCACTCCGCCGAGCGGGAATTAGCGGTGACCAGGTTGACTACGTCTTCATGGGTCAAGTCATCCAAGCTGGTCAAGGGCAGATGACCGCCCGTCAAGCCGCACTCAAAGGTGGCGTCCCCATGAGCGTTCCCGCCACCACGGTCAACAAGGTCTGTCTTTCTGGATTGAATGCGATCTACTTGGCTGATCTCATGATCAACGCCGGCGAAGCCGACATCATCGTTGCCGGCGGTATGGAATCCATGACGCAAGCTCCCCACTTTTTGGCTGGCGCACGATCTGGGATTCGCATTGGCGACGCCACGCTCGTCGACTCAATGATGTACGACGGCCTCACCTGCGCGATTGACCACTGCGCAATGGGTCTCGGCACCGAGAACTACAACAAAACCGTCGGTATTACCCGTGATCGTCAAGATGCTTTTTCTGCGGCCAGCCACGCCAAAGCCGCCGCAGCAATTGCCAGCGGGAAGATGGCCGATGAAATCGTTTCCGTTTCGATTCCTCAGCGCAAAGGCGACCCCGTTCTTGTCGACACCGACGAAGGAGTGCGTGGCGAAACCTCAATCGAGTCACTTGGTGGGCTTCGTCCTGCCTTCGACAAAGAAGGAACCATCACTGCTGGGAACGCTTCGCAGATCTCTGACGGTGGTGCCGCCGTGATCGTCATGTCGAAAGCTAAAGCCGAAGAACTTGGCATCACGCCATTAGGAGAACTCGTCGCCTACGGCCAAGTTGCCGGTCCCGACGCTTCGTTGCTGACCCAGCCCTCTCGGGCAATCGCACAAGCATGTGCGAAAGCGGGAATCAGCCCAAGTGACATCAACTTGTTCGAAATGAACGAAGCGTTCGCGGCGGTTGGCCTTGCATCGACCGACGAACTCGGTATCGATCCTGAACTCGTCAATGTGAACGGCGGAGCAATTGCCTTAGGTCACCCGGTCGGCATGTCAGGAACCCGAGTGGCGTTGACCTCGCTCTACGAGCTGCGCCGACGTGGCGGCGGTCTCTCTGCGGTTGCACTCTGTGGTGGTGGAGGACAAGGCGACGCCGCTATCTTCCGCTCGATCAGCTAACCCAGAGTTACACCACTTCAGAAAGTTTGATCTTCTCCAAAGTCGCCACTTGTGTGCGCCGCAGATGAGGATCAGCATCAACTGAGCCGTAGCGAAACTCCAAGCCACCTCGGCGACCGTGGCCAACACCGGTGCGAATCGTGGCCTTGAGAATCAGTTCCAACTGAGAGGCCTCAGTGGGTACCCACACATCGGGACAGAGCCCAATCCCTGCATCCACTGCTTCGATCTGACCAGAAGGCGTGATGGAAGGACAATCAATAAAGAGTCCCGCGACGGCGTTGCGACGGGTAATGGCTTCCCCTTTGTTGAGTTCCACAATCAACTCCTTGGTTCCCGAGCTTGCTTCGGGAACGACCAGAGCTTCTGAGAAGGGATCAACTTTTTGGCGACTGGCCTGGGTCCCAGAAGGGGCCATGATGATGATCTGTGATCCCCGAGTCGTCATTTGAACTAATCGGTCCCGCGTTAACCCATTGAGCGCCGACGTGGAGTCGCGTCCAAGCATCCGACGAGCGAAACGTGCGGTCCCATTCGCCGACAAGGTCGTCAAGACGTTCGAGATAGGAAGCATTAATCCTTCCAAAATCGGTAAGCCAGTCAAGCGCCGAAAATCAGCGTGGTCCAAGAGCGAGAGCACACGGTTAGCAACAATCGTTTGATCGCGCGCAGGATCGTCTGGTGCAGCAAAGGGGTTGTCTTTCTCTAATTGAGCGCGCACGCTCATACTGGCGGCGGCCACGATGCCGAGGTCGTGAAATTGAACATGAGGGGTAACAATAAAGAGGTTGCCTCTACTTTGTTCAATGAACGAACACAGTGCTGGGTCGCAGTAGAGCTGCCTGAGAGCTGCCTCAAGTTCTTGCCACGCATCATCAGCAATAAAGAAGTGTCGCACCACATCGAAAATTAAGGCGCGAAGTTCAATAATTTTGTCGTGCTGTTCAGGTGTCTTGGCGAAGGAAATGTTGTTGGGTTCAAAAATCCCAAGACCCCATGGGTCATCCGACTCTTTCCGCAATTCAAAACCCAGCGTCCAGTTGCCTTGATTGGCCTGGTGAACCAAACTTTCGTAAATGTCATGGTCGTTTAGTGCGTTACGCATGCTCATGGAACCATCATAGAAACTTCTCGGCGGTGCGTTCATCCTTTTGGGGGACCCGGAACCACTCAAGCGTCGCTTCGCCCCATCCCAACTGCCCCCAGGTTGAAATGGGGAACGACAATACCGAAATCGTTCCTGGTGGATAGTGCGAGGAACCGGGATGTGATTGCTCGAACAGGACCTCTGCAAGCAAATCGAGGCTGAGGCAATGGATTGTGGGGTTGTGCCCGACAACCCCGGCGATCGCAACATCATCGGGGAAACGTCGCACCATATCGACGACGTCATCGGGGGTGGCACGGTAGAGATCCTGATCGACCACCACTTCACCCTTCCCCCCAAGGTCACCAAAAACTCTGGAGCAGGTCTCCTTGGTGCGTGCGGCAGGAGACACCACCACAAGAGTCGGCAATGTTCGCTCGCTTGACTTCAGTTCCTCACCAAGCGCTGACGCTTCGAATTGACCGCGCGCTGAGAGACGTCGATCTCGATCTCGTCCCCCCGCTGGAGGGTTCTCGCGTGCATGGGCGTGGCGCAGGAGCCAGAGTGTCTTGGCCATAGGGGTCAGTTTGGTGTGTGGCGTCGCCTGACGGGTCGATACTTTTTCTTGACTCGTCGCCTAGCCTGAGAGCAAGAGTCAGAAGGGAAAGCTATTCATGTCCTATTTCCAAGCCATCGTCCTCGGAATCATCCAGGGGGTTACTGAACTCTTTCCTATCTCGAGCCTCGGCCACGGTGTCCTGGTGCCCGCGCTGTTTGGTTGGCACAACCTGGTGGGTTCACAAACCAAAAGTGCTTCGTTCTATCTGGCCTTTCTTGTCGGCCTCCACGTTGGAACTGCAGTTGCGCTGTTGGTCTATTACCGAAAAACCTGGGGACACGTTCTCCACGGATTCACATCATCGATTCAAGAGCGAACCATCGCTACGCCAGCACAGCGTTTGGCCTGGCTGATCATTGTTGGAACAATTCCCGTCGGGATTGTCGGCCTTGCCCTTGAACACAAGTTGCGAGTCCTCTTCACCAATCCCTTCGATGCGGCCGTCTTTTTAACGATTAACGGGGTCATCCTCGGCATCGGCGAAGTCATTCGACGTCGTTCTCATGCCAATGCCGGTCGCATGGCTGTTAATCGCGGCCGACACGCCCGTGGAGCAACAAGCACTGCACCTGTCGAAAAGAAGGCAGGACTGCAAAACATCACGGCCATGAGCCTCCCGCGCGGCATGGTCATTGGCGCTTCGCAGATCTTGGCTCTCTTCGCCGGAATCAGTCGGTCGGGCGTCACGATGGTGACGGGCATTGTTTCGGGCCTCGATGAAGTCGATGCCGCCCAGTTCGCTTTCCTTCTCGCCACGCCAATTATCTTGTTAGCCGGACTTTACAAACTGCCAACACTGCTGGGCGCTGACGGAAACGGTATTCGCGGGCAATGTTTAGTGGGGGCGATCGCTGCCGGTCTTGCAGCATTTCTCTCCATCAAATTCTTGATCAGATGGTTTCAATCTCATACGCTTTGGCCGTTTGCCGTCTACTGCTTCGTCGTCGGGGTGTTCTGCATGATTCGCTTTGCCTAGAAGGACCATGAATCTCTCGATCGCCAGCCCAACCGGCAAGCAGTTCATCATCCACGCTGGTGCCTACAGCGCAACAATCTGTGAAGTGGGTGCAACGCTGCGTTCGCTCACCTGTGATGGCGTTGAACTCGTTGATGGATTTGGCCCTGACGAGTTTTCACTTTCTGGACGAGGCCAGGTCCTCGCTCCTTGGCCGGGACGTCTTGACCATGGAGCATTCAGTTTCGGAGGACACCAAGCACAAGCAGCAATCAACGACATCGAGCACGATGCCGCGATCCATGGCCTCGTCCGCTGGCGATCCTTCGAACTCATCAGCCACGACAATGACGCCGTCGTTCTGGGCATGCGGATTTTTCCGTCGCCCTCCTATCCTTTTTCAGTGCTGCTGACCTTGGAATATCGAGTGGGTCCCGAGGGCCTCGTCGTCAGCGCCGAAGCTCGCAATGTGGGAACTGAGGCCTGCCCCTTTGCCCTGGGATTTCATACCTATCTCACGCTTGGCGATCTCATCGATACTGCAACACTCACCTTTCCGGGGACGATCTCCCTTTCCGTCAACGACCGGCTCATCCCCACCGGTGAAAACGTTCCTGTCAAAGGAACACCCTGTGATTTCACGAGTGGCGGATCCATCGGCGCAGTCGTACTCGACACCACCTTTTCAAATCTCAACCGCAGCAGTGACGGCACGGCGGTCACGATCCTCGGCGACACAGCGATGAAGCGCACGGTCGAGCTCTGGGTTGATGAGCAGTTCGGCTATCTTCAGCTCTTTACCGGCGACACCATCGGCGACGTTGGCCGACGTCGCCGAGGCCTAGCGGTTGAGCCGATGACGGCACCGCCAAATACTCTTCAAAGTGGTGAAGCGCTGATTGTGTTGACGCCGGACGAGGAATGGCGCGGCCAATTCGGCATTCGCTCTGGAAAGTAACGAGTTAGTTCTCTTCGGAGGGAGCGACGTTGCGTCGCCCTTCAAGTGCTCGACCCAAGGTCAGTTCATCGGCGTACTCCAAGTCCCCGCCAACGGGTAGCCCACTGGCGATCCGCGTCACGATCAGTCCAAGTGGCGCCAAGAGACGTGCCAGATAGAGCGCTGTTGCTTCGCCTTCGAGGTTTGGGTTCGTGCACAAGATAATTTCTTCGACCCCTTCGGGCTCAAGACGCCCCAAGAGTTCTTTGACCTTGAGTTGATCGGGCCCGGTGCCTTCAAGAGGATTCAGCGCACCATGAAGGACGTGATAGCGACCGTGGAACTGTCCGGTTCGCTCAACGGCCACGATGTCGCGGGGATCTTCCACAACACAGATGGTGGTGGTCGACCGGCGAGCATCTCCACAGATCGGACAGAGTTCGCCCCGGTCAGCCACATTGAGACAGGTTGGGCAGAGTTCAGTATTTTCCTTGACGTCAATAATTGCTTCTGCCAATCGTGTGGCGTCTTCTGTTGGGACTTTCAGGAGATAGAACGCAATACGTTGAGCGGATTTCGGTCCAACCCCAGGAAGTCGTCCAAGCTCATCGATGAGTCGGCGAAGGGAGCCGGTGTACACCTAACCTTCCTCTTCAATGGCGCCAGGGAATGCATCTAAAATCTTTGCTTCGGCGACCGAGCTCGCGGCATTGACTGGTGCCTCTTCGAGATGTTCAACATCGATAATCTCCTCGTTTTGACCAGCTTCTTCAATGCGTTCCGCTTTCGTGCGCTGCGTACGTGTTGCTTCGGCCACCGTCAGGTCAAGCGTCATCGGTGCTCCGATGGCAAGGGCCAAGGCACTCTCTACTTCTGCGGCATGTTCCGCGCACTTTGCACGGTGTGCATCGTTGGGAATAACGAAGGTCACGATACCGTTTTCAACGTTGCTGACTGATCCCCCCAGATAGAGCGAACGCGCTTTCGCCGTAATACCTGGAAGGACCGACTCTCTCCAGACTTGTTCGACATCATCACGACTCACATCGGTCGCATTGCGTTCTGTCGCAGGCGCAGCTGCTGGAGCGGCTTGTGGTGTCGGAGTTTCCTCAGGCTCAGCCGTTGGTGTGTCCCCCGGCGCTTGCGTTCCAGGAGCGGCTTTTTTAAACGCTCCCAGCGATGCTTTCGCTCCCGGAGCGAGAGCCACCTGCGGTGTAGGACGAACCGCTTTCGCCGCTGGCGGTGCCACGGGAGGCGCACCGTGCGAAAGTTCTTGAATCTTTCGCTCGAGCCGGGTGATGCGATCTGCCAAACCCGTACTACCGCCTTCGAGATCGGTCCTCGCCGCTCGGACAACCGCTACTTCAAGGAGTACTTGGGCGTCAGGTGCATCGCGCATCTCTACTTGTGCGCGCCCTAAGAGTTCGATGCAGCGAACAACCCGAGCGAGCCCCAGCCGACTTATTTGTTCCTGCAGTCGATCACGGTCCGCACCAGTCACTTGTGCGAGATCAGGGGCCAGTCCAATGAGGAATGCTTGGCGCAACTCATCGATGAGTTCTGTTGCCAACTGTTGAGGTCCCCAACCCGATGCGTGGAGCTTCGAAAGTGCAACGATTGTCGCTCCCGCGTCTTCGTCGCACAAGCCATCCACCACTGACGACAACTCAGGTCGACTTTCTGTTGACTCACCCGATGCCGCAACCTGGTCGAGTGCACTCAGTGCATCTCTCGCTGAGCCTTTTCCTTTGCGTACAGCCAAACTGAGGATGGCATCATCGAGACCTAGTCCGGCATCGTCACGCACATCACGCAACAGACCTTCAAGTGTTTCGGCCCCCAAAAGCCGGAACTCAAGATGCTGTGTTCGACTGCGGATCGTGGGTGGCACTTTCTGCGGGTCCGTTGTGGCCAGGACAAAAACGACGTGCCCAGGAGGCTCTTCAAGAGTCTTCAACAGGGCGTTCGCCGCTGCGGTTGAGAGCATGTGGACTTCGTCGATGATGTAGACCTTTGAGCGTCCCGGCGAACCCAGGGCGGCATGCGCGATGAGATCCCGGATTGCTTCGACACCATTATTTGAAGCGGCGTCGAGTTCGGTCACATCCATCGACGTCCCGCGCGTTATTTCACTACAACTCGCACAGACGCCACAGGGCTCTCCGTCGACGAGGGCAAGGCAGTTCAGTGCCTTCGCCAAAATCCTTGCGGTTGAGGTCTTCCCCGTTCCGCGAGGACCGCTAAAGAGATAGGCGTGGGCAACATGACCGTCTTTGACGGCGGTCCGAAGTGCTCTGACCACATGTTCTTGACCACGCAGTTCCGAGAACTTCCCAGGACGATAACGCCGATAGAGCGAGACGAAGTCGTCTGCGGTTCCCAGTACTCCGTCGTCATTTGCCATGGCCTGATGCTATCGGTGCGATGTGACCTCGGGAGGCGAACGACCAAACAATGCCCCGATCCTCGGAGCGATGGCCAGGTTGACTACGGCACACGCCGAATCTCGCTGAGAGCTGCTGCCTTCCGACCCTGACTCGGTTCACAAGAGGGCATTGCGCAGGACCCGACCACCGCTCCCAAGACCGGTGACTTCCCTCTCAACGCTACCTGACTCGAAACAGGCTTTGCCCAAGGGGGCAGGTTTGGGCGGTTAGCCTGTGAACTCCTGTCCTTCGGGGCAAGATTCGGAGGAGTGCGAGAGCGGCCGAATCGGCACGATTGGAAATCGTGTGTGGGGAAACTCACCGTGGGTTCAAATCCCACCTCCTCCGCCATGAGTAGTCACGACGACCTCGAGATCACGGCCATGCGCCTCGCCCTCGAAGAGGCGCGCGGCTGCGGCGAGCGCGGGGAGGTTCCCGTCGGAGCGGTCGTCATCGTCGATGGCGAGATCATCGCCCAAGCCGGTAATGAGCGAGAAGCGCTCCATGACCCCACCGCCCACGCCGAAGTCTTGGCTCTGCGCGCTGCGTCAGCACAGTTGGGTTCTTGGCGCCTTGAGGACGCCACGCTGGTCGTGACCTTGGAGCCGTGTGTGATGTGTGCGGGAGCTTTGTTAAATGCCCGCGTGGGTCGCGTCGTCATTGGCGCGATGGATTTAAAAGCTGGAGCGTTGGGGTCTCGCTACAACGTCGGCAGTGATCCACGATTGAACCACGAGATGGATATCACCGTTGGCGTCTTGGCCAATGAATCGGCAGAACTCATACAAGATTTTTTTGCGCAGCGTCGCTGAGCCTTAGTGAGCGTTTGCGAGCGCTCGTTCTCGCCGAGCTTGGGCGTAGGTAAGCCAGCGTCCGTCTTCAAAGTCGTAGAGTTTGCACTCGCGTGTATTCGACATGAACTCACGCATCTTCCACTTCTTGTCGATGATGGTTCCGGGGAATGCGGCCTCAATCGCATCGGTTGCTTCTTCGAGTTTGTACATCGGAATGCGCATATCGACGTGGTGAGGGACGTGGACCATGATCCAGTGGAAGAAGAAGTTCGCTCCCTTCGGGAGACGCAGAACGGTCGTTCCTTCCATCTGAGCCTTGAACTTGGTCCATTCAGCCTTTTTCCACCAACGAATATCGGGGCCGACGTGGTGCACGTGCACCGCGGTGCCGATCACACAAGAAAAGAAGAAGAAAGGCAAGACCACGCAGCGAAGATCAATCCACACAACACCGGCCACGGTGCCGGTGCGCATGGAGCCGATCCATGAGAACAGCGCCAGCATTCCAACGATGAAACCAAGGACCATCCATCGGTCTCGGCGAATGGATTTCACCCAACGCTCGGGAGGACGGCCAACCATCATCTTCTTCCACCACACTTGGTGGATGTAGTAAATCCCTGCACCGGCCCATGACCACTCAACACGGTGCACAACACGACGCCACCAACCCATGGCGGCATACTCTTGCGCCGTTGCTGGGTGCCAAACAAAGTCGAAACCTTGACGAACGGTGAAGGCATGGTGAACACGGTTGTGACCAAGCAGCCATCCTTCGTAGACATGCCAGCTCGGCAGGAATGAAAGGTGCCCAATCCATGAGTTCAGTTTTTTCGACTTAAACAATGCGCCGTGGGCTGCATCGTGGCCGACAATAAAGAGGCCCGAAACGGTGAGCGCCATGACCGCTTCAATGAGAAGTGCGTAAAAGACGTTCGTAACGTAGACCAAGGCAACCAAAAGCCCGACATAGATCGCCGTGTCTCGACCAAAGTACGCAAGGCCCTTCCAGGTTGGGTTGTCGTAGACCGAGTCAGGAAGCGCGTCGATGACGGGCTTCAACGATCCTTTTCGATCGCTTGACGTTACGTCAGCGCTGGCTTCAGGGATTACACTCATTCAGACCAATCTTCTCTTTGCGGAACGAAATATCCGCGTCTTCGCAGGTTACCCCCATCTGAAGCCTTTTTGACTCAGTAAAACGCCTGTTTCCCTGCCTGGACGTTGGATTTCCTCTCGAGGGACCCCGATGAATCCCCTTGTTAACCCCTCTGCGTTAGGGTATTTTGCCCACTGATTCCCAGACGCTGAACGAAATGACCCGCTCATGGCTCCCGAACAAAATATGGCGAAACCACGTACATTCCTCTATCGGCGACTCGCCGCAGGGGCAATCGGGATTCTTCTCGTTGCCGGGTCACTCAGCGCGGTGGTGTTGGCCACCTCTTCGTCCCCGTCAACGACGACCACCACGTCAAGTCCAGCATCGAACGCAGCCGCCAAAACAACCGCTGGACCTGTTGGTGTGGTCGCTCCTTGGGTGGTAGCGGAGAATAAAAAACCAGGCACCACGGCGTGGCAGATTCCCCCTGCAGTGACCCCCAATATCATTGCCGGCTTTTCAAATTTGAACTATGCCGCGGTAGGTCAGACCGCAAAGTTTTACGTCACCACGCCAGCACCAAGTTTCAAAGTAACGGCCTATCGCATGGGGTACTACCAAAACAAGGGTGGCCGATCCGTCTGGACGTCTTCAACGTATAAAGGCGTCGTCCAGCCCGTCTGCCCCCTGACTGCGGGCATCAACATGGTCAGCTGCGAAAACTGGAGCACCTCGTTTAGCGTTCCCATCACCAAGGCATTTGTGCAAGGTGACTATCTCTTTAAGTTGACCGACAGCCAAGGCAACCAAGGCTATGTCCCCCTCACCGTGTGGGACCAGTCTTCGAAAGCCACGTACCTCTTTGTCAATCGAACCTTCACTGAAGAAGGCTGGAACTTTTGGGGAGGCTACGACTTTTACCAAGGGCTCGGGCCCTGCGCGCCGACGGTTCCGACCTATCCTCAGTGCAACCGCGCCCGGGTCGTCTCGCTTGATCGCCCCTACAACACGGGATATGGTGCCTCCGACTTCTTTGGCAATGAATACCCGCTGCTTCAGTACATGGAACAGCATGGTCTCGATGTCACCTACGTCACCGATGTCACCTTGGACGTCCAGCCATCTCTTTCGTCCAATCACAAGGTGTTCTTATCGCTCGGTCACGATGAAACCTGGTCAAGCCCTGAACGACAAGGGGCAATTACCGCCAAAGGTGCCGGCACCAACTTTGTCTTCTTCGGTTCAGCTGCGGTACTGCGCCATGTGCGGATGCAGCCCTCCTCGCTGGGACCGGAACGTATTGAGGTCAACTATCGAAGCACTCAAGAAGATCCGTTAAACGGAAAAGGGAACCCGCTTGATGTGACGGGCAACACATTCTCGTCCCCGCCAACGAGTCTCTCTCCCGTGCCGTTCACCGGAGAGTTGTACTCGGGCTATTTGAATGGAACCAACAATGTTCCCTTCGTGGTGGCCGATGGAAATGCATGGGCGTTTAAAGGAACGGGCCTGAAGACAGGAAGCCAACTTCCTGGCGTCGTGATGTCCGACATTGATCATCTCTCCTTTGCCGACGGATCACCGAAGAACATCCAGGTCTTCGGTCACTCTCCAATTCCCGAGAATCAACTCTTTACCGCCGAAGGAATCTGGAACGGTTTTTCGTATTCGGATATGACGTATTACACCGATCCAGCAGGAAACGCTGGTGTCATCAACACCGGAACGGTGAACTGGATCAATGCAATGAGTTCGTGCATCACCGGACCGACAGGCTGTTTATCGTCCAAGGTCCAGCAGATCACAGGAAATATCTTTGCCCTCTTTGGAAAAGGTCCGGCGGGCCTGAGCACCCCATCGGTTCCAAACTGGTCGAGCATTCAACCCGTTGGTTCATAGATTTTTTCGATCCACATTCCAGGGCACTAACCTCTTCTCTCGGAGGGGTGCCAGAGCGGCCGAATGGGACGGTCTCGAAAACCGTTGTGCCTCCGGGTACCGTGGGTTCAAATCCCACCCTCTCCGCTCGAACGCACAGGCTGGCCTTGATGGTGCAAGCCGTCAAGGCCGTCTTTGTGCGCTGCAGGGCAGACAACCCGGGAATCAAGATCCTATGATTGAGACCAGAGGACTACCTCCGTCCATCCACTAAGGAGTCACCATGGCCGAGCGACCAGACATTGAACAGCGCAGAGTTCTGACCACCGCCATTCCTGGACCGAAGTCTCAGGCGATTCATGCTCGGCGCAATGCTGCGGTCTCTCTGGGCGTGAGTTCAGGCTTACCGGCCTACATCGAACGTGGCCAAGGGGCGATCCTGGTCGACGCCGATGGCAACCAGCTGATTGACCTTGGATCGGGTATCGCCGTCGCTGGGGTTGGTCACGCGCACCCAGCGATCACGAACGCAATTAGCGAGCAGGCCCACGATCTCATCCACACCTGTTTCATGGTGTCTCCCTACGAAAGTTACGTCCGACTGGCAGAAGAGTTAAACGAGCGCACCCCGGGAGATTTTTCTAAATCCACAGCCCTGTTCAACTCTGGAGCCGAAGCTGTTGAAAATGCAATCAAAGTTGCCCGTCTCGCTACGGGCAAAACGGCCATCATCGTCTTCGACAACGCGTATCACGGCCGAACGAACCTGACCATGGCGCTCACGGCGAAAAATATGCCGTATAAAGACCGCTTCGGTCCCTTTGCTCCTGAGGTCTATCGGGTTCCTATGTCCTATCCCCTGCGCGACTCACTCAGCGGTGCTGATGCGGCGAAACTGGCTCTCGACGAGATTGACGTGCAAGTGGGCTCACACAATGTCGCCGCAGTACTCATTGAGCCCATCCAAGGTGAGGGCGGATTCATCGTTCCCGCCCCTGGGTTTCTCCCTGCGCTGTCGGCATGGACCAAAGAGAAAGGAATCGTCTTTATCGCCGACGAAGTCCAAACCGGTTTCTGTCGAACGGGTCAATGGTTTGCCTGTGAAGACGAAGGAATCATTCCCGACCTCATCGTGACCGCCAAGGGCATCGCCGGCGGTATGCCGCTTTCAGGGCTGACGGGCCGAAGTGAATTGATGGATGCGGTTCACGCTGGAGGACTAGGCGGTACCTACGCCGGAAACCCGGTAGCGGTTGCGAGCGCGCTCGCAACCATCGGCGTGATGGATGACGAGCGACTCGTTGAGCGCGCCGCACAGCTTGGCGAGATCATCCGGACTCGTTTGGAAAAACTCGCCGCAGATGTTGACTGCATCGCCGACGTGCGCGGTCGTGGCGCGATGATAGCGATGGAACTCGTGAAGCCAGGCTCGCTGACCCCTGATGCTGCGTTAACCAAAACCATTGTGACCAAGTGTGGCGAGCAGGGAGTAATCACGTTGAGCTGTGGAACCTACGGCAATGTCATTCGCCTGCTTCCACCCTTCATCATCTCCGATGAGTTGCTCAACGAAGGCCTTGACGCCATCGAAGTCGCACTGCGCTCAAGTATCTAATCGTTAGCCAGGAACGCATGACTGCGTTGACACGTTGCTCGTCGCTGCCTCTCCACGCGCAATATCTTGGGTTATCCCCGAACCGGCAAGTGCGTAGCCCACCTGTGCATTGACCGTTGAGCGTGAGAACACCACGCCAAGCACCGTTCCGCCTTGCCCGATCAGCGGACCGCCAGAGTTGCCAGGAAGTACTTGGCCATTGAGTTCATAGACCGCACGAGTCACCAAGGAACCACCATAGATATCTCGACCTATCGCTTCGAACGATGCCGAGACCGACGAAGGGGCAACGTGGAGGTCCCCATTTTCCGGAAAGCCTACGACCGCCGACGGCGTACCTGACGAGACGGTGGCCGACGTGACCGAAAGCGCGCGACCTAACGGGGCTTGGGTTTTTAAGACCGCCAGGTCAAGACTTGGGTCGAAGAGGACGACGTTGGCGTTATAAGAAATGCCCCCAACCACGACCATGGGGCTCTTAATCCCAGCGACGACGTGTGCGTTCGTCACCAACACTCCCGGCGCGACAACAAACGATGAGCCTTCTACTTGTCCGCCGCAGCCAGTACTCAGGATTTTGTAGACCGACGCCAGTGTTGAGTGCGCGATCGCTAACGCTTCGGGTGTTGACGGCACCGGCGTCACCGGAGCTAAGGGAGGTGCGATTGCCGCGAACACGGACGGGAAGCCCTGACTCGAAAGAAGGGACTGAACTTGAGCAACGGCCGACGGCACTGGCGGGAGCGCACGGTCAATCACGCGGATCACTGCGGAACGGTCGATCGCTTGGTTCACCCACGTCACTTGTGTTTGCACTAAGAACCCTGCAATCAACCAGGTTGAGAGCAAAATACTGACCGCTCCAATCGCAGCGCCGACCCCAGTATCGAAGCTGCCAAGATGCCACCGCTTTAGCGCCGACGACGCCCACGAACCAAGAACACTTCCGGCGATTGAGCAAACCACGGCCATGCCAAGAACCAGCGCGAGAACCAAGATCGTTCGGGTAATCCCTGCACCAAGAGGCTTGGCCACGATGTAGGCCAAGCCAATACCGAGCACTAAGCCACCGAAAAATCCAACGAAACTCAGCACTTGCACCATGGCGCCGAGACGCAGGCCGTTGAGGGCTGCCAGCACGACCAAAAGTGCAATGAAAAGATCGAGCCAACCCATACCGTTGAGGGTAGACCCTCTTCGGCGCGACGAAGCCACAATCAGAACGATTTTCCCTCTACGATCTTGTCGTGATCGCCAAACAACGTTCCTGGCGTCAACGGCTGGCCGGGGTGAGCGCGCTCTCCCTCGCCATCATCACTGCCGCTTGTTCTTCTCCTCCTTCAGCGTCTACCCAAAGCGCCGCTGCAGGCCAGGCAATCGGCCAGCCCAGTGTCGTCCTGAGCGGGAATTTGGCCACGGTGAGTTGCGGGGCCAGTGGCTTCTGTGCAGCAGGCGGCTCTTCCTTTGAGCCCACCCCAACTGCTCTGGTCTTGATGAGCTCGAGTGACGCTGGCACCAACTGGGTCACTCCAGCGACCCCAATTCCTCCGACGACAAGCATCAATGATCTCGCATGCTCAGCGAAGACCTGTCTCGCTGTGGGCTTTGGCGCGACCAGCGCCGCCCTCTACGGAAAAGGGTCCTCGGGTTCATGGAGTACCAGCACCTTGCCTGCGGGTGTCACTCCTCAGGCGGTGAGCTGTGTACAGGAGCGATGGTGCCTGATGATCGGGAGTTCATCTGGGGGGACGGTCGCTCAAACGACGATTCACGCTGGAGCGAAATGGTCATCACCGGTGACCCTGCCGGCTGGAATTGGCCAGGTTCTCTCCGTGTCGTGCTCAACGATTGCACTGTGCATCACCACGGGTATCTCGCCAACCGGCCAACCCCAAGTACTTTTCACCACGAGTGGAATGAGCGGGTGGCAGTTGGCGGTCCTTCCTACTGGCCTCTCACAGATCCTGAGTGCCTCGTGCAGTTCAACATTGGAGTGTTTAGTCGTTACAAAAACTTCGACCACCTCACCAGGAGCGCTCATGAGCAACTCACCAGGAAGCACAACGTTTTCAACGGTCGCCGCTGTCGGCAACGTAGAAAATCCAGCATCGGTATCGTGCCTCGGGAAATTATGCGCCGTTGGGGGCGCAACCACCAGTGGACAAGGAACCGTTGCGTTCGCCTACGGAGGCGTGGCGCTTCACAAGATCACCATGACCTATGTCCCGACGTCCATCATCGGCCTTTCATGCATCTCCTCTTCCGCTTGTGTTGGCATCACGACCTCAAGCCTCGTGCAGATTGCCGTTCCACCGCTCCCGCAGCAGACAACCACTTCGTAGCGCTTCACCTGACCAAGGTGTCGTGGCCTTCACGATTTCCTGAGAAGATAGAACGATGACGTCTCCTCCGCGTGGCTGGTATCCCGATCCTGGCGGCACCACTGCATGGCGATGGTGGGATGGAGGAGCGTGGAACGAGGATCTTCACGCATATTTCCCGCCAATCGAAGGGATCGATGCAGCACAGTTAGCGAGAGAACAACACGCTGGCGGCCGCATGGCGACAATCGGCCTTGGCGCGTTCGGCCTCGCCGCTCTCGGCGCCATTGTCATTCGCGTGGCCGACACTTCATGGCTTGCGGCCATGTGGCAATGGTTTCACAGTGCCTACGACATCGCGAAAAGCGGTTCAACGAGTGCGACCTTGCCTGCCATCCCCACACAGCCCAATTGGAGTTCGACTCTTTCATCATTCCTGATCCTTCCTCTCGAAATTTTGGCGCTTGTCTTTACCTTGACGACGCAACATCGCGCCGCAAAGATCGCGCGCGCACTCGGTCTCAAAAGTCGGATTGGGCCGACCTTTGGGGTAGTGGCCTGGTTCATTCCCCTTCTCAACCTCGTCGTGCCCTTGATGGCCTGGCTCGATCTCTTCACCCCCCGCCACCCCGGTCGGCGAAGCCTCTGGCTTTCCTGGGCGGCGCTGTTGGTTGCCGAGCTGCTCACCGTGGGGGTTTATGCGTCTGCTGGACATTCGAACCTGGCCGTTGGGGCCCTTTCAGGGCTTCAAGTGGTGGCCTTTTTCTTGGCCATTGTGGCCGCCCAGCGGACGGTCCACAGTGTCCTCGCCGAACACGCCCTTGGAGGCCAAAGCGCGGGGGTTTCTGCACACAGGCCTGGGCGAAGCCTCTAGGCTACGAAGTGACCACGGCGTAGCCGGGTTCTTGACATCGACGAGTAAGGAGACGCCACAATGGCGAATGAAGAGTGGGGACCATTAGCTGGCCTAATCGGTACGTGGGAAGGCGCCCAAGGAATGGACGTTTCTTTTCACAATGAAAAAGGAAAAGTTGCAGAGACGCCCTATTTCGAGCGCACATCGTTTAAGCCCTTTGGCCCAGTCGCCAACGGCGAGCAAGAGCTCTATGGACTTGACTACCGCACCGCTGCATGGCGTAAAGGCGAAGAGAACGACAACCCCTTCCATACCGAAGTCGGTTACTGGTTGTGGGATGCAGCAGAAAAGCAAGTCATGCGCTGTTTCATGGTTCCTCGTGGTTCAGTCGTGATTGCCGGTGGTCCAGCAGAAGCCACGGCCAACGAATTCGTGATGAATGCACAGCTCGGGGTCCAAACCTATGGAATTCTGTCGAACCAGTACCTCGACAAGAATGCCAAGACCATCTCTTTCGACGTCACCATCAAGGTTGACGGTGACACCTTCTCCTACGACGAGACGACGGTCTACGAGCACTACCGGAGCCCCGAGCCCATCATCCACACTGACCGCAACACCCTGACCCGAACCTCGCACGACGCCTAGGCGTCGACGAGATTCATCACACCATCATGCTTGCTTGGTCAGAAGAGCATCTTGCGATCCAAGATGCGGTCCGCCGTTTTGTCGACGAAGAAATTCGTCCCGTCCTTGATGACATCGAACACGAAGGGGTGCCTCCCTACGCCGTCATGCGATCGATGTTTAAGACCTTTGGCATGGACGAGATGGCGCGGGAGAACTTCAAGCGCCAACTTGATCGAAAGCTCAGTGGCGACGAAGGGTCAGTAGAGCGACGTCCAAATAGCCAAGCCGGGATGACCCTGATCCCCATCATTGAGTTATGTCGCGTCAGCCCGGGACTGGTGACGTCAATGGGCGTCTCGACCGGACTTGCTGCCGGCACGATTATGAAACTGGGTACGCCAGAGCAGATGGAGCGTTGGGGTCTTGACCTGATGACCCTCGACAAAGTTGGTGCCTGGGCGATTACCGAGCCTGATTCAGGCTCTGATGCGCTGGGCGGCATGCGAACCTCTGCGGTCCGAGATGGTGACGACTACGTCATTAATGGTTCAAAGACGTGGATTACCAACGGTCCCTACGCCGACACGATCGTTCTTTACGCCAAGCTTGATGACGGAAGCGGAACGGAACTTCGTGATCGTCGAGTCGTGACCTTTGTCCTTGATGCAGGGATGGAAGGACTGACGCAATCCAAGCCCATGCGCAAGATGGGGCAAAAGGCGTCGCCAACTGGTGAGGTCTTCTTGAGCGATGTACGCGTTGGTAAAGATCGACTCTTAGGAGGAACCGAAGAGCCTAAGGGTGGAGGACGCCAAAGCGCCAAAGACAATTTCGTCACCGAACGAGCAGGTGTGGCTGCGATGTCATTAGGCATTATTGAAGAGTGCCAGCGTCTCTCCATTGACTACGCCAAGCAGCGCAAGTTGTGGGGAAAGCCCATCAGTGACTACCAACTCATCCAACTTAAATTGGCCAACATGGAAGTCGCCCGACTCAACGTCCAGAACCTCGTCTTCCGGCACGTTGAAACGGTGAGCACGGGAGCGGCAACTACGATGGCTGAAGCATCGGCGATGAAGTTGTACTCCGCCCGTGCAGCTGTTGAAGTGGCGAACGAAGCCATTCAACTCTTTGGCGGTAACGGTTACATCTCTGAATATCGCGTTGAGCAACTCGCTCGTGACGCTCGAGTCCTTCAGATCTACGCCGGAACCGATGAGATGCAGATCATCGCCATCGCCAAGGATCTCCTTGCCGATTAAGGCAGTGCTTGGTGAGCGATCACTATGAGCACGTCGCTCATTTTGAGTTCTCTCCAGCGGCGAATCGCGGCGCTTCATTCTCTTTATTACGAAGCGGTCGAAACAATGACGGTTGACCAGGTCAACTATGTCGAACGTGTTCCGGTTCTCCCCATTGCCTTTTCACTGTTTCACCAAGCCCAACTCGAAGATACCGCCGTCATCATGCTGAACGGCCCAGGGCCCATCTGGAATGACGAATGGAAGACGTCGGTAAAACTCGGTGTTGACGACCACGGAAAAGAGCGAAGCGTTGAAGAGATGGTTGAGCAACGAATCGGCGACTACAGCGTCTTCTGTGACTACCAACGGACCGTCTTCGAGAATACTGAGGCGTGGCTCAGCGGTCTTGACCCCGAAGAGCTGACCCGACTCGTTGTCCCCCGGCCGCTTCCGCCACAACTGGCATCTACGTTTTCAGCGCGCGTCGCCGATGAGACTGGCATCACGGTGCTTGACGGAATCGAATGCTGGATCTATCAACATGGGCTGCGCCACATGGGGGAGATCGAACACGCCCGAGCTCTCGTTGGCCTCCAAGGGATGACGTCGTAACACTCTTACACTTCGGAGGACTCGCGAATCAGGTCTAACCTTGGAACACTGTTCGACAAGGTTGCTCGCTCGAGCTGTTCGCACAGTCACACTGCGAGAAAACGTTCCTCGAGAAAAGAAAAGGAAGATATGTCGGCACTCCAAGAACTTACAAAAGAGAGTTTTGAATCCACTGTTTTCGGCCAAGGAACCGTTGTCGTTGACTTTTGGGCATCATGGTGCGGACCATGTATGGCATTCGCCCCCGTCTACGAAGCCGCAGCTGAGGCGCACCCCGATGTTCAGTTCACCAAAGTCAATACCGAAGAAGAGCAAGAGTTAGCCCAAGAAGCATCCATCATGTCGATTCCTACGCTGATGGTCTTTCGTGATGGTGTCCTTCTCTACCGAGAAGCAGGGGCACTCTCGGCATCAGGGTTCGAAGCACTTCTCAAACAAGTTCAAGAACTCGACATGGACCAAGTCAGAGCTGAGATCGCTGGGAAGCAAGAAGTACAGTAAGGGTCATGACCTTTGCTGAATCACCGGTCGTCACCTTTGAGGTCGACCACGAAGGTGATCCTCACGATTTGGTCTATACCCTTGGTGGAGCTGAAGCCCGTGCGTCTCTGGTTCCAGGTTCAATTTTAGATACGTCGACATTGGACTGTTTTGCCGGAAAAGTTACCTCCGTCCACGATCACGTCAGTGAGGTCTGCGACCCACGCTGTCTGAATCCCCAAACCGGTCCTTTTTATATCGAAGGAGCCGAGCCGGGCGACACGCTGGCGGTCCACTTTGCCAAAATCGAGCCAAGGAATACCTTCGGCTTTTCCACATCGGTTCCCTTGTTCGGGTCACTCACGGCCACGGGTTTTACCGCCATGCTTCACCAGCCGCTCCCCGAGATGACCTGGCGCTATGACCTTGACCTCGAAGCACGGACCGTTCGCTACGAAGCAAGAGAGAGCGAAGCGTTTTATACACTCCCTCTCGATCCAATGCATGGGACTGTCGGTGTTGCGCCCGCGTTGAACGAAGCGCGTTCTTCGCTCACTCCAGGCGACTGGGGCGGCAACATGGACACTCCTGAAATGCGCGTTGGAACGACCTGTTTTCTTGGTGTCAATGTTGAAGGTGCATTGTTCAGCTTTGGCGACGGCCACGCCCGACAGGGTGAAGGGGAGACCTGCGGCGTGGCCGTTGAAACGGCGATGGACTCTGTTCTCGTGATCGATCTCATCAAAGGTGGTCCTCGGACCGCATGGCCCCGTTTAGAAAACGACCGGGACATTATGACAACCGGCTCCACGAGGCCTCTTGAAGATGCATTTCGGATTTCACAAGTCGAGATGGTCCACTGGGTCAGCGAACTAACGGGACTCTCGATGATGGATGCGTACCAATTCGTCACACAAGCCGTCGAGTCACCCATCGCCAATGTCGTGGACACGAACTACACGGTGGTGGCAAAGATGAAGAAGGCCTACATCCCGGGATGTAACCCCATGGGCGGAATCCATGAACGGCTCAAGCAACTTGGTGCTGCCTACCTCGCATCCCTCACATGAGCCATTTAGTTCTGCAGATCCTGCCCCTGGCCTGTGGCGCGGCGATTAGTCCAACCTTGTTGATGATTGCCGTGCTGTCGCTTTCTTCACCGGTCACTCCGCTTCGTTGTGGCTGGGCGGTGGTGGCGGGAAGTGTGCTTGCTCTGAGTGTCTATACCGTTGTCGGTCTCCTCATCGGATCAGCGTTTCACCACAGTCAACATAAAATCATTGACGAAGTCATTGCCTTTGCCGCAGCAGCACTGCTCGCCGGGTTGGCGTTCCGCCAGTATCTCAGCCTCGGAAAGCCGGCAAAGGGAAAATCATTGGCTCAACGGCTGAATCAAACCTCTCCACGAGCGTATTTCGTCGCCGGGATGGCCACCATGTTCGTCAACATCACCTCGATTGTTCTTTTCTTGCCAGCAATTCGAGATATTTCAAAGTCCAACGCGGGGCTTGGCTCATGCGTGGTTGCGCTTGCCGTACTCTTTCTCTTTTTGCAACTTCCCGTCGTAGTACCCGTTGGCGTAATCTCCGTACTCGGGAAACGAGCGATGCCACTGCTGGCCAAACTCCATCACGATATTACGACCTACACCGTACAAATCACCATTGGTGTCGAGATTTTCTTCTTCTTCTACTTCTTCATTAAGGGGATTGTGGAGCTTACGTCGTAAGGGTGAACTTCTTACGTGACGACTCGACCGTCATTCACTAGAGTCATGACTATGGCTCATCAACGAACAATTGTCGTCACCGGTTCCGCCTCTGGCATGGGGGCCGCAACACTGAAACGCCTCGTCGCCAACGGGGACCGTGTGATTGGCGTCGACCTCCACGATGCAGACGTTGTCGCAGATCTTGGCACTCCCGAAGGACGCCAGAGTGCCGTCGAAGCGATCCAGGAACTTTCACAAGGCGTTCTCGACGGACTTGTTACCTTCGCCGGGAAGGGCGGGCTACCCAATCGAGCGGGAAGTCTCCTCGTCGCTGTGAACTATTTCGGCACCGTCAAACTGCTTGAGAGCCTTCGGCCACTGCTCGCCAAAGGAACAAACTCAGCGGCGATAGCCATCGCGTCGAATTCGATGACCTGTCAGCCTGGGGTTCCACTTGACGTCGTCAACCTCTGTCTCGGCGACGATGAAGACGGAGCTCACGTCGCGGCCGATACTGCGGGATCGATTCAGACCTACCCCGCTACAAAGTTGGCTGTCACCCGTTGGGTTCGCCACCACGCACCGAGCCCGGAGTGGGCGGGAGCCGGCATTACCCTCAACGTCATCGCCCCTGGCGCTGTGCAAACGCCACTGCTGAAAGAGACCCAGGACGATGAGATCCTCGGCCCAATGCTGGCGGCGTTTCCAATTCCCATTGGCCGCAACGGCACCGCTGAGGAACTCGCCGGCGTCGTGGCCTTCCTTCTCGGCCCCGATGCGCGCTTTTTTTGTGGCTCAGCGCTTATCGTTGATGGAGGAACCGAGGCCTCATTGAGAGCGGATGATCTCCCCTCGCCGATGGCCTAAGTTTTAGAATAATCTGTGGCTCAGCCATTCAGTATGAAAAAGATCAACAGAAGGGTAAAACCGTGAGCATTCTCGAAGAAGCGCCAAGTGCACTGTTACGCCGTCAAGAGGACCTTCCCTTTGTGAACATCGGCGACGGAAGCCAGCTCCAAGTCCTCCAAGTTGATCTGGTCAACGGCGTTTGGATCATCCGTAACCGCTTTGCACCAGGGACGATCGTCCAGAAGCATAAACACACGGGATCGGTCTATGCCTTCACGAACTCCGGAGCATGGCACTACCTCGAATCATCAGAATCCGTGAATGTCGCTGGGTCTTACCTCTACGAACCTGCAGGAAGTGTTCACACACTGCATGTTCTCGATGACAACACTGAGCTCACCGATGTCTGGTTCGCTATTCACGGCGCCAATCTGAATATGAATGAACTCGGTGGTATTGACTACATCATTGACGCACAGACGGTCTACGACTTTTACCGTGCCGCGTGCAAAGAAGAACATGGTCTTTCCGATCCCCCGGTGATTGTCATCAACAGTTAGCTCTGTGAAGATTTCGCTCTTTTGCGGCGCTGGTCTGGCCTCAATTGATGCCGCCCTCACAGAAGTCCAGCGCGCAAAAGACCATCGATTTGATGGAGTCTTGTTTGCTCAAGGCTTCGGCGTTGACGCGTTAACCGCCATTGCCGTTGTGGGAAGCACTATTCCCGACATTGATCTTGGCACTGCGGTTATCCCAATTCAAGGGCGTCATCCACTCCCGATGGCATTGGCCGCGCTCACGACGGCTGACGCCATCGGACCAGAGCGGTTAACGCTTGGGATTGGAGCAACCCACGCGGTGGTCTCAGAGAACGTCTTCGCCATTCCTTACACAGAAATGCTGGAACGTAGTCGTGAACAGTTGATCGTGCTTGATGGTTTACTTTCAACATCACGGAGCGCCAACTACGACGGAGTGACCTTAGCCACGCACGCCACACTCACGATGACCACTGCTCGACCCCGCTTGCTGCTCGCTGCATTAGGCCCCAAGATGCTTAACCTCGCAGGGAGCTATGCCGATGGCACCGTCACCTGGATGACGGGGCCAAAAACGATTACCGAGCAAACCCTTCCCGCTCTCACTCGGGCAGCCGACGAAGCAGGACGTGCCACGCCACAGGTCGTCGCTGGTCTCCCCATCTGTGTCACCGACCACACTGGCGAGTGCGCGGACCGACTCAATGACGTTCTTCAGGGACCCGCAGCGCTCCCCTCCTATAAGCGGATGTTGATCAATGAAGGGGTTGAGCGACCGGTAGATATTGCATTGATTGGCAACGAAGAACAAGTCGCCGAGCGCCTTGGCGATCTCCGCTCGCGTGGAGTGACCGAGTTCCTCGCAAATATTCTGGGCACTAACGACGAGCAAGCTCGCACGATGGAGTTTCTCGCTTCGAGTGCGGCGCGGTCATGAGTCTCAGTTACAACCCCCACGACCCCGCGTTCCTTATCGACGGCATCCCCTTCGAGCAACTCCAAAAGATCCGTGCGCACCAACCAATCTGTCCGACGCCAACCGGGGCGTGGTATCTCTCTCGCTTTTCCGATGTCGATGCCGTCTTTCGCGATGTGGAGGGGTACTACGCCGACTTAGGACCCATTACCGGACTAAGCGGCGTAGAGACCATCCCTCGTGATCAATGGTTTTTGAGTGAAATCCCCGAACCAAAACATGCAGCAATGCGCCGGCTCTTTAATACGAGTTTTGGTCCGCACCGAACCAAAGAGATCGCATCATATATTCGTACCGTCTGCGACGGCCTCCTCGATCGCATGCTTGAACAAGACGTGAGCGATCTTCACGTTGGCTATGCCATGCCGATTCCCAGTTTGGTGATGGCAAACGTGCTCGGCCTTCCCGAGTCCACCTCAGATCTCTTCATGGAGTGGTCCTTTGATGGCTCCTTGATGACTCGCCCGGAGACTCCTGGAGTAAAGCCGGGACGTCCAGCGGTTGAGGAATATTTCTTAGCAAAGCTCAACGAACAACGAGCGCTTGCTGAGCCCGACAATCACGTCTTCAAGATTTTCCTTGAAGCGCGCTTTGACAATGCACCCCTTGAAGATCAAGAAATCATTACCCAGCTCCATTTCATGATCCAAGCGGGCGTCCACACCACGCGTGGTCTGCTTGTCCACGTCGTTCAACGTCTTTTAGAAGACCCCGAGCTTTTTGAACGCCTCCACAATGACCCCTCCTTGATTCCTGTCTATGTCGAAGAAACACTCCGCCATGACTCTCCGGTTCAACGCGTGACCCGGCGATGTGCCCATGCCACCGAAATAGGTGGGATTACGATGGCGAAGGACACATGGCTCGAAGTAGGTATTGCGTCGGCGAACCGTGACGAGTCGCTCTACGAGGACCCCGAATCATTCAGACTCGATCGACCGAATCCGAAAAATCATTTGGGGTTTGGTGGTGGCCCACACATCTGCCCTGGAGCAACACTGGCCCGGGCCGAAGCCGTTACCGCCGTTGAGGTTCTCCTGAGCCGTCTTCACTCGATGGAAATGCTTCCTGGCGCGTCCTATCCCCCGATTCCTGGGAGCCTTTCCCACCAAGAGATCCCTGCACGCTTGAATCCTCGCTGACCGAAGTGATCAGCGTTCCAGTAGCTCGCATCTCGTTCCGTCGGGGTCAGCGACGAAGACCACCTGCGGAACGGCGCCCGGGGCTGCTCGTGTGCCTTCGATCAGAGAACCACCATGGTCAATCACCAATTGAACCGCCTCGTCAAGGTTGTCAACGGCAAACGAAAGGTGCGTCAGACCGATCTGGTGTCGTGTTGTCGATGGAGCTTGAAGTGGTGGAGGAGACGCAAAACCTAAAAGTTCAAGTTGCGTACCACCGAGTTGGAGAAATTGAATCGACAAGCGAGAGATACCTTCAATTTCAGAGATCTCACGCTCGAGTTCATAGCGTTGCTTCTCTTCGAACCCAAAGGCCTGAACATAAAACATTGTCGAGCGATCAAGATCAGAAACGCTGAGGCCAACGTGATTCACTGATGGATCACGTCGATCCCTCATCGTTGTTCAACGACCCGCTTGAAGCCTTCTTTCCAGCCGATGCGACAAGGTCCCGTGAGACTCATTCGCTTAACGGGGTCAGAGATCATTCCCCGATGTGAACCAGGAAGGACCTTGGTCACCACCTTTGCATCGATACCCGTGAGCTCTGCCAAGTAGGGAATCCACTCTTGGATTGAGACGATCTCATCGCCACCCCAGTTCACGATGGTGGCGGGGACCGTTGCCGCAGCCAAGAGAGGTTCAACTTGTTCGTTGATGTCATCTTGAAAGATTGGAGAGTACGGACTGGGATCCCATCGAGCAGGAATTTCCAAGTGGCCGGCTCGCATGGCATCAAGGTGAAAGGCGGGAAGACCACCGTTGGGGCCATACGACGCATTCATGCGCGCAATGATTGTTGGGAGGCCTAAGGCTCGTGCTTGCTGGCGAACGACGGCTTCTTGCGCCATCTTGGATGCCGCATAGGTCGGGGCCCATGGGCTTTCGCCCCCGCCTATCGCATCTTCTTCTAAAAATGCATGGAAGGGATCATCGTTGGGTCGATACACCGAAGAGGTTGACATCACCAAGGCCGCTTTTGCATTCTTGCAGTGCTCCATCAGGAACCCCGCTGCTTCAGCATTGACCGTCATGGCGTAGTCAAAGTCATCACTGTTGCCTTGATAGGCCGCTAAGTGCAAGAGGTAGGTGAAATCTTGAGGAAGATCGCTGTAGTCTCGATCCGCCAGATCACACACCCTCGTCGTCACCCCTGCGGCATCAACTCGAGCACGTGTCTCTGGGTCTTCAAATCGCGCAATACCCCAAACGTCGTTCTCCTTTGCCAAAAACTCAGCAATAGGGAATGCAATCTGACCGGCCGGGCCGGTGATGAGAATCTTTTCTCCTGAGAGCACGACGCCTCCTTAGAGTTCGTCGACGTATTTATCCGTACCAATGACGGTGCGGAAGAACGGTGCCGCCAAGAGAAGTTTGGCAACGCCATCTCCTTCAATCTGATCGCAGTAATTGTGGATCCGATCCATCTCTGCTTCGACATCGCCACCGATGAAGAGCATCTGGACAAGTCGATTCGTACTGCCCGAGGACGAACCTAAGTCCATTGGCACATCGCGCTTTGGCTCGTCAGGTACCGACGGTGCCCACGATGAAGCGATTTCAATATCAGAACCTTCAACAAGACCAGGAACGTAGTCACTCTTCAGCGTTTCAGCGAAGCCTTTTGCATCACCTTCATTGGCGTCCCACCACAGCACCACGAGCGCGTCATATCCGTGGTCAAGTGCCAAATCAATCGGTACAGGATCATCATCGCGATAGACCGAACCTAAGTGGTCAAACAACGATGTGTGTTGGTGCGTTCGCTCTGGGAAACCCCGATTTTCGGCATACAGTGCTCGCACTTGGTCAACGGCCCACTTATTGAAGTGTTCATCGTGGTGCCCTTTCTCTACCCAGTAGATGGCAATGTAACTCCCCGCATCGTAAGGATTCGCAATGGTGGTGTCCTTCGGCCAACGTTGATCTTTCAATCTCCTCGGAGCAACCCATCGACTCCCGGCAAAGAGCCAAGGGCCAACCATGCATCCGGCGTAATAGTGATCCCGTTCATACCAGCGGTTAAACGCTCGCTCAAACCCCTTATGAGGTTCAACCATTGTGATCAAACAACTCCCGACCTTGACTGGGTAGTCATCAACTCCGCCAACATCAAGTGGATATGCCATTTACTGCCCCCTCTTTGAATAGAACGTTTCAAGATTGTCTTCGCGACGCTCTTCTCCAACTGAGACTAACCAACCCCGACCCCCTCTGCCCAATTGGCCTGATTTACTAGCGATCTGCCGAGGTTTTAGCAGCTGCTGATTCCCTCGAACACTCTGTCACTCGTTTCGTGACCCTTAGGAGGGTGTTCGGTCGAAGCACGTGGCTCAGCGCATAAAACATTCGGAACCTAATATGCACTCATGACTCAAACATCTCGTCCCGTCGCACTCGTTACCGGAGCAAGCAGGGGCATCGGCAAGGCCGCTGCCATCGCTCTTGCGGAAGCAGGTTTCGATGTTGCCTGCACCGCCCGCACGCTCAACCGAGGTGAAGGAATCGATGACTCCGACACCGGAAACGGCGCTCCACTCCCCGGTTCCCTTGAAGAGACGACAGAACTCATCGATGCAATGGGCGTGCGCAGCATGGCACTGTTCGGTGATGTCTTACTTCCCCAAACGATGGTCGATGCTGCCATGACCGTCATCGACAAGTGGGGACGCATTGACGTGCTCGTCAATAATGCGATCTACACCGGGCCAGGTGGCATGGTTCGCCTCGTTGACCTCACTCCGGAACAACTTGAACTTCGGCTCCAGGGAAATGTCATCACCCAACTTATTTTGACCCAAGCCGTGCTCCCTTCGATGGTGGCTCAAGGAGGCGGAACGATTATTAATGTCTCTTCTCACGTCGCCGTGAGCGATCCCTTCGCTCCCGTTGGCGAAGGTGGTTGGGGCTTTGGTTACGCCGCCACAAAAGCTGCGTTCCACAAGATGGCACCCATGATCATGCTCGAACTTGGCGACCAGGGAATTACGGCATTTAATGTCGATCCTGGCTTTGTCGATACCGAGAAGCAACTCATCAACAAAGAAAAGACGGGACTCGCTGGACACTACGTCGGTGCTCCCCCAACCGTTCCCGGTAACGTCATCGCATGGCTGGCCACCGACCCCGAGGCGAAAGGACTGACCGGGTCCTATATTCGAGCGCAAAAACTCGCCCTCGAGCGAAACCTCCATCCCGATTGGCGGGTCTAGTTCAATGCTCGACATAGAAATTACCAACAGTGTTGCCTGCATCACGCTGAACCGACCCGAGAAACGCAATGCGCTGACGGTCGCCATCGTCGCTCAAATCGGACGGGCTCTTAAAGAGGTCGACGAAAGTGATGAAGTTTCAGCCATCATTCTCACCGGAGTCGACCCCGCATTTTGCGCAGGGTTCGATCTTCATGGCATCGCTACAGAAGATCCGATTCCTCAACGAGATCGCCAAGAATATGGCGAGGTTGAGAACATCCGTGGATTGCTCCCCAACCATGTCACGCCAATCATTGGCGCCATAAATGGCGCCGCCGTTACTGGAGGATTGGAACTGGCCTTGGGGTGTGATTTTCTTATCGCTTCGGAGCGAGCGCGCTTCGCCGACACCCACGCTCGAGTCGGATTGATGCCGGGAGGCGGCATCACCATTCGTCTCCCGGAACGTATCGGTATCTCACGAGCCCGCCAGATGAGTTTCACCGGCGACTTCATTGATGCACCAACGGCACTCTCGTGGGGTCTCGTCAACGAAGTTGTCCCCCATGAAGATCTCCTTGCACGGGCACAATCACTCGGTGAGTCCATCGCCTCGATTCCTCGCAAGAATGTCCGAGAAATCCGATCAATGTATGCAGAAATGGGAGAGATATCCGGATCAGAGGCTTACGCCACAGAGCTTCGTTTGGCGCGATCATGGATGGCCCAACAGTTTGATGCCAAACGCCTTGAAAAAGAGGCTGCGAATATTATCGACCGTGGGAGTGCTCAACAGTGAAGGTCTATGCCGGCATGGACCCGCACATTTCATTGTCCGAAGTCATCACTCACGCCCAACGAGTCGAGGCCCTTGGCTACGACGGAATCCATGTCGCCGAAACTGTCCATGACGCACTCGCACTTTCACTCTTAATTGCGGAACACACCACGAGGATCACCATCCGGACAAGTGTTGCCTTGGCATTCGTACGAAGCCCGACGTTGATGGCCTACAGCGCATGGGATTTGGCAAAATTTTCGGGAGGGCGCTTCCAACTTGGCCTCGGCACGCAGATCCGCCAAAACATTGAAGGTCGCTACGGCATGCCCTGGGGCGATCCAGCAAATCAGATGCGCGACTACCTCGGGGCCCTTGAAGCACTGTTTAGGTGCTTTGCCACCGGCGGACCGATTAACTACCGCTCAAAGAACTACGACCTCACCCGCATGCAGCCCTATTTCAATCCCGGTCCTGACATTGAAACGTCTCCGCCGGCACTTTGGCTTGGCGGCGTGAATCCTAAAATTTGTCATCTCGCTGGTGAAGTTGCAGAAGGGTTTGTCACCCACCCGACGAATTCAAATCCTCGTTATTTAGAAACGAGATGTATTCCAAATCTTTTGGCAGGATTCAAGGAGGCCAGGCGAGACCCCAAAGACTTTGAATTGGTCGTTGGAACTCAAGTGATTACGGGTGCAACGACCAAAGCATTAGATGAAGAGCGAGAGCGCCAACGTAAGCTTTTTGCGTTCCTCTACTCCACTCCGGCTTATCGCCCAACTCTCGAACTCTACGGATGGGGTGCCCTCGCCGAACGCCTTCAAGAGATGATCCGTCGAGATGAGTGGGATGATCTCGGCCATGTGGTCACCGATGAGGTACTCGATACCTTGATTCCAACAGGATCATTTGATGAACTTCCCTCACTTCTGGCAGAGCGTCTTGGCCATCTCTGCCAAGGTGTGACTCTTTCTCCTCCAATCGAGAAGGATCATGACCTCGCGTTCCGCCAAGTAATCGCTGCTCTTCAGCAGGTGCCAACCACCCCTCTCTCATTCGCCACCGTTCACTAGAAAGAGTCACCATGGGATTACTTGAAGGAAAAGTCGCACTGATTTCGGGAGGTGCGTTTGGTATCGGTCGTGCAACCTCGCTGGCGATGGCGCGTGAGGGCGCATCAGTCATTATCGGTGATCTTTACGAAAACAAAGCGCAAGACGTTGCCGACATGATTACCGAAAACGGCGGCCAGGCGAAGGCCACGCACCTCGATGTCGGCGATGACGACAGCGTCGCTGCCATGGTGGCCTTTGCCGTTCATCATTTTGGTGGCGTGGACTGTGTCGACCACAATGCAGCAAAGACAGACTTCACGCGCGACCTCGACGCAGTGAACGTGGATCTTGACACCTGGGATGACGTCCATAGAGTCGTCGAAAAAGGTGCGCTTCATCTCGCGCGACATAGCATTCCCATCATGATCGAACGAGGTGGTGGGGCGATCGTCAATATCTCTTCAGGTTCTGCCACCATTGGCGAACGCTCGCGTGTGGCTTACGGTGCATCAAAAGCCGGCCTTGAGCAACTCACACGTCATCTTGCGAATCGCTATGGGAGCGAAGGGATTCGCACCAACACCATCGCCCCAGGCTTTATCGCTACGGATTCTGCCGAGCGCGGAATCCCCGACGCTCTGCGCAACGTTCTCGCTGCCCAAAACCCACTACGCCGACTTGGAACGCCAGATGACATCGCCAAGGTGGTCGTCTTTCTCCTCTCGGATATGGCGAGCTATATCAATGGCCAAGTCCTTCACGTCGATGGTGGAACGATGATCGCCGGTGTTCTCGCCAGTGTTCCTCAAGCCGAGGGATAACAGATCAGTCGGGAAGATCGGGCACCCAGTTGACACCGTTGATATGGCTTCCGCCATCAACGAACAGGGTGTTGCCAGTGAGGTAGTGCGCATCGTCGCTGGCGAGGAAAAGAGCCACGGGAGCGATGTCTTTTTCTGGATCTCCGAGATATCCCATCGGATTGGATGCATCGGCCATCGTTTCGATCTCAGGGTGCTGCGCAGCGATCGCACGAAAAGCGGCACTCTTTGCCCCGGGGCAGATGGCGTTGGCGATGATGCCGTACTGCGCCCATTCTCGAGCTGCAGAACGGGTCAACGCACGTAGCGCTTCTTTTCCTCCGTTGTATTCGGCTGTTCCAATATGGGCATTGACGCCATTGAGAGAACAAAGATTAATGATGTTGCCCCGACCCTGATTTCTCATCGTAGGAAACGCAGCTTGCATCGCCCAGAGAGGAGCAAAATACGCGATATTCAAACCATGCTGCATGAGTTCATCAGTCTTCTTTTCTAACCTTCCTATTTGGCCACCACCCCATGCGTTGTTCACCAAGATATCGATTGTGTCAAAACTGCTTAGTGCATCTCCCACCATCGACTCGACCTGGTCCTTTTTTGTAACGTCAACGGTCAGGGCTTTAGCAACGCCACCGATCTCGTCGGTGATTGCTGTTGCGACGCGTCGCGCGGCTTCGCCATTGATGTCAGCCACAATCACCTTGGCGCCTTCTTGAGCAAATCGTCGCGCGATTCCCTCACCTATCCCATCTCCCCCGCCGGTGACCACTGCGATTCGGCCTTCAATTCGCCCACTCATAAAAATTCCCCTTTGTTGTTATGGTCCAGCTATGGCTTTTTCTGCTGCGTCTCTCGCTACCGTCGACAAGGGCCAGCCAACGTAGTGCGCGAGATGAACCACTAATGCTCGCACCTGTTCTTTGTCGAGTTCATCGTGATCCAAAGCGGCTTTGAACTGAACTTCTAAGAGGGGGCCGATACCCATTGCGGCGATCGCACCAATCGTGATCAACCGACGATCCCGAATGGTGAGTTCAGGTTGTGACCAAATCTCACCGAAAAGATGATCAACAGTCTGCTTGAGATAGTCGCTCTCCTCAGTGTCAGGATCCACCGAGAACCCATAAACGGCCTCCATCATCTCCATTCCTCGCTGGCGTGCCGACCCTTCTTCTCTTGATTCCGTGCCCATCTCATTCCCCTTTGCTTCTGGTCATTCTTCACTTCTCTTTTACGGAAACACCAAAAATCTCGTGACAGTTTGCATGGGTCAACTCGGCTCCCGGAAGTTCAACACCAAAGGCATTTGCTGCCTGAATCGCTGCGGCAAGATCCTTTTGAGCTATCGCCACAGTAGATTTCATGTACTCCACAAGTTCCGGTTGAGTTACTTCATCAAAAGGCTCCGTTGACGGTCGAATCATCAGCGTTGTTGCCCCACCAATCTTTGCGTCAGACGCTCGGATCACCTGCGCTAATTTTTCAAGGTCAATGCCACCAGCCTCGGCGAGGCGTTGGCCTTCATAGGCCGCCAGCCAGGAACCATACTGAACGATATTTCTGGCAAGTTTGGCGAGGAGCCCTGATCCAAGCGGTCCCATCTCCACGACGAGTGAACTGAATGCGTTGAGTACCGGAGTAACGAGCTCGATCACGCCATGGTCACCTCCGACCATTGAAATCAACTCGCCTCTCTTGGCTGACGCTGCTCCGCCACTGACACCGCAGTCAATGACGGCAACACCGGTTCCTACAGTGGCCAACGCGAGTGCATGAACTGCCTCAGGTGAGATCGTGCTGACAATCACCACGACACCTTCTTCCATTGAATCGAGAACGGCACCTGGACCAATCAACACACTCTTCACCTGTTCGTCGTTGACCACCGCAACGATGACAATGTCTGAACGAGATCCAAGATCGGCGAGGTCATCTGCCACGTCAGCGACGTCAGAAAACAGCTCGGCCGCTTCCGTCTTTCTATCAAAGACCACGAGAGGGAATTTTGCAGTTGCGATACTTGAAGCGATTCCTTGTCCAATATCGCCTACCCCGATTACGCCAACAGTTGGTTTCTCATTTCTCGAGAAGAGATCGCTGAGATGAACAAACGATTGCAGGGCCATAGACCGCTACGTTACAGAAGGATCGCAAGGCAAACCTGCTTGGGGGGAACGTGAATGGTGCACTCGGAGGGATTCGAACCCCCAACCCTCTGATCCGAAGTCAGATGCTCTAGTCCGTTGAGCTACGAGTGCGTGCTGCGCCCTTTGACTCTAGCCAACGGAAGGACCTCATTGATCAGAAGCAGGGAGATCCTGATTATTCAGGCAATACTGAAGTAATGGAGAGTGAGGCACAAGAGTGGCGCGAAGACCTCCATCGTGCCTTTCGTGAAGAAGAACGCTCAATCAGCATCCCAGGAACGATCATTGGTGCCTTAATCAGCAGCATTCCTTTGATGTTGGGTGTCATTTTCGATCACCGCACCGTCGGACTCTTTGCCAGCCTCGGCGGATTAAACGTCGGCTTGGCCCTGAGTTCTGGCTCTCAAAAAATGCGCCTGCGATGGGGAATGGTGGCTCTGGTTGGGAGCACGATTGGTGTAGCGCTGGCTACCTCAATTCACAATATTGGCTGGCTCGCCCTTCTCTTATCTTTTTTCTGGATAGCCGGCTGGGCATTACTGCGCGCAATCGGCGTCGCTGGGATCTTTGTTGGCTTTGTCAATGCTGCCGTTTTTATTATCGTGCTCGGTCAGCCTGAAAACGCATCCAATATTCTTCCCCAAACAATTTCTTATTTTGTTGGAGGTCTGATTGGCTTATTCCTTATTGCCCTCTTTGTGACGCATCCGGCAAAGAATAGAGAGGAACTCCAACGTATTGAGTGGAACAAATTGTGGACAGCGCTGTGCGGGTGGAACGTCATCACCCGTCACGCATTACGTGCTGGCTTTTTAGTTGCCGCAGGAACGGCGCTCTACCGGGGTTTCGCTCTTGATCAGGGCTACTGGATCCCACTCGCCATCGTGGCGGTAATTCAGCCAGACGGTACAGCGACGAGAGTGCGCGCACTCCAGCGAGGGGCTGGGACATTAGTAGGAGTTTCGATTGCCGGGATTATTGCAATCTTCACGCATAACGAAGCCGTCTTAGTCGCCTGTGTCTTTCTCTCGTCAGGAAGTCTTTTCGCCTTGAAAGATCGTGGCTATTACTGGCTCGTCATTCTCTTGACTCCAACGGTGATCTTCATGCTTTCTGCCATTCATCTCCAAGGTGGCACACTGTTTTACTATCGCATCATTGACAACGCTATTGGCATCATCATGGCATTGCTGCTGATTGAAGTTTCTGACCGACTGCTAAAGGAGCGCCGTGCCACTACTTGAACTCACCCTCGGAAATCCCGCCAACGGAGGGGGTTGTGTGGCGCGCGACAGCTCAGGACGGGTCGTCTTCGTTCGCCACGGTCTTCCTGGAGAGCGAGTGCTTGCTCGTCTCACCGAGGAACACCCCAAGTGGGCTCGGGCTGATGCCGTAGAGATTCTCGAGCCTTCACCGGATCGCGTTACGCCCCCATGCGTCTTTTCAGGTCCGGGGAACTGTGGAGGATGTGACTACCAACATGTTTCCCTTGAGGCACAAAGGGAACTCAAACGACAACTCCTCAAGGAGCAACTGCGACGAGTCGGGAAGTTTGATCTGGATGTCACGGTGGAATCTATTTCTGGTGATAACTCTGGTCTTGGAACTCGAACACGACTTCGCTTTGGGATTTCTGACAGCGGAACCTTCGCTATGCGGCGACATCGGAGCCATGAACTTATTGAAATCACGACGTGCCTTCTGGGCAACGATGCGATCAAAAACGTCATGCAAGAGCACGAGTATTTCGAGGGGAACGACGATCTCTTGATCATCGCGCTCAACGGCAACGATGTTGCCCTCACTCGTCGGGTTCATTTCGTTACTGAGAATGATGCTCTTGATGATCCATTCGACGATCAAATTGATGACGACGATGACTTTGAAGAGATGGAAGAAACCCAACACACCTCTGTCGACGGTGTTGACTTCGATGTTTCACCAACGACCTTCTGGCAGTCGCATATCCAAGCACCTTCGCTGTTGGTGGAACGTGTTCTCGCTGCTCTGTCACTCTCGCCTGGAGATCGGGTCCTTGATCTTTACTGCGGTGCTGGTCTCTTCACAAAATTCATCGCACACGCCGTCGGCCCCGAGGGATTTGTCCTCGGCATCGAAGGATCGACAACGGCAACACGCGATGCGGAAGAAAATCTGACGGCATTTCCTTGGGCGGTCATTCAAGAGTCTTCGGTGAGCACGTCCGTTCTCGCACGAGCGAGCGAAGGCTTTACCCATGCAGTACTGGATCCGCCAAGGAGCGGGGTCGATGCTGGGGCACTTCGGACCTTAAGCGCGATGAATACCTTGACCACCATTGTCTCGGTTTCATGTGACCCAGCGACGTTTGCACGTGACCTTCGAATTCTTGTTGATGAGGGCTGGGAGATTTCATCGCTGAGGGCGTTTGACCTTTTCCCGATGACTGAACATATTGAATGTCTCGCCGTCCTGCTCCGAGATGGCGAATAGCGCCTCACCATTAGAGATTTCTTGGCTGAACCGATTTGTCAACCACCATTCACTAACGTCGGGTTTTACGATGCAGGAGTCGCCATGAACAACAAGCAAAACGGTAGTGATTCGTGAAGCGTCGTTATCTTTTGGTCGCCGTCGTTGCGCTCTGTGGAGGCGGTTTGTGGGCTGTCTCTACAAATCACCATGGTGAGCGATCAGCATCGAACACAGGGATACTTACGACATCGTCGAGCACCACCTCAGTCCCCACAACGACAACCCAGCCGGTTGCTCAATCAGCAAATGGCTCAAGAGATACCTCCTGGGAACCTGTTGCGATTCCGGTCGTCAATCCACCGACTGCTTCGGGAGTTCTCGACGGCAAGGTTGTTGGAATCGATCCAGGCCACAATGGGATGAACTACTCCGAAACGAGTCTCATCAATCAACTGATCTGGAACGGTAGTGGAAACGAATCATGCGATACGACGGGAACAGAAACGAACGATGGCTACGCCGAGGCTCAATTTAATTTCAACGTGGCGCAGTACCTCGCAGTTGATCTGCAAGCCGAAGGAGCGAAGGTGGTCCTTACGAGATCGTCGAACAGCGGCGTCGGGCCTTGCATCGATCAACGTGCCACCATGCTCAATAATGCGGGGGCCAACGTTTCGATCGATATTCATGCCGACGGGGGTCCACCTTCCGGCAGGGGATTCACCGTGCTCGAGCCGGTAGCGGATGGACCAAACAACGCCGTCATCGGATCCTCTGCTCAGTTCGGAGCTGATCTTGTCGCAGCCTTTCAAGCAACTGGAATGCCTCTTAGCAATTACGACGGGTCAAACGGCGTTGCTCAGCGAAATGATTTGGCTGGTCTCAATCTGACGACCCAGCCCAAAGTTCTCATTGAGACCGGAAACATGCGCAATGGTACTGATGCATCAATGCTCGAAAGTCCTGTATTTCAGCAATCTGCGGCTGCGGCCATGGCGCAGGCCATCACAACGTTTCTTACTCAATAAGCCTAAAGACTTGGAGAACGATCTCCGTTACTTCTTATTCTTTGGATCCATAGCGCCAAAACTAAGAATCTCGCCGCGATCAATGCTGACCCAGTCACGCGCTTCGAGGTAAGGGCGGAATGTTTCAGCAATAAGCCGCTCGTCACCGTTGGTCTTCGGCCGTTGGAGTTCATAGAGGTAAGGGAACTCTGTCCACGCCACAACCGCATCCCAAAGTCGAAGAGCGGCTTCACCTTTGGGCGGGTCTAAAAGAACAGGCCCAAACAAACATTGACCATCAGGGAAAAAGAGTGTCGGTACACCATAACCACCTGCGTTGATCACTTTTTCGTGATCCGCCAACACTTCCTCGTTCGTGGTGGGGTCATCAATTGCACGATCAACGAGAGCGGGATCAAGATCCAGCCCAGCCAGCAGTGCTCGAGCTACGTCGGGGTCGTGGGGCTTGAGGCCTCTGACGTGAAGTGCTTCGCCAGCTACTCCATACCAACGATCCAGGTCATCCATACTGCTGCGACGAAGATACGCACCGATACGCATCATTGACCAGCCATACGACCAGTCGCGCTCCCAGGGATGTTTCTTGCCTTCTTGTCGATTTACTTCTTCAAGACTAAAGAATTTCCAGTGAATCGTGAGATCAACCTGGCGAGCAACGTCTCGGATCCAAAGCGAGGTTTGATACGCGAATGGACACATCACATCAAAGTGAAAGTCAAGTTCTTGAGGTTCCCTCTTGGCCATCAAAAGTCCTTTTCAATGCTCAACGTCTGTCTCTCACTGTAGAGGGCAAAATCATTGTTTGCGTACTCAAGATTTCTCACCGCAAAACTCCGGCTTCTCACGAAACTGTACCCGGTAGAGTGGCAAACAAGGAGAAGTAAATGACTCAAATCATTGACGGTGGTCTCTCGACGGAACTCGAACGAATAGGTGCCTCATGTGATGGGCCACTTTGGACGGGGCGAACGCTTCTTGATACTCCTCAGCTCATCGAAGAAGCTCATCGTCATTACGTCACGGCTGGAGCTGGCGTGATCATTACTTCTAGTTACCAACTCTCTCGGCAAGGTTTTCAACAGCTCGGACTTACCCCCGATGATGCTGATGCCGCCCTGCGACTTTCCGTCGAAGTAGCTCGACGTGCTGTTCTGGGTACTTCGTCTCTGGTTGCCGCGAGCATTGGACCCTACGGAGCAATTCTCCATGACGGCTCTGAGTATCGGGGTAACTATGGACTCAGTTACGACGCACTGGTTCGCTTTCACCGTGAGCGGATTGAAATCTTGATTGAGGCCAGCCCTGACATCCTCCTTGCCGAGACAATTCCTGACCTCGATGAAGCAAGAGCACTAGCCGAAGTTCTCGATAGTGCTGATCGACCTGTATGGATCTCTTTCACTTCACTCGATGGAGCGCATCTCCCCTGTGGAGCCACGATCGAAGAGGCGCTCCGAACAATCGAAAATATTCCCCAGCTTGATGTGATCGGCTTCAACTGTGTACAACCCGAACTCGTCACACAACTTGTTAAGAGGGCTCAGGCGGTCACCACCTTGCCCATTGCCATCTACGCAAACATGGGCGGAGAATGGAGTGTCGACGGTTGGAAGAACCAGGGAACTCAGAAACTTTCGGAGTGGTGGCGAGAATGGGAAGTACTAAATCTTGCCTCGATCGGGGGGTGCTGTGGAACGGACTCACTACAGATCGCCGATCTGAATCGAGTGGTGAATCACTGACTCTTGAGAGAGAAGTAGTTCCACGCTTGTAGCGTGAACAGACGTCAACCGAGCTGCTTCTTAGCCCTTACGATTCGGGAGAAGTAACAACATCGACGTACGACGTGCATACTCGTCAAATCCCGGTCGGCGTTCACGACTTCGATTGTCGAGCAGTGGTATTGACGCCGCCACAAAGAGGATGACCATCGCCACCGGCCCTACAACGGTCCACCACCACGCTGCGTCAGCGCTGAGAGCGAAAAGCCACAGTGCCCACCAAAAGAGAATTTCACCGAGATAGTTCGGGTGACGTGAGTAGTGCCAGAGCCCTCGGTCCATGATCTCACCTGGCTTTTTTATCCGAGCGAAGCGCCGCATCTGTTCATCGGCCACATACTCAAGCGCCGCCGCAGCGAGGCCGAGAACAAGGGCGATCCAATCAAGAACCCCTACTGCTTGATGGCCCCACACCAGTGCAGGAACCAGCGAAACCGATGCGATGAATACAAAAGAGGCGGGAACTAAATGCACCGCTCCGAGCGAGATGAGAGGCTTGGGTCCCTTCTCATAGAGATCTAAGTAACGCCAGTCTTCACGATCGAGACCTGGCCAGTCACGCGCCCAATTCGTGGTCAGGCGTACTCCCCATACCCATACGACAATCAAGACGAGCGTGATGCGAAGCGGAGGGACTCCAGGTGTTGCATAGTAGGCCAGCCACGTCGCAGCAAAGGGGGGCAGAACGCTCCACCAAGCATCAAACATCGAGCCATTGTCGACGCTGAGTGACCAAACGTAGATAACCAAAGCTGACACGAGGTAACCAAGACCAAGCGCCAACACCGGTTGGTGCGCTCCCGCACTATTCGCTGCAATCCATCCAGCGCCAACTGCGGTGACATACGCAAGAGCGACAACGAGAAGACCGAAAATTTTCCCGTACTCTTGCCCAAGTTTTCTTCCACTCATGTAGGACAACTTTCTGTATATTTCGTGAAGAACGTCAGTTGCAACAACCCAGGAGGCGCTTCTCACTCTATTAGGATTGACCAAGAACCCAGCGGATCTCTCAGATTTGCGAGCGAAGACAACCCCCGACAACACCAAATAATTTAGGACGAAAGGCCAAGAGCGACCACGATGAAGAACCGAGAAAGGCCACGAGTTGTCATTGCGGGGTTGGGAGATACCGGAGTTTTGATCGCAGGGCGCCTGGCACGTAGCTGTGACGTCGTTGGTATTTCGACCCGCCCCGCACTCGTGAGCGGGCAAGAGTTAGGTTCACGACTGACGAATTTTGAGCAATGGCGCCAGTCGTACTTTCTCCCATTCGGGCAATTCAAAAAACTTGATCGGGTCACAATGATCCACGGCCGGGTTGGCGAAGCAAATCTTGAGAAGCAGACGGTTCTGATCGAACTGGCCGATGGAAGCAGGACCACGGAACATTACGACATCTTCATCATTGCGACTGGTTCCACCAATGGATTTTGGCGTCACGATCGGCTTGAACAGCTCAACGAGGTGGAAGCAGAATTAGACGCCATCGCCAAACAAATCAAGGGAGCGAAACGTTTCGCCATCATCGGTGGCGGTCCTACTGGCGTAAGCGTCGCCGACAACGTGGCACGAAGTGGTACCACTGACGTTCATCTTTTCTACAGTGGCGATCTGCTCCTTCCCGGCTACCACCCAAAGGCCAGCCGATGGATTTCCCACGTCTTAACCAACGATGGCGTCACCCTGCATCCACATCACCGCGCCGTTGTCCCTGAACACTTCAATGGCGAGAAACTCACGACTGACCCCGTGGAGTGGTCAACGGAGCAGCCACCATTCCACGCTGATCTCACCATGTGGGCTGTAGGGAAAATAAAGCCCCACAGTGATTTCTTGCCGGCCAACGTTCTCGACGAGGATGGTTTCGTGCGCGTCGACCCAACACTAAGAGTTGACGGCTACCAAAATGTTTTTGCCATTGGGGATGTCGCAGCGAGCGATCCAAATCACAGTTCTGCACGCAATTGGGGATGGCGAGTCGTCGTAGCCAATGTTCGCTCTCAGCTCAGTGGCAACGGTCGTCGGCCCAAACGCTTCACGGCACCAAGGAACCGATGGGGATCGATCGTCGGGCTTCAACGAGATGGTCTCGTTGTCGTTCAACCCAATGGGAAACGATTCCGAGTCCCCCACTTCGTTGCCGCCACATTACTCGTGCGGCTCTTTATCCATCGCTACCTTTACGGGGGACTCCGTAAAAAGTAACGACCATGAGGGTGTGAAGATATGGCTTTGCTCTCTCAACGATTTTGGCACTTGTCGTTTTCCTTAATGAATTCCTTAGATCCTTGTGGTCATCAGTGCCAGGCGCCAAGGAACCTGGGGTGCGTTGTTCGCTGCGATCTTCGCCCTATGTTGGAAGCATCATCTTCGATTTCCCCACCACCTTGAATGCAGACGCGAGCTCATGACCGAGTCTCGTCTCGTTTCTCTTGGCCTCACACCTGAGCGGATGGCAGCCTGCAATGCGCAGGGCCATGGCGATGTCCTCGGTCGAGTGAGTCGTGTGGACCGCGGCATTGCCACCGTTGAAACGGCACAAGGATCCCTGCGCTTAGAGATTGATCGTGGAGAAGAACTGGTGGTCGGAGATTGGTTGGCACGAGGTGCTGAGCGTCCCGTGCTCTTAGAGCGCAGCACCGAACTCGCCCGCCTGGGAGGCCCTCATAAAGATCAACGGCAAGCGGTTGCGGCCAACGTAGACATCGCCGTCATTGTCCACTCGTCAACCGCACAGTTTCGACTCCCCTTGCTCTCTACCTTCATCGTGATGGCCTATGACGCAGGGGCTGAACCTTTGGTCTTGATCTCCAAGGCTGATCTCGTTCACGACGTCGAATTACTCTGTGGCGATATCGCGAACAAACTCGGTGGCGTTGAAACCATGGCCATCTCCACGCAAAGTGGATATGGTCTTGAGCGCTTTCGAGAAATAATCGAAAACAAGACCATCGTGCTCCTCGGCGAATCGGGAACGGGGAAATCAACGCTCACAAATTCCCTCTGTGGCTCCGAACAACTTATTGCGGGAGAGCTATCACGATCGGGCCAGGGCAAGCACACCACCACCCATCGTGAACTCATCGTCATCCCCTCAGGTGGCGTCGTTATTGATACCCCAGGGGTACGTGACGCTTCTTCATTCTCAGGGGAGCGCGCCATCGCGTTGGCGTTCCATGATGTGCACGACAGAGCACTGGCCTGCCGCTTTCACGACTGTGCCCATGGCGAAACTCAAGGCTGTGCGGTCAGCGCAGCAATTGAGTCCGGAGCGCTCGACCCCGAACGTGTCGAAACTTATCTGGCGGAAATCGCACAGCGCATTGTCGTTACCGAGCGTCTTGAAGAGCGAGAACGTACGGAAACACCAAAGAAAAAGAAGCGCCGACCGCGAAGCAGAAACACGGAAGATTCCGACGGGTAGGAGTCGCCAGATGATGTCGACTTCCTCGTGGGCTTCAACGAAATTGGTGCGCTTGGAGGGATTCGAACCCCCAACCTTCTCATCCGTAGTGAGATGCTCTAATCCGTTGAGCTACAAGCGCATCGTTCCCTGTGGAAACGATTCCTATCTTATCTGAGATTGATGAGGCCGTCAGAAGGTGATGGTGAGTGGAATTCGCTTCACCTCGTGGCCCGTTCTCCCATCATCATCAATTTGGGGAAAGAACCACGAGTCCATTTATTCGTGCCGCTTCAGCCATTCGCTGGTCGTAGGTAACAATCCCTTCAAGTTCTGACCCAACCTCGAACGCAGTTGCTACATGGAGTGCGTCGAGCGAGCGGAGGGAAAGCGGTCGAATCTCGGCAGCTTTTTGATACGTACTCATGTTTGGGATCATCATCGTAATGATGTCAATGGCCGAAAAAAGATCTTCTTCAGACACTTCGAGCCTCTGACATGCCCTCCTCGCCTCAAGGAGGAGGAGTTGCGAACTCACGAGTTGTGGGTCATTCGCACACCAGGTTTTCAATGGCTGACTCTCTTTTTCGTCCTTCACTAATTTGAGAAATGCCGAAGTGTCGACATACCACGCCATCGTTACAACCGCTCCTCGCGCGCCTCATCGAGTACTTCAGCGATGGTCAACGTTGTAGAAGATTTTTTGGGGAAAGGGAGGTCACTTGGTTTCCTTCGCGCAGGGAGGAGCCGACCTTCGGCCAAGAGGCCGGCGAGACCAGTTGCCGTACTTGGGGCTGAGAGTATGGCCACCAACTTTCCCCTCTCAGTAATCCCAAGAGTTTCTCCGCGCTCAACGCGACGAAGCGCCGCCGATGCGTGTTGCTGAAGTTCTCGAACCCCAATGGTCTCCATGTGCGTCAATTGTAGCACTTAGATGCTCCTTCTCGTCCTTCTTCACAACGGTCGGGCGAGAAGAAAAAGAGTCTCTTTAAAAGAGTTCGGCAACTCTCGCCGCTCCGGTGATGCCGACCGGCTCTCCGACCACCCACAGAGACTGATCTACCTCTTGAAGTCGATCTCGAGAGAGTCGGCGGGCATTGCCTCCCGTCAAAAAACATTGGTCCCACTCGACCTCTTGATGAAGATCAACAATGATACTCAGTAAGCGCTCCTGCCACTCTTCGTGCACCAAAGTTTTCCGAGCATGCTCCCCCACTGCTTCATCGACCGTCAGATTCGGGAAACTTGGCACGTTGTCGTATTCACGATGTGGCTGCAGAACCCCGTCAATGACAAGACCTGTTCCAATCCCAGTGCCGAGGGTCACGGTCAACTCCACACCCCTGCCTTCTGACGCGCCGAGTGCCGCAACATCAGCATCGTTGAGCACCACAACGGCGCAACCCAAGAGCGACGCCACCTCGTCGGCTAAGGGAAAGTTGACCCACTGCTCATGTATCTCTTTGACGCGGTCGCTTCCTGGCCCATCACGTCGAGCGAGGTTGTCAGGACTCAGAATCACCCCTTGGTCTACTTGGCCTGGGAAGCCAATGATCACTTTTTCATTCTCATTGAATTTCCGGGCCAGCGCCCCGATCTGCCGCATGAGTACCTCAGGAGGCATCGGCGTCGTAGTCGTACGTTTCCGTATCGGCGTCAGTAGTTTTCCTTCTTGCGAAACCGATGCCGCTTTGATTGACGTCGCCCCTATATCAATACCAAGAAGAGAAGGACTGTTGGGTGTCTTCACGTTCTACTTCCCAAGAAGCGACACCTGGAGTTCAGTCACTCCACGAAGAACAACGTTAGGTCGATAGGTGACAGCTCCCACCTGTGTGATGCCACGTGTGCGCTCGAGGAGCTTTTGGAGAGTGATGCGCGCTTCCATGCGGGCGAGAGGAGCTCCAAGACAGTGATGGAGACCAAAGCCAAAACCCAACTGCGGGTTAGGGTCACGGGTCACGTCGAGAAGCGCTGGACTCGGGAATACCGCTGGATCTCGATTGGCGCCGGCAATGAGCAACATGACAAACGATCCACCGGGAATGACGACATCGCCAACGACAACATCTTCCAAAATCGTGCGTCCCGTCAATTGGACGGGAGAGACCATCCGCATGAACTCTTCAATTCCGGTTCGCCACAGTCCTTGATTCGAGCGCAACTGCTCAGCGGCGTGTTCATCTTGCGCTAATGCCATAATGCTCCCGGTCAAGAGATTGACCGTCGTTTCGTGGCCGGCAACCAGGAGCAAAATTGATGTCGAGATCATTTCTGCTTCACTCAGCCGATCACCATCATCTTCAGCCAAGGCCAGGGCCGAGAGAAGGTCATCACCCGGATGAGCCTTCCGCTCTTTCAAGAGTGCAAGGAAATAGCCCGCAAATTCCAAAATGGCGCGGTCTCGCTCTTCGAGTACTGACGCAGGCAAAAGAAAATCAGGATCAAGGCCTCTCGCCAAGATCTCACTCCAGGTCCGAAACTGATCTTGATCAGACTCTGGAATACCCAGCATCTCGGAGATCACCGCGATCGGCAATGGATAGCAAAGTGTCTCTTGGATATCCAATGTTCCCGCTCCAACAACCTCATCAAGAAGTTTAGTAACCCGGCGTTCAATAAATGGCGTGAGTTCATTCACCATTTTTGGTGTGAAGGCTTTTGCCACCAGTCCTCGTAACCGAGTGTGATCGGGTGGATCACGGAAGAGAAATGCGCGACCGTCATCTTCTCGATTCTCTTCCTCGCCGATCGAATCACGATCTTGCACTGACTCATTTGGATTTGCTCGTGTCAGTTCCGATGACGAGTTTCGCGATCGAAGAATGGCGAGACAATCTTCGTGACGAGACAAAACCCAAAAGTTATGAGCTGAGAGATGAACGGGGTTTTCTTCAAGGATTTGGTCGAAGAGTGGAATGGGATCAGTGATCCAGCGAGGATCGAAGGCGTCGTAAATAACCACGAACTCCAGCGTACTCATTCGCCATTCGATTTCCTCGATGGGAAAGGACCGCATTGCTCCACCACGGCTCGAGGGCGAGGCGGATTGGCGGCAGAGAACCGCGAATAACGATCCCCCGGTGTTCTTTCAATCGACGAAGGTCATTGGGCTCGATTAACGCACGGCCCGGTTGAACCATTGACGCCGGAGTTCGAAACAGCCCTTGTGGGCGGGGTTGTTCACGAGGTGTTCCAGAGAGGGACTGCAAGAGAGCACCACCTTCTGGGTCAGCAAGCCCCGAAAGGAAGAGACGTGTCCGATGATTGTTCACTACCGTTCCCCAGCGTTCGCCGTAACGGGCTCTAATTTGCGCCAAATCCTGGAAACAGGTCATCAGCGTAATTCCATGGCTGGCACAGGTGGCTGCCAACACGTCGAGTTCCCGAAGCGGTGCAATGGCTGCTGCTTCATCGATGACAATAAGGAGAGGTTCACGTAATGTGCCACCCTGCTTTCGAGCCAGAGCGAATGCTTGAGCAATCACATCGGTGATCAGAGCGGTAAACATGGGGCGATAGCGCATTTGGTCGTGAGCAGTCGCACAGAGATAGAGCGTTCCATTCTGGGTCAACAGCTGTTCAGGGTGAAATGGTTTTCGTCGTCCGTCGTCATGAAGAAAAAGGGGCTCAAGAGCTGACTCAACTGTTGCGTAGAGGGAACTCCGTTGACGCTCTTCGCGATCAAGTGACGCCACCAGCGCTTCATAGGGTTCTTCGTTCACCACCCGTTCAAGAATCTGAAGTGGTTGATCAATCTCTCTCCGATTAATCCACCGGAGAACATCTGAAATGGTTTGATGACTCTCGGCAGCTGCAAAGAGTAGAGGGCTAAGAAATTTTGTAGCGAGATGTGACCAGAACTGTGATTCAACAGTGGCTTGTTCACTAAACGAGGCTTCCATTAACGATGCAGCGACACTTTGTGCCCGTTGCCACGTCGTACTCATTACCACCGGATCAAACGCGATTCGGTCCGGATCCATCACTTCGCTGGGGTCCAGAACAGCGACAGGGCCTTGGGCGGTTCTCCACATTCTCGATTCGCGCACAAGATCATCTTTGACACTTGCTGCCACCAAAGGCCCCTCCCAGGCCAGGAGAGCGGGAAGAACGAGCGACGATGTTTTCCCTGACTGAGTCGGCCCCAAGATCAAGACGGATTCTCTTCGGGGCGTGGTGAGCGAGTGGCGAGTTACGGCCCAGCGGGGTGTGGCGAATTTTCCAAGAAAAAGACGGTTCTTTCCACTCTTTCGCAGGACGCTCAGTTCTCCAAGGTGAGCAAAGTCGACCGAGCGTCGCTCTCGGTTTCCTCTGGTCATCCAGGCAAGGGAACAGCCCATGGCGAAGAGAACAATCGTTACCGTGGCACGCATCTCAACCCATCGCCCCGTCAGTATCAACAATCTGGCGCTCTCGTTGACCAACGAGATGCCGAACGATCGATGAATTATTTCCCACTTTCCAAAGTGCAACGCCACGCGGCAGCTTGACGAGAAGACTCCGTTCAGTTTCATTCAAGTGGAGAAGGTCACGCGCTGCATCAACTTCCCCTGTTGGTTGTGCATAGATGACTCGAGTTTCTGAGTCCAACAACAGACCTTGTGCCAGACCTTGCTGTTCCGATCCATCCGACCCGACTCCTTTGAGATCAGAGACTCGGTGCAGGACAGCAATATTTGAAACCCCCCACGCTCGCGCTAACTTCCAAGAGGATTGAAGCCAGCGTGCCACTGCCACATCGTTCAAGATCGCCCATGCCTCGTCGACAACGAGAAGAGATTGCCTCCCGGCATTACGTTGACGCTGAAGAAGCTGTTGAACCCAAGCCGTGGCGCACACCATGAATAGTCCGAGGGCTTCTGATCCGTACAGCGCTGAAAGATCAAGAATGACTAAGCGTTGATCAAGATCAAGCGACGATGACGTTTCGGCATCGAAAAGACCTTTTAAATCCCCTGTTACAAGACGCCGCAGCTCAAGACCTACTTCTCGCCCGTCATCGCACAGTTGCTCTTGCGAGGAGTAAATAGATCGCGCGCTTTCGGCGGATGGCTGAAGAAGAGCATTGCTTACCAGGGGTAATGTCGCTGTATTCGTACTCTGTTGGACGTCATGAAGTGCAAGTTCCAATGCAGACCGCTCACGGGAGAACAAATCTCGTCCCAAACTCGATGACACTAAGGATTCCAATAGCTGAAGCCGACGAACCGCTCCCTCATGGATGTCATCTCCAACAAGATCTAATGGGTTTAACCTCAACGGTCCACCGGGCCGAAGTGCCAGTGGCGTCACTCCACAAGCATGACCAAGGGCGCTGTATTCGCCCTTGGGATCAATCACATAGGCGCCGCGTCCAAACGTCAGTTGTCGGTAAATCATTGTTTTGACAAATGAGCTCTTCCCGCGGCCAATTTGGCCGAAGACCACCATGTTGGGATTCGACAACACTCCAGATGCATACAGCGTAAAGGGGTCAAAAGAAAAGGTTCCGCCTGAAAGTTCGACGCCAACAACCACCCCGGGTATGCGTCGGCCTGTCTCAAACAGGAAGGGATAGATCGCTCCTGCGTGTCGTGTCGTCGTTTCATGAGCACACACGCCAGCGGGCGCCATCGAATCGCGCCATTTCATGGCAAGCCTCGCGCCAACGGCAATGTGGCGAGATAGCCGCGAAGATGGTCTCCGTTGAGACGTAGAAGACCAAGATGCGCTTGTGCGCCAGCGAGTTCAGTCTCTGAAATCTTCGATTGAAGAGATGCATCATCGTCCGCCGTTACCGCAACGTATCCAACAATTCGTAACGAACCATGTCCATCAATAAGTTCCGCTTCTCGATTTTCGAGGTGACCTGATTCCCGTTCTCGTCGGCGATCAAGCAGGAACCCGCCCCGTCGACGCAGCTCCTGATCAGCGACTCCACTTGTCTTGGCACTTTGCGCTCTGCGAAGCGCAACACTCGGAGGCACGAGTTCAACGACCACGCTGATGGTCCGACTTGTGTCCCCCAACACGAGAGGAGCCAAGAATTCAGCAGTGACTTCGAATTTTGGCCACTCCATGATCCACCATGAGTTCACCAACTTGTTGTCACACTCGAGCATCGTAAAGTGAGAAGTTCCCTCGAACGAGATCTGTGTTGAAGCATCCCCCCGATGGCTCCTACAACCAGGGTGGTGATCGAAGAGATCAATAATCTCCGATGCTGACGCAATGCTCACTGAGGGGTGACCCGACTCTCGCAACGCACGACTGAGCGCGTGAGCTTCATCGACCAAACTCACCGACGAATCTTGAATCCGTTTCGAGGACATGCGAAGCGTGATTGCAACGTGTCGGGAGACACCAACCCTTCCGACTTCTTCGAGAAAATCACGATAGGACTGTGAGCTTTCCTGTGTTGCATTTTCTGACCGTTTTCGTAAATCCCGATAACGCTCTCCTGGTTCACTCGCTGTCGTCCACATCGACCAACTCACACAATCTATGACCGGCCGCTCCCGTGCCAGCGAAGAAAGTGCCGTAATGAAACCGTCGATCCGGGCATCTTTTGCCTGGCCCGTCAAGAGGGCGATACCCGAACTTTCAACAAACAGCACCACGCTGAAGGTTCCAGCGTTATCTTCGATGAGGCCAATCTCCTCTGGGTAGCCGAGGGTCACTCCAGGAGTAACTCGGAAAAGATCCTGGGAGGATGTCCCGTGTATTCGGGCGTACGCCAAGAGCGGCGGGATCCACTCATCAACACTTCTGCCCCGAATCGGAAGTGTTCCCAGCGCACCACCGCTCACGACAAACAACAACGCCATCAAGAAACCGGGCGCCCTCGATGAGACGGCGACACAGATCAGCCCAGCTCCGCACCCACTGCCTATCATCGCCACTTGGCCAACCCGCCAGCCGGCGATGAGCCCGCTTCGTTCCCGGGGACCTAAAAGATACGTTCTCTCTCCCTCCATTTCAGTCCCCTTCTCCTGGCCGAGGACGGATGAGCGGGCCAAGATCATCGTGTTCGAGGATGAGTGACGTTGGCCGTAGGCGGATGTTGGTTGTTGATGCAGGAGGGCCCTTGACGTCTTCGTGCCCTGGGGTCTGATTATTTTGTGCCATACGAGTCGGAGAAGGAGGTCGAGACCTTGCGTTGTTGACGGCGCTTGATGTCATGGGGTCTTCATCTCGATGAACACCCACTGTTGTGGACGCATCACGAAGCGGATTGTGAGCAGCGAGAAGAGAGAAACTCGATTCGGCAGATCCTGACCACACCGGAAGTCCCATCGCTACTTGAACCGCTTGGCGGGGCATCCCATGGAGCACTGATGACGTTGCGCGGTTTCTCAGGCCTTCAAGCGCCATCATCGAAGAGGATTCAAAAAGAGGGAGGAGGCGAAGAAGAGAGAATGGCGCGAATGCAGCCAGGAGCAAGAGTCCGATTCCCGTTACGATTGTGGCAAAACCCTGCTGGTGCTGATCCCCAAGAGCACCAACGGCCATGACCAAAACAACCATGACCACCATCTTCGAAAGAATGAGTGCAGCCAGCGTCTCAATGAGACGTCGGCTCCACGACGCGAGTGATGGCCAAATCAACGAGATCAGCACGAGCGGGAGAAACGCGACCGATACATAGATTGCAGCTGCTCGAATAATTAATTCAATCCAAAGGGTCAGCGCGGCAACGGAAAGAACAAGCGCGCCAAGGAGACCGATGAAGGCTGGAATCGTCGATCCCGTTGCCGCATCTGCTGATTGGATACTCGACGCTATCGATGTCATCAAATCTTGAATCGATCCGGGTGACGTCGCACAAAGCGCTGCAGAGAGATCGTCACTAATTTGGAGCGCCATCGTGGTCAATTCGACGGCAGCACCGGCAAGCACCATGGCGAGTGGCAGTTGCACGACCGCTGCTCGCAAGAGCAATCCCGGCCGTTGCTGGACAATGGCTTGTATGGCTACCGCCAAAAGAAGGGGCAGCGCAATGACCCCCAGAAGGGCTTCCGCTGCGTGATAGCGCGCCGAAAACCAGGGGGCATTCAGCGATATCGATGTTGTTGAGTTCATCGCTGACCCGACCTGCTTCAATAACCATGTCGATCCTGCACCCACCCAGGAAGACAATGCATCAAAGATTGACGTCGTCGAACTACTAACGATCGATGACCCCAGGCTTGTGACGCCCTGGCAGATTGGGTCGATGAGACCTGATCCGGCACAGTTCGACGTGGCTGCTTGCAAGACGGTCACTAGTGAAGGCCTGTGCCCGCTTGGAAGAAAAAGTTGATCAGGATTGGAGCAGCCCCAATCAGGAGAGCGGCTCCCCCAGCAACGAGAACTGCTCTGCGACCGTTCATTGCGTGGTGCACATTTTGCGAATGTGAGCCCAGTGCCCACGTGACCGCACCAAGCACGACGGCCACCAGCGCCAAGATGAGGCCCCATCCAGCAAGCCCATTCGCCATATTCTGGAGGGTTCCACTCCCAGGAAGAGCGGTCGGCGTCGGGTTAAGTACCACGCCTGCCCATCGAACGACACCGAGAAAACTGCTACTCATCTGACTCGTCTCCCTACTTTTTTCAGTTCCTGCCGTTGTGGCAAGACACGCCACAACGGTCTCGGGAATCTCAAGGGGGGGGATGCAAGAGGCCCTCCAGGTCTGCCATGCTCTAGGGGTGAGCGGAATTCTCCTGGCGGCCTCAAAATCTCTACCTTCATCAATCTGGATTCTGATCGCCCTCGCCGGCCTCCTTCTTGGCATCATCATCGGTTCCATCATTGGGCGACGACTGGGACGACGGGCTCTTGCCCAACGGTTGATTGCCTTAGGGAGCCGCTTAGGTATTGGTCCACCTGTAGATGAAAGTTCAATCGAAGGTGCGCTGAGCTACCTCGAACAAGTCACCGGCGCAGCAACCGAGGCAGTCACCGAATCAAGTGCCGACGCTATTCGCCTTCGTCGTTCCTTAGACACACTCCCGATAGGACTCGTCCTTTGTGACGAAAGTGGAACCGTGCTTTATCGCAACGAATTGGCGTCATCGATGATGGCCAGCCGTCAAGGCGATGTCTTAGCGGCGCAGGCAGTGACGGAACTTTTGGCCGAAGGTTGGGAGATGGGATCTGCTGAGCGCGTCCTTGATCTCTATGGCCCACCGCGGCGAACTCTTGGAGTGAGTGCTACACAAATTGATGATGGGCGCCGTCCGCTCGGGGTTATCGCCGTCATCGAAGACATCTCTGAGCGCAAACGACTTGACGAGGTGCGCCGCGACTTCATCGCCAACGTCTCACACGAACTCAAAACGCCAATGGGGGCTATGGGACTTCTCTCGGAAACACTGCTCGTCGAGAAAGATCGGGACGTGGCAAAGCGTCTCGCAGACCGCATCCACAGTGAAGCGTTCCGCGTCAGTCGTATCATCGATGATCTCCTTGACCTTTCTCGCCTTGAATCCGAGCTCACGTCTCCCCAAGATCTCGTTCCCGTGAACTTGGCCGTCTTCGAAGCCAGCGATCGAGTGCGATCCTCAGCGGATCAACAGAATATTTCAATTCACGTCGTTGACTCCGAGACTTCACCAACCGTTCGTGGAGATTCTCGTCAACTCGTCTCGGCACTTCACGCACTCTTAGAAAATGCCATGACGTACTCAGAAGAAAACACCACCATCACCATCACTACTTCTCTGGCCGAACCACAACTCGAGACTCCACCTGCGTCGCCGATGTCGACCGAGACCACCCTTGCTTCTCCCTCCCTCCACTCACCACAGGCTGGCTGGACCTCAAGTGACACCACTGGTCACGTCGTAAGGGGGAAGACGGTGCGGATCTCGGTGGCCGACAAGGGAATTGGTATCCCGGCAAAAGATCTCGAGAGGATTTTTGAGCGCTTCTATCGAGTCGACCGTGGTCGAAGCCGAGACACCGGCGGGACGGGCTTAGGTCTCGCCATTGTTCGCCACGTTGCTCAAAACCACGGCGGAGCCGTCGAAGTCGAATCGCGCGAAGGTGAAGGATCGACCTTCACTCTGGTTCTGCCCATCCTTGAGGAACACTAATGCCGAAGTCAAAAAATAAGGTGAGCAAGACCGAGCGAAATGATCAACCGATCAAGGTCCTTTTGGTGGAAGACGAAGAGTCATTTATCGAAGCGCTCACCGTTGGACTTACTCGGGAAGGCTTCGAGGTCACCGTCGCCGTTGATGGCGCCGAAGCGATTGACCGATTTGAAGAAGTGAAACCAGACCTCATCCTTCTTGACATGATGCTGCCGAAGATTTCTGGCCTTGACGTCTGCCGATATATTCGAACCACGTCGCAAGTACCCATCATCATGGTGACAGCGAAAGGTGAAGAGATCGACACGGTTGTTTCCTTGGAAGTTGGCGCTGACGACTACGTAACGAAGCCCTATCGCATGCGCGAACTCGTCGCTCGTATGCGCGCCGTGCTGCGCCGAATCCCAGGTGAAGATGACGCGACGGTCGTCACGCTCGATGAGGACGTGAGCGAACTTGGTGGCATTCGCTTAGAACCAGATACACGACGGGCGTTTGTGGCGGGGGATGAAGTCCACTTGCGACGCAAGGAGTTTGAACTCCTGCGCCTCCTCATGGAGAATGCTGGACGAGTCTTGACGCGTGACGTGTTAATCGATCGAGTCTGGGGCAGTGACTACGTGGGAGATACGAAAACCCTTGACGTCCACATCAAACGGCTGCGCGGACTGATCGAAGAAAGTCCAAAAGAACCACAATTAATCACCACCATTCGTGGAGTGGGATATCGCTTCGATGGAGCCAAACTTTAACGAACCGGGATGACGGTGTCATTGAGATAAGGGCTCAAGACATCCGGAAGCACCACGGAACCATCGGCTTGACGGCCGTTTTCTACGATGGCCGCCCAGATCCTTGCCCACGCCAATGCTGAACCATTGACCGTGTGGACAAACTGAATACTTCCACCGTCAGCCGGGCGAAATCGCACATTTGCTCGACGGGCTTGATAGTCAGCGAACCAAGAGATTGACGATACTTCGAGCCACTGATCACAACCCGGCGCGTAGACCTCCAAGTCGAATGTCCGAGCAGACGAACCACCGAGATCCCCACAACAAAGGTCAAGCACCCGATAGTAAAGCCCAAAATCTTGAAGGAGCTGTTCGGCACGTCGCAGAATGTCCATGTGGGCCTCGTGCGCTTGGTCAGGAGTGACGTAGGCGAAGAGTTCGACTTTGTCGAACTCGTGAAGTCGTAACAGCCCGCGTGTGTCTCGTCCTGCTGCCCCCGCTTCTCGACGAAAACACGCTGTTTGTGCGGTAAAACGTCGCGGGAGTTCGTCTTCTTTGAGAATCTCGTCTTTGTGCATGGAGGTCAGCGGTACTTCAGCAGTCGGAATCGCCCAAAGACCATCGCGCTCGAGGGCGTAGGCCTCATCAGAGAACTTCGGCAGATGTCCCGTTGACATTAAGGTCTCGGTGAGCACCAAGGTCGGAGGTCGGATCTCTTCGTAGGCATCACTGTGTTGTTGGAGGGCATAACTTCCAAGCGCTCGGAGAAGTTGTGATCCTTGAGCTCGGAAAAGAGGAAACATCGAGCCAGAAAGTTTTGCCGCTCTCTCTAAGTCCAAAAGACCCAGTTGTTCCCCGATCTCCCAGTGAGGAACTCGTTGGAACTCTTCGTAGCGTGGTTCGGGGGCTCCAGACTCGCTCCCTGGCCACCACCGAGAGCATTCGACGTTGTCGGCTTCGCCGAGGCCATCAGGAGTCTCCGATGAAGGAATGTTCGGAAGGACTAAGAGTTCATTGCGTAATGCGACGCCCGCCAACTCTGCTTCATGGGCCGCCTCACGCTCTTCAGCTCCGAGTCGGCGACTCTGCTCAGCCAATGCTGCAGCAGCGGTTTCATCCCCTGCTTTTTTGGCAGCGCCGACCTCCTTGGAGATGGCTTTTACTTCTGCTCGAAGCGTCTCTTGACGCTGCAAAAGCGAGCGATGAACAACGTCCAACTCGACAATGTCCTCAATAAGGTTCGCATCAACGCCACGACGGGCCAGCGCCCGAGTGACCTCAGAGGGGTCGGCACGGAGAAGATGGAGATCGATCACTCCTTCTAAGGGTAGTAGCACCCGGCCCAACGACTGTAGCGTTAGGGGTGTGGAGATGGCCCTCAGCGTTGACAATCTTGTAATCCGCCATGGCGAGGTCCTTGCCGTCGACCGTCTTTCCTTTTCCGTAGCCAAAGGAGAGGTCGTGGCACTCTTGGGTCCGAATGGCGCTGGGAAGACCAGTACGGTCGAAACGCTCGAGGGCTATCGATCCCCGACGGCCGGAACGGTGCGAGTCCTCGGACTCGACCCGGTGGCACAGCGACGTGAACTCTCTGGCTCTCTCGGCGTCATGCTCCAACAAGGTGGCGTCTATCCCGTCATGACCCCCACCCAAGTCCTGGCGCTGTTTGCCGCGTACTATCCGACACCACGAGACCCCAAGGAACTCCTTGAGGTCCTTGGACTGACTGCTGTTGCATCCACTCCTTGGAAGCGACTTTCGGGAGGCGAACAGCAGCGCGTCTCATTTGCCTTGGCCTTGATTGGTCGGCCCTCGGTTCTCTTCCTTGATGAACCCACAGCCGGCGTGGATCTTCATGGCCGCCACGCCATTCGGTCGCTCATTCAACAACAAGCAGCCGATGGAGTCACCGTGCTTTTGACAACCCACGAAATGGCCGAAGCTGAAGCAGTTGCCGATCGTGTGGCCATTGTTCATGACGGGACCTTGGCGCGAATGGGATCGCTGAGCGAACTGACGGGTGACGGGGTCTTCTTTGAAGCGAGTGCTGCACTTAACCTCGATTCACTCAGTGCAGCGTTGAGCGTGGCAGTGCGCGAAGAGCTTCCTGGTCGCTACCGAATCGACGGCGAGGCTTCCCCTGAACTCGTGGCCTCATTGGGAACGTGGCTTGCTGGCCAAGGCGCCACGCTCGGCGCACTGCGCAGTGGGGCCAGCTTGGAAGATACCTATGTCGCCATTGTGGGAGAACGTGCCCACGAAGTCACGAGCGACCCGCCAAGCACGCCGCGACGAAGGCGACGACGATGAGGGCACTGATCGCACAGTGCCGAGCCGAAGTCTCGATGACCTTGCGACGAGGAGAAACCTTATTGTTGACCATCGGCATTCCCCTCTTGCTCTTGGTTTTTTTCTCCGAAATCAAAATCACGGGATCTGAGACCGCTCATCCGGTAAATGTCGTCACGCCAGGTGTTTTGGCTCTGGCCATCATGTCGACGTCGATGGTGTCCCTTGGTATCGCCACCGGATTCGAGCGGGGTTACGGCGTCTTAAAACGCCTTGGGGCAACCCCGTTGGGCCGTGGCCGTCTCTTGGCTGCCAAGATCGTTGCCGTCATGGTGATCGAAGTTCTTCAAGCAATCGTCATCGTTGGCGTTGGCTTTGCGCTGGGGTGGAAGCCTTCTGGCGGCGTGCTCGGCGGAATCGCCGCAGCGGTGGCCTGTATTGTTGGCTCTCTTGCCTTTGGTGGAATCGGCTTGGCCATGGCCGGACGCTTGCGTGCTGAAGTCAACCTGGCTGCGGCCAATGGCCTCTATCTCGTCTTGTTGTTGTTGGGCGGCATGGTCGTCCCCTTGTCGGTGCTCCCAAAAGCGCTGCGGGTGTTTGCTGAGATACTCCCCGCAGCAGCACTTTCGAGTGCGGTACGCGACGCCATCGCCACGACCGGAACCTACAGCGGATGTTGGATTGTGCTGGTCATCTGGGGGGTCATCACCCCGTTGATTGCCGGCATGTCGTTTCGCTTCCTCGGCGACTAACGATCTCCTTTTGAAGGGCTACTGCGCTCCCATGGCGCGGACACCCTGGCGAAGCAGCGCCGGCGTGGTGGCCCCAAAATGAATCTCCGTGATGATCCCTTTCCCGTTGACAAAGACGGTCTCGGGTAGTCCAGCAAAACCGAACTCTCCACTCGTCACGGCATAGACACTGTCTACCCCCACGGGAAAGGTCACATTGTCTTTTTTGACAAACGCTTGAGCAGCAGCTTGTCCGTCAGCACCATCGATGCCAATCACTGCGGCGGTGCCCGCCGCACCGTTACTCACGGCTGCGGCGAGTGCCGGCATCTCTTGTTGACATGGTCCACACCAACTCGCAAAAAACACCAGGACCGCAGCCTTCCCCATGCCGCCCCCATTCTCCGCGACGCCGACTGTTCCCACTCCCGTGAGATTCGGCAGACGAAAGGTCGGTACGGGTTTGCCCACTTGTGCCGTCGTAGTGGCCAACGGCGATGCATTCTGCGAACTGGGCTGATGGCGAATCAACAGTGAAATCACGCCAATGACAACAACAAGGAGCCCAATGAGCAGAGCAATGAGGAGCGGACGACGAGCAGACACCCTGGCCGGCACCGCTGCCGGCTCAGTGTTTATTGATGAGTTCTCTAAGGAAGACATCGGCCGCCATCGCCACAAACAACAAGGTGAGGTAGGTAATTGAGAAGTGGAACACCTTCATCGCTTCGGGCCCGCCTGCTTGATCGTGGCGGGCTTTCACATAAAGCTTTGCGCACATATAAATAAATCCAATATTCAGAACTAACGACGAGATCGCATAGAGAAGACCCAAATGCGCAACCGCTCCAAACAACATGGCCGCTGCAGCGAGCACAACGGTGTAGATCAACATCTCTAATGTGGTCCGCTCCATCGATGCAACGACGGGGAGCATCGGAACGTCAGCCGCTTCATAGTCGTCTCGATAACGCACGGCTAACGCCCAAAAGTGCGGCGGTGTCCAGATAAAGATCACAATAAAGAGCACAATTGGTGGCCACGCCAGCGAGTTCGTGACCGCGGCCCATCCAACCAAAACAGGAACAGCTCCCGCAGCACCGCCGATCACGATGTTTTGACTCGATCGGCGCTTCAGCCAAATGGTGTAGACGAAAACATAGAAGAGTGTCGCCGAAATAGCCAACACCGCTGAAAGAAAGTTCACCAGCCACCAAAGTTCTCCAAAGGCTAAGAACTCAAGACCAAGGGCAAAGACCAACGCAGCCCGGGGCGTCATGATCCCTGTGACCAACGGACGCAGTTTGGTTCGTTCCATGACTGCGTCAATGTCACGGTCAATCACCATATTGATGGCGTTCGCCCCTCCAGCTGCCAACGTCCCCCCAAGAAGCGTGGCTAACACTAACCAGATCGATGGCCACCCATTTTTGGCCACGATCATGGTCGGTACGGTCGTCACCAACAGCAGTTCGACGACCCGCAGCTTCATCAATGCGATATAGCCACCCAGGGTCTGCCTCCAAGAGTGGGACTGGCTCTGGTGGATGTCCGTGACCATGGCTGTAATCCTAGAGGGTGCGAGATCGCAGCGATGGCGAAAGGGTTCGGCGCCCTGGGCCGGTAGGGTTTCAGTTGTGAGCGAATCGCGTCCGCAAGATCAAAAACAGCGCTTTCGCGTTGCCCCGAGCCATTTTTCAACGATGGTCATGATCACCACCTTCGCGTTAGGTCTCATTATCTTGAGTGGTGCCGCCGTGCGTCTCACGGGATCTGGGCTCGGCTGCCCTGACTGGCCTTCGTGTTATCAGCATCAACTGACGCCCGCTAACACCATTCACCCCATCATCGAGTTCTCCAATCGAATGATCACGATTGGTATCTGTGTCGTTATTGGAATCACCGTTGTCATGGCCCACTTCCGCTCGCCCAAGCGTCGCGACCTAATTCTCTTGAGTTGGCTTCTCGTTGTAGGCGTCGTCGGCGATGCCGTCCTCGGCGGCATCGTGGTGTATACAAAACTCAATCCTTATCTCGTCATGGTGCACTTGTGGCTCTCACTTGGCATGGTTGCCGTTGGCATGATTCTTTTTCATCGTTCGCGCTACGACTATTCGCTCGGGGCCCGCGCAGATGTTGCGAGTCAATTAACAAGAAAAATCTCCTGGCTCTTGGTCGGTGTGTTTTGTTTCGTTATTGCTGCCGGTACAGCGACAACCGGCACCGGTCCGCACGCTGGAGGGAGTCAGGGGCAACTTGTGGCGAAAAGAATCCCGGTTGCATTGAAAGATATGGCTTGGTTCCATTCAACAACTGCAGTGGTGTTTATCTCAATCGCTCTGGTCACCTTCGTAGCTCTGGAAAGCACCAACGGTCCGGCTCGACTCAGAGGAGCCTCAAGGCGTCTCTTTGTGGTTGGGACGGCGCAGGGACTTATTGGCCTTATCCAATTCGTCACACACCTTCCCGGCTGGCTTGTCGAGATCCATGTTCTCGGTGCAATCTCGCTCACCATGGGCGTTGTCGCTTTCCAGCTAGCCCAGATCGCTCGTGACAAAGAACCTTGGGTTACCACGAAGAAGTCAGCTGATTCCACGCTGACCTCCGTTGTTGCCTGAGGCGTTTTTCTGACGCCCAAAGAAGCGATAGCGTAAGAGGTTCCTACGCTCCCATCGTCTAGCGGCCTAGGACACCGCCCTTTCACGGCGGCGACACGGGTTCAAATCCCGTTGGGAGTACTCATCAACCAAGAAGTTCTCTCAAAGAACCAAAATGCGTCAATTCGTGCCTAACTTTTCTGGATCGGTCCGAATTCATTTGAATTGATAGGGTTGCTGTATCC